>NCGX01000002.1 GCA_002256995.1 Hydrogenophilales bacterium 16-64-40
GACCGGCTCCAGCCACCTACCCGCAGACTCAGCGAGCCGCTTCATCGCCTGCCTATTTGGTGTTGCTCCGGATGGAGGTTACCGCGTTTCACCGTAACTTAATACGCTCGTCTCTGTGGCCCTATTCCTCGCCTCACGGCGTCCGGCCGTTAGCCGGCATCCTGCTCTATGGAGCCCGGACTTTCCTCTCCCACTTGCGTGGCAGCGGTTGTCTGACCGGCTTTCCCATGGGCATTATAAAGCCTTTACTTGACTGTAGCGGCTGATCTGCTAATCAAAGGTATCCAGGCCGGACACGGCCTCATCAGGAGACCCATCATGAGAAGACGTCTGTATTTCATGGTGCCGGACACCCGCAGCGCCCGCCAGATTCGTGACGAACTTCTGCTCGCCCGCATCGAAGATGAACATATTCACGTCATGGCCCGGGACGGCACATCGCTCGAAGGCCTGCACGAGGCCTCGGTCCTGCAAACATCCGACTTTGTCCATGGCGCCGAAACCGGCCTGGCCGTGGGGGGCGGCATCGGCATCATTGCCGGTCTGGTGGCGGTGTTCTTCCCGCCCGCCGGCATCGACCTGCAGCTCGTCACCATTCTGCTTACCGCGCTGATCGGCGCCGCATTTGGTGCCTGGGTCGCCAGCATGGTCGCCAGCTCGATTCCCAACTCGCGCTTGAGAAGCTTCGAGTCGGCCATCGCCGCCGGACACATCCTGATGATGGTGGACGCCCCCTCCGGGCGAGTCGATGAGATCAAGAAGCTGGTTGCCGCGCACCACCCGGAGGCCATGAGCTCGGGGGTCGAACCCACCATTCCGGCGTTCCCATAACGCCCTCCTCCCGCGCAGCGCAATGCTGCGCGACCCTTGGAAGCACCCGGCGGGACATCAATGCTGGGTGGCTCCCACCACGGCAGACTTCCCCGGTCTGCCGTTTTTTGTTTCACGCCACGCGCCAGCGGATCGTCTCGCCCGCACGCAAGGGCACCAGAGTTTCGTCACCCAGCCTGAGGCTGGCCGGCGCGTCCCAGCTTTCGCGCTTGAGGGTGAGGGCGTCGGTATGGCGCGGCAGGCCGTAGAAATCGGCGCCGTAAAAGCTGGCAAAGGCCTCGAGCCGGTCGAGCGCGCCGGCGTCCTCGAAGGCTTCGGCATACAGCTCGATCGCGGCGTGCGCAGAATAGATGCCGGCGCAGCCGCAGGCGGTTTCCTTGGCGCCCACCGCATGGGGCGCGGAATCGGTACCGAGGAAGAACTTGGGGTTGCCGGAAATGGCCGCGGCCACCAGCGCCTGGCGGTGCTGTTCGCGTTTCAATACCGGCAGGCAGAACAGGTGCGGACGGATGCCGCCGTTGAACATGGCGTTGCGGTTGTAGAGCAGGTGATGCACGGTGATGGTGGCGGCGACGTTGGCCGGCGCCGCCGTTACGAACTCGGCGGCCTGGCGCGTGGTGATGTGCTCCAGCACGATTTTCAGCCGGGGGAAATCGCGCAGCAGCCGGGTCAGATGGCGCTCGATGAACACCGCCTCGCGATCGAACACGTCGACCTCGGGGTCGACCACTTCACCGTGCAGCAGGAGCGGCATGCCGACTTCCTCCATCGCCGCGATCGCCGGGTAGGCACGGGTCAGCTCGGTGACGCCGGAGTCGGAATTGGTCGTCGCCCCCGCCGGGTAGTACTTCACTGCGTGCACGAAGCCGCTTGTGCGCGCGCGGCGGATTTCCTCCGGCGTCGTGTTGTCGGTGAGGTAAAGCGTCATCAAGGGCTCGAACGACGTGCCGGCGGCAGCGGCCAGCAGGCGCCCCCGATAAGCCATCGCATCGGCCACGTTCACCACCGGCGGCCGCAGGTTGGGCATGGCGATGGCGCGGCCGAACACGCGCGTGGTGTCGGGCAGCACGCTCTGCATGGCGGCGCCGTCGCGGAAATGGATGTGCCAGTCGTCGGGGCGGGTGATCGTGAGGGTGTCGGTCATGCAAAGGAGCCTATTTCAACAGGAATCATGCCCCGCGCCGGTTGCCTTCGGGAGGCAGTGCAAGGCGCGGGGGGGGCGAAGTGGAGCCATTCTCCACGAGTCACCCGCAACACCGCAATGTGCCCGAAGGCAACCGGCCCTTCGGGTTGAGGCCAGGATTGGCGTCTACGGCGCTTGGCAATGGATGGCCATTGCCTGCGCACTTCCGCCTTGCATCCATCCTATCCTGGCCTCAACGCGGGGTAGGATTCCTGTTGAAACAGGCTCCTAGTCCTGCGGCTTCAATGCCAACGACATTTTATAGAGTTCGGCCTTGCTGCGTCCGCTGATCTTCGCGCCCAGCTTGGCCGCCAGGGTGGGCGGCAACTCACCCAGCAGCACGTCGAGCACCCGCATCGCTTCCGCATCGACCATCGCTGCGGCCGCAGCCGGCGGGTGCACGATGACAACGAATTCGCCGCGCACATGGTTGGGGTCGGCGGCCAGCCAGGCCGGGGCGTCGGCGAGCGGCAGCGTGACGATGGACTCGAAGCGCTTGGTGAGTTCGCGCGCCAGCGTCACCAGGCGGGCGCCGTCCAGCACGGCAGCCATGTCGATCAGGGTTTCCTCGATGCGATGCGGCGCTTCGTAAAACACCAGCGCCACCGGCAGCGCCGCGAGCGTCTGCAGCTGGGCGCGGCGTGCGCCGGACTTGGGCGGCAAAAAGCCGTGGAACAGCCATTGTCCGGATTCGATGCCCGCTGCCGACAGCGCGGTGGTCACCGCCGAGGCGCCGGGAACCGGCACTACCGTCTGGCCCGCTGCGCGTACCGCCGCCACCAGCCGCGCACCGGGATCGGACACCGCCGGCGTGCCCGCATCCGAGACGTAGGCCACCGCCTCGCCGGCGGCGATCCACGCGATCACCTTGTTGGCGGCTTCGCGCTCGTTGTGTTCGCGGATGGACACCAGCGGCTTTCTGATGTCGAAATGCGCCAGCAGTTGCCCCGAGACGCGGGTGTCCTCCGCCGCCACGCGATCCACGCTTTTCAGCGTGTCGAGCGCGCGCAGCGTGATGTCGCCGAGGTTGCCGATCGGCGTGGCGACGACATAGAGCGCGGGGGGCAGGCGGGTATGATGCGGACTTTCACTCATCCCGGCATTGTCGCAGATGTTGAAATCCCTGATCGGGCAATCCGCCGAAGCGCGCGCCGAAGCCTTCCTGCAAACGCAGGGTCTGAAGCTCGTGGCACGCAACTGGCGCTGCCGCTTCGGCGAGATCGACCTCATCATGCAGGACGGTTCCACCCTGGTGTTCGTCGAGGTGCGGCTGCGCAGCCGCAGCGATTTCGGCGGTGCCGCCGCCAGCGTGACGCCCGCCAAGCAGAAGAAGCTGCTGGCCGCTGCGCGCCAGTATCTGACCACGCTGAAGACACTGCCGCCGTGCCGCTTCGACGTGGTGGCGCTCACCGGCACGCCGCCGCCAGACTGGATCAAGAACGCGTTTGACGATGTGGGATAATCCAGGCTCGAATGTTTCATCAAATACGCGCGCCTTAATGCCCTTACACGACAGAATTCTCGGCCATTTCCAGTCCGCCGCGCAGACCCAGCTGAACGCTGCCGAGGCACTTGCCCCGGCGATTGAACAGGCCGCGCGCCACATGGTGCATTGCCTGACGCAGGGCGGCAAAATCCTCGCCTGCGGCAACGGCGGCTCGGCGGCGGATGCACAGCATTTCGTTTCCAAGATGATCAACCGCTTCGAACAGGAGCGCCCTGGCCTGGCAGCGATTTCACTCACCGCCGACACCTCCACCCTGACCTCGATCGCCAACGATCTCGCCTACGATCAGGTGTTTGCGCGGCAGGTGAAGGCGCTGGGCCAGCCGGGCGACATCCTGCTGGCGATTTCCAGCAGCGGCAATTCGCACAACGTGTTGCAGGCGGTGGCCGCTGCCCACGCGCGCAGCATGCCGGTGATCGCGCTGACCGGACGCCAGGGCGGCGGCCTGGCGGAACAAATGCAGGAAGACGACGTCTTCCTGTGCGTGCCTGCCGAATCCACGGCGCGCATTCAGGAAGTCCATCTGCTGACCATCCATTGCCTGTGCGATGCGGTGGACAGCGTCTTATTAGGAGTCGAAGAATGAACAAACTGATCCAAATCGCGCTGGTGGGTGTGGCGTTGTCGCAATTGCACGGATGTGCGGCGGTGGCCGTTGGCGGCGCCGCGGCCGGAACCTCCGTCGCGCTCGATCGCCGTACCACCGGCGTCTATGTCGGCGACCAGGAAATCGAATTGCGCGCGATGAACCGCCTGCGCGAAACCTTCCCGAAAAATACCGGCAAGATTTCCGTCACCAGCTTCAACCGCCAGGTGCTGCTCACCGGCCAGGTGCCGAACGAAGCCGCCCGCACGCGCGCCGCCGAAGTCGTCAAAGGCGTTCCCGACGTGCGCACGGTGTTCAACGAACTCAGCATTTCCGGCGTCACCTCGTACACCGCCCGGGCCAACGACACCACCATCACCGGCAACGTCAAGGCCCGCCTGCTGCGCAACGAACAGGTGCCCGGCACCAAGATCAAGGTGGTGACCGAATCCGGCGTGGTCTACCTGATGGGGCTGGTGACCCAGGCCGAGGCCGACATTGCCACCGGGATCGCGCGCACCTCCTCGGGCGTAACCAAGGTCGTCACCTTGTTCGAATACATCGACTGATGCCGGCAATCCGGTTTCGAACGCGCCCGCCCATGATCGGCCATCCATGATCTACCGCGACCTGCGCGATTTCATCGCCCAACTCGAAAAAATGGGCGAGCTCAAACGCATCGCCATTGAAGTCGACCCCAATCTGGAAATGACCGAAATCGCCGACCGCGTGCTGCGCGCCGGCGGCCCGGCGCTGCTGTTCGAAAATCCAAAGGGCGGCACCATGCCGGTGCTGGCAAACCTGTTCGGCACGGTCAGGCGCGTGGCATTGGGCATGGGCGAGGACGACCCGAGCCGGCTGCGCGAGGTCGGCAAGCTGCTGGCCTACCTGAAGGAACCCGAGCCGCCGAAGGGCCTGCGCGACGCCTGGGACAAGTGGCCGGTGCTCAAACAGGTCCTGAACATGGCGCCGAAGGAAGTGAAACACGCGCCGTGTCAGGAAATCGTGTGGGAGGGCGCCGACGTCGATCTCGGCCGGCTGCCGATCCAGCACTGCTGGCCAGGCGACGTCGCGCCGCTGATCACCTGGGGGCTGACCGTCACCCGCGGTCCGCACAAAACCCGGCAGAACCTGGGCATTTACCGCCAGCAGGTGCTCGGCCCCAACAAGCTCATCATGCGCTGGCTGGCGCACCGCGGCGGCGCGCTGGATTTTCGCGAGCACACGCTTGCGCATCCGGGCGAGCCGTTCCCCGTCGCCGTCGCGCTCGGCGCCGATCCGGCGACCATCCTCGGCGCGGTGACCCCGGTGCCGGATTCGCTGTCCGAATACCAGTTCGCCGGGCTGTTGCGCGGCGCCAAGACCGAGGTGGTGAAGTGCCTCGGCAATGAGCTGCAGGTGCCGGCGTCGGCAGAAATCGTGCTCGAAGGCGTGATCCATCCCGGAGAAACGGCACTGGAAGGGCCGTACGGCGACCACACCGGCTACTACAACGAGCAGGAAACCTTTCCGGTGTTCACCGTTGAGCGAATCACCCTGCGGCGCGACCCGATCTACCACAGCACCTACACCGGCAAGCCGCCGGACGAGCCCGCGATCCTCGGCGTGGCGCTGAACGAGGTGTTCGTGCCGCTCTTGCAGAAGCAGTTTCCCGAGATCGCCGACTTCTACCTGCCGCCCGAGGGCTGCTCCTACCGCATGGCGGTGGTCAGCATGAAGAAGGCCTATCCGGGCCACGCCAAGCGGGTGATGTTCGGCGTGTGGAGTTTCCTGCGCCAGTTCATGTACACCAAATTCATTATCGTCACCGACGACGACGTCGACGTGCGCGACTGGAAGGAAGTCATGTGGGCGCTCACCACACGCGTCGACCCGGCACGCGACACGCTCCTGGTGGAAAACACGCCGATCGACTACCTCGACTTCGCCAGCCCGGTCTCGGGTCTGGGCAGCAAGATGGGCATCGACGCCACCAACAAGTGGCCGGGCGAGACGACGCGCGAATGGGGCACGCCGATCGAGATGGACGCGGCAGTGAAGGCGCGGGTCGATGCGATGTGGGACGAGCTGGGACTGTAGGCATGGCCACCAGCGATATTTTTCTGGGCCGCCAGCCCATCCTCGACCGCGACCAGCGCATCGTCGCCTACGAGCTGCTGTTCCGCTCCGGCAACACCGCCAGCGTGACCGTCACCGACGACATGCAGGCGACCGCCAGCGTGATCCATCACGCATTCAGCGAGATGGGGGTGCAGGCCGTGCTGGGTTCACAATTGGGCTTCATCAACGTCAGCGCCGACATGCTGCTGTCCGACCTGGTGGAATTGCTGCCCAGGGAACAGGTGGTGCTGGAACTGCTCGAGACCATCATCGTCACCGACGCCGTCATCGAGCGTTGCCGCGCGCTCAAGCAGCAGGGCTTCACGCTGGCGCTGGACGACTTCGTGTTCGCCGACAGCCACCGCCCGCTGCTGGCGCTGGTCGACATCGTCAAGGTGGATATATTGTTACATACCCAGGACGAGCTGCGTGCAGCGGTCAGCCAGCTCAAGCCATGGCCGGTGAAGCTGCTGGCCGAAAAAGTCGACAGCGCCGAGCAGGCGGCCTATTGCCATGCGCTCGGCTTCGACCTGTTCCAGGGCTATTTCTTCGCGCGTCCGGCGGTGCTGACCGCCAAACGCGCCGATCCAAGCCAGATGGCGCTCATCCAGATGCTGGGGCTGGTGATGCGCGACGCCGACACGAAACAGGTCGAACAGGTATTCAAGCAGCATCCCAACCTGACCTACAACCTGACCTACAACCTGACCTACAACCTGATCCGGCTGGTGAACTCGGTGGCGCTCGGCGCTCAGCGCAGCATTGCCTCGGTTTCGCAGGCCCTCATGGTGCTGGGCCGCAAGCAGTTGCAGCGCTGGCTGCAGCTGCTGCTGTTCACCCTGCAAAGCGGCTCGGCCTACCCCACCCCGCTGCTGGTCATGGCCGCCACGCGCGGCAAGCTGATGGAGCTGCTGGCCGGAAAACAGCAACGCGACGCGGACTATTGCGACGAGGCCTTCATGGCCGGGATCCTGTCACTGATCGAAACAATCATCGCCAAGCCGCTGGCCGACATCGTCGGCGAACTCAACCTGAACGAGCGCCTGGCTGGCGCCCTGTTGCGGCGCGAAGGCGAATTGGGCAGGCTGCTGCAGCTGGTCGAAAGCGTCGAGCATCCCGATCCGAGCCACACGCTAGTCTTGCTGGCGCAAGCCGGCACGCTTTCGCTGTCGGACCTGACGACGGCCGAAATCGAGGCCATGTCCTGGGCCAACCAGGTTGCCGAAGCGACAGCCTGAACCCTTCCCGAATCCGCCAGGACCAACGACCAACATGACCGAAAATCCCCGGGGCAGGCGCACCAGCCTCTACAGTCCCGCACAGCTCGATGTCATTGTCAGCGACATGGCCCGCCAGGCAGCGGGATTGCTGACGGGGCGCACGCAGGTGGCGATCGTCGGCATCCTGCGGCGCGGCGCGCCCCTGGCCGACCGGCTGCATGCCCGGCTGCAGGAAAACTGGGGGCTGACGGACTGCGTGCGACTGGACCTCGCGATCAAGCGCTATGCAGACGATCTCACGCTGCTCTATCCCGAAACCCGGCTGACGGAAAACCCGGTCCACGCCAACCTCGACCTCGCGGGCCATACGGTGCTGGTGGTGGACGACGTGATGTATCGCGGGCATTCCATGCTGCGTGCGGTGGAATATCTGGCGTGCAGGCAGCCGGAGGAAATCCGCACCGTGGTGCTGGTGGACCGCGGCGCATCGAAACTGCCGGTGCGCACCGACATCGTCGGCGTGCGCCTCGACGTCGCGCCCTCGGACGTCATCGAATGCAATGTGCCGCCGTACGAGGACAGTTTCAGGATCGACCTGCTGCAGCCCGAATAGCGTCGACCGTTGTAGGCGGCCCGCCCTCGGGCCGATTGCAGGCCGCCGAACGGTGCGCGCGATCGCGGCGAGTTACCCGGAGGGCATAAAGGCGCCGTTCCTACGTTTCACCATCCGTTTTGTCGTCGTCCCCGCACCGGCGGCAGCCAAGGATGCTGAAGTAGCGCAGGTACAGCCACAGCGCGCCCGGCAGCAACGCCAGCCGGATCCATTCAGATACCGTGCCCGGCCATTGCTGCGCCTGCCAGGCCGCCACCGCCACCGGCAATGCCTGGAACAGCGCCAGCAGCACCAGGAACAGGCCCATCACGCGGCAGCCTGGATTCATCGCGACGCACCGCTCGACAACCCCTCGCCCGCCAGCACCCACTCCAGCAGCGCGCGCTGCGCCGCCTCGCTGCGGCGTGCATTGGCGTGGTTGACCAGCATGACGAAGCTGACGCGCTGGCCATTCACGGTGTACACATAGCCGGCCAGCGCGCTGACGTCGCGCAGGGAGCCGGTTTTCAGGTGCGCATTGCCGGCCAGCGCGCTGCCGTTGAAGCGGCGCTTCAATGTGCCGTCGAGGGCAACGATGGGCAGTGCCGACTGGAATTCGGCGAACAGCGGGCTGTTGTAGGCGGCCCGCAGCAACTGGTTCAGCGCGTCCGCACTGGTGCGCTCGATGCGCGACAGACCGGCGCCGTTTTCAAGCACCAGTTTGTGGGTCGACACCCCGCGCCGCGCCAAGGCGTCGCGCACTGCCTGCGCGCCTTTTTCAAGCGTCGCCGGGGCACCGTTCCTTTCCGCGCCCAGCGTCAAAAACAGGTTGCGCGTCATCAGGTTGTTGGAATGCTTGTTGAGGCGGATGAGCGCTTCGGTCAGCGGCACCGAGGAAAATTTCAGCAGCGGCTCGGATTGCGGCGCCCGGCCCGCCACCGTCGCGCCGGTCAACGTGCCGCCCGACTCCGCCCACAGCCCGCGGAAAATGAAATCGAAGCTTGCGGCTGGCCCGAACAGGTTGAGCGACCATGCCTGCTCGCCGCAGCCGCGCGCATAGGACCCGCTCACCACCAGCTCAAGGCGTTCCGGGTCGGGAAAAGCCGGCGTGAGGCTGCCCTTCCAGCCGTTGCATTCCGCGCCGTCGGTCAGCACCAGGCGCGAGGTCAACGTCACCCCCGGCAGCGCGATATCGGGCACGATCAACACCTGGTCCGCATAGGGCTTCAGGCGCAAGCTTGTTGTATTGAAATTGGCCACCAGCGCGCCCGGCGCGGCGTTGTAGAGGGCAAATGGCTCGCCGTCGAAGGCGCCGGGATCGATCGCCGGCAGGTCGAAATGACTGAGGTCGAGCACCAGGTTGCCGCGGATGTGGCGCACCCCGCGTGCGCGCAACTGGCGCTGCAGCAGCCACATCCGCTCCAGCGTCAGGGTGGGATCGCCATGGCCCTTGATGACGAGGTCGCCGTGCAGCACGCCGTCCTCGACCCGGCCACTCGCCCAGACATCGGTCGTCCACACGTAGTCGGGGCCGAGCTGATTGAGCGCCGCAAAGCTGGTCACCAGCTTCATCACCGAAGCCGGATTCAGCGCCGCCTCGGCGTTGTGGCTGAGCACCGGCGCCGCCGCATCCAGCGGCTGCACCACCACCGCCACATGATCGAGCGGAATGCCTGCCTGCTTCAGCGCTGCGGTGAAGACGGCGGGAAGCTCGGCTGCATGGGCAGAAACGACAAGGCCTGCAAGCAGCAGGCCGGTGAGAATACGGAAGGCGATTCGGCAAGACGTCATTGCGACATGATAGTCAGAGCGACTGTCTGATGGCGAGCACCGCCTGATTGCGCAGCGATTTAAGCAATGAAAGCTCTTTTTCGGGGATCGTGATGTCGCCAGGCTGCGGATGGTCGGCGTAGATCAGGCCGACCGGCTTGCCTTTGACGATGATCGGGAACAGCACGAAGGTGCGCGCCGGCACATGCTGCCGGTACCACGCCGGGATCCGCGTCGCGATTTTCGGGTCGTCGATGTCGGTGATAAGGATGTCGGCATTGTTCTGCAGCGCGACGAGGAACACATCCGGCTGCGCCGCCAGCGGGAAATCAAAGGCCTTGATCAGGCTCTGCACCCCGTCGCCGAAACCGAACTTGCCGCACATCGTGTTGTGACGGCCGTCCTTGATGCACAGCACCACATGCGCGAAGCCCATGCCGGTATACATGGCCTCGAGGATCATCCGCAGGATATCGTTGACGGACATGTTGTCGTCGATCAGCGAATTGCTGATGTCCTGCAGCCCCGCGGTGAGGACGGACTGAACCGACTCGGTGGTGCGCGGCGCCTGGCCGCCGGCTTCGGCATCGAGGATGGCCGCGTGTTCGTGCAGCGCGGTCGCTTCCAGCAGGCTCGGGGCATCGGGTGGCATCCCCGCCAAAGCATCCGCGGCTGGCGGGGTGGCCGCAGGCGCCGCACCCGGCACCGCGGCCATACCGGCCCATTTCGACGCCTCCTGCGCAAAGGCGCTTTGCCTGAGGTTCACATTCACCGCCATGGCGAACGGCGCGATGTCCCGCATCGACTGTTCCATCAGGCCGGCGATCTGCTCCACCGTCACCGGCACGCTGTCGCTGTAACGCGCCGTGAGCACGGCCAGCGCCTTGCCGCGATCCGCGTCCGGCGTGCTGAGCACAACGTCGCACAACTCGTTGGAAAACCCCGCCAGCGCGCGCAGTCGTTCAGCATTGCTCGCGCATTTCCTGAACTTCCCGGCCGGGAGTTGCTTCATGCTCTGCACCAGCTGATCCGGAAAGCCCCAGTTGCGGGCGATGCCCATCCCGAGATTCTCGTACGACAGGCCCAGCACCCGGGTCGATGCTCTGGCGTCGCTCAGTCCCTCGGTCTCGATGAGCCGACTGATGGCTTCGGTTTCGGCGGGGAAGTAAAACAGGGTCAGCATGCGCCCCAGCTTGTGCAGCATGGCGCCGATGAACGCCTCCTCCCGGTCCCTCAGCTGCGCCTTGCCCGCCATCTCGCGCGCCAGCATCCCGGCGTACAGCACCTTGACGAATTCTTCCTTCAGCTGCTGTGCGTGCGCCTTGTTTTCCAGGTTGTCGAACAGGATCAGGCTCAGTGCGATCGACCGCACCGCGTCGAAACCGAGGATCACCACCGCGCGCGAAATGGTGCTGATCGAACCGCCGCCGACCTGGTTGTAGAACGCGACGTTGGCCAGCTTCAAGAGCTTGTTGGTCAGCGCAAAGTCCTTGAGGATGTTGTTGGAGAGCTCGTTAACGCCCTCGCGGTCGGACGAGGCGATGCGGTTGATGTCGCCGATGGCCTCGGACAAGGCGGGAAAATCGCTCTCGGTCCGCATGCGCCGCAGCAGGACATCCAGCGCGCCTTCCCTGGCCTCGGCGGGAGGATCGAGCGGGGCATGCTCGTTCAAACCCTGCCCTTGCTCCGCCGGCTTTTCGCTTCGATTTTTCAACTCAGACAGGCGGCCCGCCCAGATCCCGCACGTACCAGTCCATCGCCTCCGCCAGCCCCTCGCCGATGCGGTGGGTGGGCTCGTAGCCCAGCCGTGTGCGGGCCTTGGAAATGTCGGCCAGCGAATGGCGCACGTCGCCGGCGCGGAAGTCGCGGTAGACCGGCTTGGCGTCGGCCAGATGGGGATACTTCGGCACCAGCAGGGAACGGATGGCCTCGAACAATTCGTTCAGCGTGGTGCGCTCGCCCACCGCAACGTTGTAGACCTGGTTGGCCGCGTCCGCATGCTGGCTGGTGGCAGCGAGCAGGTTGGCCTGGATGACGTTGTCGATGTAGCAGAAATCACGGCTGGTTTCGCCGTCGCCGTTGATGTAGACCGGTTCATTGTGGATCATGCTGGCGACCCACTTCGGCACCACCGCGGCGTAGGCGCCCTTGGGGTCCTGGCGGCGGCCGAAGATGTTGAAGTACCTGAGGCCGATCGACTCCATGCCGTAGCAGCGGCCGAACACGTCGGCGTACAGCTCGTTCACCAGCTTGGTCACGGCATAGGGCGACAGCGGCTTGCCGATGACGTCCTCGACCTTGGGCAGGCCGGGGTGGTCGCCGTAGGTGGAAGAGGACGCCGCGTAGACGAAGCGCTTCACCCTGGCGTCGCGCGCCGCCACCAGCATGTTGAGGAAACCGGTGTTGTTGGCCGCATGAGTGGCGAGCGGGTCTTCCAGCGAGCGCGGCACCGAGCCCAATGCGGCCTGGTGCAGCACGTAATCGATGTCCTTGCACACCGCATGGCAGGTGATGAGATCGCGGATGTCGCCGCGCTTGAAGCTGAGGTTTTCCCAGCGCGCGGGACCGACGCTCGCCTGCACCTGCGCCAGGTTTTTCTCGTGGCCGGTGGCGAAGTTGTCGAGCCCGACGACGCGCTGGTCGAGCAGCAGCAGGGCTTCGACCAGGTTGCAGCCGATGAAGCCGGCGGCACCGGTGACGAGCCAGGTCTTGGGTTCTGCGCGAAGCTGCGTTTTCAGCGCGTCGAACGCGGCCATCACAGTCTCCAGAGCGTGAAGCCCGCCGCGTTCACCACGGCCGGGTCGTAGGCCGACTTGACGTCGGTGAAGGCGCCGCCTTGTTTCAGTTTGGCGGTGAGTTCACCGAAGGACTTATCCAGATACTCCGCGTGCGAAACAGCGGCCACGATGGCGTCGCACTCGGGCAGGTCGTCCCACGCGGTCAGGCTGATGCCGTATTCGTGCTCGGCTTCCCTCGATTCGCCGAGCGGATCGTTCACGTGCACGTCGCAGCCGAAGGACTGCAGTTCGCGGATGACGTCGACCACCTTGGAGTTGCGAAGATCAGGGCAGTTTTCCTTGAAGGTGAGGCCCAGCACGTTGACCTTGGCGCCCTTCACCTGCACGCCGTTGGCGATCATGTTCTTCACCGTTTCCTGCGCCACATAGGCGCCCATGCCGTCGTTGATGCGGCGCCCGGCGAGGATAACCTGCGGGTGGTAGCCCAGCATGTCGGCCTTGTGGGTGAGGTAGTAGGGGTCGACGCCGATGCAGTGGCCGCCGACCAGACCCGGGCGGAAGGGCAGGAAGTTCCACTTGGTGCCGGCGGCCTTCAGCACTTCCAGCGTGTCGATGCCGAGGCGGTGGAAGATCAGCGAGAGCTCGTTCATCAGCGCGATGTTGAGGTCGCGCTGGGTGTTCTCGATCACTTTGGCGGCTTCGGCCACCTTGATGCTACTGGCGCGATGGACGCCGGCGGTGATCACGCTGCCATACAGATCGGCCACCTTGTCGAGGGTGGCGTCGTCGTCGCCCGACACCACTTTCACGATCTTGGTGATGGTGCGTTCCTTGTCGCCGGGGTTGACGCGCTCGGGCGAGTAGCCGACGTGGAAGTCCTGCAGCCATTTCATACCGGACTGTTTTTCCAGGATCGGGATGCAGACCTCCTCGGTGGCGCCGGGGTAGACTGTGGATTCGTAAATGACAGTCGCGCCCTTCTTCATGTATTGGCCTACAGTGGTGGAAGAGCCCACCAGCGGCGAGAAATCCGGGATGTGCGCCGCATCGACCGGGGTCGGCACGGCGACGATGATGAAGTCGGCCTTCGCCAGCTCAGCGGGGTCGCTGGTCACCGTCAGCTGCGCCGCGGCCTTGAGATTCTCCGCCGAAACCTCGCCGGTCGGGTCGCAAAATCGGCGGTAAGCCTCGATTTTTTCAAGCGAAAGGTCATATCCGATGGTGGTCATTTTCTTGCCGAATTCCACCGCCAACGGCAGGCCTACGTAGCCCAGCCCGACAACCGCAACAACGCTCATACCTGGATTCCCCTATGAATAGAAAGTCTTTACCGCCGCCCGGATTGTATCGAATTTGCGTGACGCTTCCCGATCATGTCCGGCGACTGGCCGCTTGCTGGCTCAGCAAGCGGCGTACCCGCTGGATGCTGATCCTGCTCGTGGCGGCCCTGCCCGCCCACGCCGACGTCGCCGACACGCTGCAATCGGTGAAGCCGGGCGTGGTCGGCGTCGGCGTCTTCAACCCCAGCGGCAGCCCGCGCGCCAACCTCCAAGGCACCGGCTTTGCCGTGCTGGACGGCACCTACGTCGTGTCGTGCGCCCACATTTTCGCCAAACCGCTGGACAGCGAAAAAAAGGAAACCCATGCCGTGTTCGTCGGGCGCGACCGCCAGATAACGGTACGTCCCGCCAAGCTGATCGCCACCGACCACAGCCGCGATCTGGCGCTGCTGAAAATCGAGGGCGCCCCGCTGCCCGCGCTGAAACTCGGCGACTCAAGCGCCGCGCGCGAAGGCTGGCAGCTGTATTTCACCGGCTACCCGATCGGCTCGGTGCTGGGGCTCAATCCGTCCACCCATCGCGCCGGACTGGCTGCCATCATTCCCATTTTCACGCCGCTCCCCAGCGCTTCGCAGTTGACCGTGCGCACCCTGAAGCAGGCAAAGGATGCCTATGAGGTGTTCGGGCTCGACGCTGTCGCCTATCCCGGCAACAGCGGCAGCCCGGTCTGGCACCCCGATACGGGTGAAGTGCTGGGGGTGGTCAATTCGGTGTATGTGAAGGGTGCGAAAGAAACCGCGCTCTCCGCGCCCAGCGGGATCAGCTACGCGATTCCAGTGAAGTACGTGCACGCGCTGCTGAAGCGGGCGTTGCCAGAGGCGAAATAAACGGGATCTCGCCTCGTAAGGCCATTGTTAACGCCCGGGGCAGCAAAAACGTCGGAAATCTTTACACCCAATCCAAAGCAGAGGCGCTCGCTCGATCCCACCCCATTGTTCTTTATGTGAAATTTAAAAACATGCTTGACATGGCCCGGATGTTGCTTTTGCTCGGGTAGCTGTATCCCTAAACTAATAAAAGAAGCCAAAATGAAAATTAAAAGAACCCTCGCTGCCCTAGCCTTAGGTCTTGGCCTTGTCTCCACTGCCCAGGCCGGGCTGATCGGCGTCAAGTCCATCGAAGTCACAAACGCCATCAACCAATGGCTGCAAGTCGCAGAAGTCAATGCGTTCAATGTGGGGAACGTTGACGTAGCGTCCAGCGGCAACGCGCTCGCCAGCGCACCCGACACCTGGAGTGGTTTCTCGACCCCGGGGAAGGCAATTGATGGCGTCACCGCCGGAAATTTTAGTCTGGGCCAGATTTTTCATGAGGGCCAAGACTTCAGCCACGACACCCTGACCATCCTGTTTAACGATGTTCAGGAGCTGATCTCGTTCAGCATCTTCGGACGTACCGATTGCTGCAGCGAACGCGACATCTACAACATCGTGTTCCGGGATGCCGCTGGCGAGACGCTTTTCTCCATTGGCAACTTGCAGGCCACCGCGGCCCAAAACCACACGGCCTTTGTCGAACTGCCCAACACCAATCGGCAAATTCCTGAACCCGCATCACTCGCACTGTTGGCCCTTGGCCTGGTCGGTCTAGCTGCTGCCCGCCGCAAATAGGCCTTTAACCCTTCAAAAGAAACCCCGCTGCGGCGGGGTTTCTCGTTTCCGGAAGCAGCAGCAGGCGACTCAACCACGGCCTCCTTTATTGCTTGTCGCCACGACACCCGATATCTGGGTCTACATCCCTTCGGTCAGGCTGACGCCGAGTCCGAGCGACTGCTGGCTGTGGTTGTAGTCGATCAGCGACTCGCCGTAGCCGTTGAAATACTGCACATAGCCCTTCAGGCGCCCGTACAGGGGAAAGCTCCAGTTGAGCTTCACTGCGCCGCGGTTGTCCGGGGACTTGAAGTTGTTGCGCAGCATCAGCGAGTAGGCGTTGCGGCCCTTGCGATAAACCGCCAGCAGTTCGCCGTGCCCCAGGTAGTCCTCGATGTCGGGGTTGTCATCTTCATCGCGTTCCGGAATCCGGTACCAGGGCCGGATCAGCAGCGCCAGATTGTCGCGCTCAAACCCGAACTGGGCGTAAACGCGGTTCCAGCTGCGCGACAGCCCTTCGCTGCGGCCGTTTGACTGGTGCACCATTCCCAGGTTGATGAAACGGCCGCGAAAACCGGCGATTTCATAATCCGTCCGGTAGGTCATAAACACTTCGGGCTCATAGTTGGTCTCACGAAACGGCGAGGAAATGGTGTCGTTGTAAGCCTGCCAGAAAGAGGTGATGGTGTAGCCGAACCACAGGTCGAGGTTGTCGTGGCCGAATACACCCTCCATGCCCTTGATCTTGAAGCTCAGCTGCAATTCGGCCTCGACCGGATCAAGCCCCAGATCGGGCGGAGCAAGCGTGTCCTGGAACGGGGTGTTGTTGGGCGAAGTGCTGTATTTGACCGGCAGGAAATAATTGGGCCGGTGCGGCCTGAACAGGAAGGCGCCCTGCTTGGCTCGGCCCGCTTGGCGTCGGCCGGCGGAGTGGCTGCCACCTCGGGCTGGGGCTGCGAACGTCCGGACACGCGGTCGTAGCACGCCAGGCGGTCGACGTCCGCCGGAATCGAGCTGCAGCCCTCCCATTCCGCAATCGAGGCAGCTTGCCCCTGGCCCAGCAGACCTGCACCCAACAGGGCCAGCAGGATGCGGGGCGAATAATGTTTGTTAGCCATGGTTGTCTTCTAGTCCAGGGTAACGCTGTGGCCGGGCTCCGGCGCCATCGCGTCCCAGCCGAACTGCCTTTGCAGGTCGGCGGCGAACCCGGTCGCCACCGTTTCCTCGCCGTGCACCACGAACACCCGGCGCGGCTTGCTGCGGAAGTGGCCGAGCCAGGCGAGCAGCGCGGTGCGGTCGGCGTGCGCCGACAGGCCGCCCAGCGTATACAGATCGGCACGCACCGGGAGGTCCTCGCCCAGCAGGCGCACGCGCTTGGCACCGTCGACCAGACGGCGGCCGAAGGTGCCGGCGGCCTGAAAGCCGGTGATGAGGATGGTCGATTCGCGGCGTGCCAGGTTGGCGCGCAGGTGGAACTTGATGCGCCCGGCCTCGCACATGCCGCTGGCCGAGATGATGACGGCGCCGCCGGTGATGCGGTCGAGTGCCTTCGATTCCTCGACGTCCTCGACGAAATTCAGCTTGCGAAAATGCGCCGCGCCGCCGTGGCGGCCCATCAGTTCATGGGTCTCGTCGTCGAGCAGCGCCATGTGCTTGTAGGTGATTTCGGTGGCGGCGGTGGCCATCGGCGAATCGACGAACACGGTCAGTTTGGGAATGCGGCCCTGCCGGGCCAGGTCGGCCAGCAGGTAGAGCATGTCTTGGGTGCGGCCCACCGCAAAGGCGGGAATGATGACGTTGCCGCCCTTGCGTTCGATGGTGTCGTTGATCGCTTCCACCAGTTCGTTCTGCGTCGCTTCCATGCTCTTGTGGTCGCGGTTGCCGTAGGTCGATTCGACCACCAGGTAGTCGGCGTCGTGGATGTGCGTGGGGTCCTGCAGCAGCGGCCGCGCAGGCTGGCCGAGATCGCCGGAAAACACGATCTTGCGGCGGCGCTCGCCTTCTCCCACCCACACCTCGACGATGGCCGAGCCGAGGATGTGGCCGGCATCGCGGAAGGTGCAGCGCACCAACGGATGCGGCGCGATTTCCAAGTCGTAGTCGAGCGGGTTCAGCTGCTTCAGCGAAGCCCATGCCTGCGCCACGGTGTAGAGCGGCGCGATGTCGCGCGGCGGCAGGCCGCTTTTTTTGTCGCGCCGGTCCATGCCCTTGCGGAAGCGATCGAGGTTGGCGTATTCGGCTTCCTTTTCCTGGATGTGCGCCGAATCCGGCAGCATCACCGCCAAGAGATCGCAGGTGGCGCGGGTGGTGTGGATCGTGCCCCTGAAGCCCATCGCGACCAGCCGCGGCAAGAGACCGGAGTGGTCGATGTGGGCGTGGGTGAGGATGACGAAGTCGATGCTACGCGGATCGAAGGAAAACGCGCGCTGGTTCTTGGCGCGCGTCTCTCGCCCACCCTGGAACATGCCGCAATCGACCAGGAAGCGTACGCCGTCGGCCTCCACCAGGTAGCTGGAGCCGGTGACTTCGCGCGCCGCGCCGAGAAATGTGATTTTCATATTGGTCGTCCCTCGCCTGCTTCTTCGTAGGTCTTGCCGTCGCGGATATGGTAAATGCGTTTGAAGGTGGGAATGATCTTTTCGTCGTGGGTGACGACGATGATCGCGGTGTGGAATTCCTGCGCCAGGCGGTTGAGGATCTTCACCACGGTGAGTGCGCGTTCGCTGTCGAGCGGCGCGGTCGGCTCGTCGGCGAGGATGATCGGCGGCTTGTTGGCAAGCGCGCGCGCGATCGACACCCGCTGCTGCTCGCCGCCTGAGAGTTCTGCAATGCGCGCCTGCGCACGGTGCTGCACGTCGAGCGCGGTGAGCATCTCCAGCGCGATGGCGCGCGCCTCGGCGTTGGGCAAGCCGGCCAGCATCGGCAGCAGGGCGACGTTGTCGGTGGCGTCGAGAAACGGGATCAGGTAGGGCGCCTGGAACACGAAACCGATGCGGTCGCAGCGCAGCGCGCGCAGGTCGCCGGTTTTCCAGCCGTTGTCGAAAATCACCTCGCCGCCGAGGGTGAATTTCCCTGCCGTGGGCTCGATCACCGCGCCGAGGCATTTCAGCAGCGTGGACTTGCCGGAGCCGGAGGGGCCGATCAGCCCGACCACCTCGCCGGGATAGACCGTCATGTCGACGCCCTTCAGCGCATCGACCGCGGCGCTGCCGCTGCCGTAGCGCTTGGTGATGCCTTCGATGAGGATTGCCGGAGATTCAGCCACCGATTGCCTCCGCCGGGTCGATTTTCAGCGCGGCGCGGATCGCCAGCAGCGAGGCCAGTGCGCACACCACCAGGGTCAGCACGAAGGCGCGCGCGGCGTCTCCGGTTTCGAGCAGGACGTATTTGGGGAAGGCCGGCGCCCACAGGGTGGCGGCGAACTTGCCGACGAAAAAGCCGATCACGCCGAGCCCCAGCGCCTCCTGCATGATCATCGCGGCGATGGTGCGGTCCCTCGATCCGATCAGCTTCAGCACAGCAATTTCCTTGATCTTGCCGAGCGTCATGGTGTAGATGATGAAGGCGACGATGGCCGCGCTCACCACCGCGAGGATCAGCAAAAACAGGCCGATCTGCTTGGCTGCGGTGGCGATCAGCTTGGCCACCAGGATGTCTTCCATGTCGGCGCGCGTGTAGGCCGTATAGCGCTGCCAGCGCGCGATCGCGTCGGCCAGCGCGCGCGCGTCAAAGCCCGGCTGCAACCGCAGCAGCACCGCGTTGACCTTGTGGCTGGAGGCCTGGATCGCCTGCACCGCTTCCAGCACGCCGGGCTGGCCGGGGCGGTTGACCGCCGGGTTGGCGGCGAGCCGCTTGCGGTCCTCGACGATGGCGTCGTTGTCCTTGAGAAACTGCGCTTCCTGCGCGTCCTTCAGCGGAATGAACAGCATCGGGTCGCCGCCGGAGGACACCATGCGCCGGGTCAGCCCCACCACGGTGTAGTCGTTGCGGCGGATGCGCACCACGTCGCCAACCGCGAAGCCGGTCTTGGCGTCGGCCACCGCCTCGTAATGCGCGTGGGCGATGGGGCGGCCCGCCACCAGAAAAGACGGCCCGCCGGGCTTGCCCGCCTCGTAACCCGCCACCATCACGCGCTGGGTTTTGCCCTGGTGCGACACCTGCATGGTGAGGTAGGCGACGTTGCCGGTCTGCGCCACGCCTTCGAGCCCTGCGAGCGCGCGGTAGAGGTCGTCCGGCACGGAGGACGGCTCGGCGAACGGACCCAGGGTGTTTTGCTGCACCACCCAGACGTCGGCGTCGACCGCACGCAGCAGCACCTTGGCGTCGTCGACCATGCCGCGGTACACCCCGGCCATGGTCAGCGTCACGCCGATCAGCAGGCCCAGGCCCAAGCCGGTCAGCAGGTAGCTTTTGAGGTGATGCGCGATGTCGCGCCGGGCGAGGTTAATCACGTCGGGCAGCCCTTACCGCGGCGTCAGCTGCTGTTCGCGCACGCGCACGCCGTCGTCGAGCTGTTTCGCGCTGTAGGCGATAACGCTGTCGCCAGCCTGCAGACCGGACACGATCTGCACCTGCTCCGCGGTCTGCATGCCCGGCTGCACCGGCTGGAAGCGCGCGCGGCCTGCCTTGACCCGCCACACGCCGGTCTGGCCGCCGAATTGCGCCAGTGCGGCGCGCGGCACCGTCAGTGCATCGCGCAGGCCGGGCAGGCGGATGGTCACTTCTGCCAGTTCGCCTAGATACAGCTGCACCGGCGCGGGGTCGAAGGCGACGTTGACGATGCGTTCCTCGGTCAGCGCGTCGCTTTGCAGGTCGATGCGCACCACCTGGCCCGGCAGCGCCGCGCCCGGCGCCGATCGCATCACAATGGCGGCGGCCTGTCCGACCTGCACGCCCTGCGCGCGCGCCTGATCGACGCGGGTGCGCACCCACAGCCGGGCCGGGTCGACCAGCCGCAGCACGGCCTGACCGGCGACCACGGTGGCGCCGGGCTCGGCTTCACGGGCGGTCACCACGCCATCGATCGGACTCACCAATTTGAGACTTTGGCGCATCTGGTCGATGCCCCGCAATTCGGCCTCGGCACGGCCGATTTCGCGCAGCGCCCCACTCGCGTTGGCGCGTGCCGCAGCCAGTGCTGCCGTTGCGGCGGATGCCTCGTGGCGGCGGCTGTCGGCCATTTCCTTGGCGACGAAGTGTTGCTGGTAGAGCGCCTGATAGCGTTCGCTGTTTGCCTGCGCCAGCCGCGCGCGGCTAGCGGCCTCGGTCACCTGTGCCTGCGCCGCCTGGGCGGCCTGGCGTGCCCGGGCGGCGGCGCTGCTCGCCGCTTCGGCACGCTGGCGCAAATCCACCGGATCGATTTCGGCCAGCAACTGGCCGGCTTTGACCGGCTCGCCCTGGTCGACCCATACCCGCAACAGCCGGCCGGCCTGGATCGGCCCGACCGAGTAGGCGTGGCGGGCTTCCACCGTGCCGATGCCGTACACGCTCGGGCTGAGATCGGCGCGCGTGACGGTGACGGTTTCCACCCCCACCGGTGCCAGCGGCCCCCGCGTGGCGAGCAGCCAGACAAAAACGGCCAAGAATGCCAGGACGCCGCTGGTCAGGATCAAACTGCGTTTGCTGAGTTTCATGGCGGATCAGTGCCTGGCGTCGAGCGCAGGCCCCTGGATCTGGTACATCGTATGGCAGCTCACGCATTTTTGCAGGGTGGCAGACAGCTGGCTGAGACTGTAGCTCACGTCCTTCAGGCTCTCGGCGTCCAGCGCGATCTGGTCGAAATCGCCATGCACCGAAGCGCCCAGCTGGCGGAATTCCAGCGGCAGCTTGGCGCGCAGTGCGGGCGGCACCTCGTGCGCCAGTTTCCGGCCCATACCGCGTGCCGCTTCCGCGACGGCGGGCATGGCCTGCTTGCCGAGCGCACCGGTCATCTTCTGCACGCCGTCAAGAAACAGGCGCATTTCTTCGAGGATCATGACCCGCTCGTCCGGGGTCAGCGCCAGCACGACGCGGTTGTCCGAGCCCGGTGCGTGATCGTGTGCGTGCTGCGCAAGCGCGGCAGTCGTGTTCAGGCTGAGTACGGAGGCGAGTAAAAGATGATGCAGTTTCATCGGGGGGTTCCTTGTGTTGAGGGTGGGCGGACGGCCTGCAGGAAAACCGGGAAGGTGCGTGCAGCTTCCGCCGCCAGGGTGCGCTGGCCGCGCAGGATCGAGGTTTGCAGCACCAGCCCCTGGATCATGCCGATGTAGAGGGTGGCGGCGGCGTGGGCGTCGAGGTCGGCGCGCGCCAGCCCCTGCGCCTGCGCGTCGGCCAGCAGACCGGCGATTTTCGCCTCGTAGCCCAGCATGATCTCGATCACCAGCTGGCGCAGCGCCGTGCTGCGGCCGTGCAGGTGCTCGGACATCAGCACGCGCGGGATCGCCGGGTGGCCGGCGATAAAATCGATATGGGCGAAAAACATCCGCTGCAGGGCGTCCAGCGGGTCATGCCCCTGTGCCGCGGCGCGGGTCAGCACGCTCATCAGGCGATCGCGCACCCACTGCATCACCGCCAGCCAGATTGCGTTCTTGCTGGGGAAATGGCGGAACACCGCGCCCTGCGTCACCCCCATCGCCTGCGCCATATCCTGTGTGGTGACGTCGTCGACGCCCTGTTTGGCAGCAAGCTCCAGCGTCACGCGAATGATTTCCTCGCGCCGCTCGTCTGCGCCCAGCCGTTTGCGAGGGGATTGATTGGATGCGACTTCTTCGGACATGGCCTGAATGGGCTAGATAGTGACTGGTTACTACCTTAGTCGGGCGGGCGCCGCTCGTCAAGCTCGAAATAAGGGTGCACGGACTCAGATCGCCGGATCGTCGAGACAGGCCAGCACCGCATCCGCCAAGCCGCGCATCTCGTCCGCGTTGGTCACATAGGGCGGCATGGCATACACCGTGCGGCCGATCGGGCGCATGAACACGCCCTGCGCCAGCGCCGCCTGGTGGAAACGGTCGGAAAAACCCGCGCCGGCGTCGGCCACCTCGAACGCCCAGATCATCCCCAGCTGACGGAAATGGCGCACCCGGGGGTGAGTGGCCACTTCCGCCAGAATCCTAGTAAATTCGATGGATTTGATCTGGTTGGCGGCAATCACCTGGTCGTGTTGGAAGATGTCCAGCACCGCCAGCGCGGCGCGGCAGGCGAGCGGGTTGCCGGTGTAGGAATGCGAATGCAGGAAGCCGCGCGCGGTGGCGTCGTCGTAAAACGCGGCGTAGATGTCGTCCGTCGTCAGCACCGCGGACAAGGGCAGGTAGCCGCCGGTGATGCCCTTGGACAGGCAGATGAAGTCGGGCCTGACTGTTTTAATGCCCGATTCCGCAAGCGGGAGCGGGGGCGCTTGCTCAAACGCGAACATGGTGCCGGTGCGGCCGAAACCCACCGCGATCTCGTCGGCGATCAGGTGCACCTGATAGCGGTCGCACAGTGCGCGCGCACGGGTCAGATACGCCGGGTGATACATCGCCATGCCGGCCGCGCCCTGCACCAGCGGTTCGACGATGAAGGCGGCGGTGGTGGCGGCATGCTCGGCCAGATGCGCCTCCAACACGGCGGCGCAGCGCAGGGCGAACGCCTCGGCTGACTCGCCCGCCGCGGCCAGCCGCATGTCCGGCGTCGGCACTTGCACCGAATGCCGCAGCAAGGGCGCGTAGGTGTCCTTGAACAGCGGAATGTCGGTCACCGACAGGGCGCCGAGGGTTTCGCCGTGGTAGCCGTTCTTGAGGCTGATGAAGCCGTTTTTCTCCGGCCGGCCCGCGTTGCGCCAGTAATGCGCGCTCATTTTCAGCGCGATTTCGGTGGCCGAGGCGCCGTCCGAACCGTAAAAAGCATGGCCCAGCCCGGTCAGCGCTGCCAACCGTTCCGACAGTGCCACCACCGGCTCGTGGGTGGCGCCGGCCAGCATCACGTGCTCGATTTTGCCGAGCTGGTCGGTGATCGCCGCGTTGATGCGCGGGTTGCAATGGCCGAACAGGTTGACCCACCAGCTGGAAATCGCGTCCAGATAGCGGCGGCCGGCGGTATCGATCAGCCACGCCCCTTCGCCGCGCGCGATCGCCAGCGGCGGGGCGGCCTCCAGCTGCTTCATCTGGGTGCAGGGGTGCCACACGGCGGCGCGGGTACGACTTAAAAGATCATCCATGGGCTTGAAATTGTCACAATGCGCCCCTACTATTAGCACTCTATGGCGGCGAGTGCTAACAGCATCCTCGTCGCCTCCTTATTTTCGGGCAGCCAAGCTGCCGGTTATCAACGTACCGCAATGGAGACTTTGCAATGAAAATCCGTCCTCTGCACGACCGTGTGATTGTCAAACGCATGGAGGAAGAGCGCAAGACCGCTTCCGGAATCGTCATCCCCGACACCGCCGCTGAAAAGCCCGATCAGGGCGAAATCATCGCCGTGGGCACCGGCAAGAAAGACGACCAGGGCAAGCTGATTCCGCTGGACGTGAAAGTCGGCGACCGCGTGCTGTTCGGCAAGTACGCCGGCCAGACCGTCAAGGTCGAGGGCGAAGAGCTGCTGGTGATGCGCGAAGAAGACATCATGGGCGTGGTCGAGGCTTAAGCCCTTCACGCTTCTTCACTCTCTATCCCAAATTCAGGAGTAATACACATGGCTGCAAAAGACGTACGTTTTGGCGATTCCGCCCGTCACCGCATGGTGGCTGGCGTCAACATCCTGGCTGACGCCGTTAAAGTGACCCTGGGCCCGAAAGGCCGCAACGTGGTGCTCGACCGTTCCTACGGCGCCCCCACCGTGACCAAGGACGGCGTGTCGGTTGCCAAGGAAATCGAACTGAAGGACAAGCTCGAGAACATGGGCGCGCAGATGGTCAAGGAAGTCGCTTCCAAGACCTCCGACGTCGCCGGCGACGGCACCACCACGGCGACCGTGCTGGCGCAGTCCATCGTCAACGAAGGCATGAAGTACGTGGCCGCCGGGATGAACCCGATGGACCTCAAGCGCGGCATCGACAAGGCCGTGATCGCCATCACCGCCGAACTGAAGAAGATTTCGGTGCCCTGCACCAGCAGCAAGGAAATCGCCCAGGTCGGCGCGATTTCGGCCAACTCCGATGCCTCGATCGGCGACATTATCGCTTCCGCGATGGACAAGGTCGGCAAGGAAGGCGTCATCACGGTCGAAGACAGCTCGGGTCTGGATAACGAGCTCGACGTTGTCGAAGGCATGCAGTTCGATCGCGGCTATTTGAGCCCCTACTTCATCAACAACCCCGACAAGCAGATGGCGATCTTGGAAGATCCCTTCATCCTGCTGTTCGACAAGAAGATCTCCAACATCCGCGACCTGCTGCCCGTGCTGGAACAGGTGGCCAAGGCCGGCAAGCCGCTGATGATCGTCGCTGAAGACGTCGACGGCGAAGCGCTCGCCACCCTGGTGGTCAACAACATCCGCGGCATCCTGAAGACCTGCGCCGTCAAGGCCCCGGGCTTCGGCGACCGTCGCAAGGCGATGCTGGAAGACATGGCCATCCTCACCGGCGGCACCGTGATCGCCGAGGAAGTCGGCCTCTCGCTGGAAAAAGCCACGCTGGAGGATCTGGGCCGCGCCAAGCGCATCGAGATCGGCAAGGAAAACACCACTATCATCGACGGCGCCGGCATTGCCGACGCGATCAAGGGCCGCATCAGCCAGATCAACAAGCAGATCGACGAAGTCACCTCCGACTACGACAAAGAGAAGCTGCAGGAGCGCAAGGCCAAGCTGGCCGGTGGCGTTGCCATCATCAAAGTGGGCGCGGCAACCGAAGTCGAGATGAAGGAGAAGAAGGCCCGCGTCGAAGACGCGCTGCACGCCACCCGTGCCGCCGTTGAAGAAGGCGTCGTCCCCGGCGGCGGTGTTGCGCTGCTGCGAGCCAAGGCCGCTGCGGCCAAGGTGAAGGGCGACAACCACGACCAGGACGCCGGCGTGAAGATCGTGCTGCGCGCCATCGAAGAGCCGCTGCGCCAGATCGTCAAGAACTGCGGCGAAGAGCCCTCGGTCATCGTCAACAAGGTGCTGGAAGGCAAGGGCAACTTTGGCTACAACGCCGGCACCGGCGAATTCGGCGACATGATGGCGATGGGCGTACTCGACCCCACCAAGGTCACCCGCATCGCGCTGCAGAACGCAGCGTCGATCGCAGGCCTGATGCTGACCACCGACTGCATGATCGCCGACCTGCCGGAAGACAAACAGTCTGCCGCGATGGGTGGTGGCGACATGGGTGGGATGGGCGGCATGGGGGGGATGGGCGGCATGATGTAAGGATGCGTTCAACCAGGACGCTCCCGCTTGCGGGCAGCGCCCTGGGTCCGGCTGTTCGAGCCACAAAAAAGCCCCGCATGACGCGGGGCTTTTTTGTGGCTCGAACGATCGAACGATCGATGAGGCACGTCCGGACACGCGCCGCAGCCGTTCAGGATGGCTGCTGGGCATCCCCGGTATTCAGCGTTTCGCTCAGCTTCAGCCCAGCCAGTTCGCGCGTCGCCCGGGCAAGGTAATAAAGCGCGCCCATCATCATCAGCATCGACGGCAGGGCGATCATCGGATAGCTCGCCAGGGTCAGGCGCCCGAGCTCGGCGTTGAACGCCTCGCTGCCGGCCGGGCTGGTGACGATCCAGGTGGCCAGAAAATAGTTCATCGCCGCGGAGAAGAAGAAGGTGCCGCCCAGCATGTAGGTGGCATTCTGCAGGCGCGCCTCGAAGTCCCGCGCCGTGCCGCGCGCGTCGAGATGCTGCTGCACCCGCGCCACATCGATCAGCGTCGGGTTGTAGAGCAGGGTTTTCACCAGCGGGTAGCGGGTGCGGGTGGACACCAGCACGGCCAGGCCGATCAGGGCGGGGATCGCGGCTTCCTTCACCGCCAGCCACTGGGTGTCGAGCTGCAGCAGGCCGATGCCGCCGGTGAGCAGGATGCTGACCAGGCCCAGCACGGAAAAAAGGTTGACCTTGCCGCGCCCGATCAGCTCGAACCCACCCCAGCCGAGCGGAAACGCCAGCGCCACCAGCAGCCCGCCCACTACGCCAAGGTCCTGCTCGCCGCTGAACTTCATCAGGATGATGGACGGAATGACGATGTTGATCAGGAGTTCGAGCAGCGGATTGGATTTTTTGGTCTGGGTCATGAGCAGATGTGCGGTCAGGTTCTGTTTGTCACAGACCCGGCAATGGGGCTTTAGTTTCGGAAGCTGGCCGGGGCGGCCGAATCCGGTCGGGTCCGGCAATTTTTGCACACGATTGCGGATGCGCGGTAAATTGTAAAAATCCGCGCTGTCACGACATCCGCCCATGACCCATATCATTCCGCTCGCCAACAGCCTGCACCACGCGACCCTCGACGCATTGCAGCGGCAGGCACCCTTTTCGGCGATGACGGAAGACGAGCTGCTATGGTTGGTGCGGCGCCTGTCGGTCGCCTATTTTGCGCGCGACGCGGTGTTGCTGCAGCCTGCCGACACGCCGCCCGATGTGCTGTTCATCGTCAAGCAGGGCACCGTGGCCGGCGCCACCGCCGAGGGGCAGACGGTGCTGCAACTGGCAACGGGCGAGATGTTTCCGCTGGGGGCGCTGCTGGCCGGGCGCGGCGCAGCCAACCGCTATGTCGCGGCAACCGATACCTTCTGCTACCTGTTGCCCGCCGCCGATTTCCATGCGTTGCTGGCGAAAAGCTCCGAATTTCATGATTTCTGCACGCGCCGCATCGCCAGCCTGCTGGAGGAATCGCAGCGCGCGGTGCAATCGGAATACGCGCTGGCGCTCGACGACGAAAGCCGCTTTGCGCGCCCGCTGGCCAGCCTGATCCGGCGCCCCCCCCTGAGCGTGCTGCCCGATACCCCGTTGGCCGATGCGCTGACGGCGATGGAGGCCGCGCGCGTGGGCTCGATGGTGGTCACCGACACCGCCGGGCACCCGCTCGGCATTCTCACCCTGAAGGATGTGCTGGCGCGCGTGACCCTGGCCGGCGTGCCGCTGGCCACCCCGATTTCGGCCGTGATGACGCCGGATCCTGCGACCCTGCCCGTCGAGACACCGGCGGCCGATGCGCTGGTGCTGATGGCGCGCCAGGCCATCCACCACATTCCGCTGGTCAAGGAAGGAAAACTGGCCGGCGTGGTGTCGGAAAAGGACATCTTCGCGCTGCGCCGCCTGTCGGTGGAAGGCATCACCTCGGCCATTGCGCGCAGCGAAGCCCCCAGCCACCTGCCCGCGCTTGCACTCGACATCGGCGACCTGGCGCACAGCCTGCTGGCGCAGGGGATGGACGCGGAAAACCTCACCGCGATCATTTCCAGCCTCAACGACCGCCTGACCGAGCGCATCATCACGCTTGAATGCGAGGCCGATGACGCGCTCGTCGGGCTGCGCTGGTGCTGGCTGGCGCTGGGATCGGAAGGCCGCATGGAGCAGACGCTCGCCACCGACCAGGATAACGCGCTGATTTTTGCCGAGGCGAACGACGCCCGGCGCGATGCGCTGCTGGCGTTTGCGCTGCGGGTGAACCGCCGGCTCGACGCCTGCGGCTTCCCGCTATGCCGCGGCGGCATCATGGCGAGCAATCCAAAGTGGTGCCTGTCGGCGGCCGACTGGCAGCAGCAGTTTACGCAATGGATCGACCATGGCAGCCCCGACGCGCTGCTGCACACCAGCATCTTTTTCGACTTTCGTCCGCTGACCGGCGATGCGTCGCTGGCGCTCGACCTGCGCGCCTGGCTCAACCGCGCCGCGCAGAAGAATCCGCGCTTCCTACACCAGATGGCGGGCAACGCCCTGCGCAACCGCCCGCCGCTGGGACTGGTGCGCGACTTCGTACTGTCGGACGACAATGCCCACCCGCACACGCTCGACCTCAAGCTCAACGGCGCCACGCCGTTTGTCGACGCGGCGCGCATTTTCGCGCTGGCGGCCGGCAGCGCGCAGACCAACACCGCCAAGCGGCTGCGCGCGGCCGCGCGCGCGCTGCATATTCCCGATGCCGAACTGGCCGACTGGAACCGCGCGTTTCACTTCCTGCAACTGCTGCGGCTGCGCCACCAGCATGAGCAGCAGCGCATCGGCACCCCGCCCGACAACCATCTCGACCCCGACACGCTGAACCCGCTCGACCGCCGCATCCTGAAGGAAGCCCTGCGCCAGGCGCGCAAGGTGCAGGCACGGCTGGCGCTGGATTACCAGCTGTGATCTGGCCGTTTGCAAAACGCGCGCTGCCCGCCCTGGACGCCGCCAGCAGGGCACGCTGCGCGGCGCTGGTCCGGCAGAAGGTCGACCTCAAGCGGCCGCTTGCCGACATGCGCTGGTGCGTGGTCGACACAGAAACCGGCGGGCTGGACGCACAGCGCGATGCGCTGCTGGCGATCGGTTCGGTGGCAATCGAACACGGCCGCATCGCACTCGATGCCAGCCTGGAAGTCGGGCTCATGCAGACGCAGTCGACCGCTGCCGCCAACATCCTGATTCATGGCATCAGCGGCAGCGAACAGCGCGCCGGGCAGGCGCCGCACGAGGCATTGCTCGATTGGCTGGAGTTTGCCCAGGGTGTGCCGCGGGTCGCCTTCCACGCGGCATTCGACCAGACGGTTTTGCAGCGCGCCGCACGCGAACAGCTGGGCCTGTCGATTGACGCACCATGGTTCGACGCGGCGGTGGTGGCGCCGCTGCTATTCCCCGACGCCGCGTCGCACTGCCGCCACCTCGACGACTGGCTGGCGCATTTCGGCATTGCCGTATACGCACGCCATGGCGCACTGGCCGACGCCTACGCCACCGCCGAATTGTGGCTGGTGCTGCTGCAGGCGGCGCAGCGCAACAAGCTCAACACCGCGCAGCAACTGCGCGGCCTGCTGCGTGCCCGACGCTGGCTATCAGTACATTAGCGCCAACTAATCTGTTTGTCGGCGGAATAACAAGTCCTTACACTCCGCGCACGCGCAACATCATTTAATAAAGCGCGTCCCTACTCACGCTTAAGGAGGAGTTGCCATGCAGTTGTCGGAGAGACATCAGGAGTACTGGCGCAAGAATCTGCGGATCACCGCAGTCCTGTTAGCCATCTGGTTCGTGGCGACGTTCGTCGTCATTTTTTTCGCCCCCCAGCTCAATGAAATCGTCATCATGGGCTTTCCTTTTGCCTTCTACATGGCCGCCCAGGGTTCACTGATCATTTATGTCGTGATCATCTGGTTCTACGCCCGTCGCATGAACCAGCTGGACAATGAATACGGCGTACAAGAGGGGGAGGAATAACATGACCACACAGACCCAGAGCCAGTTCTTCCAGCAGCTCAAGAAGTACTACACCTTCTACACCGGCGGCTTCATCGCCTTCGTCATCGTGCTCGCGATCCTGGAGCAGATGGGCCTTCCCCCCAGATGGATCGGCTACATTTTCCTCGCCGCCACCATCTCGCTGTATGCCGGCATCGGCATCATGTCGAGAACCGCGGACGTGTCGGAATACTACGTCGCCGGCCGCCGGGTGCCCGCCCTGTTCAACGGCATGGCGACCGGCGCCGACTGGATGTCGGCGGCGTCCTTCATCGGCATGGCAGGCACCCTGTACCTGGCCGGCTTTGACGGCCTCGCCTTCGTCATGGGCTGGACCGGCGGCTACGTGCTGGTGGCGCTGTTCCTCGCGCCCTACCTGCGCAAGTTCGGCCAGTTCACCATTCCGGACTTCCTTGGTTCGCGCTACGGCGGCAACCTGCCGCGCACCATCGGCGTGATCGCCGCCATCATCTGCTCCTTCACTTACGTGGTGGCGCAGATCTACGGCGTCGGCATCATCACCGCGCGCCTCACCGGCCTGGAATTCCAGATCGGCGTGTTCGTCGGTCTTGCCGGCATCCTGGTGTGCTCCTTCCTCGGCGGCATGCGCGCAGTGACCTGGACCCAGGTGGCGCAGTACATCATCCTGATCATCGCCTACATGATCCCGGTGGTGTGGCTGTCGGTGGTTCACACCGGCAACCCGGTTCCGCAGGTCGCCTACGGCCAGGTGCTGCAGCAGGTCACGCAGCTGGAAAACGAGTTCAACAATCCCGACACCGCCAAGGGCGCAGCCGAAGCCTCGGCGCGTGCGGCGTACCAGGCGCAGCAGGAATCGTTTGATACCCGCATCGCGGCGCTGGACGAAGCCGTGGCTGCAGGTACTGGCGACGCCTTCCTCGAAGCCCAGCGCATCGAAGCCGGCAGCCCCGCCGACTTCCCGGCCACCGCCGACGCGCTCAAGGCATCGTGGAAGAAATCGGCCGACGGCGCCAAGGCCAAGACCGGTCCGGTCTCGGCCCACGCCGAGGCCTTCTCCGGCAAGGGCGCGGAGGCGGATCTGCTGAGGGGCAATCCCGACGCGACCGCAGCGGAAATCGCCGCTGCGCAGGCCGCGGATCAGGAGGCGTCCAACATCAAACGCCGCAACTTCATCGCGCTGGTGCTGTGCCTGATGGTCGGCACCGCCTCGCTGCCGCACATCCTGATGCGCTACTACACCACGCCGTCGGTGCGTGAGGCGCGCAAGTCGGTGTTCTGGTCGCTGCTGTTCATCTTCCTCTTGTACTTCACCGCGCCCGCGCTGGCGGTGCTGGTCAAATTCGAGGTCTACAACAACCTGGTCGGCTTGCCCTTCACTTCGCTGCCGGCGTGGGTGGCGAACTGGCAGGCGGTGGATGCGACCCTGATGAAGATCGTCGACATCAACCTGGACGGCATCGTGCAACTCGCCGAAATCACCATCGGCGGCGACCTCATCGTGCTGGCCACGCCGGAGATCGCAGGCCTGCCCTACGTGATCTCGGGCATGGTGGCGGCCGGCGGCCTGGCGGCTGCGCTGTCGACCGCCGACGGCCTCTTGCTGACCATCGCCAACGCGCTGTCGCACGACGTCTACTACAAGATGATCGACCCCAAGGCCTCGACCATCCGTCGTCTGGCCATCTCCAGGAGCCTGCTGCTGGTGGTCGCCGTCTTTGCCGCGTACACCGCCTCGCTGAAACCGGGTGACATCCTGTTCCTGGTCGGCGCCGCGTTCTCGCTGGCGGCCTCGGCGTTCTTCCCGGCGCTGGTGCTCGGCGTGTTCTGGAAGCGCGCCAACTACCTCGGTGCGGTGGTCGGCATGCTGGCCGGTCTGGCCGTGTGCATGTACTACATGGTGATCACCTACCCGTTCTTCGGCGGTGTCGCCGCCAACGAGTGGTTCGCCATCAAGCCGATCGCCGCCGGTGTGTTCGGCATGCCGATCGGCTTTATCGGCGTCATCATCGGCTCGCTGCTCTCGCGTGCGCCCAGCCTGGAAATCCAGCAACTGGTCGACCACGTGCGCTATCCGAGCCTGGTGAACGACATCGAGACCCGCGCAACCTGACCGTTGCGCCCCGCGCGCCCCCGGGCGCGCAACAAAAAAGCCAGCCTCACTAGGCTGGCTTTTTTACGCCCGGATTGTTCAAGCCGGGGCATCCATCCGGGCGCGACGATGCGCGCCCTACAACTGCATTGATCCCAGCCGATGCGTATAGTCGCTGCGCCCGGTGTCGCGAATCAGTCGCTGCGCAGTCTGCGGATCGTGCGTCAGCGTGTGCTCGATCACCGCCGCCACCTTGTCCGGCTCGTTGCAATGCTGCCAGGCCATCCCCAGCGCATACCATGCCAGCCCGTTCATCGGCTGCAGCCGGCCAGCCTCGGTCAGCGCCGCTGCGGCTTCGGCATGGCGGCCATGCCGCGCGTGCAGCATCCCCAGCCCATACCAGGCACGATCGTTGTTCGGATTCAGCTCGGTCGCCCGCTGCATGGCCGCGACCGCTGCCTCGTCCATGCCGCCCCTGTCTCGCACATAGCCGAGATTGAACCAGGTAGGGGCGTCGTCCGGCTCGGCCTCGATCGCGCGCTCGAACCAGGCTTCCGCCGCGGCCCAGCGTTCCTGCTTCGCCTCCAGCCAGGCCAGCGTACGCAGCGTCCCGACATGGGCGGGATCCGCCCGATGGCTGTCCTGGTAGGCCGCCAGCGCGCGGTCCGTCCGGCCCAGCATATTGAAAAACAAGCCCCGCAGGCCATGCCGCACTCGGTCATAATCCATCATCTGCACACCCACTCAAGTCAGGCCGCATTGTCATGGGCAGGCGCCAAGCTTGCAAGCCGCGTTAAAATCACTCATTCGCTTCAGGAACACTCGCCATGCCGCTCGACATTCTGCTGGTTTTGATACTGCGCACCCTGGTCGAGGTCGCCGGCTTTGCCCTGCTCGGGCAAGGGGTGCTGGCGCTGCTGGCTGGGAAGTATCGCGAGGACAACATTTTCTACCGCACGCTACGCATCGTCGCCAGCCCCGCGGTGCGCGCTGTGCGCTTCGTCACCCCGCGCTTCATCCTCGACGCGCACGTGCCGTTTCTCACCTTCTTCCTGCTGTTCTGGTTGTGGGTTTTGCTGGCGATCGTCAAACGCCATCTGTGCGGCCTGCATGGATTGGCATGCTGAGCCGGGGCTGCACGGCTTTTCCTTGACGGCAAGGGGGCAAACCGGTTAAATTGCGCCCTCTTTTGGCCAGGTAGCTCAGTCGGTAGAGCAGCGGATTGAAAATCCGCGTGTCGGTGGTTCGATTCCACTCCTGGCCACCAAAATTCGAGCGGCTTCCCGTGGTTTCTCCACTGGAGGCCGTTTTCTTTTGTGTGTTTCCGGCTGTAGTTGCGCCAGCAAAAATCACTGAGAGTCACCCGCTACACACGCGCACAAGTCCCGCCAAGACGCATGGCTGCCCAACGCACCCGGCAGACCCCAGCAGGCGACGCGCACCTTCCTGCCAGCAGCAATATCCAGCTGCCATCCCACCCCTTTCAGCCTGAACGACGCTGGCCAAGCTGCGCCTTGGCGTTTCCGATGCCGCCGGTCGCACCCGATCCAGACGCGATACTGTAGCAAAACAGAACAGTAGAATTTAATAATTTGATGCAATAGATAAATTGTACTAATGTAAAGCTGCTTTTCCCCACGATCAAAACAAAGGAGACAGCCATGAGCAAGAAAGACAACAAACCGCCCGCGCAACCCGAATCCAAACTGAGCCGCAGAACATTCCTCGGCGCAGCCGCTGCCACCGCGACCGGCGCGGCAACGTTTGGTTTCCCCTCGATCGCAAAGGCCGCAGCGCCGGTCAGCCTGCGCTTCCAGAGCACCTGGCCGGCGAAGGATATCTTCCACGAATACGCGGTGGATTTCGCCAACAAGGTCAATGCCATGTCGGGCAAGGAGCTCAAGATCGAGGTATTGCCGGCGGGGGCTGTAGTCAAGGCGTTCGACCTGCTCGACGCGGTCAGCAAGGGCACCCTGGACGGCGGCCATGGGGTGATCGCCTACTGGTACGGCAAAAACACTGCGGTGGCGCTGTGGGGCTCCGGTCCGGCTTTCGGCATGGACCCCAACATGTTGCTGGCCTGGCACTATTACGGCGGCGGCAAGGAACTGCTGGCTGAAATCTACAAGAGCATGAACATGGACGTGGTGTCGATGCTCTACGGTCCGATGCCGACCCAGCCCTTCGGCTGGTTCAAAAAGCCCATCACCAGTGTCGAGCAAATGAAGGGGGTCAAGTTCCGCACTGTCGGCCTCGCCGTCGACATGTACAAGGACATGGGCGCCGCGGTGAATCCGATGCCGGGCGGCGAGATCGTGCCGGCTCTCGATCGCGGCTTGCTCGATGCGGCCGAATTCAACAATGCGTCTTCCGACAACCTGCTGGGCTTCCCGGACGTGGCCAAGGTGTGCATGCTGCAGAGCTTCCACCAGGCCAGCGAGCAGTTCGAGATTCTTTTCAACAAGAAAAAATACGACGGCCTCAATGCCGAGCACAAGGCCATCATCAAGCACGCCATCGAGGCCGCATCGGCCGACATGTCCTGGAAGGCCATCGACCGCTATTCCAAGGACTACCTCGACATGAGCACCAAGAAGGGCGTCAAGTTCTACAAGACGCCGGATGCCATCCTGCGCAAGCAGCTGCAGTCCTGGGACAAGATCATGACGGCCAAGAGCGCGGAGAATCCCGCGTTCAAGAAAGTGCTCGAATCCATGCGCACTTTTGCGGCCCGCGCCGCGCGCTGGCAGAACGACACCAACGTCGACTACAAGATGGCATACAACCACTTCTTCGCCAGGAAGAAGGGCTAAGCGCCCGTGCCCGCCGCCGGCCCTGCCGGCGGTTTTTCCCCATTTGGATCGTTCCCTATGCAGAAATTCATGATGGCAGTCGACCGACTGACCACGTATGTCGGTCGGTTGTTTGCCTGGTCCATTGTCGTTCTTACCCTGCTGGTTTCCTGGGAAGTGTTTTCCCGCTACGTTCTGAATCACCCGCATCCCTGGGCGCTCGATGCCCAAATCATGCTGTACGGCACCCTGTTCATGATGGCCGGCGCCTATACCCTCGCGCACCAGGGCCATGTGCGCGGCGACGTGCTCTATGGCGCGCTCCGCCCACGCACCCAGGCCGGCATCGACCTGGTGCTGTTCATATTTTTTTACCTGCCCGGCGTGCTCGCGCTCACCTGGGCCGGCTGGACCTATGCCAACGAGTCGCTGGCAATCCGCGAAAACACCTTCAGCCCCGACCCGCTGCCGCTGTATCCCTTCAAGTTCATCATCCCGGCGGCCGGCTTCCTGCTGCTGCTGCAGGGCATCGTCGAGATCCTGCGCTGCGTGGTCTGCCTGCGCCTGGGCAGCTGGCCCGAACGGATGAAGGACGTGGAGGAAATCGACCTGGAAGAACTCCGGGCCATGGTCAAGGATGACGACGAAGCCGCGGGAGCCCGGCCATGAAGAAAGGACTCGTAGTCGGCTTCGGCCTCATGGCGCTGATCCTGCTGGCCATCGCCGTGCTCACGCCGTGGAGCACCCTCGAAAACGGCCACATCGGCATCATCATGCTGTGCCTGATCGTGGTGGCGATGATGATGGGCTTTCCCAGCGCCTTCACCCTGATGGGCATGGGCGTGCTGTTTTCCTGGTTCGCCTACCGCTCGGTCGATCCCGGGGTCGCCGTGCAGCAGACCCTGGATCTCGCCGTACAGCGCGCCTATGGCGTGATGACCAGCGACGTGCTCATCGCGGTGCCGCTGTTCCTGTTCATGGGGTATCTGGTCGAGCGCGCGAAGCTGATCAAGAAGCTGTTCCACGCCATCCACATCGCCACCGCGCGCATTCCCGGCTCGCTCGCCGTGGCCACCCTGGTGACCTGCGCCATCTTCGCCACTGCCACCGGCATCGTCGGCGCGGTGGTCACGCTGATGGGCCTGTTGGCACTGCCGGCCATGCTGCGCGCCGGCTACGACACCAAGCTTTCCGCCGGCGTCATTGCGGCGGGCGGCACGCTGGGCATTCTGATCCCGCCCTCCATCCTGCTCATCGTCTATGGCGCCACCGCCGGGGTGTCGGTGGTGCAGCTGTATGCGGGCGCGCTCTTCCCCGGCCTGCTGCTGGCGGGACTGTATGTCGTGTACGTCATTCTGATCGCCTGGCTGAAGCCCCACTGGGCGCCGCCCCTGAGCGCCGAAGATCGACGCGTGCCGCTGCCGCCGCACATGACGCAGCTGTCGGCACGCTTCGGCAAGCTTGCTCTGCCCGCGCTGCTGCGTTCGCTGTTCGGACAGCGCGACGGCACGATTTCACGCGCCACCGCGGGCCGGGATCTGCTGGTGGCGGGGCTGCCGGCGCTGGCTTTCGCCCTCATCATGGGACTGACCTGGAATACGCTGACCCAGCCGACCGAGGTGTTCGACACCTCCGGCCTGGTGGAAATGGGCGTTTCCGCCGAAGCCTACCGCAGCGAAGGCAGCGATGAGATGGCGCCCGGCATCACCGAGCCGCCCGCCGAGGAATTGCGCGCACCGGGAATCGAAGAGCCACCGGCGCTGGAGGAAGCCCCGGCATTTGCCGAACCCGATGTGCTGGCAGAACCTCCGGCCCTGGAAGAACCGCCGGCGCTTGCCGAGCCCGAAGCCGCAGCCGGCCGCGAGCCCGCGCCGGGGGCTTTCTGGAAGACCGTCGGTGCCGGGGTGGCGGTGCTGGGCGTGGGCTACCTCTTGCTCACCTTCCCGCGTCTGGAAGTGTTCCGCATGCTGCTCACCTCCTTCTTCCCGTTGGCGGTGATGATTTTGGGCGTGCTGGGCTCCATCGTGTTTGGCCTGGCCACGCCGACCGAGGCCGCCGCAATGGGGGCGCTGGGCGGCTTCATCCTGGCAGCTTTCTATATGGCCAATGAACAACCGCAGGCGACGCGCAGGCGCTGGTGGCCGAGCTGGATCGTGCTGTGGGGAATCTTTCTCGCCTCGGTGATCTGGTTCATCCTGCACCGGGCGCAGCTTATCGCAACGCCCTTGCCGCCGGCGCTGGGCCAGGCTTCGATGCTGGCCTTCCTCGCCTGGGCGCTGCTCGCCAGCTGGCAGGTGAAGCTCATTCCCATGCTGCGCGAGTCGGTGTTCCTCACCGCCAAGACCTCGGCCATGGTGTGCTGGCTGTTCGTCGGCGCCAGCATCTACTCGGCGGCGTTTTCGCTGCTGGGCGGGCAGCACGTGGTCGAAGCGTGGGTGTTGTCGCTCAACATGACGCCGCTGGAATTCCTGCTGCTCACCCAGTTCATCATTTTCATCCTGGGCTGGCCGCTGGAGTGGACCGAGATCATCGTCATCTTCATGCCGATCTTCATTCCGCTGCTGGCGCATTTCAACATCGATCCGCTGTTCTTCGGCCTCCTGGTGGCGCTAAACCTGCAAATGTCCTTCCTGTCGCCGCCGATGGCGCCGTCGGCGTTCTACCTGAAAGGCGTGGCGCCGCCCAGCGTCTCGCTGGGGCAGATATTCCTCGGCTCGATGCCCTTCCTGGGACTGGTGGTCGTGTCCATGGCGATGTTGTATATCTGGCCCCAGATCGGCCTGTGGCTGCCGGGCGTGCTCTATAAATAGGCGGCGAGAAACCGATCGAACGACAGCTAACGAGGAGAAGCGATGAACATTGCATTCATCGGCATGGGCATCATGGGCCGGCCCATGGCCGTCAATCTGCGGAAGGCTGGCCACACGGTATTCGTTCATGGCCGCCGCCCGGAAACCATGGCCCAGCCGGTGGAAGCCGGCTGTGCCGGCTGCGCGACAATTGCGGAAGCGGCGGCGCAGGCTGACATCATCATCGTCATGGTGTCGGACACGCCAGACGTCGAGCAGGTGCTGTTCGGCGACCATGGCGTTGCGGCAGGCGCGAAGCCCGGTTCGGTGGTGGTCGACATGAGCACCATCTCGCCCACCGCGACGCGGGGGTTTGCGGAAAAACTGCAGGCGCGCGGCATCGACATGCTCGACGCGCCGGTGTCCGGCGGCGAGGTCGGCGCGATCAACGCCACGCTGTCGATCATGGTCGGCGGCAAGCCGGAAGTATTCGCGCGCGTGATGCCGGTGTTCGAGGCGCTGGGCAAGAACATCGTGTGGGTCGGCAGCAACGGCGCTGGCCAGGTGGCGAAGGCCAGCAACCAGATCGTGGTGGCGGTCACCATCGAGGGCGTCGCCGAGGCGCTGACCTTCGCCCGCAAAAACGGCGTCGATCCGGCCCGCGTACGCGACGCGCTGATGGGCGGCTTTGCCGGCAGCCGCATTCTCGAAGTGCACGGCAAGCGCATGCTCGACAACGACTACACGCCCGGCTTCAAGACGAAACTGCACCAGAAGGACATCAACATCGTGATGCAGACCGCGAAGGAACTCGGGTTGTCGCTGCCAGGGGCGGCGCTGGTGATGCAGCATCTCAACGCGCTGATGGGCACTGGCGACGCGGAATTGGATTCGGCGGCGGTGATGAAGATCGTCGAGCGCGAGTCGGGCATGGAACGGTAGGTTTTTCCGCGGCCCTTCGCGCCCTTCGCGGATAGAAAAGGTTTTTAGCCATGAAACACACCATCGTCTTTCTCGACCGCGCGAGCTTGATCGCCGACCTGCGCGCGCCGGCCTTCGCGCACGCCTGGATCGACCACGACCAGACCCGGCCCGAGGACGTCGTCGCACGCATCCAGGGCGCGGACATCGTCATCGTCAACAAGGTCAAACTCTCCGCCGACATCCTGGCGCAGGCCCCGAGCGTGAAGATGATCGCGGTGTCCGCCACGGGCACCGACATCGTCGACCTCGCCTACTGTCGTGCGCACGGCATCGTCGTGTCCAACATCCGCGGCTATGCGGTGCACACCGTTCCCGAGCACGCCTTCATGCTGATGCTGGCGCTGCGCCGCAATCTGCTGGGCTGGCGTGAGGACGTAGGCGCCGGGCTGTGGCAGAAAGCCGACCAGTTCTGCCTGTTCACCCGTCCGGTAAACGACCTCTACGGCAGCACGCTCGGGCTGGTCGGCTACGGCTCGCTCGGCCACGGCATGCAGAAAGTTGCCGAGGCTTTCGGCATGCGGGTGCTGGTTGCCGAACACAAGAACGCGGCTACGATCCGTGAAGGCCACACGCCCTTCGACAGCGTGATCCAGGCGGCCGACGTGATCTCGCTGCACACGCCGCTGACGGCCGAGACGCGGCACATGATATCCACGCGCGAGTTCGGCCTGATGAAGCCCACCGCCATTCTGATCAACACCGCGCGCGGCAATCTGGTGGACGAAGCCGCGCTGGCCGAGGCGCTGAAGTCGGGACGCATCGGCGGCGCCGGCTTCGACGTGCTAGCGGTGGAGCCGCCGCGCGAGGGCAGCCCGCTGCTCCATCTCGACCTGCCGAACTTCATCCTCACGCCGCACGTTGCCTGGTCCAGCCGCGAGGCGATGCAGACGCTCGCCGATCAACTGGTTGACAACATCGAGGCCTTTGTGGCCGGCAGACCCAGCAACGTCGTCACCTGAGAGGATCGAGCCATGAACGCACGCGTCACAGTGGCCGGCCTCTCGATCGCCCAGCCGCTTTACGATCTGGTGCACGACGAGATCGCACCGGGCACCGGCATCTCCAGCGACCGCGTGTGGCAGGGTTTCGCCGACATGCTGCGCGAACTGACTCCGCGCAACCGCGCCCTGCTGGCGCGGCGCGATGAGCTGCAGGCGCGCATCGATGCCTGGCACCTCGAGCGCCGGGGCCTGCCGCACGACGCCGCCGCCTACAGGCAGCACCTGGTCGACATCGGCTACCTGCTACCGGAAGGCGAGGACTTCGCCATCGCCACCGACCATGTCGACCCCGAAATCGCCCGCATCGCCGGCCCGCAGCTGGTGGTGCCTGTGAACAACGCGCGCTACGCACTGAATGCCGCCAATGCACGCTGGGGCAGCCTGTTTGACGCCCTCTACGGCACCGATGTCATTTCCGGTGAGAACGGCGCCGAGCAGAAGGGCGCGTTTAATCCGCTGCGTGGCGCCAAAGTCATTGCCTACGCCAAGGCTTTCCTCGACGAGGCCGCGCCCTTGCGCGAGGGCAGCTACATCGACGCCATCGCCTATACGGTCAAGGCGGGGCAACTCGCGGTGACGCTATCGAGCGGGGCGCATGTCGGACTGCGCGACCCCGGGCAATTCAAGGGATATCAGGAGAGATCCGGGGCAATCAGTTCGCTGCTGCTGGTGCACCACGGCCTGCACATCGAGATTCATTTCAACACCGACCACCCCATCCACGAACTGCATCCCACCGGCATCCGCGACATTTTTCTGGAAGCGGCGATCACCACCATCATGGACTGCGAAGATTCGGTGGCCGCTGTGGACGCCGGCGACAAGGTGAAGGTCTACCGCAACTGGCTGGGCCTGATGAAGGGCGAACTCGCCCGCAGCTTCGACAAGGGCGGCAAGACGCTGACCCGCAGCCTCAAACCGGACCGCCGCTACCGCGCGCCCGACGGCCGCGACGTCGAAATTCCCGGCCGCAGCCTGATGCTGGTGCGCACCGTCGGCCACCTGATGACAACCGACGCGGTGCTGGACGAGGCGGGCAACGAGGTGTTCGAGGGCCTGCTCGACGGGCTGATCACCAGCTACTGCGCACTGCACGACCTCAAGGGCGCGAGCCCCCTGCGCAACAGCCGCATGGGCAGCGTCTACATCGTCAAGCCCAAGCAGCACGGTCCCGACGAAGTCGCTTTCACCGTGGATGTGTTCGCGCGCATCGAAGGCGTGCTGGACCTGCCGAGGAACACCCTGAAGCTAGGCATCATGGACGAGGAGCGGCGCACCACGCTCAACCTCAAGGCCTGCATCCGCGCGGCGCGTGAGCGGTTGATCTTCATCAACACTGGCTTCCTCGACCGCACCGGCGACGAGATCCACACCTCGATGGAGGCCGGGGCCGTGTTGCGCAAGGACGAGATGAAATCCGCCGCCTGGTTGCGCGCCTACGAAAACTGGAACGTCGACATCGGACTGGCCTGCGGGCTCGCGGGCCGCGCACAGATCGGCAAGGGCATGTGGACCATGCCCGACCGCATGGCCGATATGATGGCGAACAAGCAGGCGCACCCCGAAGCAGGCGCCAGTTGCGCTTGGGTGCCTTCGCCCACCGCCGCCACCCTGCATGCCATCCACTATCACCGGGTCGATGTGTTCGCCCGCCAGCAGGCGCTGCGCTCGCGCGTGCGCGCCTCGCTCGACGACCTGCTGGCGATTCCCGTGGTGACGAAGCCAACCTGGTCGGCCGAGGATATCCAGCAGGAACTCGACAACAACATCCAGGGACTGCTCGGCTATGTGGTGCGCTGGGTCGACCAGGGCATGGGGGCGTCCAAGGTGCCGAACCTCGACAACGTCGGCCTGATGGAAGATCGGGCGACGCTACGCATCGCCAGCCAGCACATCGCCAACTGGCTGCATCACGCCGTGATCAGCGAAGCCCAGGTGATGGAGGCACTCAAGCGCATGGCGCGCCTGGTGGATCAGCAAAATGCGGGCGACCCCCAATACGTCAATATGGCGCCGCACTACATCAGCCTGGCCTTCCAGGCCGCGCAGGACATGATTTTCCATGGCCGGCGTGCGCCGAACGGCTACACCGAGCCGACCCTGCACCGGCGGCGCCGGCAGTTCAAGGCCGCACTGCGCGGCGGCTGATCACGCCAGGCTAACCGGCCACCCGCTGGCCATGTTTCTCGAAGCCGCGCGCATGCTGGCCCAACAGGGCGGTGGCTGCCTGACTGGAAACCGGAGGGCTGTAGTAATAGCCCTGCACTTCATGGCACTGCATCTGCTGCAGCAGCGCGCGCTGGGCTTCGGTTTCGACGCCTTCGGCGACGACATTGAGATTCATGCCGCGCCCCATGGCGATCATGGCGTTGACGATGGACATGTTCTCTTCGCGGTCGAGCTCCTGCACGAAGGACTGGTCGATCTTGAGGGTGTGGATGGGGAAGCGCGACAGGTACTTGAACGAGCTGTAGCCGGTACCGAAATCGTCGATGGCGATCCGGACGCCGGCAACGGAGAGGCGTCCGAGCTTGATCGCATTGGCCTCGAAATCCCGCATCAAAAGGGTTTCGGTGATTTCCAGCTCCAGCAGATTGCCGTCCAGCGAATAAATCTGAACGGCGCGCATGACACTGTCGACAAAGTCGCTGCTTTCAAGCTGGCGGGCTGAAATGTTGACCGACAGCCGCACCGGCGGTAGCCCGGCATGGCGCCATTCCGCCATCTGCGCGCCGGCCTGGCGCAACACCCAATCGCCGATGGGGACGATGACGCCGCACTCTTCGGCCACCGGGATGAAGTCGGCGGGCGCTAGCAATCCGCGCTGCGGATGCCACCAGCGCAGCAGGGCTTCGAACCCGCGCACTTCGCCGGTGGTGGTGTCGACCTGCGGCTGATAGAACAGCACGAATTCGTTGCGCGCCAGCGCCCGGCGCAGGTCGACCTCGATCTGCATGCGTTCTGAATAGGGCGCCTGCATGCCGGCCTCCCAGAACTGCAGCTGGCTGCGGCCCTGCGACTTGGCCCGGTACATGGCGATTTCGGCCTGGCGGATGAGGCTGTCGATCATGTCGCCGTCTTCCGGCGCGACGCAGGCGCCGATGCTGACCGAGACGTAGATTTCGTGGCCCTTGACGTAGACCGGCTTCGACAGCACCTGGATGATCTTGCGGCAGATGTGGTCGACGTCGCTGCGCGAGACCAGGGTGGGCAGCAGGACGGCGAATTCGTCGCCGCCCAGGCGCGCCAGGGTGTCGCCTTCGCGCAGGCACTGGCGCAGCCGCGCCCCGACGGCGAGCAGCAATTCGTCACCGATGGCGTGGCCGAGCGCGTCGTTGATGACCTTGAAGTGGTCGAGGTCAAGGCTGAGCACCGCCAGCGGCTGCTGGGTGCGGCGGGCCTGCGCCAGCATGAGGCCGAGATGGTCGCGGAACAGCGCGCGGTTGGGCAGGCCGGTGAGCAGGTCGTGGTAGGCCTGGTAGTGAACGGTTTCCTCGGCCTGCTTGCGCTCGGTGATGTCCTTGGCGACGCCGTAGCTGCCGATGAAGCGCTGCTCGAACGGGCTGGCGTCCTCGTCGTACATGCCGGTGGCGGTGAGCTCGACCGACTTGCAGCGGCCGTTCATCAGGCGTGGGCGGCGCATCCCGGGATTGCACTTGAGATGGATCTCGATGTTGCGCGCACTGCGGTCACCGGCGCGACGTTCGTTGAAGATATGCTCGGCGCGCGCGATGTCGTCTTCGTGGATCACCAGGCTGTAATGCTGGCCCAGCAGTTCCTCGCTGCTGTAACCGAGCAGGCTTTCGACGCGGTCGTTGACGAAAGTGAAGCGGCCTTCGCAGTCCAGGGTGTAGATGAAATCGGGCGAACTGTTGACCAGAAAACGATGCCATTTTTCCGACTGCTGCAGGCGCTGCAGGATGTGGTTGTTTTCCTTTTCAAGCCGCCGCCGCGTCAGCGTATTCTCGATACGGCGCAGCAGTTCTTCGGGTTCATACGGTTTGCGCACGAAATCGGCGGCGCCGCCGCGCAGCGCGCGGATCGCCGCATCGATGGTGCTGTCGCCGGATACCACGATTACCGGCGTGTCGACGCCACGTTCGGACACGAAGCGCAGCACCTCGCTACCGTTGAGGTCGGGCATGCCCAAATCCAGCAGGATGGCATCGAACTGCTGCTTGCCAATGGCGATCAGGGCCTCGCAGCCGCCGTTGGCGGTCACCACGTCGTAATCGCGGGTGGCAAGCAGGCGCGTCAGGCCTTCCAGGATCAGCACCTCGTCATCCACCACCAGCAGACGCTGGCGAACCGGAAAGCTGGTGACGGCACTGCACTGTGGAGCGAGATGAATGGGGTTGTCTGACACGAAATTCTCCTTATATACGGGTTACATTGACCCGTAGCGTGTTGTCGAGCGAGGCCTCGCTGTTGTGCAAGGTCGGCAGGCGAATCAAAAAATGGGTGCCTTGCGGCGTGCTGGTGCAGCTGAGGTGGCCGCTCATGCGCTCGATCAGGCTGCGGCTGATGGTCAGGCCGAGCCCGGCGTGATCGCCGCCCTTCTCGCTGACCACCGGTTCGAACAGGTGCGACGCCACCGCCGGCGGCAGGCCGGGGCCGGTGTCGGCCACTTCGATTTCGACCTGGCGCAGGCCGTCCACGTCGGCCAGGCGCGTGGTGAATTTGAGATGGCCGCCGCCGTGCATGGCCTCGACCGCATTCTTGGCCAGGTTGAACAGCACCTGCTTCAGCAGGTCCTTCTGCAGCGGCAGGGGCGGCACGTCGGGGTTGAGGTCGATCTGCACGTTGACCTTGTTCGGCGCGAACAGGGTGCCGAGCGACATTCGCACCAGTTCCGAGACGACGCTGTTGACCGACACCAGTTCGAGTGCCGCGGCAGGCGGCGCGCTTTCCTCGACCGCGGTGATGCCGCGCACGATGCGCGCCACCCGCTCGATTTCATCGCTGATGATGCCAAGGTCGCGCTGCACCGCCGAATCCGCGCCCAGGCGATCGGACAGCAGGTTGAGGTAATTGCGCATGATGGTGAGCGGGTTGGCCACTTCATGAATGGCGCGGCGTACCCGATCGCGTGGAATGTCATCGCTCGGCGCAGCTGGCGCCGCGTGGATCGGCTGAGCCGGGGCGGACATTGCCAACGGAAGCGGCATCAAGGCCTCGGCACATTCGGCCAGGGTGAACCGCCACAACGGCAACGCGCCAAGGCCGGGCAAGGCATCGCCCGCCACCAGTACGCCCGTCCGGCCATCGCTCAACGCGAGCGACTGGCACATAAAGCGCGCCACATCGAGCAGGCGGGCGATCTGTTCGTCGACCAGTGCCGCGTCCGTCTCGCCGCGCACGAACTGCTGAGGGGCGTTGCGCGCGAGCGCGCGCGGCAGCGTTGAATGGGCGTCGTCGGGCGGAATCGCCAGCGCGGAGAGGCCGGCGGCCGCGGGAATCAGTTGCGTCATCTGCAGGCTGCCGTCGCCGGCAGGGGCGAACAGGCAGACGTGTTCAATCCCGAACAGGGCACGCAAAGCGTCCCGCAGCAGCGCAAATACCTGGCCGGACCCGCTGGCCTGGCGGAAGTGGCTGTGCAGTGCCGATTGCGCCGCCTGCGCCGCGTACAGGCGAGCAAGACGCTCGAACCCGCCGCCGGACGTCGGTGCCAGCGCATCGGCCAGCCCGAAGCGCTGCGCCAGCTGGCGCGTCTGGGTCTGGCTGTCGCCCAGCAACTGGGCGGCTTCGCCCGCACCCAGCTGCAGGGCGGCAAGCGCGGCGCGCACGTCCACGCTGTCCACCGCGTCGGCACGGGTCGTGAGTTGATAGGCAAGCTGGACGATGCGCACCAGCGGATGCGCTGCGCGCCCGCGTACCAGCGGTTGGGCGTGGTAGCGCACGGCGTCGGCCAGCCAGCCGTCGGGGTCGAGCTCGACCAGCCAGTCGGCGGCGTGCGCCGGCGGCGTGGGGGCGATATCGAGATAATCCGCCAGATTGTGGGCGAGGCCGGCGATCCAGGCCGCCTCGGCATCGGCCACGCCAGCGCGGAGCGCCAGCGCCTGCGCCAAATGCGCGACGCCGATCGACTGGCGCCAGCGCGCGGCATAGCTCAACTGCGCCGCACCGGACGCGACCGGCGCGGCCAGCAACAGCGCCCGCAGCAGATCCTGCTGGCTATCGAAATCTGCGGCGTGCAGCCGCAGACGCAGTGCCAGCACGGGATCGCAGCGCACGCAGGCGGCGAACTCCGCCTGCGCGACTGCGCCTCGCATCAGCTGCTCCAGTGCCTCGGCCACCACACCGGGCGCACAGAGACCGGCTGTTAGCGCCGACTTCTTTAGTGAATTGTGCGAAAGTTCTTGCATCTCATTGCTATATATAACTAAATTTGCTACACAGTCAATCGAAGCTCATCAAACATCCGGGGCGCCGCCGTGAACTGTTGTTTTAAAGTTTTGCCTGACGTGTCCGTATATTGACTTCGTGTTGCATTTTCGCCGCCCTTCATTAAAGCGAGTTCATATGAAAGCTGTACTGTCCGGATTGTTATTGTTGTGCGTTCACACCGGCGCCGCCGCGCTCGATGGCCGCACGGCCCCGCAATGGGGCGATCAGCTCGACACGACGCTATCCGCCCCGCAACCGGCGCCCAAGGTTGCGCCGATGCCAGAATTCAGCGCGCACTCGGTGCTGGTGTTCGATCAGGCCAGCGGACAACCGCTGCTGGCGAAAAACGCCAACCTGCAGACGCCGATTGCCTCCATCACCAAGCTGATGACGGCGATGCTGGTGCTCAACGCCGGGCAGCCGCTGGATGAACTCATCGCCATCACCGAAGAAGACCGCGACACCCTCAAGGGCACCGGTTCGCGCCTGGCTTTCGGCTCCCGTTACACGCGCGGCCAGCTGCTGCATCTGGCGCTGATCGCGTCCGACAACCGCGCGGCAAACGCGCTCGGGCGCAACTATCCGGGCGGCTTGCAGCGCTTCGTCGCCACCATGAACCGCACGGCGCGCGTGCTGGGCATGAACGACACGGTCTATGTCGAGCCGACCGGGCTGTCGAGCGGCAACCGTTCGACCGCGCACGATCTCGCCAAACTCGTCAATTACGCGTACCAGAATTACCCAGAAATCCGCCACATCAGCACCGCCGGCAATTACACCCTCGACTCGCAGCGCGTGGTGACCCAGAAAAAGCAGCAAAAACCCCAGGTGCACTACCGCACCGTGGCATTCAACAACACCAACCGCTTCACCCGCGCGGACGACTGGCATATCGGCCTGTCCAAGACCGGCTTCATCAACGAGGCCGGCCATTGTCTCATCATGCAGGCGCAGGTCGCCAACCGCGATGTCATCATCGTGCTGCTCGATGCGCGGGGCACCGGCAATCGTGCCAGTGACGCCACCCGCATCAAGGAGTGGCTGGAATCCGCCACCCCGCTTCGCAGCGACAACCGCAACACCGCCGCCTCGCGCACCTGATCCTTCTGCTCCGGCTGGCGCGCATTCCGCGCGCCAGCCGTCCTGCGGCGGCGTTATGATGAGCGCTCCGTCCGTCTGCATCCCGCCTCATGTCTGCCGAACTTGCCCAGCAACTGCTGCTTAAGACGCTGTTGCCGCTGTCCCTGCTGATCGCCGCAGGCGCCATCTGGCCACGTTGGCAGAGCGGCATTTCCGTTGTCGGCCTGCGCGGCGAAATCAACCGCCTGGTGCTGAATTTTTTTGCGCCGATGCTGTTCTTCGCCGCAGGCGCATCCGCCACGGTCGACCTCTCAATCCTGCAAGTGCCGCTGATTCTCGGTGCCGCCACCCTGTTCGGCCTGGGACTGGCTGCGCTCGCGCTGTTCGCCACCCCGCTCGGGCGCGGCCTGTCGCGGCCACAATGCGGCGCGATCATGCTGGCATCCGGCTTCGGCAACGTGCTGTTCTTCGGCTACCCCTTCCTCACCACGGTGTACGGCGAGTCCGGCGCGCGCTATCCCTTCTTCGCCGACATGCTCGCCACCACGCCGCTGGTGTGGTCGCTCGGCGTATGGATCGCCTTCCGCTGCGGCCGCCACACCGAGCACGCCTCGTTCCTGTCGATGTGGCTGAAGCTGCCGCCGGTATGGGGCTTCGCTGCGGGGATCGCGGTCAACCTTTCCGGCGCGGCGCTCGACCCCTTGATCGAAGCCGCACGCTGGGCCGGCAGCCCGACCATTCCGCTGATGCTGTTCGTGCTGGGCCTGACCATCCCGTGGCACGACCTGCGCCCGCAAAAAGCCGTGTTCGTTGCATTGGGCATCAAGCTGGCGCTGATGCCGCTCTTGGCGCTGGGCGTCGCGCTGGCGTGGCCCGGCAAGCTCAGCGAGCCGGGCGAAGCGGCGATCCTCGAAGCGGCCATGCCGACCATGGTGATGGTCATCGCGCTGGCCGACCGCTTCGGACTCGACACCCGCCTGGCCGGCCTCATCATGGGCTGGTCAACGCTGGTGGGATTGGTTACGCTGCCATTCTGGCTTGTCGTCGTAAAAGGGATCGCATCATGAAAATCGGATTCATCGGCAGTGGCATCATGGGCCGCCCCATGGCGGAAAACCTGCTGCGCGCCGGCCATCAACTATTCGTCTATGGCCGCCGCTTCGACCGCCTCGAACCGATGCTGGTCGCCGGCGCGCTGGGCAAGGGCACGCCCGCCGAGGTCGCTGCCGAGTCCGACATCACCTTTACCGTCGTCTCCGACACCACCGACGTCGAGCAGATCATCCTCGGCGACCGCGGCCTGGTGCATGGCGCCCGCCCCGGCCACACCATCGTCGACATGAGCACGGTGTCGCCCGCCGCCACCCGCCGCATCGCCGCCGCGCTGGCCGAGCGCGGCGTCCACATGCTCGATGCGCCGGTGTCGGGCGGCGAAACCGGCGCCCGCGAAGGCACGCTGTCGATCATGGTCGGCGGCGAAGCGCCGATTTTCGACAAAATTCGCCCGCTGTTCGAAATCCTCGGCAAGAACATCGTCCACGTCGGCGGCCACGGCGCCGGCCAGGTCGTCAAATGCTGCAACCAGATCGTCGTCGGCCTCACCTTCGAGGGCGTCGCCGAAGCGATCCTGCTGGCACGCCGCAACGGCGTCGATCCGGTCAAGATGCGCGAGGCGCTGATGGGCGGGTTCGCCGGCAGCCGCATCCTCGATGTCCACGGCCAGCGCATGCTCGACGCCAACTACAAGCCCGGCTTCAAGGTCAAGCTGCACCACAAGGACATGGCCATCGTCATGGACAATGCGCAGGAAACCGCGACGCCGCTGCCCGGTGCCGCGCTCATCGCCCAGCAGATGAACGCGCTTATGGGGGCGGGCGACAGCGAACTCGATTCGTCGGCCCTCATGCGTGCGCTGGAGCGGCTGGTCGGCGAAGATCTCGGCAACGGCAAGTGAGCCGCCGCGTTTCGTGAGCGGCAAGACGCGCGTCGTCTTCCTCGGACGAGCTCGTGTAGGTTGGGCTGAACCAACACATCCGCTATGTCCACGGTCACCATCAGCGCAGCGCCCTAAATCACCTGATCGGCAGCCACATCGCACGGTCAGATTCTGATCTCCGGCATTGCGCTTGGCTCAATGACCAAGGGGCAACTCTCTCGCTTGAAACAGTGTGCTCAGCATGAAACTTGATGACGCTTCACTTTTCCGGCAACAAGCCTTGATCGGCGGCGAATGGCATGACGCCGCCGACGGCGCACGCTTTGCCGTCCGCAACCCGGCCAATGCGGAAACCGTCGGCCATGCGCCGCGCTGCACCCCGGCCGATGTCGAGCGTGCCATCGAAGCGGCACACGCGGCGTTTTCCGGCTGGCGCGCAACCCCCGCCAAAATCCGCGCGCAGCTGCTGCGCCGCTGGTTCGACCTGATCCTCGCGCACCGCGATGATCTCGCCGCGATCATGGTGAGCGAGCAGGGCAAGCCGCTGGCCGAGGCGCGCGGCGAGATCGACTACGCGGCAAGTTTCATCGAATGGTTTGCCGAGGAGGCGCGGCGCGTCTACGGCGACGTGGTGCCGTCGCCGTGGGCGGACCGGCGCATGTTCACGCTGCGTCAGCCGGTGGGCGTGGCGGCGCTGATCACGCCGTGGAATTTCCCGGCCGCGATGCTCACGCGCAAGGCTGGCGCGGCGCTCGCCGCCGGCTGCACGGTGGTGGCCAAGCCCGCCTCGCAGACACCGTTCACCGCGCTGGCGCTGGCGGAACTGGCGCAGCGCGCGGGCCTGCCGCCGGGGGTGCTGAACGTGGTGACCGGCAATGCGGAAACCATCGGCGGCGTGCTGACGTCGCACCCGCTCGTGCGCAAGGTCTCGTTCACCGGCTCGACCGCGGTGGGCAAGCAACTCCTCGCGCAGAGCGTGCCCACGCTCAAGCACGTCTCGCTCGAGCTCGGCGGCAATGCGCCCTTCATCGTGTTCGACGACGCCGACCTCGACGCGGCGGTGGCGGGCGCGCTCGCCAGCAAGTATCGCAACAGCGGGCAGACCTGCGTGTGCGCCAACCGGGTGTTCGTGCAGGATGCGATCTACGACGCCTTCGCCGAACAATTCGCCGCCGCGGTGGCGCAGCTGACCGTGGGCGAGGGCTTCACGCCGGGCGTGGAAACCGGTCCGCTGATCAACGCCGCCGCGCTGGAAAAGGTCGAGGCGCACATTGCCGATGCGCTCGCGCACGGCGCGACGCTACTCACCGGCGGCCATCGCCACGCGCTCGGCGGGCAGTTCTTCCAGCCGACGGTGCTCGCCCGTTGCACACCCGCCATGCAGATCTGCCGCGACGAGACCTTCGGCCCGGTGGCGCCACTGATCCGATTTTCCAGTGAAACCGAGGTGATCCGCATGGCCAACGACACCGAATTCGGGCTGGCCGCCTACGCCTACACGCGCGACCTCGGCCGCGCGTGGCGGCTGGCGGAGCAACTCGACTACGGCATGGTCGGCATCAACGCCGGGGTGATTTCCACCGCGGAGGCGGCGTTCGGGGGCGTCAAGCAGTCGGGGCTGGGGCGCGAGGGCGGACGCAGCGGTATCGACGAATACCTGGAAAGCAAATACGTCAACCTGGGCGGGCTGGGATAAGCCGCAGCCAGGCCAGACGCATGAAGCCGGCCCTCGTTTCGCCCGCGCGCAACATCATGATCATCGGCGCTGCCAGCGGTGCCGGCGCACCCGACCCGGCCACCGCCGAGGGACCCGATGCGCTGCGCCGCTACCGGGTGTTCCACGATACCCCGCTGCAGCATGTGGCGTGGGATGCGATCCTGCGGGTGCCGCGCGACGCGCAGGACACGCCAATACACGCGGTGGCCGCGCTCGGCGAACGACTGGCCCATGAAGTCGCGGCGGTGCTGCAGGCGGGGCATTTCCCCTTGGTGGTGGGTGGCGACCATTCCTGCGCCATCGGCACCTGGAGCGGGGTGCACCATGTTCTTGTCGACCGTGGCCCCGTCGGCCTGATCTGGATCGACGCCCACATGGACAGCCACACCTTTGCCACCACGCCGAGCGGACAGATCCACGGCATGCCGCTCGCCGCGCTGCTGGGTCACGGCGAAGCGGCGCTCACCGCGATCGACGGACCCGAAGCCAAGCTGCGGCCCGAGCACGTGTGCCTGATCGGCGTCCGCAGCTACGAGGCGGGCGAGGCCGCGCTGCTGCAGCGGCTGGGGGTGCGGGTATTCGGCATGGATGAAATCCGCCGGCGCGGGCTGTCCGCGGTGTTCGCAGAGGCGCTCGCCATCGTGCGGAACGGCACGGCGGGTTTTGGCGTGAGCGTGGATCTGGATGCGCTCGACCCCGAGGAGGAGCCGGGTGTCACGACCCCGGTGGCGGGCGGGCTGCGCCGCGCCGAACTCGCCGCCGCCTTGTCGCAACTGCGCGGCGACCCGGTCTTCGTCGCGATGGAAATCGTCGAGTACAACCCGCGCCGCGATCGTGACCGCGCCACCGCCGATGCGGCAGGGGCGCTGGTCGACGCCATCACGCCGCTCAGGCGCTAGCGCCTATTCGAACTCCATCGCCCGGAAAACCCGGCCGGCGTTGCTGCGCGCGAGCTCGTCGGCGGTGTGCAGGTGCAGGTAGGCCGACTGGTCGACCTGGTAGGCGTCGTCGAGCGAACCGCCGGCCTTGACGACTTCGGCGATTTTCGCGCGCAGGTGCACCAAGTAGTCGCGCGTCCACTTGCGCACGGTCGCCATGTCGGTCGGCCCGCCGTGGCCGGGGATGACGATCTCGGCACCCAGCGCCTCGAATGTGTCCCATGTTTCGACCCATTTGGCGGTGTCGGTGTCCTCGAAAATCGGCAGCATGCGGATGTGGAAGGCGGTGTCGCCGGCGATCACCAGCTTCTTCTCGGGCAGCCACACCATGGTGTCGCCGTGGCTGTGCGAGGGGCCGAGGTGCAGGATCTGCAGATTCCACGAGCCCATTTTCAGCTCGAGCTTATCGTCGTATAGCGTATCGGGCATCACGAACTCGGTCTTGAACGCCTTGTCGCGCGCACGGTTGCGCATGCCCGCCAGCACGTCGTAGCCGGTCGCCTCCATCTGTTTCGCGGTGTCGCGGTGGGCGATGATGGTGGCGCCCTGTTCCTTCCAGTAGTTGGCGCCGAGCATGGCGTGGCCCTGGCTGTTTTCCAGCACCACGTATTTCACCGGCTGCTGGGTGCGCTTCTTGATTTCCTCGTGCAGGCTTTGCGCCAGCAGGTAGTTGTCGCCGGCATTCACCACCAGCACGCCGTCGTCGGTGATGACAAACGACAGGTTGTTGTTGTGGCCAGAGTTCACGTAGGTGCCGGGGGCGGTGGCGCCGATCGCCGACCACACGCCGGGGATGACCTCCTGCGGCAGGTCGTAAAGGAAGGAAGCCGGCGCCTTGTCGAGCAGGCGCACCGGCAGTCCGGCGCGCTGCCAGTTGAAGTAGCCGTCGCGGTAGTTCTTCACGTTCTTGTAGCCGAGCTTGATCAGCGTGTCGGCGGCCAGCGGGCTGCGCTGGCTGACGCCGCAGTAGACGACGATGGGCGTGGCCTTGTCCGGCACCGCCACCTCGATCTGGAATTCCAGCTGGCCGCGCGTGAGATTGAAAAAGAACGGCGCGTCGATGTGGCCCGACAGGCCCAGCTCGGCCGGCGTGCGCACGTCGATCAGTACCGTTGTGGGCTGCGCCTTCAGCTGCGACAGCAGGCCCGCGGTGTCGAGCTGCGGCACCCGCTTGTTCACCGCGGCAAGCTCACCCTGCGCGGCCTGGGTGACTGCGGGGGCCTCGGGCGGCGGCATGACGATCGAGTCGAAATTCTGCGCCTGCGCGCTGGCGGCCAGCAGCGCGGCGGCGAACAGGCATTGCGGAAAGCGGAAGGGTTTCACGTCAGTCTCTTGTGTTTTTTGTCGCTTCTCAGTCCGACCCCATGCCGACGAAGGGGTTCTCGCGACGTTCATGTCCGAACGTCGACATCGCGCCGTGGCCCGGCACGAAACGCACGTCATCGCCGAGCGGAAACAGCTTGTCACGGATGGCGGCCAGCAGCGCGGCATGGTCGCCGCGCGGAAAATCGGTGCGGCCGATCGAGCCCTTGAACAGCACGTCGCCGACAAAGGCGAGCCGCATCTCCGGCTGAAAAAACACCACATGGCCGGGGGTGTGGCCGGGGCAATGCAGCACGTCGAAGCGCATGCTGCCGACGTCCACCCGGTCGCCGTCCTCCAGCCACTGGTCGGGGGTGAACGCCACCGCCGGCGGAAAGCCGAACAGCTCGGCCTGGTGCGGCAACAGGTCGAGCCAGAACTGCTCCTCGCGCTGCGGGCCAATGAGGGGGATGCCCAGCGCATCGCGCAATTCGACCGCCGCGCCGACGTGGTCGAGGTGGCCGTGGGTGAGCAGGATTTTTTCCAGCGTCAGCCCGCGCGCAGCGACTTCCGCCAGCAGGCGTTCGGCCTCGCCGCCGGGATCGATCAGCGCAGCGCGGCCATCGGCGTCCCACACCAGCGAGCAGTTTTGTTGATACGGGGTGACGGGGAGAATGGTAAATTCCATGCACGCATTATCCCGTCACCTCATGTTTCGACCAACCGCCCATGCCTGCGCCCGATGCCCTGCTGCTGATTTCCACCCACTGCCCGCACTGCCCGGCGATGCTCACCGCGCTCGCCGATCTGGTGAAGCAGGGTACCGTCGGCCGGCTGGAGGTAGTCAATCTGGAGCAGCGCCCCGAGGTGGGACAAACCCTGGGGGTGCGCTCGGTGCCGTGGCTGCGCATCGGCGGCGTCGAACTGGCCGGCGTGCGCAGCAAGGCCGAGCTGGCCGACTGGGCGGCCAAGGCCGACAGCGAGGCCGGCATGGCCGATTACTTTCATCTGCTGCTGAAGGAAGGCCAGCTGCCGCGCGCACAGGCGCTGATCGAGGCCGACCCGACCCTGCTGGCGGCGGTGCTGCCCATCGTCGGCAATGTCGACGCCAGCCTCAACGTGCGGCTGGGCGCCGGCGTGCTGCTGGAGAACTTCGCCGGCAGCGACACCCTGCGCGCCCTGCTGCCGCGGCTGGGCGAACTGTCGCAGCATGCCGACGCGCGGGTGCGGGCGGATGCCTGCCATTACCTCGGGCTCACGGGCGACGCGCAGGCCAAATCATGGCTCGATGCACGTCTGGGCGACGACGATGCCGACGTGCGCGAAATCGCGACGGAAAGTTTGCAAGAGATTGCGGGTTAGCTGCTTAAGGAGCGTTGCATGCGGGGTAAATGTCTTTGCGGCGAAGTTGAGTTCGCGGTGTCCGGCACCCTGCCGAACCTCTATCAGTGTCACTGTTCCTTGTGCCGCAAAGCGACGGGCTCCAGCGCAAACGCGGCGCTCATTGTCCCGAGTGAGAATTTTCAATGGGTAGGCGGGCAGGACCGCATTACCTCATATGTAAAAAACACCGGCTACCGTTCTGATTTCTGCTCGAAATGCGGCAGCCCGCTGCCCAATCCTCTTGGGAGCAGGGCGGAATACTGGATTCCCGCAGGCTTGCTTGAAGACAATGCAAACTTGGAAATAGCCGCACATTTGCATGTTGGATCAAAGGCATCTTGGGATGCTGTCGCCTCAAGCGGGGTTCAATATCAGGAAGCGCCCGATTTGGTGAGTCTATTAAAAGTGCTTTGGAAAAATGCGGGCGCCTGAACTGAGTTAGTCGCGCTGGACGCAATAGTCGAAGCGCATTACACCGTGTACTTTCCGTCCAGCGCAATATCGATTTCCCTACTTCAAAGATAACGCCCGACATGTCCGTCCCCGCCGCCTATGTGGGCGTGATTCTCATCTGGTCGACCACGCCGCTCGCCATCCAGTGGAGCGCGCAGGGCGCCAGCTTCAGCTTCGCGGTGATGGCGCGCATGCTGATCGGGCTGGCGATCTGCCTCGCGCTGCTCGTCGCCACCCGCACCACGTTTCCGTTCACCGCCGCCGCGCGGCAGCTTTACGCCATCAGCGGGCTGTCACTGTTTGCGGCGATGCTCCTGACCTACTGGGGGGCGTTGCACATTCCGTCCGGACTGATTTCGGTCATCTTCGGGCTGTCGCCGCTGGTCACCGGCGTGTTCGCCGCGCTGTGGCTGAGTGAGCGCACGCTTACGCCGGTTCGCATTGCGGGCCTGGGCCTGGCACTGGGCGGGCTGTGGCTGATCTTCGGTCAGCCGTGGCCGGGCGACAGTCACGCCACACTGGGCACGCTTGCCGTGGTGGCGGGCATGGTCATGCAGGCGCTGGGGTTGGTGTGGATCAAGCGGCTGAATGTGCGCGCCTCAGCGCTCGCCATCACCACCGGCTCGCTCGGGGTGGCGACGCCGCTGTTCGTGCTGGCCTGGCTGGTGGCCGACGCCGCACGCCTGCCGCCCGATACCACGCTGCGCGCCGGTGCAGCCATCGTCTATCTCGGGGTGCTCGGCTCGGTGGTGGGGTTCACACTGTACTACTACGTGATCAAGCACCTCGACGCCGGGCGCGTCGCACTGATCATGCTGGTGACGCCGGTGGCGGCACTGCTGCTGGGGCAGACGCTGAATCACGAGCGCATCCCGGCGCTCGGCTGGGCCGGCATCGCGTTGATCGGCGCGGGACTGCTGCTGTACGAATGGCAGGCGCTGCGGCAGTTGAACGGACCACGGACGAGCCCGGGCGCGTGATTGCCGGGACGCCCGGGACTGGCCGGCGCGCACCCCCCGACGTGTTATTTGTTGATATCATTGTCCGAAAATAACATTGGAAGGTGCTCCATGTCCTTGATCAAGTTTTCCTGCCTGACCAGCCTGCTGTTCGTGACCGCATTCGCTGCCGCGGCCCCAAACCGCAGCACGGACAAGCCAGCTCCACCCACCCCCGAAGCCCTGCACGAGAAACTGACCCAGATCAGCCAGGATCCGGCCAGGTTGTCCGCTGCGATCCAGCGCGGACAGAAGGACGCGTCGGTCTGCCGGCATTGCCATGGCGCCGGCGGCAACAGCGTGCTGCCCGAGGTGCCCAATCTGGCGAGCCAGAATGCGACCTATCTGCTGGAACAGATGAACAAGTTCGTGCAGGGGCAGCGCAAGTCGTCGGCCTTCATGGAAGGGATGATCAAGGCCCTGACCCCCGACCAGCGGATCGCGATCGCGCTGTTCCTGTCGCAGCAGCCGGTTGCCCACAAGCCTGCCGCCGCGCCCAACGCTGCGGGCAAGAATCTGTACGGCAAGCTGTGCGTCAGCTGCCACGGCGCCAGCGGCACCGGCTCCCACACGATTCCGCGGCTGGCCGGACAGCAGGTGGCCTATCTGGAGGACTCGCTGAAACGTTACCGCAGCGGCAACGGCGAGCGCATCGATCCGCGGATGGCCGCGTATACCCGCAACCTCAAGTATGCAGACATCCGCAACCTGGCGGCCTACCTGGCCGCGCTGCAGCCCTGAATCAGGGCTTCTTGAACAGGTCGTCCGGCGTCTGCGGCGCGTCGGCCCTGGCCGGCGTCCCGCCAAACAGCGCATCGAGCGCGCCGCGGCCCGCCTGCGCCATCGCCGCGCCGCCGCCCCTGTAGGCTTCCGGGCGCGGCACGAACCAGCCGCAATCGTTGGCCCGCACCTTGTCGGCAACGCGTTCGGCCGCCATTTCGCGGCACTGGCCAGCGCGGTGCGCATCAAAGTGGCGGCACATTCTGCACGCATGCAGATCGGCGCGGCAGCTGGGGCAGGTTTCGCGGCGCGACAGCGGCAGCAGCATGCCGGCCAGGCTGGCGCCGCATTTCCAGCATTGCAGGCTCATGCGGTCTGCAGGGCGTGGTAGTGCAGGTCGGCCAGCGCGATGATCTGCAGCGCGCGCGCGTGGGTGGCGTCGAGCACCACCGGCGGCGCCACGCCGGCCTCGGCCGCGTCCAGCCAGCGCGTGGCGCACACGCACCAGCGATCGCCCGCTTTCAGGCCCGGGAAGTCGTATTCCGGCACCGGGGTGACGAGGTCGTTGCCGCGCTGCAGCGAATAGTCGAGGAAAGCGTCGGTCATCTGCACGCACACGGTGTGGCTGCCGATGTCCTGCGGCCCGGTGTGGCAGACGCCGTCACGCACGAAGCCGGTCATCGGCGACACGCTGCACACCTGCAGCAGACTGCCCAACACATTGCGCGCATCGCTCACGTCATTCCCCTGAGTAAGCAGCCGGATCGGCAAAGGTGGGCGCAGGCGCCAGGATGAGCGTGCCCGCTGCCGCGGCGGCGGCGTGGGTTTGCTCGACGTGCGTCAAAACGCTGGGCGCGGGATAGCCGTCGACCGGCAGCCGGTGCATGGTTTGATATTGCCGGATGGCGGTTTGCGTGCGCGGGCCGAGCAGGCCGTCCGCCTCACCGGCGTCAAAGCCCAATTCGTTCAATGCCTGCTGCAGCGCCTGCAGTTGCGCCGTGCCCAGTGCACCCGCTTCTCCCGACAGCAAGGCCAGGCCGTCGCCGCCATCGATCTGTTTCGCCAACTGCGCTACCGCCAGCGCGTAATTCACCGAGCGATTCCAGCGCATCACCACGTCGAAGTTGTCGAACACCATGAAAGCTGGCCCCTGCCAGCCCTGCGGCAGCACGATCGCCGAGCGGCCGGCAACGGCCGGCAACGGGCTGCCATCCACCGGCAACACGCCGAGCGCCGCCCATTGCGCCACCGGCAGACGGTTGGCGATGCTCGCGCGGCGCCAGTCGAAGTCTTGCGGCGGCTGCACCTCGATGGTCACCGGCTCGCCTGCGCGCCAGCCTGCGCGCTTCAGGTAGTTCGCGCCCGAGTGCAGGGCGTCGGGAATCGATTGCCACAGGTCGATGCGGGCATCCCCGTCGCCGTCCATCGCATAGGCGCGGTAGGTCGACGGCATGAACTGCATGTGCCCCATCGCGCCCGCCCATGAGCCCGTCATGTCGATCGCGCTGACATGGCCGGCGTCGATGATGTGCAGCGCGTCGAGCAGCTGACTGCGGAAGAACGCGCTGCGGCGCCCGTCATAGGCGAGGGTGGCGAGGCTGGCCGGGATGTTGTGGCTGCCGAGGGTGGCGCCGTAGTTGGTTTCCAGCCCCCAGAATGAAACCAGCACGGATTTCGGCACCCCGTACTGCTGTTCGACCGCATCGAGCAGCGCGGCGTGCTCGGCCATCAGTGCCTGGCCGCGCACGACCCGGCTCTCGGTGACGCGCGCCCTCATGTAATCGGAAAAGGTCTGCAGGAATTCGGGCTGGCCGCGGTCGAGCTGGACCACCCGCTCGACCGGCGTGATGCCGGTCAGCGCGGCATCGAGCGTGGCGGCAGAAATGCCCTGTGCCGCCGCCTCCTGGCGGAAGGCGGCGAGCCAGTCGTCGAAACCGGTCTGGGCGTGAGCGGGAAACGTCGCCAGCACAGCCAGCAGAAAGAGAAATTTATGCATGTTTTTGCAACCAGTATTCCAGTAGGGCCAGATGCCACAGCTTGCTGCCCTGAATGCGGGTGTGGTGCTGCTCCGGGGCGTCCAGCAGTTTGTTGACGTAGGCGCGGTGATACAGGCCGCGCTCGCGGCAGGCCTGCGAGTTCAAAATGTCCTGCATGAAGCTCAAAAAATCCCCGCGTACGAATTTGAGTGCGGGCACCGGGAAATAGCCTTTCTTGCGGTCGATCACCGCGTCCGGCACCCGTCCGCGTGCGATGCTTTTCAGCACGTGCTTGCCGCCGGATGCCAGCTTCAGGCCGGGCGGCATCGAGGCCGCCAGTTCCACCAGCTGGTGATCGAGAAAGGGCACGCGCGCTTCCAGCCCCCACGCCATCGTCATGTTGTCGACCCGCTTCACCGGATCGTCGGTAATCAGCATGGTCGTGTCCATGCGCAACACCTGATCGATGAATTCGTCGGCAAAAGGTTCCGCCAGATGGCCCGCGATCATTTCCGCCGTGTAGTCGGGGCCGTGATACGCCGGCATGACCATGTCGAGAAATTCGTCGTGGTCGCGGTCGAAATAATGGCTGCGAAAACGCGCCAGCGGGCTGCCCGAGGCTTCCGCCGCCATCCGCGGGTACCAGAAATAGCCGCCGAACACCTCGTCGGCGCCCTGCCCGCTCTGCACCACCTTGACCGTCTTGCTGACCTGCTCGGCCAGCAGATAGAAGGCCACCGCATCCTGCGCGAACATCGGCTCGGACATCTGGTCCACCGCTTCGGGCAGGCGGCGCAGCACTTCGGCATTGGGGATCAGGTACTTGTGGTGGCGCGTGCCGTACATCGCCGCCACCGGGTCGGAGTACTCGAACTCGTTGCCGCGCTCTTCCGGCTGGTCCTCGAAGCCGACCGAGAAGGTCATCAGGTCGGGCACGCCCTGCTCGGCCAGCAGCGCCACCAGGAGGCTCGAATCGAGCCCGCCGGAGAGCAGCACGCCGACCTTGACGTCGGCGATTTCGATGCGTTTCTTCACCGCCTGCCTGAGGCTTTCATGGATGGCCTCGGTCCATTCGGCCTCGGTCTTCGGCACCGCCGGGCGTTGCGCCTTGAGTGACCAGTATTTTTTGTGACTGAGCTCGCCGCGCGCATTCACCGTCAGCGTGGTGCCGGGGGCGAGCTTGCGCACGCCGTTGAAAATCGTGCGCGGCGCCGGCACCACCGCATGCAGGGTGAACAGGTGGTGCAGCGCCACCGCGTCGACGCTGGTGTCGACTCCGCCTCCCGCCTGCAGCGCCTGCGGGGTCGAGGCGAAGCGGAAGCAGCCGAGGTTTTGGCTGTAGTACAGCGGCTTGATGCCGAGACGGTCGCGTGCCAAAAACAGCGTCTCGCGGTTCCAGACGGCGAACGCGAACATGCCGTGCAGGCGCTCGACGCAGGCTTCGCCCCATTCCAGAAACGCCCGCAGGATGACTTCGGTGTCGCCGTCGGAGTGAAAAACATGGCCGCGCGCGATCAGCTCGACGCGCAGTTCCGGGTAGTTGTAGATGGTGCCGTTAAACACCAGCGCGGTGCCGCTGGCGGCGTCGAGCATCGGCTGCTTCGAGTGCTCCGACAGATCGATGATCGCCAGCCGCCGGTGCCCCAGCCGCACCGATCCGTCGGCGTGCTGGCCCTCGGCATCGGGCCCGCGCCGCGCCAGCTTGGCCAGCATGCGATCCATCGCCGCCGCGTCGGGCGCCTTGTTGTCGAATCGGTATTCACCTGCTATGCCGCACATGTTTTAACCCCTGTTATCCGCGAAGGACGCAAAAGGTCGCCAAGAAAGAATTGCGGACTCCCTTCGCGTTCTGCGCGGATAAATATTTTCACGCCACCAGCGGCGGCTCGTCCATCAACGCGATCTGCTCACGCAATTCAAGGATGCGCGCCTGCCAGTACTGCTGCGTATTGAACCACGGAAACGCGGCGGGAAAAGCCGGGTCGCCCCAGCGGCGGGCGAGCCAGGCGGCGTAGTGGATCAGCCTCAGGGTTCTGAGCGCCTCGACCAGATGCAGTTCGCGCGGGTCGAATTCCATGAAGTCCTCGTAGCCGGTCAGGATCTCGGTCATCTGCGCCTGCTGCTCGTCGCGCTCGCCCGACAGCAGCATCCACAGGTCCTGCACCGCCGGCCCCATGCGGCTGTCGTCAAAGTCGACAAAATGCGGGCCGTCGTCGGTCCACAGCACGTTGCCCGCGTGGCAGTCGCCGTGCAGGCGGATGGCGCGCACGTTGCCGGCACGTTCGTAGCAATGCGCGACGCCGGCGAGCGCATACTCGACCACACTGTCCCACGCGGCGACCAGGTCGGGCGGCAGCCAGTTGCCCGCGCGCAGGAAGTCGCGCGAGGCGTAGCCAAACGTCTCGACATCAAGCGTCGGGCGCTGCGCGGAATCCGCCTGGGCGCCCACCGCATGGATGCGGCCGAGAAAGCGCCCCATCCGGCGCAGGGTGTCGGGGCGCTCGAACTCGGGCATGCGACCACCCTGCTTGGGGTAGACGGCGAAGCGGAAACCGGCGTGGGTGTGGAGCGTGGCGCCATTGAGCTGCAGCGGGGCCACCACCGGGATCTCGCGCGCAGCCAGCTCGGCGGTGAACGCGTGTTCTTCGAGGATGGCGGCGTCGCTCCAGCGTTCGGGGCGGTAGAATTTGACCACCACGGGTGCCGCATCCTCCACCCCCATCTGGTAGACGCGGTTCTCGTAGCTGTTCAACGCCAGCAGGCGGCCGTCGGCCTTGAAGCCGGTCGAGTCGAGCGCATCGAGCGCGCAGTCGGGGGTCAGCGCGGAATAGGGGTGGGACGAATTCATCATAAAAAGCGGGGCGGCGGTTAAAGGCTATAAACGAATGATGCCTCATCTCTTTGCCCGAATCGCCGCGCCGTGACGTCAGCCGATCCCTTCAGCATGGAAATCTCCCGTCATGTCTGGCTGACCCGCTACCGGGCGCCGGGCGAGACCGGCATCGACGCCGGCTGGCAGCGGGTGGCGCAGGCGATCGCGGCGGCGGAAAGCCGGGACCGCGAGCAGTGGGCCGAACGCTTTTACCGCGTGCTCGACCATTTCCGCTTTCTGCCCGGCGGGCGCATTCTTGCCGGGGCTGGCACCGGGCACCGGGTGACGCTGTTCAACTGCTTCGTCATGGGCGAAATCGCCGACGACCTGGTCAGCATTTTCGAGGCGCTGAAGGAAGGCGCGCTCACCATGCAACAGGGTGGCGGCGTCGGCTACGATTTTTCCACCCTGCGCCCGGCCGGCATGACGGCGCAGACGACCGGCAGCATCGCCTCCGGCCCGGTGTCGTTCATGCGCATCTGGGACGCCATGTGCGCCACCATGCTGTCGACCGGTGCGCGGCGCGGCGCGATGATGGCGACGCTGCGCTGCGACCACCCCGACATCGAAATCTTCGTCGACGCCAAGCGCGATCCGGCGGTGCTGCGGCATTTCAACCTGTCGGTACTGGTGAGCGACGCCTTCATGGCGGCGGTGGCGAGCGACAGTGACTGGCCGCTGGTTTTTCCCGTGCACGAAGGCGAGCCGGCCGTGGGTGAGGTCATCCAGCGCCGCTGGACCGGCAGCGCCGCGCCAGTGTCCTGCCGCGTGCTGCGCACGCTGAAGGCGCGCGAATTGTGGCAACGTATCCTGCGCGCGGCCTACGACACCGCCGAACCCGGGGTGCTGTTCGTCGACCAGATCAACCGCGAGAACAACCTGCACGACCGCGAAATGATCAGCGCCACCAATCCCTGCGGCGAAATTCCCCTGCCGCCCTACGGCGCCTGCGACCTCGGCTCGCTGAATCTCACCGCCTTCGTGGCCGCGCCCTTCGCTGCCGACGCCCGCCTCGACCTCGATGCGCTGGCCGACTCGGCGCGGCTCGCGGTGCGTTTTCTCGACAACGTCGTCGACGTCTCGCACTACCCGCTGCCGGCGCAGGCCGACCAGGCCCGGCGCACGCGACGCGTCGGGCTCGGCCTCACCGGGCTGGCCGACGCGCTGGTGCTGCTCGGCCTCGACTACGACAGCGAGGCCGCGCGCACGCTGGCCGCGCGTGCGATGCAAACCCTGCGCGACGCTGCCTACCGAGCGTCGATCGAGCTCGCCCAGGAGAAAGGTCCGTTTCCCGGATTCGAGCGCGACGCCTTCCTGGCAAGCGGCTTCGCCGCCCGGCTGCCGGCCGACATTCGCGGCGCCATCGCCGCGCACGGCATCCGCAACAGCCATCTTCTGGCCATCGCCCCGGCCGGCACCATCAGCCTGCTGGCGAACAATCTTTCCAGCGGCATCGAGCCGATTTTCGCCGCCGAGGCCGAGCGGCGCGTACTGGGAACGGATGGCGGCTATCAAACCCACCGCGTCGTCGACTACGCCTGCCAGCTATGGCGGCGACTAGGCCACAGCGGCGCACCCTCGGCGCTGGTCGAGGCGCGACAGGTCGATCCTCTGGCCCACCTGCAGATGCAGGCCGCGCTGCAGCCTTTTGTCGACAACGCCATTTCCAAGACCATCAACGTCGCCGCCGATTATCCGTTCGAGCGCTTCGCCGACCTCTACCGCCAGGCGCATGCGCTCGGCCTCAAGGGCTGTACGGTGTTTCGCCCCAACCCGGTCACCGGCGCCATCCTCAGCCAGCCGCCGCCGGACGGGGAACAGGTACACTGCTGCGGTCTCGAACGCGAGGCCGATTAGGCCAGGCGCCTGTCGACAATCGCCTCGATTCTTTAAATCCGACAGGCTCACCGCAAATGAAACCGCCCTCCGCTCACCCCGTCCCGTCCGGCAAAACCCGCATCGGCCTCGCCCTTGGCGGCGGCTCGGCGCGCGGCTGGGCGCACATCGGCGTGATCCGCGCCCTCGCCGACGCCGGCATCGAGCCGGACATCGTCTGCGGCACCTCGATCGGCGCCCTGGTGGGTGCCGCCTATGTGGGCGGCGAACTCGACCCGCTGGAAACCTGGGTGCGCAGCCTGCGTTTGCAGACCGTGGTGAGCTTCCTCGATTTTTCGCTCAACGGCGGCCTGATCAAGGGCGAGAAGCTGATCGGCTTTTTCCGCAGCCATTTTGTCGACCGCGACATCCGCGAAATGGCGCGCCCATTCGGCGCCGTCGCCACCGACCTGCGGCGCGGCCGCGAAGTCTGGCTGCGCGAGGGCCCGGTGACCGACGCGGTGCGCGCCTCGATCGCGCTGCCCGGGCTGTTCACCCCGGTGCAGCTCGACGGCAGCTGGCTGGTCGATGGCGGCCTGGTCAACCCGGTGCCGGTGTCGCTGTGCCGGGCGATGGGGGCGGACCTCGTCATCGCGGTCGACCTGAATACCGACCGGCTGGGCCATCACCTCAAACCCAAACCCGTCAAAGCGCCGCGCAAGCACATCGCGGCCGAGCCCGAAACCCTGGCCGACGCGGTGATGGTGCGCATCCAGGCGGGCATGTCGCAACTCGGCATCAACCACGAAGCGGGGTCCAGAGTCCCCGCCATGCTCGACGTGGTGGCGAGCAGCATCAACATCATGCAGGTGCGGATCACGCGTAGCCGGCTGGCGGGCGACCCGCCGGACGTGATGGTGGCGCCGCTGCTGGCCGATCTGGGACTGATGGAGTTTCACCGCGCCAGCGTTGCCATCGACGCCGGCCGACGCGCGGCCGAGGCCGCCATTCCGCTGCTGCAGGCGCGGCTGGATGACTCAAACGGATAGTGAAATAAAAAAGAAAATCAGGCGACTGTCGAACGCAAAGCGTCGAAGATAAATCAGCCTGAACGGCAGACGGCTAGGACGTGCCCCCGCAAAGCGCCAGCTTGCGTGCGCGATCGAGCTGCTTGATCGCCGCCTCGCGCCGCGCGGCTTCGGCACGGCTGGCGGCGGCTTCGACATGGACCAGTTGCACCGGCCGGCGGCTGCGCGTGTAGCGCGCACCCAGCGGGCCGTCGCCGTTGTGTTCGGCGGTGCGGCGAGCGATGTCGGTGGTGATGCCGGTATAGAGCGAGCCGTCGGCGCACCGCAGCATGTAGACCCACCACGCGGCGGTGGCGCAGGCGGTCGGCATATTCAGTTCATACGTCGGCGGAGAGTTGTTGCGCCCACAAGAGTGCGTCCATGTGCACGGCGTTGATGTCGTCCACCTCGCGCCCGATCTGCTTGGCCAGGGCTTCGATACTGCTCTGGTCGTCCTGCTCGCAGGCAATCGCCAGCGCCAGGTAGGGCGCGTACGGTCCGCGCTGCGAGATGATGGCCTCGGTGATTTCGGCGGGCAGGCTGATCTGCTTCAGCACCTGCTCCATCGGCATGCCCATCACCACGTCGAGCAGCGAAAACAGGCCGGCGACGAAAATTTCGTCGCGCGCCTTGGCGAACAGCGCGCGCCCGGCCAGCTGTTCGGCCATGCGGCCGCGCACCAGGGCGTTTTCCAGCACGGCCTGATCGAGCTCCTGCGCCTTGCCGCCGGTAAACAGGATCAGCGTCAGCCAGCGGTAGAGCTTGTCCTGTCCCATCACCATCAGCGCTTGCTCGATGCCGCCGATCTTGTTCATCAAGCCCATGCCGGGGGAATTGACGTAGCGCAACAGGCGCACCGACAGCGCCGGGTCATGGCGGAACTGTGCCGCCAGTTCGGGCTGCTCGGCACCGGTTCGCACCCGGTTCATCAGGTCCAGCACCTTGGCGCGCGACGGCCCCATGGTGGGATTGTCGAGGGTTTCGCGGCGGGTGATGAAGGGCCCCATGAACAAGGCAAACTGCAGCTTGTGGCACATGTGGAAGGCTTCCAGCGTCTGCACCCCGGTCGCGACGAACCGCTTGCCCGCTGCCACTTTGGACACCGCGGCGATTTGCGCGGTGATGGCGGGAATGTCCTCGCTGTTGACGTCCATCAGCACATAGTCCGCAAGCGCCAGCAGGCCATGCCGCTCGGGCCGCGCCACCTCGTCCGCATGAACGGCAAAACTGAACCCGCGTGACTTCAATTCAGCCAGGCGGGCCAGCAGGGGTTCGCCGAGAGCGGGCTGGACGACGATGTTGAGGAGCAACACCGTGCCGGCAGCGGGCCAGCCGTCGAGAAGCGGAAGATCCAGGCTGGCAGGGGAAATCGGCACGAATGCCAGCCGCTGGCCGAGCAGGCGTGCAATGTCCATGCGCTGCAGGTTGCCGAGCAGGGTCTCATCGTAGAGGCGCTGCACATCGGGCAGGTTCGAATCGCGCGGGTCGTCCAGCGCACGGCGCAACATGAAGGTGTAGGCGGCGACTTTTTGGTCGCGGCCCAGCATGGCCTCGCGACGCATCACCGAGCCTGCCTTGGCTGCCGGCTTGGGCGCCGGTGCTGCCGCCGCCGGCGCTGCGCGCGGCGGCGGCGCGGCGGCGGTCTCCTTGTTACCCGATAACATTCCGACAAGACGATTCAGCACGCTTCACTCCTCAACGACAGACTTGGGCACATCAGGAGATAAATCGGCTGCACCGGGCGAGACTGAAGCCTGCGCGCGGCATTTTTTATCGGGGCTTACAGCGAACGCTTGATCGAGACGATGCCGCGCACCATGCCGGGCGCATAGCCGGTGGCCTGGTCCAGCGGGTATTCGGCAGCGAGCCGCGCTTTCACGCCGTCGGGGATTTCTGCCGGGCCGCCGTGACAGGCAGGCATAGCGGCTGCACCGGCAGCGCCTTGGCATAGCGGAACTGTTTGCCGGCGGGCGTAGCCACGATCTGCCAGGTGTCGAGCGTTTCCGGTTTTTCACCCCTGGCGAGCCGCTTTTCCAGCCCGGCCTGGGCTTCGGCTTCCCATGCGTCAGGCACGCCGGCCGGGCTGCGGTTTTTCGGGCTGACACGCTTGGTATCGAAGTTGAACTGCTTCGACACCTCGGCGGCGATCTGCGGCGCGCGGACCTTGCACACGCTGACGGCCCCCTCCGGGCCTTTTTCCCCCAGCGCCGTTTTCAGCTCGCCGCCCAGGGTCTGGATCAGCGCGCCACTGGCCTTGCGCGCATCGGCCACCATCGCCGCCTGTTCCTCGGCGCTGGGGCCACTGGCGCAGCCCGCCAGCAGGGTAGACAGGGCAACGGCGATCAATGCAGGGACTTTCATGGGGGAATCCTCCAGAATGGCAAACTTGCGATAATTCTAGCAATGCGTCGCTGTTATGCTAACGAAACAGAGTGAACATTTCATGCGCCGTCACAGGATCCCCAATTGACCAAGCACCTCTCCCAGTATTTTTTTCGCGGCCTGATCACCGCCTTGCCGCTCGGGCTGACGGTCTACCTGCTCTATGTCTTTCTGAGCTGGAGCGAGTCAGTGGCGATGCAACTGATCCGGCCATTCATCGGCAGGCTTTACGTGCCGGGAATGGGCCTGCTGCTGGGCATTACCGGCATCATCCTGCTCGGCATGCTGATGTCGCAGCGCGGCATGGGCAAGCTGCTGTCGCTGGTGGAGCTGCCCTTCACCAATCTGCCGGTGGTGAAGAGCATTTATTCTTCGCTCAAGAGCTTTGCCGACTATTTCTCACCCCAACGCAACCCGGCCGCGCAGCAGACGGTGGTGGCGCTCAAGTTGCCGGGGCAGCCGCTCGAACTGGTGGGACTGGTCACGCGCCAGAGTGTCGGCGACCTGCCAGCCGGCTTCCTGCAGGGCGACCGCGTGGCGGTTTATCTACCGATGGGCTACATGATCGGCGGCTACACGGTTTTCGTGCCGCGCGACTGGGTGCAGCCGATCGACATGTCGGTGGAAGAGGCCATGCGCTCGGCGCTGTTTGCCTGGATGAGCTCAGCCCCCAGCGACGATTCGCTCGATCGCAGGCAGCCATGATCCGGCCGCGCCGCGCACTGATGTAGCGTTCAAGCGCCATGCAGATCGAGTGCTACGCCCAACGCCTGCTCAACCCGTTCCGCGGGGTGGTACACACGATTCGTTTTGAGTCGGCCGAGGCGGTGACGACCGACGGCCTCGAGTGGGATATCTATGTGGCCAACGACGCCCTGCTCGATGGCCTCGGGCGCGCCGGCAAACGGGCGCTGATCTCCGACATTCGCTACGGCCACTGGTCGGCGGAGGGTGGCCTCAAGCGCGGGCCGCTGTATCCGTCGGACGATTTCAGGCGCCTGGAGGAGATGGGCGCGGTGGTCTACGAGCATCTGCTCCGCATGCATCGCGACGTGCCGTTCAAATTCCGCGACGCGTTCGAGCTGTGGCTGCTCGACCGGAACGACCAGCCGCTGGCGCTATTGCACAGCGTGCGCGCCGACAGCGAAACCGATACCCGGCCGCCGCTCGACTGGCGCGCCGGCATGGCCGCGCAGGAGGGTTTCAGGAGCGCGGCCATTACCGGCCTGAACGAACCCGCCGCGGCGTATCTGACGCGCCACGTGAACGGCCTTTCCAGTGGTGTGGCGCAATGGTTTCGCCGTGCCGACGACGGCGCCGGGCTGGGCCTGCACACGCGCAAGGGCGGCGATGCCTTGCGCGGACGCGTGCTGGATACGGATGCCTTCCCGCCGCTGTTCATCGCGACTGCCGGCATGGACGCGGCGCATACCCGGCTGGTGAATGACTATCACGCCTGGCAGGCGCCGTGGATGCTGCTGCTGCCGCAGCTTGACCGCGCCACGCGCAGCGCGCTCGAAGCCTGCGCCTGCCAGCAGGCCGAACTGGTCGAGAAGCACTGCCGGCTGTATCCCGAGGTGATCGACCGCGCCACGCTGCAGGCGGCGCGGGTGGAGGCGGCGCTGGTGCGCAGCCAGCCGCGCCCGCAAAAAGAGGATGAAGTGGTGCCGATGTTCTACATCGAGCTCAACAGCACCGAAAGCGGCTGATCCGCCGGTTTACGCCGCGACGCCCAGAATCGCTGCCGGCAGCGTGGCGGAGGCCCCCAGATGCGGCGTCATCCGCACCTTCACCGCGGGATGGGCGGCCGAGAATTCGGCGATGGCCTCGGGGATGTCCTGCGCCACGTGCGTGCCGGCAGCCAGGAAATAGGGAAACGCCACGATGTCGGTGGCGCCCTTCGACGCCAACGCGGCCAAGCCGGCAGGTATGCTCGGCTCGGCCAGCTCCAGAAATGCGGTTTCAACGTGGTCGTAGGCTTGGTCGGGCTGCGCGCGCACAGCATCTGCAAGTGCGCGGACTTCGTCGTTGGATGCCGCACGGCGGCTGCCGTGGGCAATGATGAGCAGGCTGGGCATGATGAATTCCTTGCGTAGGGGAGACCTGAACCGAGTGCCGCCGGGGGGCCAAAGTTCCGTGGCTTACATCCGCACCGGTTCGAAGGTCGCGTCGAGATTCTGGTCGTCGCAGTAATCGAGGAAATCGCCGCGCAGGGTGGCGATATGGGCGTCGGCCGGAATCCCCAGCGTCATATGGACGGCGAACATGGGCGCACCGGTGTGCGGGGCCGGATAGGTCTCGGTTTCGAGCGCCTCGATGTTGATGTGCAGGCGCGCAAAGAAATTGGCCAGGCTGTTGACGATGCCGGGCTGATCGAGCGCGGCGACCTCGACGGTGTACGGGATCAGCGGTTTTTCCGGACGGGTGGGGCGGGTGCGCTGCAGGGTGAGCGACAGGCCGAGCTCCTCGCCCACCGCCGGCAGGCGGGCCTCCAACTTGGCGAGCGCGTCCCAGCTGCCGGACACGCGCATCAGCAGCGCAAAACGCCCGCCGAGCGCGGCCATGCGCGATTCCTCGATGTTGCAGGCGGATTCGCTGATGCGGCGGGTGAAGCCTTCCACCAGGCCAATTTTGTCTTCGCCGCTGGCGGTGATGACGAGGGATTCGGTGTCGCTTGCCATTAAATTAATTCCCTATCGGACAGTTCTTTTTTGAGATACGCGTAAAACACGGGTGCGGCGATCACGCCCGGCACACCGAAGGCCGCTTCCATCGCCAGCATGACGATGAGGAGTTCCCAGGCCCGCGCCTTGATCTGGCCGCCAATGATACGGGCATTCACGAAATATTCGAGCTTGTGGATGATGACCAGGAAGGCAAGCGAGCCAGCGGCCACGTAGAGCGAGTGCGACAGCGAAATGATGACGATGATGCTGTTGGAAATGAGGTTGCCGAGCACCGGCAGCAGGCCGACGACAAAGGTCACCAGCACCATGGTCTTGACGAAAGGCAGCTCGACGCCGAATGCGGGGAGGATCAGGACGAGATAGATCCAGGTCAGCAGGGCGTTGAGCGCGGAGATCCGCACTTGGGCGAACACCACGCGGTGGAAGGCTTCGGCGAGCCGACGCACGCGCTCGCACAAGGCTTGCGCCAGCGGCGCCATGATTTGATGCGGCGCGGCTTCGCGCAGCGCGACAAAACTGCCGATGATGAGACCCAGCAGAATCAGCAGCAGCACGCGGCCGGCATTGCCACCGAGTTTGCGCAGATCCTGCGCGTGATCACGCAGCCATTCGACCAGACCGGCACGGATGACCGACTCGTCGCCCTGCGGCAGCCATGCACCGGCCCACGGCGGCAGGAGTTCGCGCGAGTTTTCGATCACCTCGGCCATCTTGGTGAGCAGGCCGGTGAGGCCGCCCTCGGTGCGCAAATACAGGATGGCACCCGCGGTGACGCCGCCCAGTGCGCCCAGCACAATCAGGGTGATCAATGACACCACCAGCACCTTGGACCAGGTATGGTCGAGCCTGCCGATGACAAACCGCGGCGCCAACAGGTGCACCAGCTGCACCACCAAAAGGCCGGCCAGCAGGGCCGGCAGCAAGCGCAGATAAAGGACCAGCGGCAGGGCGGCGGCCATCATCAGCCAGGCGGCGATCTGGTAGCGGGTAGCGGGCTGGATGCTTGTCATGGCCGCCACATTGCCAACAAAGCTCGAGCCCGGCAAGGACTTACTAACGGGTGCCTGCTGATTTCAGACATCGGCCAGATAGCCCAGTGCCGCGCCGGCCTGCGCGGCGGTTTTTTTCAGCGCATCGGCCCAGCCCGGCTTGTGGCGGTCGGCCGGCGCCGAGATCGACAGCCCGGCGACCAGCTTGCCCTCGGCGTCGCGGATCGGCGCGCCGATGCACGCCACCCCCAACTCGGCTTCCTCGCGATCGTAGGCCAGCTGCTCGCGCCGGATCACGTCAAGCTCGGCGCGCAGCTTTTCCAGCGTGATCAGCGTATTCGGTGTGTAGGCCGGCAGGCCGGTTCGCTCGGCGTAGCCCAGCACCGCGCTGGCACTGTCTTCGGCGAGGAAGATCTTGCCGACCGCGGTGACGTGCAGCGGCGCGTGCGCGCCGACCACCTGAACCACCTGGATCATCGTCTGGCCGCCGGTCACGCGCTCGACGTAGACCGCTTCGTCGCCGCGCCGCACGATGAGGTTGACCGTCTCGCCGGTCAACTCGGCCAGTTGCTGCATGCCCGGCATCGCCACTTGGCGGATGTTGAGCCGCGCGCGCAGGCGGTTGCCCATTTCCAGCCAGCGCACCCCGAGATCGTATTCGCCGGCGCCGGTTTTCTCGATCAGGCCGTGCACCATCAAGGCGCCGAGGATGCGGTGCGCGCTGGCCGTGTGCAGTTCGGCTTCGCCCGCCAGCCGGGTCAGGCTGACGGGGCCGGAGGCGCGGGAGAGGACGCCGACCAACGCCATGGCGCGATCGAGAACCTGGATGGATGAGCTGATATTTTTCATGAAGTGAAAATTTATCACGCATTGTGAAAAATGTCGCATTTTCTGCTTCAATACACACATCGTTTCACATCATGTGAAACATTTTCATATAGTGAAAGGAACAGTCATGAGCGCAGTGACGCAGTCCACCCCCGAGTCCATCCCCGCTTTTTGCGAGGGCATCCAGTATTTCGCCGACAGCTTTCCGGAAATCGACCGCCTCGGCGCATCGCCGCTCTTGGGCCCGAACCAGCCCGCGCTGCCGAATGCCACCAGCGAAGCCGCGATCTACCAGACGCTGCTCGCCGCCGACGCGCTGCGCTACCTGACCCTGCAGGTCACCGGCAGCAAGTCGTCCGGCCACCCGGGCGGCTTCGCTTCCAGCGCCGACGCGGTCGCCGCGCTGCACCTGCTGGGCCACCGCAATATGGTGACCGAGGTCGGCCACCACGCGCCCGGCTTCTACTCGGCGATGTTCCTCGACACCTCGCTCGAAGATATGGGCATTCATACGGTTTCCGACATGCGCGCGCGCTACCGCGAGCGCCACGGCCTCCTGGGCCACCTGTCGGGCGCGATCCCCGGCCTCCTGGCGCCCGCGGGCCCCTTGGGCCAGGGCCAGCACTTCGCCATGGCCGGCGCCTATCTCAATCGCGACAAGCTCTTCCCCGTCACCATCGGTGACGGCGGTCTGGGCGAGCCCTACATCATGAGCGCGTTCCAGCACTTCGCCACCGCCTACCCGAACGTCACCAACTACCTGCCGGTGCTGGTGTGGAACGGCTATTCGCAGGAGCACCACAGCATGGTGTCCTTGTGGGACAACACACGCATGACCGACTACTGGCGCGCCCACGGCTTCGACGAAGTGCACCTGATCGACGCCCGCGACTACGCTGACACGCCCGACGCGCCGGTATACACGGACAGCACCAGCTTCGGCTTCGCCGCGCGCATGGCCTTTACCGGCGCCATCCTCAAGGCCGCCGACGTTGCAGCAAAAAGCGCCCTGTCCGGTCGCCGCGCCTGCCTCATCGTCAAGCAGTTGAAGGGCGCGGGCGTGCACGCCACCGGCGCCAAGTCGCACAACCTCTATGCGCATCACACGCTCGACTCCGACGACGTGAAGGCCGGCCTGCAGCGCCGCGCGCTGCCGATCCAGGCCTGGAAGCTGACCCGCGAAAACTTCCGTCACGCCGGCGGCGGTCCGGCCGCACGCGTGGCGGTGACCGAGTCCGTGCGCGAGCTGCCCAGCCTCGACGGCCTGTCGCTGACCGAATTCGCGGTCGGTGAAAACCACATCCCCACCACCGCCTTTGGCCACGTGGTCGGCGAGGTGGGCCGCCGCGACCCGATGTTCGTCGTCACCAACGCCGACGGCAACGAGGCGTCCGCCATGGCCAACATCAACAAGGCGCTGACGATCCGCCACCCGACCGCCGACGACCTCTATTTCCAGGGCCCGTCCGGCCAGGTCTACGAGCCGCTCAACGAGGACGCCTGCGCCGGTTTCGCGGTGGGGCTCGCGCTGTTCGGTGGCCGCAGCCTGTGGGCGAGCTACGAGTCCTTCGCCATCAACGGCCTGCCGATCTGGCAGACGGTCACCCAGGCGATGGCCGAGCTGCGCCGCCCGACCCCGGCGACGGTGTGCCTGTTCACCGCCGGCGCGCTCGAACAGGGGCGCAACGGCTGGACCCACCAGCGCCCCGAGATCGAGAGCTACTTCGCCGCGATGATGCGCAACGGCAACATCTACCCGCTGTTCCCGATCGACGCCAACATGATCCAGGCAAGCTACGACTGGGCCTTGCGCCAGCACAACAAGGGCATCGTCATCACCGCGTCGAAATCGCCGCTGCCGATCCACGCAACGATGGCGCAGAGCTTCCAGGCGATCGACGAAGGCGCGATGGTGCTGAAAGAAACCAAGGGATCGCACACCGTGGTATTCGCGGTGACCGGCGACATGGTGCTGCAGCCGGTGTTCGCCGCCGCCGAGAAGCTGGCCGAAGCAGGCATCGGCTCGCGCATCGTCGCCGTGGTCAACCCGCGCCGGCTGTACCGCCCCGGTGATGTGCTGTGGAATAGCGTATCGGAACCCGACGGCCGCTTCATGGATGACGCCGCCTTCCGCGCGATGTTCCACGGCGACGTGCTGGTCGCCGTCAGCGGCGGCCCGTCGGGGCCGCTGGAACCGGTGCTGCTGCGCAGCCAGGCCGCCCAGCGCGACGTGTTCTGCTGGAAGCGCGGCGAAACCACCGCCAGCGCGCAGCAACTGTTCGACTTCAACGGCATGAACGCGCAAGCGATGCAGGAGCGCGCACTGGCGATGCTGGAACAGGCTGCGGTTTAAACACATATCCGCGAAGGGCCGCGAAGAAACTTAGGTTTTTTCTTCGCGGCCTTGGCGGACAAAAGAGGTTTCGCCATGAACCCGAAAATCATCGTTCTCGACGACGACCCCACCGGCTCGCAGACGGTGCATTCCTGCCTGCTGCTGACGCACTGGGACGTCGCCACGCTGAAGACGGCGCTGGCCGACGCCGCGCCGCTGTTCTTCATCCTGACCAATACACGGGGGATGGATGCGGAACGCGCCGCCGCCGTCACCCGCGAGGTGTGCGTCAACCTCAAGGCCGCGCTGGCCGACTACGCTGGCCCGGTGCTGTTCGTCTCGCGCTCGGACTCGACCCTGCGCGGCCACTATCCGGTGGAAACCGACGTGATGAACGCCGTACTCGGCCCATTCGACGCCACGCTGCTCACCCCGGCGTTCTTCGAGGGCGGCCGCGTCACGCGCGACAGCACGCATTACCTGATGGTCGACGGCAAGCCGGTGCCCACGCATGAAACCGAATTCGCGCGCGACTCGGTATTCGGCTACACAACGGCGTACCTGCCCGACTACGTGGCGGAAAAAACCGCTGGCCGCGTCGCCGCCGCAGCGGTGGCACGCCTGACGCTGGCCGACCTGCGTGCCGGCGGCGCAGGCGAATGGCTGGCCGCGCTGCACGAGAATACGGTGGGCGTGGTCGATGGCGAATCAGCCGACGACTACCGCTTGTTCGCCGATGCGGTGCTGACGGCCGCTGCCGGCGGCAAACGACTCCTGTTCCGCAGCGCCGCCTCGCTGCTCACCGCGTTGGCCAAGCTGCCGCCGCAGCCGGTCGCCGCCGAATCGTTCGCCACCCTGGTGCGCGACGGCCAGCCCGGTGCGATCATCGTCGGCTCGCACGTGGCCAAGACCACCGCGCAGCTGACTGCGCTCCTGAAGCAACGCGGCGTGGTCGGCCTGCCCGTGGACGTCGCCCGCCTGCCGGCCGCGCGCGCGGCCGTGGCCGACGAACTGACAGCAGGCATCGCCCATGCCCACACACGTGGCCTCACCCCGGTGGTGTTCACCAGCCGCGCGGAGCTTACGTTCGCCAGCACGGCAGAGCGTTTGAAATTCGGCGAAGCCGTGTCGGGCACGCTGATGGACGTGGTGAAAAGGCTGCCGGAAACGCTGGGCTTTCTGATCAGCAAGGGCGGCATCACCTCCAACGACGTGCTGTCGACCGGGCTGGCGCTAGCCGCTTCGCGCGTGCTGGGGCAGATCCTGCCCGGCGTCACCGTGGTGCAGACGCCGCCCGAGCACCGCCTGCCGCAACTGCCGGTGGTCATATTTCCCGGCAACGTCGGCGGCGACGGGGCGCTGGCGGAAGCCTACCGGCGGCTCGCGCCCTCGCACGCACAGCCCAGCCCGGCTAAACTCGCAGCCTGACCCACGCCACGACGCTTTCATGCTCAGCCCCGCCTTCCTCTCCCAGCTGCGCCGCCTGTTGCCGCCGCACTGCGTGCTGCACGAGCGCGAAGACCTGCTGCCGTTCGAGTCCGACGGCCTGGCGGCTTACCGCAACACACCCGACGTGGTGCTGCTGCCGGAGAACGAGGCACAGGTCGCGGCGATCCTGCGCCTGTGCCACGCGGAGAAGGTCGCGGTGGTGGCGCGCGGCGCCGGCACCGGGCTGGCCGCCGGCGCCCTGCCGATCGACGGCGCGGTGCTCCTGGTGCTGGCGAAGCTCAACCGGATCAGGGCAATCGACCCGCTGGCCCGCACTGCGGTGGTCGAGCCCGGCGTGCGCAACCTGGCGATTTCCGAAGCGGTCGCCGAGCACAATCTCTATTACGCGCCCGACCCCTCGTCGCAGATCGCCTGCTCGATCGGCGGCAACGTGGCGGAAAACTCCGGCGGCGTGCACTGCCTGAAATACGGCCTCACCGTGCACAACATCCTGAAGCTGCGTGCCTGGACCATCAGCGGGGAACTGCTCGAGATCGGCAACGAATCGCTCGACGCCGCAGGCTACGACCTCTTGGCGCTCCTGACCGGCTCGGAAGGCATGCTGGCGGTCATCACCGAAGTCACGGTCAAGCTGTTGCCGCGCCCCGAGCGCGCGCAGGTGGTGCTGGCCGCGTTCGACGACGTGGCCAAAGCCGGCGCCGCGGTGGGCAACATCATCGCCGCCGGCGTGATTCCCGCGGGGCTTGAGATGATGGACCGCCTCGCCATCCAGGCCGCCGAGGCCTTCGTCCACGCCGGCTACCCGCTCGACTGCGAGGCGCTGCTGTTGTGCGAGGTCGACGGCGTCAACGAGGAAGTCTCGGCCGACATCTACACCGTGCGCGCCGTGCTCGAGGCCTCCGGCGCGATCGAGATCCGCACCGCCGAGAGCGAGGAGCAACGCCTCAAATTCTGGGCCGGGCGCAAGGCCGCCTTCCCCGCGGTGGGGCGGCTGGCGCCCGACTACTACTGCATGGACGGCACCATTCCGCGCGGCGCGCTGCCGCATGTGCTGCGGCGCATCAGCGAGATGAGCGCGGAATACGGCCTCGCGGTGGCCAACGTGTTCCACGCCGGCGACGGCAACCTGCATCCGCTGATTCTGTTCGACGCCAACCAGCCCGGCGAACTCGCCAACGCCGAGGCCTTCGGCGGCAAAATTCTGGAGCTGTGCGTCGAGGTCGGCGGCACCATCACCGGCGAACACGGCGTCGGCCTGGAGAAGATCAACCAGATGTGCACCCAGTTCTCCACCCCGGAGCTGGCGCGCTTCCACGACGTCAAGGCCGCGTTCGACCCCGACAAGCTGCTCAACCCCGGCAAGGCGGTGCCCGAACTGCACCGCTGCGCCGAATGGGGCGCGATGCACATCCACGGCGGCCAGCTGCCGCATCCCGAGCTGCCGAGGTTCTGATGCTGGACAATTTGATCGAGCGCATCCGCGCGGCCCATGCCGAAGGCTCGCCGCTCGTCATCCAGGGCGGCGGCAGCAAGACCTTCTATGGCAATGCCGATGAGGGCGAGGTGCTCAGCACACGCGCGCTCGCCGGCGTGGTCGATTACCAGGCGAAGGAACTGGTGCTGACCGCACGCGCCGGCACCCCGCTGGCCGAGATCGAGGCGCTGCTCGCCGAGCAGAACCAGATGCTGGCGTTCGAGCCGCCGCATTTCGACGGGCCGGCCACGCTCGGCGGCTGCATCGCCGCCGGCCTGTCCGGCCCGCGCCGCCCCTATGCCGGCGCGGCGCGCGACTTCGTGCTCGGCGTGCGCATGATCGACGGCACCGGCCAGTGATGGTCGGCGCGCTCGGCACGCTCGGCCTGATCACCGAAGTCTCGCTCAAGGTGCTGCCAAAACCGGCGACGGAAACCACCCTCCAATTCGAGCTCGACGAAGCCGCCGCCATCCTGAAAATGAACCAGTGGGCGGGCCAGCCGTTGCCGCTGTCGGCGACCAGCTGGCACGCGGGTCTCTTGACCGTGCGGCTATCGGGCGCAACCTCCGCGGTGCACGCCGCGCAGACCAAGCTCGGCGGCGAAGCATTGAAGGACGCTGCCGCTTTCTGGCAGTGCCTGCGCGACCAGACGACGCCCTTCTTCAAGCCGCGCCCGCCGACTTCAAATCAGGGCCTGTGGCGGCTGGCGGTCAAGCCGACCGCCCTGCCCCTCAATCTGGGCGATGCGCAGTGGATCGAATGGGGCGGCGCGGTGCGCTGGCTCGCCTCCGACCTGCCGGCTGCGGCCTTGCGCGAAGCAGCCAAAGCGGCCGGCGGCCACGCCACCCTGTTCCGCGGCCAGATTCCGGCCGACGGCGCCTTCACCCCGCTCGCGCCGGCGCTGGCGACACTGCACCGCAACCTCAAGCAGCGCTTCGACCCGCGGGGCATTTTCAACCACGGCCGGCTCTATCCCGATTTCTGACATGCAGACCAATCTTGCCGACGCCTACCGCAACACCCCCGATGGCGAGGTCGCCGAGCGCATCCTTCGCAATTGCGTGCATTGCGGCTTCTGTCTCGCCACCTGCCCCACCTACCAGATTCTCGGCAACGAACTCGATTCGCCGCGCGGCCGCATTTATCTGATGAAGCAGGTGCTCGAAGGCGCGACGCCGACGGCAAAGACCCAGCTCCACCTCGACCGCTGCCTCACTTGCCGCAACTGCGAGACCACCTGCCCGTCGGGCGTCGAATACGGCAAGCTGCTCGACATCGGCCGCCATCTCGTCGAGGAGAAAGTCGGTCGTGGTGCGGCGGCGACCGCCACCCGCGCTGCGCTGAAAACCGGGCTCGGAACGCCGCTGCTGTTCAACGCCGCGTTAAAGATTGGCCAGAGCGTGCGCGGCCTGCTGCCCGGTTCCATGAAGTCCCGCATCCCCGCCGCGGAAGCTGCCGGAAACTGGCCCGCCGCGCACCACCCCCGCCGCATGCTGGTATTGCAGGGCTGCGTGCAGCCCGGTCTCAAGCCCAACATCAATGCCGCCACCGCGCGGGTGCTCGACCGCATCGGCATCTCGCTGATCGCAGCGAGCGAAGCCGGCTGCTGCGGCGCCCTGGCGCATCACCTCAACGATGCCGAAGACGGCCTGGCCGCCGCGCGCCGCAACATCGAGGCCTGGCTGCCGCATCTGGACGCCGGTGCCGAAGCCATCGTGATGACCGCCTCGGGCTGCGGCGTGATGGTGAAGGACTACGGCTGGCTGCTGCGCGACGACGCCGCCTATGCGGAAAAGGCTGCTCGGATCTCCGCGGCGACGCGGGATATTTCGGAAATCCTCGTGTGCGAAGCGGCCGCGCTGAAATCCCTCGCCCCTCACGCCTCACCCCTCACCCAAAAACGCATCGCCTACCACCCGCCGTGCACCCTGCAGCATGGGCAAAAGCTCACGGGCGGCGTCGAGGCCTTACTGACCGATGCCGGATTCGAATTGACGCCGGTGGCGGAAAAGCACCTGTGCTGCGGCTCGGCCGGCACCTATTCGATCCTGCAGCCGGAGATCGCCAACCAGCTCAAGGCCCGCAAGCTCGGCAATCTTCAGGCCGGCCAGCCTGAGCTGATCGCCACCGCCAATATCGGCTGCCTCACCCATCTGCAATCCGGCAGCAACATCCCGGTGCGACACTGGGTGGAACTTCTGGACGAGGTGCTTGCCGGACTTTAGAGATAATTATCAGGAGAGGCCCATGCTTTTCAAGCAACTGTTCGAACCCGTTTCCAGCACCTACACCTACCTCCTCGGCTGCGAGGAAACCGGCCAGGCGCTCTTGATCGACCCGGTGCTGCCCACCTGGGAGCGCGACCTTGCCGAGGTCAACAAGCTCGGCCTCACGCTCGCCTATACGGTCGAGACCCACATCCACGCCGACCACATCACGTCTGCGAAAAAACTCAAGGAAATCGCCGGCAGCAAGATTGCCGGCCCCGCGCTCGATGCGCTGCCATGCACCGACGTCGGCATTGTCGACGGCGTGCCGTTCAAAATGGGCTCGGTCGAACTGGCGCCGATCCACACCCCCGGCCATACCGACAACCACTTCGCCTACGCCCACGCCGGCCGCCTCTACACCGGCGACGCGCTCTTGATCGAGGCCTGTGGCCGCACCGATTTTCAGAGCGGCGACCCGGCGGCGCTCTACCACTCGGTGCGCGGCAAGCTGTTTGCCTTCGACGACGACACCCTGGTCTACCCGGCGCACGATTACGAGCAACGCCGCATCAGCAGCATCGGCCAGGAAAAGGCGCGCAACCCCCGCCTCGGCGGCGAGCGCACGCTGGAGGATTTTGTCGCGCTAATGAACGGCCTCAAGCTGCCCTATCCCAAGTTCATCGACTACGCGGTGCCCGGCAACCGCGAGTGCGGCGCGTGCCCGCCTGGCGTGCCGGAGCATTTGCAGCAGTATTGCGCGCACATAGCCGAGAGCCGGCAGGGCTGATTGACGGCCCGCGCCGGGCCAGCGCGCTGGCCCATTCCCGGGCCGGCACCTTGAATACGGCCGTGCACAGCCCACGCAATCATTCTCAGGAAAAACCCATGCAGATACAGTTCAATACCGATGAAAGCATAGACGGCCGTGAGGCCCTCGCCCGCCATGCCGAAGAGGTGGTGCAGCGAGTGCTCAGCCGCTTCCGTGACGAGGTCACCCGGGTGGAAATCCACCTCAGCGACGTCAACGGCCAGAAGGCCGGCGAAAACGACAAGCGCTGCTTGATGGAAGCACGCGTGGCCGGCCGCCAGCCGGTCGCGGTCACCGATCAGGCCGGCTCGCTGCATCAGGCAATCGACGGCGCCGCCCAAAAACTGAAGCGCTCGCTCGACAGCACGCTCGGCAAACTGGGGGAGCACACGCGCATCCCGCCGATCCCGAGCAGCGACGACGAGTCGTAACGAATTCCGTTCCGGGGGGCGCCCCGGGCCAGGCTTGGCCCGCTACACTCGGGTGTATCCCACGATCAAAAGGAAAATGACATGAGTACGAAAGAAGACTTCGTCCGCAAGATGCACGCCAAGCTCGATCAATGGAATGCCGAGATCGATGTGCTATCGGCCAAGGCCGATGCCGCTGAAGCCAGCGCCCGCGCCGAATACCACAAGCAGCTGGAAACCCTGCGCAGCAAGCGCGATCACGCGCGCGGCAAGCTGAACGAGCTCGAATCCGCAAGCGAGGGCGCCTGGCACGACCTCAAGGCCGGCGTCGAGCTCGCGTGGGAGTCGGTCAGCGAAGCAGTGCGCTCCGCCACCGCACGGTTCAAGTAGTCAAATCAACCGGCCATGCCGGACCTATTCTTGCCACAACGCAAAGGGAGCACAACATGTCAAACGAGGGTTATCACGAACCAATCGAAGAACTCAGCACGGAGACCCGCGACATGCACCGGGCGATCGTCTCGCTGATGGAGGAACTCGAAGCGGTGGACTGGTACAACCAGCGGGTGGATGCCTGCAAGGATCCGGAATTGCGCGCAATCCTCAAGCACAACCGCGACGAAGAAAAGGAGCATGCCGCCATGGTGCTGGAGTGGATCCGCCGGCGTGACCCAAGGTTCGACAAGGAACTGCGGGACTATCTGTTCACCGACAAGAAAATCGCCCACGACTGATTCGGGCTGGGCCGGCGTCGGCACCCGCCGGTTACTTCACTGAGCGGGCTTCCTCGTCCAGATAAATCCGGTAGGCATTGCCGCGGTTGCTGCCGTCAAAAGCCGGCAGCTTTTCGTAGCGTGACCAGTCGGTGTTGCGGTAGGCCTCGTCGAAAGAAACGAAGTCCCTGACCGCCCGGCCCATCGCCTCGCGCACATAGAGAATGTAATCACGGGTTGCCTCCACGACTTGCCCGGCGTCCTCCGACATCGTGCCATGGCCGGGGATGATGTAGCGCATCTGATCTTTCAGGCCGGCGATGTAATCCAGGCCCGTCAGCCACCGTTCGACATCGGTTTCGGGACTGTCGAGAAAGGGCACGCGACCGCCATACAGCACGTCGCCGCCGAACAGCACCCCGTAGTTCCTGACCAGCATGATGGAATCGCCGGGGGCATGGGCCGGGCCGAGATGCCGGACCTCGAACTGGACCCCGCCCAGCTCGAAGCGCATTTCCTGGTCGAACACCTCGTCCGGCGCCACGATGAAGGTCTTCTCGTCGACCCACGGGAACAGGGCCTGGCGGCGCTGCTCGAGCCGGCGCGCGGCATCTTCGCCCTGGCTGTCCGCCGTGCCCCCCGCGTAGCCGAGGGTGCCGCGCTGGGCCACCACGGTCGGCGCGTTCCCATGCTCCTTGAAGGCCTGCAGGCCATAGATGTGGTCGGCATGGTAGTGGCTGACCACGACGCACTTGATGGGCTTGTCGGTCACCTCGCGGATGCGCTGCAGCAGCCGATAGCCCAGCGCCGGCGTGCCGAGGGCGTCGAACACCACCACCCCCGCCTCCGTCACCACGAAGCCGGCGTTCGAGGTGTGGCCCTCGTTCACCGAGTCGGGAACGCCCGACAAGCCTTCGATGTAGTAAACCGGGGTGCCCTGCACCTGGTGCAGGGTGAAGGGCAGGCTGACCGCGCCGTAGGGCGTCGCGGCCGACGCCGCCATGCCGAACAGCAGCGAGCAGGCCAGCACCACCCAGCGTGTATCAACGCGGGGTGATAAACCGTCCTTGCCGTGCAGTTTGATCAGCATGGACTGGATTGCGATTTTCATGGCGTGTCCTCCGGGGTTTTTAAGCGGCGATTTCATGTCTGACACGCGACGGCGTCAGCGCACCAGTTTACCCGCTCCAGGCAAACCGCGCGCCGCGCCTTAACTCGCCTGCAAATCCTGAGGCTGATTGACATTGGCAAAACAGGCGGCCTCGAAGCGCACCGCCGTCGAGGGCAATTCCGCCTGCCAGTGACGCACCGCGCGCGCGCCGCGCGCCAGGTACGCGGCGAGATGGTCGCGCTGGTCGGCGCGCACGATGAAGCAGCTGTGATGCACGCGCACCGCGTCCGCCGCCACCGCCAACGGCACGTTCGCGCGCTGCGCCGCCGCCAGCAACCGCGCCGCCAGGTCGGCCGGCAGACGCGGCGTGTCGCAGGGCGCGACCAGCAGCCAGTCCGCCGCCACCGCCTGTAGCGCCGCCAGTACGCCGGCCAGCGGGCCGGGAAAGTCGGGCAGGGTGTCGGGCAGCACGCGGTGGCCGTACGCCGCGTACGCATCGAAATTGCGGTTGGCGCTGATCACGAGTTCGTCGACCTGCGGGGTGAGGGCGGCCAGCGCCCAGTCGATGAGCGGACGCCCCTGATACTCGATCAGCCCCTTGTCGGCGCCGCCCATGCGGCGGCCCTGACCGCCTGCCAGGATGACGGCGGCGACGCGCACCGACTCCAATTTACTGCCGCGGCCGGCCATAGAGATGGAAACGGTCGGAGCGGTCGCCGGGCCGCGCGCCCTCCCACTGCTTGACCCAGCCGTCCGGAATGCGCGGCGCACTTTCGCGGCGGCGGGTTTCCACCAGCAGCCAGTTGCAGCGGGGGTCAGCGGGCGCAAACCGGCGGCCGCTGTGATAGGCCAGCAGCCAGCGCTGCTGGCTGCGCACCCGATAGGTCTGGAGGCAGTCCGCGGGCGGCACCCGTGCCGCCAGCACCTCGCCAACGCTGGCATAACTCAGGCGGCGGTCGAGCGGCCCCTGAAACAGCGCCATCAGCAGGGCCCACATGAAGGTCATGCTCGCCGTCCACACCAGGATGGGGCGCAGCGGCGAGCGGCCGACCCGCGCCAGGAACACGATCCAGGCCAGGGTGACGACGAGGCCGAGTGCCAGTGCCCACGGGCGCAATTCGCCGACGCCGGTCATGCCCAGCTTGGTCAGCCGCCCCGCCAGTCGCGCCGGACTGCCGAGGTCGTGCGCGCTCCAGTAGACCCAGAACACCAGCCCGATAAAGCCGAACAGCATCAACGCAAACCACATCAGGGCGCTGGCTGCGCCGCGCCGCAGGCTGAGCAGCCCGGCCGCGCCCAGCAAGGCCAGCGGCAGCAACAGAACCAGACCCTGCTCCTCGCCGGGATGGGCTGCCAGGGCGTACAAGCCGAGCAGGCCCGCCAGCGCGCCGAACGGCAGCACAATGCCAGGCGTGCGCCACTGGCGTCGGCTGCGGTACAGCCCCCAGGCCGCCAGCGGCCACGCCGGCCAGGCATACCAGGCCAGAATGCCCGGGTAGTAAGTTGGATGAAGCCCTTCGCCGCCCAGCCAGCGCTGCAGGTTAAGCACGCCAACAAACGGGATCGCCTGCGTGGCGAGATAAGCCAGCCATGCCGCGCTTGCCGCAAGCGCGAGGCCCACCCCCAACAGCAGCGCGCGACGCGCCGCCGCAGAACGATAGTCTTCAAGCAACAGCGGCAACAGCAAGGCCAGCGCCAGCATCAACAGCGCTTCCGCCGCGCCGCCGGCAAGCAGCATGAGCGCGGCGCCGATGCCCAGCGCCCAGCCGCTGCGAGCGTTCTGCGGCAGCCTGGCCAGGCCATACAACATGATCGCGGCGGCGGCGAACTGGGCGGTATAGGCATTGAGTTCGTGGCCCCGCACCAGCAAGCCCACACAGCCCAGCAGCGTCAGTGCCGCCGCCCAGCCTGCTTCTGCGCCGTACAGCGCGCGCGCGCTGCGCGAGACAAAAAACAGCGCCAGCGCGATGAACACGCCCGAGGCCAGCCGTGCGCCATCGTGCAAGGCCAGAACGGGCGAAGCGAGCCAGGCGGTGGCGGTCGCCACCCAGTAGTACAGGGGCGGCGTGGCCGCCACGGCCTGCGGCGCAACGTCGCCTTGCAGCAGCAGCCACAAGCGGACGAAGTGCTCGCCGTCGCCGCCTTTCCAGGGTGCGTGCCCCACCAGCCCCGGCAACAGCCAGGCCGCACAGAGCAGCAGCAGCCCGAGCTGCGGAAGGGTCGCTGCGCAGCGGCGGGGCACCCACCGGCGTACTCCTTGCGGGTGCTGCGACAGCGCGGGCAGGCGCTTACTGAACAATTTTGAGGCGCTGGCCCGGTGTGGGCTCGCCGCTTGGATAGAGGGCGTTCATCAGGCGCAGCTGGTTTTCGGCGTCCGCCCCGAGCGGCGACTTTCGCGCCAGGCTTGCCATCGTCATGCCGGGCTGCGCCGTGACCAGTTTCAACACGTAGGGCCGGGCAGCCTGTCTCTCGGCCGGGGTGATCGCGCGGAAGCTGTTGATCGTCGCGCGCAGGGTGTTGCGTTCGCGCGCGTAGGCGGGCTTGTCGCGAGCCATGCCGGCAATCAGGTACTGCGTGCCGTTGAACACCACGGCCGCCGCCACCACCGGCTTGCCCTGCTGCGCGCCCGCCGCGAATGCCGCCGGATAGCCGCCGAGCTTGCCGCTGTCAAAGCGCGCGCCGGCATCCAGCTGGATTCCCTTTTGCAGGGTATCCAGCGGCTTGTTGTTTTTCGGCCCCTGCTGCAGCTCGACCAGCGCGTCGCCCCGCGGGCTCAAGGCCACCACCCGGGCGGGGCGGTTCTGCACCCGCCAACCCGGCGGGAACTGGATCGCCAGGCCGAGCTTTTCGTGCAGCAGCATGTTGTTGCGGATCAGGCCCTGGTCGGGGCTGTCGCCAAAGACCACGCCTGCCATTTTCTGCAGGTAGTCGCTGCGGCCCTCGCGCGGATTGGCCACGCTGTATTGATTCGCCGCGCCCACTACCTGCTTGAGACGCGCATCGTTGCTGGGGTGGGTATCGAAGGTGCCGTGATAGGTGCGCGGCTGACGACCGTCGCGCCTGGCCTGTTCGGCGGCGAACAGTTCCTGATTTTTCAGCACCCCGATGACATCGATCATCGCCTGCGGGGTGTAGCCGCTTTTCGCCAGATATTCGGCACCGAGGCGGTCGGATTCCAGCTCGTGCTCGCGGCCGTAGCCCGCGGTCCAGGCCTGCGCCAGCGTTTGCAGCAGCGACGCGCCCGCCTGGTTGCCCATCCCCGGCACCAGGATCGACCCCAGCACCGCACCCAGCCCGACCGCGGTGGAGGTGCTTTGCTGGCGCACGCTGTGACGTGCGGTGACATGGCCGATTTCGTGGCCAACCACTCCCGCCAGTTCGGCCTCGGAATTCAGGTAGGCCATGAGGCCGCGCGTGATGTAGACGTAGCCGCCGGGCAAGGCAAAGGCGTTCACGTCCGGGCTGTCGACCACGGTGAAATGCCATTGCAGGTGCGGTCGATGGCTCCGCGCCGCCAGCCGCTGGCCGATCTCATTCACGTAGGCCTGCAGCGCCGGGTTGGCCAGCGCCGCGTATTCCTTCAGCACATCCTGGTGTGCCTGGGCGCCCAGCTGGATTTCCTGCTGCTCTGACATCAGGACGAAGTTCTTGCCCCCGCTGACCGGATTTTGCGCGCAGTGAGTCAGCGCCAGCGAACCGAAGGCGATGATGGCAATACGACGAAAAGCGCGGGGGGTCATGTCAGTCTCTTCCTTGAAGAAGGCGGCGCACGAAATGATACCGTTGCCGCACCGCAAAAATGCAAAAAGCGGCCATGGCCGCTTTTTGCATGCATCGCGCAGACCGGCTTGCTTCAAGCCGCGGTTGATTTAATCCCGTAGCGCTGGCGGAACTTCTCGACGCGGCCCGCAGTGTCGACGATCTTCTGCTTGCCGGTGTAGAACGGATGGCAGGCAGAGCAGACTTCCACCTGCAGGGCGGGTTTGCCCAGCGTGGAACGGGTTTTGAACGTGTTACCGCAGGAGCAGGTCACGGCCACTTCGTTGTAATCGGGGTGAATGCCGGCTTTCATGGCAATTCCTTAAATGAGTTGAATTCGGAGAACGCGGGAGTATAGCGGAGACAGGCGCCCCGATCAACCCCGCCGCATCGAGTCGAAGAACTCGCTGTTGTTTTTCGTCGCACGGATCTTGTCCAGCAGAAATTCCATCGCCTCCATGTCGTCCATCGGGTACAGCAGCTTCCGGAGCACCCACACCTTCTGCAGGATGTCTTGCGGCATCAGCAGTTCTTCGCGGCGGGTGCCGGAGCGGTTGACGTTGATGGCGGGGTACTGGCGCTTCTCGGCCATCTTGCGGTCGAGGTGGATTTCGAGGTTGCCGGTGCCCTTGAATTCCTCATAGATCACGTCGTCCATGCGGCTACCGGTGTCGACCAGCGCGGTGGCGATGATGGTCAGGCTGCCGCCTTCCTCGATGTTGCGCGCGGCGCCGAAGAAGCGCTTCGGCTTCTGCAGCGCGTTGGCGTCGACGCCGCCGGTAAGCACTTTGCCGGAAGCCGGCTGCACGGCGTTGTAGGCGCGCGCCAGGCGGGTGATCGAATCGAGCAGGATCACCACGTCCTTCTTGTGCTCGACCAGCCGCTTGGCGCGGTCGATCACCATTTCCGCCACCTGCACGTGGCGGCTGGCGGGTTCGTCGAAGGTGGAGGCGATGACTTCGCCGCGCACGGTGCGGCTCATTTCGGTCACCTCTTCCGGGCGCTCGTCGATCAGCAGCACGAACAGCACGACGTCGGGATGGTTGGAGGTGATGGCGTGGGCGATGTGCTGCAGCATCACCGTCTTGCCGGTCTTGGGCGGCGCCACCAGCAGGCCGCGCTGGCCCTTGCCGATCGGCGCGACGATGTCGATCACGCGGCTGGTGATGTTTTCCTCGGCCTTGACGTCGCGCTCAAGCTTGAGCGGCTGGTCGGGGTGCAGCGGCGTGAGGTTTTCGAACAGGATCTTGTTCTTGCTGGCTTCGGGCGGCTCGTCGTTGATCTTGTCGAGCTTGGTCATCGCCGAATAGCGTTCACCGTCCTTGGGGGTGCGGATCTCACCCTCAATCTTGTCGCCGGTATGGAGGTTGAAGCGGCGGATCTGCGACGGCGACACGTAGATGTCGTCGGTGTTGGCCAGATACGACGCTTCCGGCGAACGCAAGAAACCGAAGCCGTCCGGCAGCACTTCCAGCACGCCGTCGCCGTAGATGCTCTCGCCGCGCTTGGCCACCGCCTTCAGGATGGCGAAGATCAGTTCCTGCTTGCGGAAGCGGTTGGCGTTATCGATGCCGTTGGTCGCGGCAAGTTCAAGAAGTTCGGTGATCGGTTTTTGCTTGAGTTCGGAAAGGTACATGGACGGGGCCTGAGTAGGCTCGCTTGAAAGAGCCGGGAGGTGAGGGAGGGGTGAAGCCGGATGGTGCTGCGCGCAGGCGGCGCAGGGACGCGCCATCCGGTGAGACTTTGTTAGATGTTGCTGTCGACGAAAGCGGTCAGTTGCGACTTGGACAGGGCGCCGACCTTGGTGGCCTCGACGTTGCCGTTCTTGAAAATCATCAGGGTGGGGATGCCGCGGATGCCGAACTTCGGCGGGGTGGCTTGGTTTTCATCGATGTTGAGCTTGCACACCTTGAGCTTGCCGGCGTATTCCTTGGCCACTTCGTCAAGGATCGGTGAAATCATCTTGCAGGGGCCGCACCAGTCCGCCCAGTAATCCACCAGCACCGGCACACCGGCCTGCAGGACTTCCTGTTCGAACGAATCGTCGGATATGTAATGAACATGTTCGCTCATTGGTGAGGCTCCTATTTGATTATGCGGGCGGCCGGACATGGCCTGGATGGTTTGGGAAGGCGGTAAGACTGGAAAAATTGGTTTTGTGCCGATATGCTACATCAAAATTGCCGCCTGCAAGCATCCGGGCATTCCACAAATCATCAGGGTAAACACGAATGACCTACGTTGTAGCCGAAGCCTGCATCAAGTGCAAATATACCGATTGTGTCGATGTCTGTCCGGTGGACTGCTTCCACGAGGGCCCCAACTTCCTCGTCATCGACCCCGAGGAATGCATCGACTGCACCCTGTGCGTCGCCGAATGCCCGGTCGAGGCCATCTTTGCCGAGGACGACGTGCCGGACGACCAGCGCGCCTACATCGCGCTCAATGCCGAGCTCGCCAAAGAATGGAAGGTCATCATCGAGAGCAAGGACGCGCTGCCCGACGCCGACGAATGGGCTGGTGTCAAGGACAAGCTGCAATACCTGGAGCGCTGAACCGCTTGAAAATCCCCGGCGACGGCGCACTGCCGCACGCCGTCGCCCGCCACCTGCTCGATCAACACGCCGACCGCCTGCCCGACCTGTCCGGGCTGACCGTACTCGTCCCCAACCATCGCGCCGGGCAGGATTTTGCCCGCGCGCTGGCGCAGGCTGCCGGCCGCCGCGCACTGATCCCGCCGACCATCACCCCGCTGAAGGCGTGGGCCGACGGCGTGACCGGGGACCGCGCCGAGCCGCAGGCGCGGCGCCTGGCGCGCCTGCATGGCGTGCTGCGGCGCGTCGACTGGCTGGGCGCGGTAGACCGCTGGGCGCTCGCCGGCGAACTGCTGGCACTGGCCGACGAACTGTCCGCCGCGCGGCTGGGCGGCGAGATCGGTTCACGGATTCGCGCGCTGCACGCCGGCAGCCTTGACCGTGAAACGGCCCTGATCGAGGCGGTGTGGCAGGCGCTCAACAGCGACGGCCAGGATCCGCAGGCGCGCTATGCGCGCGCGCTCGACGCACTGGCCGAACACATCGGGGCAGCGCCGCAGCCCGTCTACGGCTACGCGCTGGGCACGCTCACCGCCGTCGAGCAGCAGTTTCTCGTCCGCTGCGCCGCGGCCGCCCCGCTCACGCTGTTCGAGCCGGACACCGAAAACGCCGTGGCTTTCACCCTGCATCAGGCCTGGCAGCGGACCGACCCGCCGCTGCGCGACCGCGCCGCCGCGCTGGCCCGGCGCATCCCCGACTCGCCGCTGCAGGCCCGCCTCACGCTCGCGCCTGCGCCGCACCTGGAAGCCGAAGCGCGCGCCGTCGCCACCTGGGTGGCCGGGCAGCTGAATGGCGGCCGGCGCGAACTCGCCCTGATTGCGCTCGACCGCGAAACCGCGCGCCGGGTGCGCGCGCTGCTCGAGCGGATGGACGTGCTGGTGGCCGACGAAACCGGCTGGACGCTGTCGACCACCGCCGCCGCGGCGGTCATCGACCGCTGGCTGGAGTGCGTGGCGAGCGATTTTCCGCACGTCGAATTGCTCGATCTGCTGAAATCGCCGTTCGTGCTGGGCGAACCCGCGGCGCGCCAGGATCAGGTGCTCGCGTTCGAACTGGCGCTGCGCCGGCACGGCATCTCCCAGGGCATGGCCGATATTCGGCGGCTCGCGCACAGCGAATTCGGCGCGCTGCCGGCCTGGCTGGCTGCGCTGTTTGACGCCCGCCAGGGGTTCGAGCAGCGCCGCGCACCGCTCGCGGCGTGGCTCGCGCGGCTCGCCGACAGCCTCGTCCGGCTCGGCACGACGCTTGCCGCCGACGCCGCCGGTGCCAGCGTGCTCGACACCCTCGACGCCCTGCGCCGCGATCTGGCGGACGACACGGAAAAATACGGCTTCAATGAATGGCGGCGCTGGCTCAACCTGGCGCTGGAGTCGGCCAGCTTCATCGACGCCAGCGTCGCCAGCCCCCTCGTGCTGACTTCGCTGCCTGCCGCGCGCGGGCGCCTGTTTGACGCCGTCGCAGTGATCGGCGCCGACGCCCGTCACCTGCCCGCGCGCGTCACGCCCGGCCTGTTTTCCCAAGCCACCCGCGCACAACTGGGTCTGTCGACTGCAGCAGCCGACGCCGAGGCCGCCACCGCCGACTTGATGCAGCTGCTGATCCAGGGGCCCGCGCTCATCAGTTGGCAGGCCTGGAACAACGACGAACCCAACCCCGCCTCGCCGCTGGTGCTGCGGCTGCAGGCCCTGCACCACGCCGCATGGGGCATCGATCTGCCCATGCAAACCGTCGGCGCGCCCCCCGCGCAGGCCAGCCCGCTGCCCGCCGCCTGCGTGCAACCCGCGCCGACGGTCACGGCCGCGCAGCTGCCACGCCGCTACTCGCCCACCGCCTACCAGACCCTGCTCGACTGCCCCTACCGGTTTTTCGCGCGCAGCGTGCTCGGCATCCGCGAACTCGACGAGGCCGACGAAGCACTCGACAAGAGCGACTACGGCAACGCGCTCCACCGCATTCTGAACGCCTTTCACGACAGCAATCCGCCGCTTGAACGCGACGCCGCGCTGGCGCAGCTGAATGCGCGCTCCGCCGCCGAATTCGCGGCGCTGCCCGCGTACACTGCCGCCGCCTGGGCGAGCCAGTGGAACAGCATCCAGCCCGCCTACATCGACGCCTGGCTGGCGCACGCATCCTCCGGCTGGCGCTACGAATCCGGCGAAACCGATTTCTCGGTGCCGCACAGCGTTGAAGGTCTGGGAGAGATCACCCTGCACGGCCGCGTCGACCGCGTCGATACGAGAGATGACGCCCGCTATGTGATCGACTACAAGACCAGCGCCGCGCAAGCCCTGAAAAAGAAGCTCAAGGCGCCCGACGAAGCCGTGCAGCTGCCCTTCTACGCCTGGCTGTGCGAAGCCGCCGCCGCCTACCTGCCGATCAACGAAGCCCCCGTCGCCGCACTCGAACTCGACGGCGAAACCGACGTCGCCGCCATCATCCTGCGTCTGCCGCAGTTGCTCGAAGCCATCGCCCGGCGCACCGCGCTGCCCGCCCATGGCGTCGACAGCGTCTGCAAATACTGCGAAGCGCGCGGCCTGTGCCGCAAGGGGATGTGGGATGCGTGAATCGCTCGACGCCGCCGCCGCCCTCGACCCGTGTGCCTCATGCGTGGTCGAGGCCTGCGCCGGCAGCGGCAAGACCTGGCTCCTGGTGTCGCGCATGCTGCGCCTGCTGCTGGCGGGCGCCGAACCCTCGGAACTGCTGGCGATCACCTTCACGCGCAAGGCGGCGCAGGAGATGACCGACCGGCTGCACGCGTGGCTGCGCGTGCTGGCGCTGGAAGACGACGCGACGGTGCGTGATTTTTTGCGCGCGCGGGCGGTGCCGGACAACGAGATCAATGCGCTGCTGCCGCGTGCGCGCGGGCTGCTGGAAACGGTGCTGACCGCGCAGCCGGGGCCGACGGTGACGACTTTCCACGGCTGGTTTCTCGATTTGCTGAAACGTGCGCCGCTGGAGGCCGGGCTGCCGTGGGGCGCGCCACTCCTGGAGCGCACTCGGCAACTGCAGAACGAGGTGCGCGACCGCCTGCTGATGAAGTGGGCGGGCGCGCCTGAGTCACCCGAGGGCGTCGCCCTGCTGGCCCTGCTGGCCGACATCGGCGAGCACAATCTGCGCGCACTGCTGCGGCATTTTGTCGATGCCCGCGCGGAATGGTGGGCGTATACCGACGCGGCGCCCGACCCGGTGACGCATGCGCTGGAACAGCTGCGGCCCGGCCTGCACCCCGATCTGGACTTCGATCCGGTCGCGGCATTCTGGGCCGACGAACTGATGGCGGCGCGCGTGAAACGGGTGGGCTTTGCGCTGGAAAAAGGCGGCAAGAACGAACAGGTGCGCGCGCCGGAAATCCAGCGCTGCCTGAACCTGCCGCCCGACGACGCGCATGCCGCACTGATGAGACACTTGATGACGGCGGGCAAACGGCGCAAGAAACCGGCGACCAAGGAACTGGAAAAAGCGCTCGGTGCCGAACTCGACACCTACCTGCGCGACCTCGACACCCTGGAAACCGCGCTCGAAACTGTCGCCGCGATCCAGGTCGATCAGCGCATCTGGGCGCTCAACCGCCACGGACTGCTGCTTGGCCACGCGCTGATTTCCGCCTATCAGGACGCCAAGGCGCAGCAGGGCGTGATCGACTTCGCCGACGCCGAATGGCTGGCCTGCCGCCTTCTGCGCAGCGAGGAACATGCGCTGGCGCTGGCGCTGAAGCTGGACGCGCGCTATCGGCATCTCTTGCTCGACGAATTCCAGGACACCAACCCGCTCCAGTGGCAGGCGCTTTCGACCTGGCTGTTGGAGGCACGCGGCGCCGACAGCGACATGACGGTGTTCATGGTGGGCGACCCCAAGCAGGCGATTTACCGCTTCCGCCGCGGCGAGGCGCGCGTGTTCGACGCGGCGGCGGAGTTCCTGCGAGCGCATTTCGACGCGCCGCGCTTCAGCACCGACATGACGCGGCGGCTGGCGCCGGCGGTGGTCGCGGCGATCAACCCGGTGTTCGCCGACGTGGCGGGCTTTGCCGAGCACACGCACGCGCCGGAACACGCAGGCCGCCCGGGCGCGCTGCGCTGCCTGCCGGTGCAGCGGGAAAAACCAGAAACCGCGACGAGTGAAGGCCTGCGCAACCCGCTCACCACGCCACAGCCGGAAGCCGACGACCGCGCCGTGCACGCGGAGGCGCGGCAGTTTGCCCGGGTGTTGCGCGACGAAGTGCTGGGCCGCTGGGGGATGACGGACAAAGCCGGCACCCTGCGCGCGGCGCGCCCCGGCGACGTCATGGCGCTGGTGAAAAAGCGCACCCACCTGCACCTGTACGAGCGCGAACTGGAAGCCGCTGGCATCCCCTTCATCACCTCGCGCCGCGGCGGCCTGCTGCACGCGCTGGAGGCGCAGGACGTGATCGCGCTGATCGAAACCCTGCTGCTGCCGCACGCCGGCCTGAAGCTGGCGCACGCGCTGAAGTGCCCGGTGTTCGGCTGCAGCGACGACGACCTGCTGCGGGTGTTCGCGCCCGGCGCCGAGCCGCGCGGCTGGGAGCGCCTGCTCGCGTTCGCCGCCAAAGCCGATTGCCCGCCCACGCTCGCGCGCGCGGCGCGGCTGCTCACCCGCTGGCGCGCCCACTGCGGCACGCTGCCGGTGCACGACCTGCTCGACCGCATCTACTTCGAAGGCGATGTCGAAGCGCGCTATGGCGCCGCCGTGCCGGCGGCGATGCGGCCGCAGGTGGCCGCCAACCTGCGCGCCTTCATGCAGCTGGCGCTGACACAGGACGCCGGGCGCTACCCCACGCTGGCCGGCTTCGTTCGCGAGCTGGCTTCCCTCATCGACGATGCCGACGCCGCGCCCGGCGAGGGGCTGGCGGCCGACGGCGAAAATGCGGTGCGCCTGCTGACCATTCATGGTTCCAAAGGGCTGGAAGCGCCGATCGTCTGGCTCCTGGGCGGCAGCGACCACGCGCGCGGCGACAGCTACGCGGTGCTGGCGCCGTGGCCGCCCGACGCGCCGCGACCGGTTCACTTCTCGCTGTTCGGCAGGCAGGACGACCGGGGCGCGGCACGGGAAAGCTGGTTCCAGGAAGAGGCCGATCTCGCGCAGCGCGAATCCGACAACCTCTTGTATGTGGCGCTCACCCGCGCCGCGCAGGGGCTGATCGTGAGCGGCGACGCCAGCAAGAACGCCTGGCTGGCGCGCGTCGACGCGGCCTGGCAAGACCTGGGCCTGCCGGCCGACCTGCCGCCCGCCCCGGCTGAGGCCGCCAGCATGACAGCCGCGCCGGCCCGCATCGAGGCCCCGGCGGTGGGACAGCGCGTCGCCCCGCCGACCGCGAGTCCGGCGGCGGCGAGCGGCGAATTGTTCCACGCGTGTCTGGAAGCCCATGCGCCGCCCGGCACGCCGTGCGACCTGTCCGCGCTGGCGGCGCGCCTGGGGCTGGAAGCCGAACTGGAATCCATCGAGGCAGCGGCCCGCGTCCTGCTGGCGCAGCCGCAGCTGGCGCACCTGTTCGACCCCGCGCAGTATCGACGTGCCCACAACGAGTGGGCGCTGCTGGATGCCGGCGGCCGCCTGCAGCGGCTCGACCGCGTGGTGGAATTCGACGATGCGGTATGGCTGATCGACTATAAAACCGGCGGCGACAGCCGCACCCTCCCCGACGCGCTGCTCGTCGAGCGCCATCAGCCACAGCTGGCGGGCTACCAAACGCTGCTTGCAGCGCTGTATCCCGACAAGCCGGTGCACGCTGCGCTGCTGCTGGCCGACGGCCGACTGATTTCAATGGACGCCCAAAAATGATCGACAAACCTTTTTCCGAATCCTGTGTGCAGAACCGTGACCCAATCCTGGCGGTGCTGCGCAAATGCTTTGCCGACCGCCGCCATGTGCTGGAAATCGGCAGCGGCACCGGCCAGCATGCGGTGTATTTCGCGCCCGAGCTGCCGCACCTGGTGTGGCAGACCGCCGACGTGCCGCAGCACCACGCCGGCATCCGGGCCTGGCTCGCTGACGCCGCCCTGCCCAACGTGCTGCCGCCGCTGGCGCTCGACGCCAATGACACGGCCTGGCACGGCGGCCGCTACGATGCGGTGTTTTCGGCCAATACCCTGCACATCATGAGCTGGCCCGAGGTCGCGCTTTTTTTTGCCGGCGTGGGCGAAGTGCTGGAGCCGGGCGGCGTGCTGGCGGTGTACGGCCCGTTCAATTACAAGGGCGCGTTCACCTCGGAGAGCAATGCCCGCTTCGACGCCTGGCTGAAGGCGCGCGACCCCGCCTCCGGGGTGCGCGACTTCGAGGCGGTGGACGCACTGGCGCGAGCCCGCGGCCTGGTCCTGCTGCAGGATCTCGCCATGCCGGCCAACAACCGCATGCTGGTATGGCGCCGCATGGCCTAGGGCCGCAAAAAACCCCCTGAACCAGGCTTTGCCTTGCAGAGTGCTCTGCTATAAACAAGACATTGTGAGGCAGAGGAAAGCTCATGCGCATCGCCGAACTGATCCATCGCTGGAGCCAGGAAGGGCAGACACGCACGGACGTACGCGTCTATACCGTCCATTTGCCGCTGCGCGACGCTGCTCGCGTTGAAGCGCTGAGCGTGATGTACCCCGGCCGCAACGCGTCCCAGCTGATGGCCGACCTGGTCCGTGCCGCGCTCGATGAACTGGAGGTGGCCATGCCCTATATCCCGGGCAATCGAGTCATTGCCGAAGACGACTATGGCGATCCGATCTACGAGGACCTCGGCCCCACGCCGCAGTTTTATTCGCTGTCGCACGAGATCCTGCGCAAGCTCGCCGCCGTGCCGGAAGGCAAGTAGCTGTCGAATTAATTTACAGTGTGCGCATGCCGCCGCCCAAGTGGCGAGCCTAGCGCCTTGTATTCATACCCGTTTATTGAACTGGCACAAGGCTTGCTTTGACCCGGGCTCTAACAACCTGAGTGTAGGGGGACGCCATGTACCTCGGCCCGGCTTTTCTTTTTGCGGCCTTTGCTAGCCTGTTTTACATTCCCGGTTTTCTCGACACGCCCCTCGGCATGCTCACGCCGCGCCAGCTCGTCTCGCAACTGCTGTTTTTTGTTTTCGCGCTGATTTCGCTGGCCTCGCTGGCGCGCTCGATCGAACTCGATCCGGTGTGGCCCTGGCGCCCCGGATTCCGCCGCGCGATGAACTGGTTCTTGGGGCGCCCCCAGTAAGCGCGCCCCCGCTATTTACCGCCTAGCCGGCATAAAATGACGGTTTTCCGTTCCGCGAAACCGCCATGCCCGTCAAGCTTACCGCCCCCGACCCCGCTTCACTGCTGCCCATTGCTGGCGTGCGCCTGGGCATCGCCTCGGCCGGCATCAAGAAACCCGGGCGCCGCGATCTCACGCTGATCGAGCTCGCCCCCGGCAGCCGCGTGGCCGGCGTGTTCACGCAAAACCGCTTCTGCGCCGCGCCGGTAACAGTCTGCAAACAGCATCTCGAGCAGAGGGTTCAGCCTGGCGGCGACATCCGCGCGCTGGTGATCAACACCGGCAACGCCAATGCCGGCACCGGCGCAGAAGGTTTGCACCGCGCGCGCCAGACCTGCGAGGCGGTGGCGCGGCTGATGGGCTGCGCGGCCGACGCCGTGCTGCCGTTTTCCACCGGCGTGATTCTGGAGCCGTTGCCCATCGACAAGATCCTCCCCGCATTGCCTGCAGCGCAGGCCGACCTCGCGCCCGATCACTGGTCGGACGCCGCGCACGCGATCATGACCACCGACATCGTCGCCAAGGGCACCAGCCGCCAGGCGCAGGTCGGCGGAAAGACGGTAACGGTGACCGGCATCGCCAAGGGATCCGGCATGATCCACCCCAACATGGCGACCATGCTGGGCTATGTGGCGACCGACGCCGCCATCGCGCCGGCGCTGATGCAGCCGTTGGTGAAGGCGGTCGCCGACCTGTCGTTCAACTGCGTCACCGTCGACGGCGACACCTCCACCAATGACAGCTTCATCCTGATCGCCACCGGCCAGGCCGGCAACGCCGAAATCGCCGACGCTGCGAGCGCCGATTACGCCGCGCTGAAATCCGCCTTGAGCGCGGTCGCGATCGAGCTGGCGCAGGCGATGGCGCGCGACGGCGAGGGCGCGACCAAGTTCATCACCGTGGCGGTCGAAGGTGGCCGCGACCACGCCGAGTGCAAGCAGATCGCCTACGCCATTGCCCGTTCGCCGCTGGTCAAGACCGCGTTCTTCGCCAGCGACCCCAACCTCGGTCGCATCCTTGCTGCGATCGGCTATGCGGGGGTGATGGACCTCGACGTCGACACCCTGCAGGTGTACCTGGGCGACGTGCTGGTGGCGGAAAAGGGCGGCCGTGCGGCGACGTACACCGAGGCGCAGGGCGCGGCGGTGATGCAGGAAGCCGAGATCACCGTGCGCGTCGTGCTCAACCGCGGCGCGGTCAACGCCACGGTGTGGACCTGCGATTTCTCTTACGACTACGTCAAGATCAACGCCGAGTACCGCTCCTGAGCTAGTGTCGTGAACCCGAAATAGCGGAGCAAATAAAACGGATGGATTTTTTCGCAGGGCAAGGCGCGAGGAAGCGACATAGCCGGCTCTATGGCAACGACGAGCAACGCCGCCATGCGGAAAAAGACGCCGTTTTATGTTTCGATATTTATGGTTCACGACACTAGTGGCCCGGCGGCAGGTTTTTCGGCGTGAAGTCGAAGTACGGCGTCGCCACCAGCTCGCCCGGCGGCGCGTAAGCCGGCACCGGCTGACCCTTTGCGCCGAGGCTACGCACGTAACGGTAGATGGCCTTGAGATCGGCGTCGCTCATGGCCCGCAGGGACGGCGACGGCATCGGCGGGCGCATCGCCTGGCGCGCCCGCACCAGCCAGGCTTGCTCGTCGATCTGCTGGAACAGCAGGCGCAGGTTGGCGGGGTAGGTCGTGCCCCACGCACCCTGCCAGCCGATCGCGTCGCCGGTCAGCCACTCGGCTTCGGGCACCTGGCCGTCATTCTTCATGTAGCCCGCGGTATGGCAGTCATTGCAGCCGGCGATCTGGATCAGGTAGCGGCCGTGGCGGATATCCGCAGCGGCCGCCGGCGGTTGCGCCGACGCCAGTCCGACCGTGCCGGCGAGCAATGCGCCCACGAATGTCATGATTGCGTTCATCTGTCCTCCTTGGTGGTCACCACGCGCCCGATGCGCCTGAATGAAAAAAGAATAGGCAAATTTTCGCGGCGCGTTGCCAAGCCCGGCCTGACGAAAACCTGAATTTCTCTCACGCCAGCGGCTAGAATCGCCACATGCCCCATCTCGACGCCCTCCTGCCCCGCATCGAGCGCCTGCTCGACCGCCTCGAAGCGCCGACCCTCACCGTACCGGACTGGAAACGGGTGCGCGCGGCGCGCTGGTCGGCGCAGGCAGGCGGGCTGAAACCCATCCTGCATCCGCAGCGGGTCGCCCTGCGCGACCTGCTTGCCATCGACGAACAGAAGCTGCGGGTCGACGCCAACACGCGCCAGTTCGTCGCCGGCCGCCCCGCCAACAATGTGCTGCTGACGGGCGCGCGCGGCTGTGGCAAGTCGTCGCTGGTGAAAGCGGTGCACGCCAAATACGCTGCGCGCGGCCTGCGCCTGATCGAAGTCGACAAGGCCGGATTGCCGCATCTACCCGACCTGTTCGACCTGCTGGCGGACGCCGACTATCGCTTCATCGTCTTCATCGACGACCTCAGCTTCGCCGAGCACGAAGCCGGCTACGCCAGCCTGAAGGCCGCGCTCGACGGCTCGCTGGCGGGGCCGTCAGACAACGTGCTGATCTACGCCACCAGCAACCGCCGCCACCTGATGCCGGAATACATGGCGGAGAACCTGGAGACGACCTACCTCGGCGGCGAGGTGCAGCCGGGTGAGGCGACCGAGGAAAAGGTCTCATTGTCCGACCGCTTCGGGGTGTGGGTGTCGTTTCATGGCATGGACCAGGCCACCTATCTCGCCATCGCCCGCCACTGGGCGGCTGCGCTGGACGCCCCCGCCGACGAGACCTTCGAGCGCGCCGCGCTGCAATGGTCGATGGGGCGCGGCGCGCGCAACGGGCGGGTGGCGTGGCAGTTCGCGCGCGACTGGGCGGGCAAAAAATGAATCCGGCGCCCCTTACCGAAGTCGCTGTCGCGGTGCTCACCCAGCCCGATGGCCGCGTGCTGCTGGCGCAGCGCCCGCCGGGCAAGGTCTACGCCGGCTACTGGGAGTTTCCCGGCGGCAAGGTGGAGCCGGGCGAGGCGCTGGACGCCGCGCTGGCGCGCGAACTGCACGAGGAACTGGGCATCGTCGTCACGACATCCTGCCGCTGGATCACGCGGGTCTTCGAATACCCGCACGCCACGGTGCGGCTGAATTTCTTCCGCGTGTTCGAATGGCAGGGCACGCCGCACCCGCATGAGGGGCAGGTGTTTTCCTGGCAGCTGCCCGACGCGGTGGAAGTGGCGCCGCTGCTGCCGGCCAATTTCCCCATCCTGAAGGCATTGTCGCTGCCGCCGCTGTTGGGGATTTCGCACGCCGAGGCGCTCGGCGTGGACAGCTTCCTGGCGCGGCTGGACGTGGCGCTCGCCAACGGGCTGCGGCTGATCCAGCTGCGCGACAAGACGCTGCCCGACGAGGCACGTCTGCCGCTCGCCCGCGAGACCGTGCGGCGCGCGCGCCCGCATGGCGCGCGCGTGCTGGTCAACGGCAGCGCGGAACTGGCGCGTGCGGCCGGCGCCGACGGCGTGCACCTGGACTCGGCCGCCGCCGCGCGGCTGACCCGCCGCCCTGACTTCGCCGCGTCCGATTCTTTTCTGCTCGGGGTGTCGTGCCACGACGACGCCGAACTGGCGCATGCCGCCGCAATCGGGGCCGACTTCGCGCTGCTGTCGCCGGTGCTGCCCACGCTCACCCATCCGGGTGCCGCCACCCTGGGCTGGGAGCGCTTTGCCGAGCTCGCCGCCGCCAGCCCGGTTCCGGTCTACGGCCTCGGCGGGCTGGCGCGCGACGACGTGGCGCTGGCGCAGTCGCACGGCGCGCACGGCGTGGCGCTGTTGCGCGGGGCGTGGACATGAAACGGGTGATGCTGCCGTTGCTGCTGGCGGTCGCGCTGGTGGCGATCGCGCTGGCCGGCTACTGGCTGAAGCGTCCGGCCGATGCGATGGCGGTTGCCTGCGCCGACCCGCTGGCCGGCTGCAGCTTCAGCCATCGCGGCGCGGCGGCAAGTGCGCGCTTTTCAGCGCGGCCGACGGCGCTGGAGGCATTCGAGCTGAACGTCCGCGCAGCAGGCGTCATCCGCATCAGCGCGGAATTCCAGATGGTCGGCATGGACATGGGCTTCAGCCGCTACGACCTGCGGCCGACCGCGGACAGCGCATGGGCCGCGAGGGTGACCTTGCCAGTTTGCGTCAGCGGACGACGCGACTGGATCCTCTATCTCGACCTCGACGGGTCGCGCTACGCGATTCCCTTCAGTACGCGGTGAAAAGGGCCGTACATGGAATCGTCACAATACCGGGCCTATAATCCGGAGCGAATCATGGAAAGGTTATAAATGCCAACTGAACATACCTACAAGCAATTTGACGCCGAACTGGAAGCCGTGCGCGCCAGCGTGCTGAAAATGGGAGGCCTGGTCGAGGAGCAGATTACCAACGCCCTCGAATCCCTCATCTCGGGCAACATGGAACTGGCCGACCAGGTGGACGCCAACGACCACAATGTCAACGCGCTGGAAGTGGCGATCGACGAGGACTGCACCCGCATCATCGCGCGCCGCCAGCCGACCGCGTCCGACCTGCGCATGGTGATGATGGTGGTCAAGACCATCACCGACCTCGAGCGCATCGGCGACGAAGCGGCCAAGATCGCGCGCATGGCCAAGCTGATTCACCAGTCCGAGCGCATCAGCATGCCGCGCTTTTCCGAGGTCAAGTACATGGCGGACATGGTGCTCGAGATGCTGCGCAAGGCGCTCGACGCCTTTGCCCGGCTGGACGCCACCAAGGCCGTCGAAATCGCGCGCCAGGATCAGGATGTGGACGAGGAATTCCGCCTCAACCTGCGCCACCTCATCACCTTCATGATGGAAGACCCGCGCACCATTTCGGTATTCATCGACATCCTCTTCGTCACCAAGGCGATCGAGCGCATGGGTGACCACGCCAAGAACATGTCGGAATACGTGGTCTACATGGTCAAGGGCAAGGACGTGCGCCACACCTCGCTGGAAGAGATCGAAAGAGAAGTGATGTAGGTTTTGCCGCACCCATGCAAACGGGCTCCCGCGGGAGCCCGTTTGTTGTTCACCGCGCCGGATTTACCCGCAAAGCTACTTGGCGGGCGGCACGTATCCCGCAGCCGCATCGACTTCGCCGCCGAAGAAGTAGCGCTCCATCTGTTCCATCAGGTAGCTGCGCGCCTGCGGGTCGGCCAGGTTGAGGCGGTTTTCGTTGATCAGCATGGTCTGGTGGCGCTGCCAGCCGCTCCAGGCTTCCTTCGACACGTTCTCGAAAATCCGCTTGCCCAGATCGCCCGGCACCGGCTGGAAGGCCAGGCCTTCGGCCTCGCGCCCGAGCTTCACACAATTCACCATCCGCGTCATTTGCTGCTCTCCTCAAAAATCAATCTTCGGATTCTAACCCAAGCTGTTTCTGGATGCGGCGAGCGAATACCCCCATTTCCTTGGCCGCCTGCTTGTCGCCGCGCGCCTCGGCCACCGCGACGCCCTGCTGATAGGCCGCCAGCGCGTCGGTCCAGGCCTCGGCATCGGTGAGCGCACGGCCGAGCAGCTTCCACGCGGCGGAATACTTGGGATCATGCTCGACCGCGCGGCGCAGGTGCTCGGCCGCTTTCACGGCGTCGCCCTGCTTGAGGTATTCGTTGCCGAGCGAAAAGCGCAGCAGCGCATTGTCGCGGCCGGCAGCCAGCATGGTTTCGAAATCAGCGATCGACGGCATAAATCCCTCCAAGAACCGTAGCGAGCGGGCCGTCAGCGGGGTGCAAACGGCGCGCAGAAACCGGAATGTATATCAATACATGAGGATTTCGAGCACCGAGCGCGCGCCGATGAGGGACGCGCAGTAGGTTATTGGAAGGATTTTTATTTTCTCCAGAAGACCGGGGTAAGCACCACCAGCAGGGTGAAAAACTCCAGGCGCCCGAGCAGCATGGCGAAGCTGCACACCCAGGTCTGGAAATCATTCAGCACGGCATAGGTGCTGGCGGGGCCGACCTGCCCCAGGCCGGGGCCGGTGTTGTTGACCATGGCGACCACGGCGGTGAACGCGGTAAAAACATCCAGCCCCGATGCGGAGAGGATGAACGACAGGATGATGATCGAGGCGACATAGATGAACAGGAAAGCCAGCACCGCATAGATGATCTTGTTGGGCACCGATTGATGGCCGACCTTGGTGTGGATTTCCGCGTTGGGATGAATCAGCTTGATCAGTTCGCGGTACACCTGCTTGTACAGCAGCACCGCCCGCAGCATCTTGATGCCGCCGCCGGTCGAGCCGGAGCCGGCGATGAAGCTCGACAGGAACAGCATCCACAGCGGCGCGAAAAAAGGCCAGACGTTGAAGTCGGTGGTGGCAAACCCGAGCGTGGTGGCAATGGCGATGGTGTTGAATGCAGCGTAGCGCAGGGCCTCGGGAAAATCGAGATAAAACCCCTTGTACAGCAGATAGAAAGTCAGCCCGAGAACGCTGGCGCCGAGCACGCCAAAAGTCCAGCGGATTTCCGTGTCGAAGCGGTAAGCCAGCAGGCTTCGGGCCCGAAGCGCCATGAAGTGCGTGGAAAAGCTGATGCCGGCGATCAGCGCGAACACCATGACGATGATTTCCAGGGTGACGGAATCGAAATAAGCCATGCTGGCGTCGTGCGACGACATGCCGCCCAGACTCATCACGCTGAAGGCATGTACCAGGGCATCGATCCAGTTCATGCCGCCGAGCCACAGCGCCAGGATGCAGAACACGGTGAAGATAACGTACACCAGCCACAGCCCCTTGGCGGTTTCCGCCATGCGCGGGGTGAGTTTGCTGTCCTTCATCGGCGTCGGCGTTTCGGCCTTGAACAGCTGGCGGCCGCCGACGCCCAGCATCGGCAGCACCGCCACCACCAGCACGATCACGCCCATGCCGCCGATCCAGTGCATCAGGGTGCGCCAGATGTTGATCGAAGGCGGCAGGTAGTCCAGTCCCGACAACACGGTGGCACCGGTGGCGGTCAAGCCCGAGACCGCCTCGAAATAGGCGTCGGTGAAGCTGAGATCGGGCATGTACGACAGCAGGGGGATCGTGGAAAACAGCGGCAGGATGGTCCAGATCATCACCACCAGCAGGAAGCCGTCGCGGGTCTGCAATTCACGCCGGCCTCTGCGCGAAAAAATCCACAGCACCACCCCGGACAGGAAGGTGGTGACGATCGCCTCATCGTAGGCCCGGTGCGCGCCATCCTTCAACCCCAGCGAAATGGCCAGCGGCAGCAGAAATGCGGCCGAAAACAGCATCATGACTTTCGACAGGATGTGGACGACGGGCAGGATTTGCGACATCAGACATTATGGCAGTCCGGTTTGGATAAGCGCGATGTTAACAGCGCACACCCTCAGCCACGCCAGAAGGCGCGGGTGAACAACACGAATACGGTGATCAGCTCGAGCCGCCCGAGCAGCATGGTGAACGCCAGCACCCAGGTCTGGAAATCGTCGAGGCTGGCGTAGTTCGTGCCCGGGCCGACTTCGTTGAGCCCGGGGCCGGCGTTGTTGATACAGGCGATGACGGCGGAAAACGCGCTGACAAAATCGAGCCCGCTGGCCAGCAGCACCAGCGTCATCGTCACGATAGTGGCGATGTACATCATGACGAAGGCCTGGATCGCGAACACGATCTGGTTGGGCACGGCATGGTCGCCGATCTTGACCGGCAGGAGGGCGGCGGGATGCAGTTGGTGCTCGAGTTCGCGCACGCCCTGGCGGAGCATCAGCACGGTGCGGATCATTTTCAGCCCGCCGCCGGTGGAGCCGGAACTCGCGGTGACGCAGCTCAAAAGCAGCATCCACATCGGCGCAAAGATCGGCCAGCTGTTGAAGTCGGTGCTGGCAAAGCCGCAATCGGTGGCAAGCGACACCAGGTTGAAGCTGACATGTCGCAACGCCGTCAGGAATTCGGGATAGACGCCGGCCTGCCAGATATACAGGCTGATGCCGAGGCAGCTCGCCACCACCAGCCCGAGCACGCCGCGGACCTCGGGGTCGTAGCGGTAGGCCGCCAGGCTGCGCTGGCGAAAAGCCAAAAAATGCGTGACGAAATTGAGCGCCGCCAGCAGCATGAATACAATCAGCACCGCCTCGATCAGCGGCGAGTCGAAATAGCCGACGCTGGCGTCGTGGGTGGAGAAGCCGCCCAGACTCATGGTGGAGAAGGCGTGGCAGACGGCATCGAACCAGCTCATGCCGGCCAGCTTCAGCGCCACCGCGCACACCACGGTCAGCGCCGCATACATTGCCCACAGCAGCTTGGCGGTGTCGGCAATGCGCGGCGTGAGCTTGCTGTCCTTGATCGGCCCCGGCAGTTCGGCCTTCAGCAACTGGCGCCCGCCGATGCCCAGCAACGGCAGGATCGCCACCGCCAGCACGATGATGCCCATGCCGCCCAGCCAGTTGAGCAGGTGCCGCCACAGGTTGAGCGAGGGCGGCAGGGTGTCGAGCCCGCTCATCACGGTGGCGCCGGTGGTGGTGAGCGCCGAGATGGCCTCGAAGTAGGCATCGGTAAAGCCCATCTCCGGCGCGTAGATCAGGAAGGGCAGGGTGGCGAAGGCCGGCAGGCCAGTCCACACCAGCAGCACCAGCAGGAAGCCGTCGCGCACCTTGAGCTCTCGGCGCCAGCGCAGCCCGACCAGCCACAGCGCCAGGCCGGCGGCCAGCGTCACGGCGAAGGACTCGTCGAACGCATGCTGCGCCGCATCCTGCGCAATGAGCGCAGTCACCAGCGGCGCCAGCATGGTGAAGGAAAAAAGCAGGATCACCAGGCCAAGCACATGCAGGATCGGCGCCAGGCGGCGCATGGGGAGGCTCAGCCCGGCTTGCATTCAAGCGGCGGCGCGGTGAAGGGGCGTAGACAGGACATGATGCAAGGCAAGGCCCATGAAATATCCGCTTGAATGCGGCTCAAAAAAAGCCGAAGCCGACCTGGAACAACTTTTCGACCTTGGGGATGATGCGCTTGTTGAGCGCGAACAGGATGAGGTGGTCTTCTGCTTCCATCAGCGTGTCGTGGTGGGCAATCAACACCGCGTCGCCGCGGATGATGGCGGCGATGGTCGCGCCTTCGGGCAGTGCCACGTCGCCGATGCGGCGCCCCACCACCTTGGAGGTCTTGAGGTCGCCATGGATGACGATTTCAAGCACTTCGGCCGCGCCGCGCCGCAGGCTGTGCACCGCCGCCATGTCGCCGCGGCGGATTTTTGACAGCAGCGGTCCCACCGTGGCCTGCGCCGGCGAAATGGCGATGTCGATCTCGCCGCCCTGCACCAGATTCACGTAGGCTGCGCGGTTGATCAGCGAAATCACCCGCTTCGCCCCCATGCGCTTGGCCAACAGGGCCGCCATGATGTTGTCCTCGTCGTCGTTGGTGAGCGCGCAGAACACATCCATCGACTCGACGTTTTCCTGTTCCAGCAGATCCTCGTCGGTGGCGTCGCCACACAGCACCAGGGTGCGATGCAGCTTTTCGGCCAACTGGGTACAGGTGACCTTGTTGTGATCGATCAGCTTGACCTCGTAGTCGCGCTCGAGCCGCGCCGCCAGCCGCCGTCCGATGTTGCCGCCGCCGGCGATCATGACCCGTTTGACCGGGCGTTCCATGTGGCGCAGCTCACGCATGACGGCGGCGATGTCCTGCTTGCGGGCGAGAAAAAACACTTCGTCGCCCGGCTCGATGACAGTGATGCCCGTCGGCACGATGCCGCGATCGCGCCGGTAGATCGCCGCCACCCGGGCATCGATATGCGGCATGTGGCGCTTGATATCCTGCAGTTCGTGGCCGACCAGCGGCCCGCCGTGGTACGCGCGCACCGCCACCAGCCGCACACGGCCGTCGGCGAAATCCAGCACTTGCAGGGCTTCGGGATGCTCGATCAGCCGGCGCAGGGTTTCGGTGACTTCCTGCTCGGGGCTGATGATGTGGTCGACGCCGAAATGCTCGGAAAGAAAGCCGCCTTCGGCCTCCAGAAAATCGGCCGAACGGATCCGCGCAATACGCGTCGGGATGTTGAACAGGGTCGATGCAATGCGGCAAGCCACCAGATTGGTTTCGTCGCTCTGGGTCACCGCCACCAGCATGTCGGCGTCTTCCGCCCCGGCCATTTTCAGGATCGAGGGATGGGCAGCGTGGCCGCGCACGGTGCGCAGGTCGAAACGATCCTGCAACAGCGACAGCCGCTCGAGCTCCAGGTCGACCACGGTGATGTCGTTGTTTTCGGCAACCAGGCTTGCGGCGAGGTTGGCACCGACCTGGCCGGCGCCGAGAATGATGATTTTCATGATGGGGTGAGGGGGAAGGGGTACGGGGCAAGAGGGGAAACCAAAGCCTTGCCGCTTGCCGGCGTCGGCCCCCTCACGCCTGACGCCTCACCCATGTCACAGGTCTTCATCGAGGCGCCGCCCATGCCGGATGTTCAGCTGTTTGAGCTTGCGGTAGAGGTGGGTGCGTTCCAGTCCCGACTTGTCGGCGACCCGCGTCATGCTGCCCCCTTCCTGCTGGATCAGGTGCTCGAAATAGGTGCGCTCGAAAGCATCGCGCGCCTCGCGCAGCGGAATGTCGAGCGGGATGCCGTGGGCCACCGCGGGTGTCGACTGCTTCATCGGGGCCAGCACGCGGTTGACGTCGGCGGCGTCGATTTCGCTCGCCAGCGCGGTGACTGCCAGCGTGCGCACCACGTTGTGCAGCTGCGGCAGGTTGCCCGGCCAGTCAAAGTTGCGCAGCTGGTTCAAGGCTGGCGTGGTCAGCCGCCGCACCGGGCAGGCGTCGCTCTCGACCAGTTGCATCAGCATGAAGTTGGCGATCTCGGGCACGTCCTCGCGATGCTCGCGCAACGCCGGCACCTGGATGGCCAGGCTCGACAGGCGGTAGTACAGGCGATTGTCGAATTCGCCTGCCACCACCATGGCGTCGAGGCTGCGGCTGGCCGCGCACACCAGGCGCGCACCGCTGCCCTCGATGCGGTCGAGCAGCAAGCCCAGGCCTTTCTGCTCCAGACGCGCGAGCTCACAGGCATCCGGCAGATAAAGCGTGCCGTTGCCGAGTGCCTCGACAAAGCTCAGCGGGTCGGACACCAGGCGCGCGCGATCCTTGATTTCGACCCACGGGCTGGCCGGCTGGTGAAGAAAACGGGCACAGACTTCAAAGCCGCTGCCGGTCTCGCCCTGCAGCAGGACGGGCGCGGTATTGCCGGCAATCTGGGTCAGGCGTTTTTTCAACTCGAGGATCAACGGGCTTTTGCCGAGTGCCGACAAGTCCATGCCGGGCGTACGCCGGGGCAGCGCCGCGCCGCGCTTGATCGCCTTGCTGACGGTGTCGATCAGCTTGGCCAGCGAAACCGGCTTTTCCAGGAAGTCGGCGGCGCCAAGCCGGGTGGCTTCGACTGCGGTGTCGATGGTGCCGTGGCCGGACATCATCACCACCGGCATGGTGAGCTGGCCGCCGGCCGCCCATTCCTTCAGCAGCGTCACGCCATCGGTGTCGGGCATCCAGATGTCGAGCAGGACCAGGTCCGGCCGCCGCAGCGCACGAAAGGCGCGCGCCGCCTCGGCGTTTTCCGCCAGATGCACGTCGTAGCCCTCGTCGGTGAGGATTTCCGACAACAACTCGCGAATGCCCACTTCGTCATCGACGACGAGAATGTGTCCGCTCACGGCTGCTCCCCGGTTGCGACAAAAACAGGCAGTTCAATGCGAATGGCGGCACCGCCTGCCTTGAGGTTTTCGATCTGGATTTTGCCGTGATGCTCTTCCACTATCTTTTTGACGATGGCCAGGCCCAGCCCCGTCCCCTTGGCCTTGGTGGTTGCGTAAGGCTCGAACAGCCGCGTCATCAGGTGCTCCGGAAAGCCGGCTCCATTGTCTGTTACGGTCAAATAAACAGCATGCTTATTGAGGTGCGTGCCGACTTCGACCTTCGGCTCGGGATGGCCGGCCAGCGCGTCCTGCGCATTTTGCAACAGATTATGAATCACCTGACGCAATAATGTGGAGTCGCCCGCGATGCGCGGCAGATCGGCGTCGAGATGCAACTGCAGGCCAAGCACCCGCGTATCGTACAAAGACAGCACTTCGCGCACCAGCGCATTCAGATCGATCGCCTCAAGCCGCGCGCGCGGCATTCGCGCATAGTTGGCGAAGGCGTCGACCATGCTGTTCATCGCGGCGACCTGGTTGACGATGGTTTGCGTCGCGCGCGCCAGGAATTCGGCGTCCGCCGCTTCCAGCCGGCCATCCAGCTTCTTCGCGATGCGTTCGGCCGACAGTTGGATCGGCGTCAGGGGATTCTTGATCTCGTGCGCCAGCCGCCGCGCCACCTCGCTCCAGGCGGCGTTGCGCTCGGCGTCGATCAGTTTGGTGACGTCGTCGAAGACCAGCACATAGCCGCGCTCGACGCCCGGCGGCAGGCGGGTGCCGCGCAGCAGCAGCGACTGGTTGCCGCCATGGCCCGCATAGTCGATCTGTTCCTGCCATTCGCCTTCGTGCTCGGCAAAACGCGCCGCCACCGCGGTCCCGAACGCATGCAATGCCTCGCCCGGCTGACCGAGTTCGGCCAGCGGGTGCGCGTCGAGCGTGGCCACCGCCACCCCGAGAATCTGCGCCGCCGCGCCGTTCATGGTGCGCACCCGCAGCGCCTCGTCGAGCACCACCACGCCGGACGACAGGTTGGCCAGCACCCGCTCGAGGAAAGCCTTGGCCTGCTCGGTCTGCTGATGGTTCTGCGCTACCTGTTCGCGCGCGTCGGACAGCTGGCGCGTCATGCGGTTGAACGACTGGATCAGCACGCCCAATTCGTCGCGGCTCTTCACCGACGGCATCTGCGAAAAATCGCCCTTGGCCACGGCGCGGGTGCCGCGCGCCAGCGAGCGCAGCGGCGCGCCGAGGCGCTCCGACAGCAGATAAGCAATGACGAGCGTCATCAGCAGCGCCAGCATCAGGGTCAGCGTCAGCGCCACGCCGTAGATGCGCTTCAACCCCAGCCGCGACACCGCGATCTGCTGGTATTCCTGGTAGGCCAGCTGCACCGCCTGCGCGTCGCGCGCCAGGCCGGCGGGCACCGGCTGTACCAGCTGCAGCACGCGCGTTTCGCCGGCCAGCGCGCTGGTATACACCGGCACGATGACGCGCATGATGAGCCCGCGTTCGGCCACTTCCTCGATCCGGCTGTAGGGCTGCTGCTGGCGAACCTGCCACAGCACGTTGCGCTCGGGCAGCACCGGCAACAGGGTGCCGCGCTCGCCGCTGACGTGGGCGATGACGCCGCCGCGTTCGTCGAACAGGGTCATTTCCTGCACCGCGCTTTGCTCGCGCAGGGTCGACAGGCTGGTGATGATGGAGCCCAGGCCCTCGTCCGACAGCGTCAGCGCCATGCGTTGGGCTTTTTTGTCCAGTTCGCGCAAGAGGTCGTCAAGCGCGGCATGGCCGAGGTTGACGCCAGAGGTCAGCGCGTTGTCGACCCGCACGTCGAACCAGGTTTCGATCGAACGGTTGAGGAAGAACACTGAGGCGCCATACACCACCAAGCCGGGCAACAGGGCGACGACGCCGAACATCAGCAGCAATTTGAGCGTGAGCTTGGCGCCGAACACGCCGCGGCGGATGCGTTTTTGCAGCCACCACAGACGCCAGCCCAGCAGCACCAGCAGCGCCGCGCCAAGCACGCCGCCGCCGATGAAGAGAGTGGGCAGGCTGTCAGAGAAGTCGCTGCTGCCGCTGCTGGCATTAAACAGCAGGAACAGCAGCACGATGCCCATGATCAGGGCGGCGGCGATCAGACTGCGCATCAGGGCAAAGGCGGTGGCGCGGGCAGAGCGGGCGCCTCGAACGACCAGCCATACCAGGGGGTGACGAGCTCCCATTTGTCGCTGGTGACCGCACCGATGGAGAGCGGCTTGGGCAATTGCGCGGTGTCGAGGCGCAGGCGCAGACGGGCGTCGTAGCGCTGCCCGGGCTGGAGCGCGCCGCGCTCCAGCACCGGCCAGTTCTCCACCCGCCCGAGCAGGGCCAGCGCCTCGTCGAGGGTGGCGGCAGTCTGCGTGGTGTAGCCCGATTCGACGACATAGCGCCGCAGCAGCAGATGGTAATAAATCCGCATCTTGCGAACCGGCTCGGCGACGCCTTCGTCAAACCACCACCAGCCGCGCGGCCGGGACAGCTCCAGTTTCAGCAGGAAGTGCAGGTTGATGCCGCGGATCAGCGCGTCTTCCAGCGTGGGATTGAGCACGATATCGATGTCCGCATCCAGCACGTAGCCTAGCGGCGTGGGCTTGACGACGGCCTGCTTGATCGCGCTCCTGTCGCTGGCCAGTGCGCTGCCTGCCACGACCAGCCAGGCGCCGAGCAGCAGCGCGACCAGCCAGCGGATCGGCGGGTCACATCTTGCGCAGCAGGGCGTAAAAAAAACCATCATGCTCGGCATCAGGCAGCAGCGACCCATCGGACAAAGGTTCAGGAAGCGGACAGCGTTCGGCGTCACCCGCGTGGCGCGCCAGAAACGCACGCACCTGTCCGTCGTTTTCTTCATTGAAGAGGGAGCAAGTGGCGTAAAGCAATGTACCACCCGGGACCAGCAGTCGCCAGAGCGCCTCCAGCATAACGGCCTGTTGCGCGGCAAATTGAGGGATATCGTCGGGGCGGCGCAGCCACTTGATGTCGGGGTTGCGGCGCACCACGCCGGAGGCGCTGCACGGAACGTCCGCCAGGATGCGGTCGTACGGCTGGCCGTCCCACCAGGTCTCGGGTTGCGCTGCGTCGCCTTCGATCAGCGTGGCATCCAGCTGCAGCCGGTTGAGATTTTCCTCCACCCGCGCCAGCCGTGCCACATCCGCGTCGACTGCCGTCAGGGTCACGTCAGCGCGCTCCAGAATATGGCCGGTCTTGCCGCCAGGGGCAGCGCAGGCATCCAGTATCCGCTCGCCCGGCTGCGCGTCCAGCAGGCGTGCCGCCCATTGCGCCCCGGCGTCCTGCACCGACACGTCGCCCGCATCGAAGCCGGGCAGGCTGTGCACCGGCACCGCGCGGTCGAGCGTGACCGCATCCGGGCCGGTTTGCCGTGCCGTCATCCCGGCTTCCGTCAGGCGCTGCAGATAGCCCGCCACGTCGCCGTGGCGGCAGTTGACGCGCAGGGTGAACGGCGGGTGCTGCTGGCTGGCTTCGAGGACGCCCTGCCAGTGATCCGGGTGCTCGGCTTGCAGTTTGGCGATCCACCAGTCGGGATGCGACCAGCGCGCGCGCGGCTGTTCGTCCGCCAGCTTTTCCAGCTCGGCGCGGCGGCGCTGGAAATTGCGCAGCACCGCATTGGCCAGTCCGCGCCGCCAGCCCTCGCCCGCCGCGGTGACGGCGTTGTGCACCACCGCATGCGCCGGCGCCCGGGTGTAGGCCAGCTGATAGATCGCCACGCGCAGCAGCCAGCCGAGTTCGGGGTCGGTCAGCGGGCGCTCCAGCAGTGCCGTCAGCCAGGCATCCAGCCGGCCCAGCTGGCGCAGGCTGCCATACACGATGTCCTGCAGGGCGCCGCGCTCGCCCGGCGTTTCCAATTGCTGCAGGCGCCGCGGCAGCACCTGATGCAGCGCCGCCCCGGCAAGCACTTCTTCGAGTGCGCCGGCGGCCAGTTTTTGCAGATTACGCATGGTGGCAGACGCCCCGCTTAGTCGGTTGATTCATGGGATTCCAGCTGCTGCGATGAGCGGCGGATGATAGCAGGACGCACGCGGATCGACGCCTGCCGATACGCGCGGCCGGCCCGGGCTTCACGCGCCAAAACGGGTTCCGGCCGGCACCGGCCGGCCGGCGAGAAACGCCGCCGCCGTCATCCGCTTGCCGCCTGCCGGCTGGACCGCCTGCAAGGCCAGCGCGCCGCTGCCGCAGGCGACCACCAGCCGGTCTGCCTCGGTGTGCGGCACCTCGCCCGGCTCCGCACGCAGCAGGTCGGCGTCCGGGCCGGCGACAACCTGGGCCGACCAGACTTTCAGCGTTGCGCCGTCCAGCAGCGTCCACGCGCCGGGCGCCGGATTGTAGGCGCGCACCGCGCGCGCCAGCACCTCGGCGGGCTGGCGCCAGTCCAGCTTCGCCTCTTCCTTGGTCAGTTTGGCGGCATACGTAGCGAGGGTGTCGTCCTGCGCCTGCGGCACGAGGGCGGGGTCATTCGCCAGCGCCGCCACAATGGCTTTGGCGCCGGCGGCGGCGAGGGTGTCGTGCAGGCTGGCGGCGGTGTCGGTTTCGCCGATCGGCACCACGATTTTTGCCAGCATCGCGCCGGTGTCGAGGCCGGCGTCCATCTGCATGATGGTGATACCCGTTTCCGTGTCGCCCGCCAGGATCGCGCGCTGGATCGGCGCCGCGCCGCGCCAGCGCGGCAGCAGCGAAGCATGGATGTTGAGGCAGCCGAAGCGCGGCAGATCGAGCACCGGCTGCGGCAGGATCAGGCCATAGGCCGCCACCACCATGACATCGGCATCGACCACGGCGAGTTCGGCCTGGGCCTCGGGGGTTCTCAGGCTGGCGGGCTGATACAGCGGCAGTCCGCGCGCCTGCGCCGCCTGCTTGACCGCGCTGGGGGTGAGTTTCATGCCGCGCCCGGCCGGACGGTCGGGCTGAGTCAGCACCAGGACGATATCGTGCCCGGCCTCCGCCAGGGCGTCGAGGGCAGCGGCCGCGAACGGCGGCGTGCCGGCAAAGAGGATGCGCACGGGCCGGTTCAGAGCGACGCGCGCGCGGGCGCGGCGTCGGGCCGGTGCTCGCGCGCCTGCTTGGACAGCCTGGCCTTGATGCGATTGCGCTTGAGGCTGGACAGGTAGTCGACGAAGACCTTGCCCAGCAGGTGATCCATTTCATGCTGGATACACACCGCCAGCAGACCGTCGGCCTCCACCTCGAAGGGCTTGCCGTCACGGTCGAGCGCGCGCACGGTGACGCGCTCGGCGCGCGTCACCCGGTCGAACACGCCGGGCACCGACAGGCAGCCTTCCTCGCTTTCCTCGCGACCCGACTGGGCGACGATCTCGGGGTTGATGAACACCCGCAGCGCATCGTGGGTTTCGGAGAGGTCGATGACGATGACGCGCTCGTGAACGTTGACCTGGGTCGCCGCCAGCCCGATGCCGGGGGCGGCGTACATGGTCTCGGCCATGTCGTCGACCAGTTTGCGGATGCGCGCATCGACCGCGGCAACCGGCTTGGCGACGGTGTGCAGGCGGGCATCGGGATAATGCAGAATATCGAGTCTGGCCATTATTGATTCGGCACGATGGCGTTAGAAGAGGATCGCAAGGTGGGTGGTTCTCAACCGTTAATAGGGGCAAAGCGTGCCGAATCAATAGCATCGACACAGCATTTTATTGATGCGGCCCAACGATCCGGACCATTAGAACCCCTCTCGTGTTACCGGGGGCTTTGCTCACGCAAATCTGACCGCGCCAATAAAAGCTTTACGAATGAAGGGGCTGGGTGCACACTTTTATGCAAAATCTGCATCCAGATGCGCATCACCCTAAATATCAGGCGGCGGATAGCCGTAAGCTAAGCGCACAGTATATTTTCAATGAACAATTAGACAAGGTCTAAGTGGAGGGTTCCCCCGTGCGTCAATTCGTTATTACTCTTGCCCTGTTGCTGTCGATGCCTGCGCTGGCCGACACCCTTAAACTGCAGGACAACGCGCCCGACAGCTATGTCGTGGTCAAGGGCGACACCCTGTGGGACATCTCCGGGCGTTTTCTCAAGGACCCGTGGCGCTGGCCGCAGATCTGGAACCTGAACCGCGCGGAAATCAAGAATCCGCACTGGATTTACCCGGGCGACCTGATCGTGCTCGACCGCAGCGGCAAGGAGCCGCGGCTGTCGCTGGTCCGGGGCGGCAAGAACGGAATGCGGACGGTCAAACTGTCGCCCGGCGTGCGCGCAGCCGACATCGACGGCGGCGCCATTCAGTCGATCCCGATCCGCGTGATCCATCCCTTCCTGTCACAACCGCGCGTGGTCCCCGAGGGGGCGTTCGACGACGCACCTTTCATCCTCGGCAGCAACACCGAGCGCGTGGTGCTGGCGACGGGCGACGATGCGTTCGCGACCGGCGGCAAGGACGGGGTGACGCGCTGGAATGTGCTGCGTCCCGGCAAGGCCTTGAAGGACCCGGAAACCGGCGAAGTGCTGGGCTACGAAGTCGAATACCTGGGCGATGCGCGTACCCTGGTGGCAGGCGCGCCGCAGAAAATCCGCATCACCCAGTCGGCGCAGGAAATCCTGCCCCGCGACAAGCTGGTGGAGGCGGATGACAGCACCACTTTCGAATACCTTCCGCACGCACCCGAAGGCAAAATCAACGGCCGCATCATCTCGGCCTACGGCGGCCTGACGGACAGCGGCCGCTATCAGACCGTGGTGATCAACCGCGGCAGCCGCGACGGCCTGAAGCCCGGCCATGTGCTGTCGGTGTTCCGTGAAGGCCAGGCGGTCACGCTCACCCGCGACGAAAAAGACCGCATGACCTGGGTCAACGAAAAAACCGCGGGCGTTCCGGACGGTGACGCCTGGCTTTACAACGACGTGCGTTGTCTGAAGGAAAACGGCAAGGCAACCTACGATCAGGCCGCCGATGTCCGCAGCGCCTTCCGCAGCACCTGCCTCACAAACCACAGCGATCGCGCCGTCAAGCTGCCCGACGCCCGCAGCGGCCTGGTGATGGTCTACCGTGTATACGACCGCGTGTCCTACGCGCTCATCATGCAGTCCGATGGGCCGGTCTACCTGCTCGACACGGTCAGGAACCCCTGATCAGCCACACGCTTGAAAGACGTCTCGAGCGTGCCTGACGCCTGGCTGCGCCTCGCCCTCGCCCCGGGGGTCGGCAACACCAGCCTGATCCGCCTGCTAACGGCCTTCGGTTCTCCGGAGGCCGTTTTGGCATCCGGCCGTGCCGCACTGACGACGCATCTCTCCCGCGCGCAATGCGACGCGCTGCTGGCCGAACCGGATGCCGCGCAACTCGACGCTGCCCACGCCTGGCTCGCCCAGCCCGGCAACAGCCTGATGACGCTGGCGGACGCGGACTATCCGAAAACCCTGCTCGAGATCGCCGATCCCCCCGCCATGCTGTACTGCAAGGGACGGCGCAGCCTGTTGAGCCAGCCCTGCCTCGGCATCGTCGGCAGCCGCAACGCCACCCCCCAGGGCGTGCGCGACGCCGAGGCGTTCGCCCAGGCGCTGTCCGACGCCGGGTTGACCATCGTCAGCGGACTGGCGCTCGGTATCGATGCGGCGGCGCATCGCGGCGGGCTGGCCGGTGCCGGTTCGAGCGTCGCCATTATCGGCACCGGACTCGACCGCATTTATCCCGCGCGCAACAAGGCGCTGGCGCACCGGTTGGCCGAAAGCGGCCTGATCGTATCGGAATTCGCGCTCGGCACGCCGCCCCTGCCCGGCCACTTTCCGCGCCGCAACCGGCTGATCAGCGGTCTCTCCCGCGGGGTACTGGTGGTGGAGGCCGCGCCCAACAGCGGCTCGCTCATCACCGCCCGGGTGGCGACCGAACAGGGGCGCGAGGTGTTCGCCATTCCCGGCTCGATCCATTCGCCGCTGGCACGCGGCTGCCATACGCTGATCAAGCAGGGCGCCAAGCTGGTCGAATCCGCAGCCGATATTCTCGATGAGTTGGCCTGGCAGCAGCGGCTGACGCCGCCAGTGCTGCGCGAAGACCGCCCGCAGGGCGAGTGTCTGGCGGCGTACCCCTTGCGGGTGCAGCCGGAAGCCCCGTCCGACCCGGTATTGGACGCGCTGGACGGTGCGCCGACCACGCCCGATACCTTGGCACAAAGAACCGGGTTGACGCTGGATGCGCTTTCAGCGAAGCTGTTGACGCTTGAACTGGATGGGCGAATTGCTTCCTTGCCCGGCGGGCGTTACCAAAAGATCCACTGACTCTATGCTCGACATCCTGGTTTACCTCTACGAAAGCTTCCGCATGGCCGAGCTGGCGCCCGATCGCGACGCGCTGGAAAAGCGCCTGTTTGCTGCCGGCTTTGAAGAAGCCGACATCAACGCAGCGCTCGACTGGTACGCCAACCTCTCCGGCAGCGCCACCCACGAACGGCTGGCGCTGGCCTTCGATCGCCACTATGCGCCCGAAGAGCTGGAGCGCCTGAACGACGCCTGCCGCAACGAGCTGACCTATCTCGTCTCCGCCCAGGTGCTCGACCCCGAATCGCGCGAATGGGTGATTTCCGGGCTGATGGCGCTGGGCGGCGAGGACATCGAGCCGGATCACGTGCGCTGGATGACCCTGATCGTGCTGTGGAGCCGCGGGCTGATCGAACATTTCACCCACCTTGAAGACATGCTGCTCAGCCACGAGCCAGGACGTCTGCATTAAGGCGACACACTAAATCAATCATGTCCAAACTCGTCATCGTCGAATCGCCGTCCAAATCCAAAACGCTGAAAAAATATCTCGGCGACGATTACGACATTCTCGCCAGCTACGGCCACGTGCGCGACCTGGAGCCGAAAACCGGCGCCATCGATACCGAAAATTTCAGCATGAAATACCAGGTCATCGAGCGCAACGCCAAGCACGTCGAAGCCATCGTCAAGGCGGCGAAAAAGGCTGACGAAGTGCTGCTGGCGACCGACCCGGACCGCGAAGGCGAGGCGATATCCTGGCACATCAGCGAAATCCTCAAGGAACGCAAGGTCAAGACGCCGATGAAGCGGGTGGCCTTCTACGAGATCACGGAATCGGCCGTCCAGGATGCGGTGCGCAACCCGCGCGAGATCGCGACCGACCTGGTCAACGCGCAACAGGCGCGGCGCGCGCTGGATTATCTGGTGGGCTTCAACCTGTCGCCGTTGCTGTGGCGCAAGATCAGCCCGGGCTTGAGCGCCGGTCGCGTGCAGTCGCCCGCGCTGCGGATGATCGTCGAGCGCGAGCTGGAAATCGAGGCTTTCGATCCGCGCGAGTACTGGACGCTGCACCTCGACAGCCACAAGGGCACGCAGCCGTTCACCGCCAAGCTCACCCACTTCAAGGGCGAAAAGCTCGACCAGTTCTCGGTCGAACACGAGGCGCGCAGCAAGGAATGGCTGGCGACGCTGGAAGGCCGCGATGCCACCGCGATGCGCATCGAAAAGAAGCGCCGGGCGCGCCATCCCGGCGCCCCGTTCACCACCTCGACCCTGCAGCAGGCCGGCGTGCGCCAGCTCGGCATGACCACCGACCGCGTGATGCGCACCGCCCAGCAGCTGTACGAAGGCATCGATCTCGGCGAAGGCCCGGTCGGCCTCATCACCTACATGCGGACCGACTCGGTCAACCTGGCGCAAGAAGCGATCACCGACATCCGCAAGTATGTGGGCACCAACTTCGCCAAGGACTTCCTGCCGCCGACCGCGATTGCCTACAAGGCCAAGACCAAGAACGCACAGGAAGCGCACGAAGCCGTGCGGCCGACCTCGGTGAGCCGCACCCCCGAATCGGTGAAACCGTTTCTGTCGCACGACCAGGCACGGCTGTATGAGCTGATCTGGAAACGCACCGTCGCCTGCCAGATGACGCCGGCGCAGTTCGACACCGTCGCCGCCGACATCACGGTGGGCGAGGGCACCTTCCGCGCCACCGGGCAGACGCTGGCATTTGCCGGCTTTCTGGCGGTGTACCAGGACGACGAGGACGAGGAAGGCGAGTCAAAATTGCCCGTGCTCGTCGAAGGCGAAACCCTGCCGGTCGACAAGCTCTACGGCGAGCAGCACTTCACCCAGCCGCCGCCGCGCTATACCGAAGCCAGCCTGGTGAAGGCGCTGGAGGAGTACGGCATCGGCCGTCCGTCCACCTATGCCAGCATCATCTCCACCCTGCAGGACCGCGAGTACGTGGTGCTGGAGAAAAAGCGCTTCCAGCCGACCGATATTGGCCGCTTGGTCAACTGCTTTTTGACCCGGCATTTCGGCCACTACGTCGACTACGACTTCACCGCCAAGCTGGAGGACAAGCTCGACGACGTCTCCAACGGCAACCGGGTCTGGACGCGCCTGCTGGGCGAGTTCTGGAGCGAATTCGACGGCGATCTGAAGGCCAAGCAGGACGTCGAGCGCGGCTGCCCGATTGCCGAGGCCTGTCCCAAGTGCAGCAAGCCGCTGTTCATGCAAGCCAGCAAACGCGGCCTCTTCATCGGCTGTTCCGGCTACCCGGAATGCGATTACACGCGGCCGCTGCATGCGGCCACCGCCGAGGGCGACAACATCCTGGGCCAGGATCCGGCCACCGGCCTCGACGTCAAACTGCTGTCCGGCCGCTTCGGCCCCTACGTGCAGATCGGCGAGATGCCGGAGGACAAGAAAGCGCCAAAGCCGCGTCGCGCTTCGTGGCCGAAGGACATTCCGCTTGAAAATGCGACCCTCGAACTGGCACTGAAGTTCTTGTCATTGCCGCGCGAAGTCGGCCATCACCCGGTCACCGGGCTGCCGATCATTGCCAACAACGGCCGCTTCGGCCCGTACCTGCTGCACGACGGCAAATTCAAGTCGATCCCCAAGACCGACAGCGTGTACGAAATCGACCTGCCGCGCGCACTCGAAGTGCTGGCGATGGAGCGCGAGCCGCGCGGAGGCGACTCGGCAGCATCGGTGCTGAAAAGCCTCGGCCCGCACCCCGACGACGGCAAGGACATCACCGTGCGCAGCGGCCGCTACGGCCCCTATGTGAAGCACGGCAGCACCAACGCCACCTTGCCCAAGGACATCACGCCGGAAGAGATCACGCTGGACGAGGCGCTCTCGTTGATCGCCGCGCGCGTTGCCAAGGGCCCCGCCAAAAAGCCGGTGAAAAAGGCCGCAGCCAAACCCGCGGCGGCGAAAAAAGCCAAAGCCGGCGACGCTGCCGAAGCGAAGAAACCCGCTGTTAAGGCTGTTAAAAAGGTGGCTACCAAGAAGCCCACCGCCAAACCCGCCACGACCAAAAAGCCGGCCAGCAAAAAAGCCGCTGCATGAGTTCGCTCCCCAGCCTGCTCGTGGTCAACGCCTTCATCGGCACGGCCGGCTACAAAAAGCTGTATCAGGAACTGGGTTACGCGGTGGTCACCGAATGGTCGGAGCGCCGCGCCATCAGCCTGGTGCGCAAAAACCCGCCCGCCGTCATCGTGGCGGACTTTTACCATCAGTCCGATTTCCGTGACCGCCTGTCCAACCTCGAATCCCTGCTGGCTGCGGTACAAAGCGCACCGACTACCCGTATTCTGGTTTTTTATGAGCCAGCTCATCAGACGGTGCTGGATAAGGTCAGCGCCCGTCTGCGCGTTGACGCCGCCTTTACCCTGCCGGTTCAGGAAGACCGGTTGCGCGCCACACTCCAGACCTGGCTCAACAATCCGCTGACATCCGCTTGACGCGTCGGGCAGGGAAACACGTGATCTGACTTCAGCGCGCCTGGCCAAACTGCTCGCGCAGGCTGTCCAGGGTCTCCTGGTCGCCACGAACGCGGAAGAACGCACCTTCTTCGTCGGCGCGTTCCTCCAGCACCGCGCAGCGCGCAAATATTTCCCCGCGCAGCTGCTGGGCCGACCACGGCAGAAACAGCTCAGCCTCGACCAAATCCTGCTGGAAAAATGCAACGATTGCCTTGTGCAGTTTGGCGACGTCGTCGGGACGGCGCGCGCTCATCACGATGCAACTGGGGTAGTCGGCGCGCAGCGTGGCTTCGCATTCGGCTTGTGCCGCGGCGTCGCCCACGTGGTCGATCTTGTTGAAGATGCGCAAGCGCGGCACGTCCTGCGCGCCGATTTCCTTGAGCACTTCTTCGGTGGTTTCGATTTGCCGCTCGAAACCGGGGTCGCTGGCGTCGATGACGTGCAGCAGCAGCGACGCATCGAGCGCCTCTTCGAGCGTTGACTTGAACGACGCGACCAGCCCGTGCGGCAGGTTCTTGATGAAGCCGACCGTGTCGCTGACCAGCACGCGCGGGACGCTCTCGGGGTGCAGGCTGCGCACGGTGGTGTCGAGCGTGGCGAACAGCTTGTTGGCGACCAGCACCTCGCTTCCGGTGAGTGCGCGCATCAGGGTCGACTTGCCGGCGTTGGTGTAGCCGACCAGCGCCACGCTGGCGAGCCCCTGGTGCGCCTGCCGCCGCGCGCGCTGGGTCTTGCGGTCCGCGTCCATCGCGGTGATCTCCTTCTGCAGTTCGGCGATGCGGTCGCGGATCTTGCGCTTGTCGAGTTCGGTGTGCGATTCACCAGCGCCGCGACCGCCGACGCCGCTGCGCTGCCGCCCCTGCGGCCCCGCCAGCTTGGCCGCCTCGCGCAGGCGCGGCGCAATGTAGGCCAGGCGCGCGATCTCGACCTGTGCGCGCGCTGCAGGAGAGCGTGCGTTGCGGTGGAAGATTTCGAGGATCACCATGGTGCGGTCCATCACTTGGCAGCCAACCTCGTTTTCGAGGTGGCGCGCCTGCGACGGCGATATCTCGTGATCCACAAAGACGACGTCGATCGGATGGGGCGAGACCGCTTCGTCGCCCATGCCCTCGACGAACGAGGATAGTCGGTGCAAAGGGTTTTGCGGCGCGCGCTCGGGCTCGGTTTCGTCTACCGCTTCACCACTCACATAGCGGCGTATCTCCTGGCGCTTGCCGACGCCCAGATAAGCCGTCGAATCGAATCCGGACCGTTTCTGCGTGAACGTGCGCGTGACCGTAAACCCCAGTGTCTTTGCCAGTTCGCGCAGCTCGGTCAGCGACGCCTCGAACTCAACGTCACTCACACCTGGCAGCTGTACCGCCGCCACGACGGCGTACTGGGGATTTTCTTTGACTTCGCTTTGCATTCGGTCTGCTTCTGTTGTGTGGGCGAAGCCGGATCATATCCGCATCATCGGCAGTATCGAACCGCTTCGTCGCATTGAAAAGGAAAGGCCAACCACATCGGTTGGCCTTTAATTCACGGCAGTACCAATAATTCTGGTGATAGGCAACGAAAATGGTGTCACTTGGGCTTCTGTAAAATCAGTAGGTTAGCCACTATTTTATAGCCTGCCCCCCAGGGCTACTGCTTGAAAAAATGGCACTGCGATGAATTTCTGCATGAAATAGTGCCGCCGCAGCAAGCTGATCTGGCATTCGCTCGGCGCCAAGGCCCATCGATGCTGTCACTTAATCAGAAAAGCTTCCTTTGAGCGCCCTTTGGCCAGTTCTTCAGCCAGCCACTTAGGTGCGCGACCACGGCCTGACCAAGACTCGCCGGTGGCTGAATTGCGGTACTTCGCTGCCACGGCAGTACGCGCTTTGACCTTTTTTGCCCCACTCTTCAGGTCTTCAAGGGTGATCCCATATTCCTTCATCCGTGCGTGAATCTCTGCGACTACTGAAGCGATTTCAGCACGGCGTGCTGCCTCGGCTTGCTTCAACAATGCTTCCGCCTGCGCCTTCAATTCTTTGTAAGTCGCCATCGTTTTTTCCTTTCAAAAATGATTCTGACGTGAGCCGTTCATTATGCATTAAGCGTCAAGCCAACCAACCCAGGCTGCACAGGCTCGACTCAAAATGCTGAAGGCCAGGCAAAAGCTCTTGGTACCGCTCCCGGGCCAGGAACAGCGCTCGGATTCGTCTCCGTGGACGTCCGTTGGTCGGCCGAAGCGGACTCTCATCGTCACCGTTGCCAAATGCAATTTTCAACGTCTGCTTTGATCCGAGGTGAATCGTCACTTTCGACCCAAATCTGTCAAACAAAGCGCGGGACAGCAGACATCGTTTACATCGCGACCATACGAATTGACTATCTAGACTCAGAATGTAAGAGTGGAATTCAAACCCCGGTTACGCGGAGGGAACGGGCGTGAAAAGACGACGCCATACAACGCATTTAAGCACTCGATGATCGCAGTCAGTGATGTCGAGACTGCCGTGAGATCGACTTTCACACTCGCCTTTGGATGCACAAGCTGATTCCGCAAAATCATGCCGTCCTTCAGCTTTGACCACCATAAATCGTTGGTTGGTTGCTGACATCCGGCAGGGGGAAAGTTTGCGAAAATAAATAACAAGCGATCTTCTAATCGATAGATTTTCAGTTGTTCGGTGAGCTGGAATTGGCCGTTCTTTAATTTGAAGTCACGCTCAACCAAGATTGACTTATCTAGCACACCTAAACCGGTCCGCATTACCAACTCTTCAGCAATTGCATTCACGTGAGCCTCCAACGAACTGAAGCCGAGCAAAAGTGCTGCATGTAGATATGCATCCTGTGCGGCCATGTCACCATTCTTCATGGCAGCGATCTCAAAAAAGCGTTTCGCCTCTTCCAAAAGCTGTGTAGAAAGTTTGTCAATTTCGTTCACGTGCCCATCGCCTTCTGCTGAGCCCGAATTACTTCCAACTGTGCTTCTTTCGCATGGAACTTTTTGATTGCGACGTCAACCAGGCCGCTGCTTATCCCCTCGCCCTTTTCGGCCTGGACGAAAAACAACTCCATCAGTCGCCCTCTCTCCTTTGAATCTGTGCGATACCCCAGACCTCGATAGTTCTCCGGATCAGTTTTGTGTCTGCCCTTGGCAAGGACCGCCGCATTGAGTGGATCTTTGCCAGATTGATTCTGGAGGGAATAGTGGCGCTTAAGTCTTAATGAATTCGAGTGAAGCACGCCAGCAGCGAACGCCCATGCACTTAGCACCGCATAGTTCAGGGCTTTCTCTGCAAAGTCGATGTTGCGCTTCTTCTTCACTCCAACGGCGGGTTCGAATGCCTTCCGCTGAGCCTCGATCAACGCGGCATATGCCTTGCCCGCTTCAAGTAATCCTTTATCTTTCCACAGCTCAGGACTCTTTGTCTTCAGCACCTGCCAATCGTTGTCTGCGGAACCCGACTTGCAGATTGTTGGTGTCGTTTCCGATTGATCGAACTTGTCTTGCTCGATGTCCCGCCCTAGGAAGTAATTGACGATGAATGTTCTCGCGGCCCTCACCGTGAGCGGGCTTGCTCGGCCGCGCTTATCCGCGAAGTCCTGACCTGAAGCTAACAAGTTGACTGCTTGGCACCAGTTACGTAACTCCGGACCCGAGAGAGTCTCCTGCATTCGATCAAAAAGATCGGTCGAGACAGCAATATTGGTATTTGAGATGAGTTGAACGTCAATCCGCTGGTCGTTGTCGAGCCCAAAATAGATCTTCAACCCATGCCATTCATCTATCCCCTTCGTCAGTGCTCCTTGAACCGCAGTAAAGCGATGCTGCCCTCCTACGATCTTCAAGGGATGCTCCGGGTCGAATGCTCTAGTGAACTCACATACTAGATTGCTAAACGTCCGGTGAAGGAGTGCGTCCTCCTTCATCTGTTCAAACGCAACGTGATCTTCAACGAGCTCACGATTGGCACGGTACTCCGCCTGTTCTTCCGGGTCCAAAGGAACGTCTACAGTTCCCAGCTCGTTTACCTTGTTGGCGCGAATGTGGCATTCCACATATGCGGCCCCCGTACGCATATCCTTCAGCAGGCAAAGGTGCGATCGTTCCAATGGATCACTCACGGTTGCAAAGTCGAGCAAGAGTTCTAAGATTTCAGTCTTATGCTTACTTTCAGCGGAACCGGTGTGATCGAGAATATTCGTTCTTGTCATTTGTACACTTCGTGACCTAGTGTGTGTTCATCGCTCCAGAATAGGGGCGTCCCGTGCCTTGGAACAGTATTACATATAAGTCATATTCAGGACCATTGACCGCTTTTAGGAATCAACAAGAGAGCCTACTTTTGGCCGGAAGTGTGAGTTCAGTGGATTTCTGCATTGCGGGCATTCACTCCTGTAGCGCTGACTCCGTCGAAGTCCGTTCAGGCCGAGCAGCCGTTGGTTGAGTCGCTCAACCTGAGTGACCGCTTCTGGCCGACTTCTGCCTGAGCACGACTTGCGCTCTTACTTCAACGCTTCAACCAGCTTGATCGCTATCCGCCGTACGAATCACGCGAAGGAGGCGGCCGCGCTAGTCCCAAAACAGAACGCCCAAATTACACCTAATCACGAATCGCAACCAAGTATGAACTGGCTGCAGCACCTGATTCGCTGGTGGAAGTCACTTTAGTGAATCGCCCCGACTTTTGTAGATGGACTGCTTCGATCCCCATAGCGGTCGGTGTCCTAAACGGAGTCGAACGTCAGCAGAGGCCGATAACTAGACGGTTGTGATGGAAAGCCTGACCGTCCGTTTTCAACCCGACAGCGGATGCTCGATTAACCATTTCTAAAAAAATAGCCAACCGATCGGGTTGGCTATTTCATCTTGTCCCACCAAATCTAAAGATTTGGGAAATATCTAGATTTCAATGGGATCCTACAAGCTTTGTAGGTTCCCAGAATCCGCGAGAAATCGGGCATTTATAAATCAGTGGTTTTCTCATCCAATTTGGGAATGGCAGCCTGTCCATTCCCAAATTATCCCAGAAATTCCTACCCGCTCGACAACCCGAAATGCCTCATCAGACTTAACGGCCGCTATTCGGCCGCAGCAGTCATTCGACACCTCACTCAGGTATGGCTGTTTTTCGATCCAGAAGAGACGGTCGGGGCTTGCTCATCGAACGGCCGTTGATGTCGTTAAAGCGGTAGCACATCGACTTGACGGTTACACTGCGTCTGCCCTGGTCCACGGCGGCAGCGTCACGACTGTTCCTCGGCCATAGCCACCGCTTTGCCTAAAGCGTCTCGGTTGCCGCAATTAAGCCCGTTGCTGTCGTTCGAAGGTTCGTGCCGATGAGACCTGATTAAAGCGCAGGTGAATTTTGTGATTGCTTTGCTGCATAGTTGAGTTACTTGCACTTGCCTGCGGATAATTGAACACTAATTATGCCTACTGACACCATCAAACAACTGGCAGCCATCACAGATGCAGCGCAGTTCGAGCGAATCGCGACCTCGGTACTTCGATCTGCGAAACCCTCGCTGTACGCAAACCTCTCGCACCAAGGGGTGAACGCCGATGGCAAAACGGTCAAAGCGCCCTTGGATAATGTGGGTTGGGTTCGAATCGATGGTGACAGCATGTTCGTCGCCGCCGCACATACCACCGCCAGCCGTGATGACCTTGAGGGAAAATGGCTGCACGACCCGGCAACCGTTGCACCGCGCAAGGGGAGAGGGACACCGACGCAGCCCGCAGGCGACTTGCTCAAGGCGATCGGTGAGCTGCAAAAGTTGAGGGTGGCTAGTCCCGGTCTCAAAGCCTCGATTGCTCTGACATGCAATCGGGAAGAGCCTGCGGACGTTCGAGTCAAGGCAGAAGCTCTCGCTGCGACTGCAGGTGTGAGCCTCGACGTCTGGTCCGTCTCCCGCATCGCGCAATACCTTGATACGACCGCCGACGGTCAAGCCATTCGTCACGCCTATCTTGGAATGCCTGCAGTCTTGCTCTCGAAGGCCGAACTGCTTCGAGCGGGGCAACTGAGCTTGGACGCCAGGACGCAGCCGACCGATCCAGCATCGATTGTTGACCGAGCCATCCAGCTTGGTGGAACGGGCCACGTGATCCTTTCGGGCGCCTCTGGCATGGGAAAGACAACGCTCTGCCTGGAGTTGCTGCGAACTTCGCTTGCCAATGGCCAAGCCGGCTTGGTACTTAGTGAACAGACGGTTTCGGTTGCAACCTCGATCGAAGAAGCCATCGACATGGAATTGCGACGCTATATTCCTCACCTTGATCCGTTTGCAGGGTCTAAGGCGTTGGAGCTGTGTGGAGAGCTGACGCCACTTGTTATCGTCATTGAGGACATCAACCGCGCGGAGAACACTGTTGGCTTACTGAACAAGGTTGTGGGGTGGGCGTTGCGCAGCATCTCGAAGGAAGCGACCCGTTTCCGAAGCCACTGGCGCTTGCTGTGTCCGGTCTGGCCCAGGTTTCTGCCAGCAATCGAGAAGAGCAAAGATGCCTATTCCGCAGGCATCATTCAAACAATTGGGCTGTACTCTGACAAAGAGGCGTCGGAGGCTGTAAAGCGCCACGGCGAAGCGCTCGGAAAGCCGCAGGGTGACATGTCTGCGACAGCCATAGCGCGGGCGCTCAGCCGAGACCCATTGCTGATCGGTCTATACGACTTCAAGGGTACTGGGCTAGCACAGGACGTGATCGCGGAATATGTAGCGCGCGAGTTCGCCGGTGCTGCATTGTCCGCGGGCCTGACGGAAAGTGATGTCGACGGAGCGGTCGGACGGTTAGCGATTCAGATGCTGGAAAACAAGTGCCTCGACCCGACTTGGAATGATGCACTGGGCTGGCTTAACAACGAAGATGACAAGAAGGCGTTGCGTGCCTTGGTGAGTAAAGGCAGTCTTTTACGCCTTACCCGAGTTAACGGGAAGGAAACAATAGAGACACGGCACGATCGCGTTCTTCATTCACTCCTCGCGGCCGAAATCGCCACTCGGCTTGCTACCGGTACAGAGGACGCCTACCTGTCAGATCCGTATTTCGCGGAGTTCGCCGGCACCGGTGCGGTGCTGGCGGAGTTGGCTGATTCTGATCTGCAGCGATTGATGCAGGAGAGTCCGCTGACTGCATTCTTTGCACTCAAGGACGCCGTTTCTCGGAATAGCGACTATACGCGCGTTGCCGCTGACGTCATTGAGAACTGGCTCGCATTGGAAGAAACACTGTCTCCGGCGTTCTTCTCACGCAGATGGCGGGCCTTGGGCATCCTGGCCGAAATCGACTCGCCAGTCGTCTTGGACCTTACAGAAAAATTTCCACCTGTTGACCGGCATCAGCCACTCTTTGAAGCCCGCTTCCGAAATGGCGACTTGGGTGCTGCACTCAATTGGTTGACTGAGTATCCATTCGAGGTCAGCGTAGGCGGTCGACAAGAACTGGTGGACTACGTGCGCAGCCGATCCGGGGTGGGGCTCATACGCGGCGTCGCGGCTGTATTGGCGTCGAGGGATTCGCAGCCGAGGGCGGTGCTCGGCGCTTTGTATCTGGCGGGGTATCTTGCGGATCCAGCCCTTGCGCAGTCGGTGAGAACCGCATGGAATGGCACCAATCCAGACGAGCGAAACCTGGAGGCGTTCCTGTGGGCGGCTGCTCGCGTATGCGGAGACGAGGCGGCCATCACGCTCGGGCCGGTCTGCGACGCATGGGCGGCGTTGCCTGAGCCGGACGATCATGCTCTTGCGGTCCTGTCCAGATCGTCTTTGGCAGCTTACGGCGTATCGTGGAAGTTTCGCGATCATCTGCCGTGTGCTGCCGTACCGTATTTTGTGGAACGGGCGGCGAATGAGGAACTTAGGTGGCCCATTACTTATATGCTGCGCGGCATCGACGACCCGATCGCAGTTCAGCATATGGCTGAATACCTCGCGGACCTCAGTCGGCAGACCGAAGGCAAAGGTGGATTCATCGACAGTTTTGTCAAGGATGAATGGAGACGCCTGTCGGACGAACAGGGGCGTCCGATGAGCACGGCGAGCAAGTCGCGCCTGCTCGATCTTGCGACTGATACGCGCAACGACAAACACATCCGTAAACAGGCCTTCGCAATTTGGGAAGTCAGTGTTGGGCCTGACGATGTAGCTATCGCCCGGGCGATCCCACACGGGGATCTTCTTCACGATACCGCGGTGTGGGCGCGTGCCCGGCGTCAGGACTTCTCCGTCATTCCTGAACTCGTCGAGAAGATCAAGACGAAGTCCCCCGCTTACTGGTGGCAAGCCGGTAGGTACATCTGGACAGATACGCTGACGGCGTTACTTGACGAGTCAATCCAGAAGCTTGGCAGAGCGCCATTGGATCAACATGAAAACCTCGGTGAATGGATCTTTCCAGAGCACTTGCTCAGGTTAGAAATCCCAACTGCACAGCAGATTCTCATCAAGCATTGGGACCAAGTGCGAGGTCTGCCCAGATTCGTACAAGTCGCCCTGTTCTTGGCCACGCCAGAGTTGGTAAGTCTCGCCAATGAAGCCATAGCCGCAACTGCGAACAAGAAGGCAATCTTTGAGCACTTCTCATTCACCACGGGCCTTAGGACATTGGGGCGCACGGGCGTGACGCGCGAGGCTCAACTCGAGGTCTTGCAGCCCTATCTGGGCCTGCTCTCGGAACACGACCTCTTCGCTCTCTGGGAAACATGCAACAGGGGGAAATGGAAGCGATACCGTCGAGAGCATCTTGACCCACTGCTCATAGCATCGGAGTCGAAAATAACGAGTCGGCTACGTTCGGATCCGCCATTCGATATGTCTGATTTGGACAAGGAGCTTAGCGGCGAGCCCTCGTTCGCCTACCTTTGGCTGGATATGCGCCAGCGAGATGGAGCCGAGCGCGAAGCACTGCTGGATGCGCTACTTACTTGGGTAAGGGAAAAGAGCAACGTGGCGGCTTTGGAAGTAGCTGGCGGGGTCTACTCAAGAGAAGCTAGTCGCGCCGAATTTCACGCGTTCGAGCAGCTTGCTTCCACACTTGTAGGAAGCGAACATGTCCTGAAACAGGTGCACTTTGACATATTCAATCGAACACTCAGTTGATGGTCAAGTTCGTCGTCGGAAACAGACGATTGACGGGCTCGAAAGTCACAAGGCGGCTGTCGGATACATTGCTGACGTATTGGTCAGTCCTATGGTCAGCTATGGCCGATGATCAGCGCTGTGGCTGAATTGTTGAATGCCGCGTTCTCGGCCTAAGTGGTCGGCCATAGATGTGACCGAGGATGTCCGCTCAAGGCTGATTGCCGCCGCTCATTGCCGATCTGCCGATTGGCAGCGATTGGGCTGTCCGACAGCGAACGGCTTATCCCTCGCTCTTCTCGTGGTCTCCGAAGATGAGACTCCCGATGCACCAAACGGCGTGGCCGAAGTTGCTAATCAGCTGCTCGCCCTGTCGCAGATACGATGCCGCGTCGTCGATGCCGGCGAGCTTGAGGGCTTCGCCGATCTTCGAGCTAGTCGGGTGGGCGTCGCCAAGGCGCATGTCGTAGGCGCCGGCGATGACAGCGAAGACCTCTCGTGCGCGCTCCTCCCCGGCCTTCTGGGCAAGGATGTTTTGCAGCAACTTGTTGGAGCCCCGCTTGTCCTTGTCGGGGTGGTTGGACAGCTTTCGAAGAGAGCGCACGTCGAGTCGGTCGGAGAAGACGCGAACGAGCTCCTTGGCCAGCCGCAAGAGTGACGCTTGGTCCTTGCTCGAAAAGCGAGAGACGTGCTGCATCGTGGCCGCATCATCAATGTCATGTGAAAAGAGCGACACACCAAATGTCTTGCGAAAGTCGGCCTCCAGCAACCGCATGCACCCAAACAGCATCTCCTCCACGGCGTTTGTGTCCGCTGGCCGCGCCTTAACCTGCGAGGCGAGGAGCTCGGCGCTGACCTTCCCCTCAGGGGCGACATTGCTTGCGGCCCAGAGGAACTGCTCCCAGGCGGGCAGCTTGGCGATGTCGTAGGCATAGACGGTGATGAGTTCGGAGGCGTTGATACCGAAATGGGTTGAGTACCCCGAAGTGGATTTGATTGCGCCGGTCTCAGCCGTGTACCACTCTAGGGAGAAGCCTCGATGGCTCAGGAGTTCATTGACTACGGACGGGCGGAACCAGAGCCACCGTCCGATGTCTTCGTTGTTGAGTTCCGCCGAGAACTTGCGCGAACCGTCCGTGTCGACGATGAAGTGCGGCAGATTCTGATCCTCGTCCCCGCGCACACGCACGCTATTTCCCTGGTGTTCGATCCACTCGTCTCGCCAGAACTCGCCTTCGACCCGCACACCGGGGTAGCCGCTTCGATGGCCCTTGCTGCTCTCTGAGGCGGTGTTGTCGTCTGTCTCAGGCCCCATGACCGGAGCGTCTTCCGCCGCGTCGACGTCGGTGCGCCAAATGCGAAACGATGCCCAGCTCCCGCCGAACACGCTGTTCAGCTCCTTGATGCGCAGCTCGTACCTTCCACCTTCACGCTGCTCCTGGATCTCGTTTAGGCCGGCATAGGGGCTGTTCGTGACGTCGGCCACGTTCTCGACGCGCTGGCGGTAGTAGGACAGACGAAGGGACAGGCCGCGCGCGGCCAGATAGTCCATCAGGAACTCGCGCTTGATCTCCATCAGGCGTTGGCTGCCATCGCTGTCCACTGTCTCCCTGGCGACCACGACAAAGTCCTCTTCCGGCCTGACCCAGTTCGGCCCCTCCTTAATCAGGCGAAGCGCGACCACCAAGTCAGGATTCAGGATCCACTGCCGGCCGCCCACCACAGGCTGTGGGTGCTCGAAAACAAGGTTGGTCCCGATGGGCTCCTTGTCGTTGTACTGGTATTCATCGATCGGCGAGTAATGTCCATCCGAGTATGCATACGGTGCCACCGTGTGCCCGATGCCGATGTCGCTCCAGCTCAAGCGCTCGGCGAGTTCGAGATGTTTGTTTGGAAAGGCGACGGAGCCGCAAGCGAATATGTCGCCGATATACCCAACTTCCTTCACGTTGCACTTCTCGTCATTGAGCGACGCCCGGAGTGGGACCCAGGTCGCCCGAGAGAACGGACGCCGAATTTCGGAGGTTTGAAGAATCCAAGCTTTGTTCATGGATCGATTCTCTAGGTGATGTTAGCAACTGCTACTTTAATCCAGCAGCCCGCGCCTGAGTAACGTAGGACCTGTTCGCTGATCGCAGGGGGAGGTCAGCGCTGCATTGGTACAAGTTGGACGGGGAGCGAGTACCAGAGAGCAGTCGCGGACGAGCGCCAGCCTTTGGCAGGCAGCGGCTCACGGGTCGTCTTATGGGAGAGACCGCTATGCGCTGCTCAGCGGTCGTTCGCGGATATGCAGCTCACCGTCCGCTTCGGCCGACGACCTGCCCGTTATGCATGAATTGCCGACCGTCGCGTCCCTGGCCAATCCGGTCAGACAGCCAAGGTTGAATAAACAAAAAGCGTCCGCCACTCACCACCCGGCCGACAGCCTGGGTCAGCCTGCCAGTAATTCCTTGGATTTTTTCGGCCTGCCGCCGAGCTTCCCGTTCTTGCGCGCAGCTTCCGCTTTGGCGGCGCTGGAGGATGCGCCACCAATCTTACCCATCTCCGCTGCCATCCATCGTTTCGAGCCAAGGAAGCCCTCCAGAAGCGCCGGGATGTAGAGATCGGCATCCAGTTGGGGGAAGTGGATTCCGAGGCCGGACGGGGTGATTTCGGCGTCTGCAAGATCGGCAGAGTGGGCGTGTTCCAGCCCTTGCGCCTGCTTGGGCGAAAAGGCGAGATCCAGGCCAGATGCAAGGGTGATGACGACGCGGGAAATGCGACGGTCATACCGCACCGAGACGACGGTGGGAAAGGCCGCTTTCTTTGCGGCCGCCCGCCCGCTGGCGGCGTCGAATGCTTCGTCAGTAATCTTCATGTATTGGCCTCCATTCATGGGCCCATGGTCGTTGCCGTAGACGCCCACGGCAAGCCCTGGATGCTCAGAATTGTTGGCATCATAGCAATAAACCTAAGCTGTTTGGGTTTTGGTGGTTAGCCCATATCTTCGCCAGACTTGACTTGACTTGGCTCACGTCGCTGTCAAGTGCGAAAGCGGTGAGTACACCTCCGACGGTCCGAACTCAGCGCTTCTGGAGGCACTCTCGAGTTGTCCGTTATGAGCAAATGAGCTCTTTCACGGCGGCGACAGGCTGCAGCCCCCCCTGCGATTAATGGTGTTGTACGCATCAGAATCCAGGAACGCGATCACGATCCCGCCCTAGCCTCTTGAGAGGGGCCATCTTGTGATTCCTTGCCACCTCCCATTTTCCGGTATGTGATCCTGCTGATATGCCACACCGCCACCCCCGTAAGTCCGATGGACGGAATCATCAGGAAGTTGCCGACCAACTCACTGACAAACAAATAGATGACCAGCGTTACGCCCCAGATAGCAACTGGGCCGATGATCGATGCCAAGATGGTCAATCTTCGCGCTCGCCGCTCGATCGGGCTGTAATCTCGGGTCATCAGCAGAATGACGTAAATGGCTGCCGCGATCATCGTAATGATCAGGCCGGCGAACCAGGCGATATTGTTATCGGTCACGTTTTTCTCCTTGCGTTTCTTTGGTCAAAATCCCGTTGCTAACATGTTTGCAATCCTGGCGAGGAAACAATGAGCACATCAGCTGGGCAGGCCTAGTCGTACTTCTGGTGCTAGTTGCCGGCATCGGCTTGGGCATTATCTTGATCGATCACTTGTTGGGCCGAGACCGGTCCATAACTCCGCCGAACTCCATCTGCCCTCCCTTGCTGTGACGCAGGTTTTCCAGCACGGCCATCAGCTGCTCTGTTCGTTCAAAAAAGGCCTTATGACAGCAGCCAGGGCCGGTGCCCGACAGTGACAAGAATCCTTGCGCTTCCACTAGCCGTCGCGCGTTCGCGCTGGACATCCCTAGAAGCTCGGCTATTTCCGCCACAAAAATGTACCTCTGGAGAAATCGATCGATCTCAGTTCTGTGAACCCGGCTGCCGATGCGTTGGTGAACACGAAGGCGCGACGCCTCAAGGAAGTGATTGCTCACCAGCCAGTACGCATCAGTCTTACGACATTCAAAGCGCCGGGCGATGTCTTCATTGGCCAGCCAGTCCCGTAACGGGTTCTTGACACCACGTTGCCACGATTTGAGCTGGTTCGCGTCGAATACCCAACGGGCGATGCCGCGGGCAGAGTTGAGGAGGGCCGCCGGCACCAGTTTTTCCGACTTCACCGCACGGACCAACTCGACGACTTCGTCACTGCTGAAGCTCCAATACCGAAGCGCATGCGCGACCGACACCTGGTTCTCCTCTGGAACCGACAGAACAGGCAACGCCGAACCAATGGCCAACAGCGCTTCAACTTCATCCCTAGGAATGATCCAGGGTGCGCGAGGGTGCGCCCCAAGACGGCGCGCATTGGGAAAGAGCAGCCGCACCAATTGCTGCATCCTGACCTTGCATAGTCCGAGCGCCTTCATCGCCGTTGCGAAATCCATTTCAGCAGCTAGATGAAGCTCCAACTGATCCAGACCGTCGTTTCGAACGACCAGAAACCGCCGCCCGGTCGAACTGATGGTTTCCTGTGCTTCAATCAATCCCTCTTGTATGAGGCTTCTTAGTCGCTTTGTGGAGATCCTCAGTTTGTCGGCAGCGACCTTCCCCGGTATCCATACGACGCGATCAAGAAGCGCCGCAGCGAGACGCCGGTTGCGCTTCGCGACGCCGCCCTTCCAGAATTCGGCAACCCATTCTTGAAAGGCCTGGTGTACCGGGGCAAATGCCTTATCGTGGAGGCCGCGGTACAGGTACAAGTGGGCTTGCCCCAACATGCCGTTCAAGCCAGTCTTCACCCCAACGGAGAACTCCTGGATAGTGCTGAAGGCTGCCTTGAAGCTCAATGGCCACTGAAAGAGGATTTCGGCTGCCAGCGAGGAAACAGGCCAGGACGCGTTCATCCTCCCCGCGTTTCTGAGCTTCAACGGCTTCGCTCCTGCGGCAGGGTCGAGGTAGCTCCCGACATAGCGAATCAAACGCTGTGTTTGCTCGAGATCCAGCCCGGCCAGCGGCTCCGAAAGATCCGCCGATTCTTCGGTCCCGAGCAGGCGCAACTCCAACAACTCTGACAAGCGGCGAGCATTTTCGGGGGCGAGGCCCGGCTGCTCTTGCCTGAGATCCGACCCGCACTGGCACCGCAGCAAGTATTCACGGCCCCACTTGATTGGCTTGCCGCAGGAGTTGCACTGATCGACGAGCCACACACCATGTTCCGGACAGACGTCATGAAACAGGATCTCCCAGGCAGCGCGCCATCGCGGGTCCTCGGCCAGACAATGGGGACAGAAACGCGCAAACTTGCTGTTCCAGATGCGCCCTTTGGCAAGTAAAGACTCCATCCGCGCCACGTGCTGATGCAAATCCGGATAAAGCTTGGGATCGGGAAGCAGTACGTGGCGCTGAAAACTGGCCACACCGAAACGGAGCCCCGTGGCCTCCAGGTCCTGCACCGATGTGCAGTTGGCTTCGGCCAAACGCAGTAGGTAGCCGCGCGGCCCCTCGTGCCGCCCGGGGGCAGGTCGCACGAGAAGCGACGGCTCAATAGGGAAGTCGTTCATCTCAACGCCCACCCATAGTCATGCTCAGGCCCAGACGCTTCGCGACGGGTGAACCAATCGGGTCTTCGCGCGTATGAAGATGGAATACTTCCCCGGGGCGATCCAGCGGTCGCAAGGGGGATTCGGGATGAAACGGATTCAGGCGTTCCGGCACATCTCGCCAGACACGATCCCGGAAGGCCGCCGCAAGCACGTCCAAATCGATGGTCTGCAGGCCCGCCGTAGATGCGGCTGAAACGGCGCCTTCGAGCACCTTCACCACATAGTCCATCAGGCCGTAGCTCGCTATGAGCAGTCGGCGCGCGAGGTTCGCTTCGTACAACGGCGTTTCGGATCTCAGGGGTAGTCGCTCGCCCAGCGCCTTCAGGATTCCCCGGAATTCGTGGAAATCTGCCGGATCCTCGAGTGAGAAAGGCGAAACCCGGATCCGCTCGGAAAATCGACGCGCCAACTGCTCGTTACTGTTAACCACGAATTCAGCAGCGGGCAAGCCGCATCCCACCATACCGACACGCGTGTCCTCCAGGAAATTCTTCAGCCAGTCCGTGACATCGCGGAAGCTGGATAGCGTTGGCGCATAAAGGAGGTGATGGAACTCGTCCAGCAACAGCATCTCGACGCCACAGCGCGTGAAAAACTCATGAAGCCACGTCGTTTTCTCGGGCGCTGTCCCGCGGTGCGCATTCTTGCGCCCAAGCGCCTCCAGGATCGCTCCAGCCAGGCTTTTAGATGTCGGCGAGGAGGGTACCGTCACGAGCAATACGGGAATGTGCGTTCGTTCCGCTTCGTGCACGCGCGGGAATGCAGCGCTATATGCACGAACGATCGTGCTTTTGCCCGCGCCCGACGGCCCGGAGATCAGGAGGCCACCACCCATGCCATGCGTGCGGCGCCGTTGGTGCAGGTCGGCTATCCGATACATCGCAGTGCTGAACCGCACGTGAGGTAGCGGGTCCATGACCAGCTTGTATCCGGGACAGATGCCGGGCGTGCTGGAGGCACTTCGGGCCGAGTAGCGCGTCATCAAGTTAACGGGATCCATCGTTCGCCCCTTCTGCAAATGGGACGAATTGGGGCAGCTTGTCGTCGAGGCCTGATTCGAGTTCTGGTGGCGGCGAATCCGCCACTTTGCGAAGTGGGCGCCTCGCTTTCGCCAAGGGATTGGTACCGTGCAGAATGGCTTCGCTATCGTGCTGCAACGTGGCTGCGCCCGTTTTCCGATAGCCCATTTTTTTGTCCTTCAGCGCCTCTTGAACCAGCGCCTCGATCTCGGCACGCGCTTCAAGCAGTTGGGCTGATACACAATGCTCCCCATGGCGCCGCCTCGCTTGTTCTCGCACCAGGCGATGGATGTCTCGGGGCAAACCATCGGCATACTCGCGGTTCTTCGCGAATACCTGGATGTATTCCTTGTTGAACGGATCGTAGACATGGATGTGGGCGACCGTGTCCTCGTAGAACTTCAAATCGACCTTCTTGTTCTCGCCCACGCGCCTCCGGATCGTCTGGAGCAGTTCCGAGTTGTACTGCAGTCCCTCAAGCTCGATGCCGTAGTGGAACAGGGTGCGCCCGGCCGGAATGCCGCTGATGACCTCAAGCTGTTGCGGATAAACGGGCAACTCGATAATTCGTTTATCGGCCGATTCCCGCCAACGCTCGATTGGCCGCGCGCCAATGCCCCGGTTGAGGCTCATGTTGTAGATTTCTACGATCCACTTCGTCAGCAGGTGCGTCAGGGCCTCCATGTCCAGAACAGCCTTTTCCTCAGCCGGGTAGTCCCCTCGCTGGTCGACGCAGGAAAAGACCGTACCGGGCAACCGATGGATCAGGCCCATGTTCATGGTCCTGAAGAACCGTTCGATCGAGCCCTTGTGCTGAGGCGTCTTTGAGCCGCAGAAAAGAATCTGGACGCCCATCTCAAGACATGACTTTTCGAGGGCGTCGGAATGCAGATCCATCCCATTGTCGACTGCAAGCAGCTCCGGAATTCCATGAGCCGGCCATTCCCCTTTTATCCCAGGAAACCGGGCCAACCACGCATCCTTGGGCAGGATCGCGCTGCGCAAACACTGCAGGACGCCATGAGCTGATGGCGCGTTAAAGCTGATGTAAAAGCCCGTCACCATCTTCGAATAGGCGTCGAGGGCAAGCGACAGCCACGGGCGGCCCAAGGGGAGTTTTGTCAGCGGATCAATGACGATGACGTCGAGGGGCGTGTGGTCGATCTCGACACGCTCCAACACGCTGCCTACCTTCACGGTGCTCAAGGAAGGGCGATACTTCACGCGAGCAACCTCCGCTCCAAGACGCGCAACGTCAACCAGGTCAGCCTGCAAGTCGTCGATCCAGCGATAGATCGTTGAACGCCCCGGGGCCCGGATCCTCTCTTCGGGCGGCAGACCGTTGTTAATCGCCTGGACCCGTCGAACGAGTTCTTCGTGTACCGCGAGTTTGGGGAGTTTCTGCGCTGTGAGGTAGACGCTTCCGATAACGTCCTCGAACATCTGGCGCAGTTCTCGACGCCGCGGCCCCACGCCAGCAGTGCTATGGGGAACCAGACTATTGATGCTTTTCGTGTGACGGTACCTCGTCCACCAGTTATATACGGTGGACGGACTGGGGCGCTTGCTGTCCCCTTTCGCAGCCGCCACTTCAGCGATACGCGCTCGCCAAGTCGCCGGCCTATACGGGATCGCTCCCGGGTCGATCGCCAGGAGATAATCCAGCCGTCGTCTTGCCTCCTGCTGCTGGACTTCCCTAAAGGTTGACAGGTCTCGCGGAGCAGCCAAATACACAGCGTCCTTCATGCTTCCCAAGCTGGTCTCATCGATCAGCCAGGCATGGGATTGCCAGCGCGCATGCACCTCCGCATCAGTCAGCTTCAGCAACTCTCCACCTTCGGATTCGAATTGGAGTTTTCCAGTTACCAGCCTGCGGCGCAGTTCCCAACGCGTTTGGCCCTCGACAAACACGAGCCCGCGCTTAAAAGAGAAGCGTTGCATCTTCGCCCTCCTTGCCAACGAATACGGGGGTGTCGCCCGACATTGGCAGGCGCAAGTCCATCTTGAGCATGCCCCCGGCAATGAGCCTGGGTGTCATCCCGCGGCCAAGTATAGAATCGCAGAGACGAAAGGGGATCGGGCTGTCCCCCAGCATCTGTAACAATCGCCGTTCGGTCCAATCGCCAGCTTCAATGTGATGAACGAGATAGGACAGCGTGCGCAGGTTCGTCTGCAGGGCCTCTGGACGAACGTCCTCGTTGGTGATGAACCGCAGATCCAATTTGATCCGCAGGTAGTGCTCAGCGATTGCTGTGAATTTAGCTACGACCTCTGGCCTGGACAGTTTGGCAGCTGTCTTCACTTCCACATGGACTCGCTTCCCGTTCACGAGCACGACTTCGAAGTCCGGGTAATACGTGCGAGTGGTCGTGCCAAACGCATAGTGGATTTCCGCCGGTTGTTCTCTGTAAGTCAAAACTCCCGGGGAGAACTCCAAAAGGAGGATTGCGTCCCGTTCGAGCAGCGACTCCCATGCGACCATGCGGCCAAGTTTTGCTGATGGGTAATAACCGCGGAATCGCCGTCCGCGGCGAGTTACAACCTTTCTAGCAAGCATCGTTTTCTCCTTTTTTCAGGGCAAAGAAAGCCCCTGCGCTGCTGCGCATCCAAAAAACCGAGTGAATTCACCAAATCGAAGGCGCGAAAACGCCTACGGCCGAGTTAAATTTCGGCCTTCAGTCGGTGAATCAAGGATTTAGAGGCTTGACGTGCTTCGGCGAGATAACGATACTGAGCTTGTTGATGGCGGTAGCGTTAGCTGCTGCGAAGGGGCAAGCCGATGGCTTGCCCTTTTACATTTTGGGTACCTCCGCTTTCGCAGAATGGCCGCTGTCGCTGGGAAGACGCTTGGAAAAAGCCGCGCCCATCTCTTCCGGGATTCGCAAGGCGATATCGAGCAATTCGAGCTGGAGGGGATGCAGGCTTCCCAGTTGCGGTCGCAGGCGTTTCAGGAATTCGTACTCCAGGAGGCTCGACCGAGCCGGAAGCGAGACTTGCCGGCACGAATCACGCAGCGCTCCTGCAAGTCTGTTCTGCTCATCGTCGTTGAGCTGAAGCCCGCGAATTAGGCGACGTATGAAATCTTGGCGGGGTGGTCCCTTTTCGCTTCGCTCAAGCGCAGAAAGGTAGCTCGGCTCATAGCCGAGACGCTCTGCCAACTCGATTTGCTTCAAACCGCGCGAGACGCGGAATTCCTTAAGTAATAACGAAAATGGGCTCATGCTCACTCCCCGATCCGCGAAGGAGTGTACAGTTAAATGCGAATGCGGTAAACGTAACTTATTGTTTACTAAGCGAAAATACAAATAGTCGCAACGGTAAATTGCGTTTGAATGCCGTGAAGGACCGCGTGCTTTAGATAGCTGTGCTAAGCGCGTACGTCATGAAGAGCGCACGCTCCCACTTCTGCGACCTGATCATGTCGAAAAGCGATATCGACTGCATGGGCTCTTGCCGCCCCCCGAATTTTTATACTTGGATGGGTAAAAGCCGATGCAATTGACGTAACACACGCCAAACATCTACCAGCTTCGTATGGGCGCGCGGATTTAGCACGCGCTGTAACCAAGACAAGTTGGGCATAATCAATCGCCAGCTATGGTCTCTGGGTCGATAACCGCACGCCCCTTTACTGACTCGACATACTGGGCCCACCGCTCGTCGTAAATGCCTCGCGACATCGGAATTATGTCATCCACAGCAAAGTGATCTTCTTCTCGATCATAATCATCCACACCGTATGGCAGGATTACGCCGCCCACATCGGTCAGTACAAAGCGATTGTGGAGCGGATCCTCTCGCACCGCTTTTTTGAGGACTACAAGCCGGACCGTTACGCCTGCTGGAATAAGGGCAGGCAGATCAGAACGGGCCTTGTGCAGAATATCCGCGGCAACATTTCGTTCCTGTTTTAGACGCTCTCTCTCTTCGTGCTCATTGCTCGGCCGTTCATGCTCCTTGAACTCGCGATCGACACCCGTCACAAGAGTAATGAGAGGGTGCGGAGAAACCGCCCTTGGAAGTGCGGCGGATTGGCGAACGATTTCAGCGAAAGTGTCCTGAAACCGTTTCTTCCCTGGATCGAAGTACGGATCAATGATGTGGATTTCGCTCGCCACCTGCAAAATTGGACGGAGAGCGGCACCAATTTCCGCTGCCGATTTCCTTGTTGTTTTTACCGTTGGCAACCACCAGTGCTTCTCCCGAATGTCGTCGACACTCTTCTCGGTGATGATGTCTGGATGGGGTGGGGCCGATTGTTTGGACGCGAATATCGCGTGAAACGGCCGGGCCGTGTGCTCCTTTATTGCTTCATCCAGCCACGCCACGCTGTACGTCAAGTCGATCCGGCGTGGGACCATGCAATCGGTCAAAAGCTGAAGATACGCGTCAAGAATGGGTTGGCTACTTACCACGTCCGGATGACCATCGTCATAATCGAAGCGTGCGAGGAATTCACCATAGACTTGGCCCTTCCAATCTTTGGGAAAATCAGAAACCAACCGGCGGTGGTCCAACCCAAATTGCCCAACGCAACGTCCGAGACCGGCAAGCGCCCAATCCACAACAAGAGCAGGCTCCAGCGCATATTCATAGATCATTCGTCACCTCGCCGCTTAGCGTCAACGCGAGCCCGAATCTCTTTCGGCAATGCCTCATACATCCGTTCCGGGAAAAAGCCACGTGGCCAACGCCCCACAAACTTGCCACTCTCGTCGATGGCGATTGGATGAATTACCACTTGCTCAGCGTCCGATCGCTCAACGTAGAGGACATTTATGTCCTCTGGGGAGACCCCGGCGATGCCTGGCGGCAATTCGCCTTCCGAGGTTTCTCGGATTCTTCGTAACAGACGCAGGATCAGGTGCTCGCTGTGGGTTTCGATCAAGAAACTAATGCCATTCTCTTTAGAACCCTTTATCAGCAGGTCACCAAGCCCGACCTGAACAGCAGGATGGATATGCAGCTCAGGCTGTTCTATCGCCACCAGTGAGGCCGAAGGCTCAAGTGCGGCAACCACTACAGGCAGCACCTGCGAAATACCGATGCCCACGTCACGCGGCTGAACGCGCATGCCGGTGTCGGCCTCGATGAGATCAAGCCTGAGTTTTTCCGGGGTATCCGCCAGTTTGCGCAGTAGCTTGGGATCGCTGCGAACACCCGCATCCGGGTCTGCTGCGCGGAGCAGCCAGTTCAGCATCCCGACATCAACCTCCTTGAATGCGCGTCGCTCCAGTTCATATCCGGTGGCAAGCTTGTCTTTGTGGGCCATCCACTCACTCACCTGGTCGACCAAACTCGCTTCACCGGTTAGCAAGCTTTCCCAGGCAGCCGTGCCATCTGCCCAGCGTGCTTCATCAGGGGTCAGTGCAGCCTCGAATCCCCGCTGGGGCACGTTACGAATCGGGCCAAGGTAGCGCAGTTTGCGCAACTGGTCGCGAATCACCATGGCCGGACCGACAACCATGGACGACAGGAAGGCAGTGAATTCGCGCGTGATGTAGATGTTTGCCGCACCGCCCTTGGAGGAGCCTGGAATAGCCAGCAGCTGTCCGAGGTGCGGAAGCGCGCTGTCAAAGCCCGTCAGCCATTGGCGCAAGCCCTGACCCGGACTCTCCATGCCGGCCTCTCGCACGTTATAGAGCATCGTGCCCAGCACGGAGTAGGCCATTGAGTTCTCTGGCTCGTCATCCCCGTCGAACTGTTCGCTTGAATCAGTTACCTCTGTGGGGTCTTCCGGACTTGCGCTCCGCAGAAAGTCTGTAGCGAAAAACGCTTTTTTACTTGCGGGCGCGTCTTCAATATCACCTCGATCCACCCAGCCATCCAGATCGCCTAATGCGTAGAGATCCTCCACAATCGTGTAACGCAGAAATATGGGATTGTCTTTGTTCAGGCGAATGGCCACATCGCGTCCGTCTTCCGATGCGGTGATGCGCGCAAGCCACTCGCCATTCGCCCCCGCCTCGTAGCCGACCACCACTGCAGCCTGCTTCACGTCACTCCAGCCCACCTCTAGCTGAATGCTTACCGTCTCGGTCCGGTCACGCGTTTCCTGAACCAAATTGTGGAAATCCCAGATTCCCTGTTCGTCGAAGGTTTGGCCTGCCTGCCACTCCTCCCACGGCTCAGGCACCAAATCCGGCAGGCTGGCACGGTTAAGCTCGAGCTCAAGCTTGATACTGATACGGCGTGACAGGTCGCGCTGATGCACCAGATTACGGAACCCGCCCAGGTCAACGAAGTCGCCGCCATACAGCGTCCGATCCGGATTGGCGTTTCGGCGCTCAAGGATCTCACGCACGTACTGCATTGCTTGCAGGATGGTGCTTTTGCCGGCGCTGTTGGCGCCGAAGAGCAGGGTGACGGGTGCCAGCTCGATGCGAATGCGTTCGCCCACCCCCTTGAAGTTTTCCAGCTCGATGGCTTTGAGGCGCGGCGGCAGTTCGGACCCCTCGCGCTCGCTGCCGGCCGGAGAGTCGAAGAACTGGAGAAAACGCTCCAACGCCTCCTTGGAATCGATCTCCAGCGCCCGTCCATATTCGATTTCGTTCTCGCCCCGATTCTTGCGCTTGGGGAACTGGCGCATGTTGCTGCCGTGGCGGAACTGTTCCGGCTTCGGGCAGGATACGCCGGGCAGAGCAAGAAACGGCTCGAACCTCACGTCGGGATGAATGATGACCTGAAGAGGAAACTTCACGCCCTCTGGCTTTTTGTAAATATAGAGGTACTGCCCGGTGGTCGGGGCTTGGTATTCGTCCAGTTTGGCCGTCTCGTGAGTCCGGGCATAGCCCTGATTGGAGAAAGTCACCCTGATCGGATTAACGCCTATCGCCATTGTTCTTGTCCTTATAACTGCCCTTGAAATGCCCGCTGTGCGAGAGAGCTGTATAGGGCATCGGCATCGCGGGCCGAGCTGTCCAGCCTCTTCCTCAAGGTCATTAGCTTGTGAAAAATGCCAATAAACTTCTCACGCTGTTCGTGTGGTGGAAGGATAAAGCGAACCTGTTCCAAAGCCCCTTTACTTACCATCCCCTTCATACCGTTTGTGGAAGCAGATTGAATTCGTGCCTTGGAGTACAGCGTCACCGCGTAAATAAACTCTGGCTCAATACCTGGCTTGGGTGTCAGGGCATTAATCTGCTGGTTGAATGACACTTTTCGGTCTGTAAACGCTGCGTTGCCGATACAAGATGGGCTTCCCGCGATGCAGGTGACAAGCGTGGAACCTGCAGGTGCCGATCGAGCAACACGGAGTCCCTCCAGGGATAACCCCTCCGAAGCCTCGGTCAAGAGGTGGGATGGTGTATTGATGTTGTCCGACTTGATCCACTCGATGTGCCCCCCGTAATAAGCGAGATTTTGGCGTGAAGGGGTGTTGCCTGTTGTTACTGTTGCAAGTTGTGCGACAGGTTTCTCCGGCTGCCCCTTTGAGTTTGTCACGGGGTCACCAAACGAATCATAAAAAACAGCCTGGAGATACTTGTCCGATTCTTTAATGGTCTCGTAGCGTTTAACACGGATGGCATCAGCCTTGTCGAGGATGGCAGCGATGCGACACTGCTCATCGTATCCAGGAAGAATCAGCGACAAACCCATCAGTTTGTCACGGCTGACATGCGGAATAGTTGCTCCTGTTGTCGATTGATTGAGTACGCTGAATTGGTTCTGTAAAAATCTCGCCACGTAGGGTGTAAAGATGCTTCGTTCATCAACAGGCCGAAGGCGTGCGATGGTGCTGCCAATCAACCCCGACAACCCATACCCCACTGTCCCCGCGTTAGCACCATCCCATGCAATACAGATGTCGGTTGATTCAACAATTGTGCCCTTTGGATCGTTGGCGTATTTCAACTCGTCGTCGGAACGCAGGTCTTCAATCTGAATGTAGCGTTCAACGCCTGGTACACTTTCTAAAAAGACTTCTGGCGCTTTTCGTCCTTTTGCCAGGGTGAATAGATCACCTATTGCTTGGCGCATCATGACAGAAGCCCTTCCAACTCAGTCATATCCGCCTCGATCTCAGACTCCAGCTTTTTCATGCGTGCAAGAATCACTGAGGGCGGGTCAAATTTCACGTCCTCCTGTACCGACTCCTTGTAGCGGCTGGGCGACAGGTCGTATTTATTGGCACGGATATCGGCTACTGAAACGGCAAACGCCTTAGCAGTGCGGTTGCTGAAGTCGCCCTTCCTGGCACGCCATTTCTGAAACTGAGCCAGCGCATCGGGCAAGTCGTTTCCCGTTACTGGTTGACGTCTATCGTCGAGCGAAAGACCGTCGGCTTTGACGCCGTATAACAGCACTTCATCCGTCCGTCCGCCCTTGGTAAAGACCAGGATCGCGGTCGAGACACCGGCATACGGCTTGAAGACCCCAGACGGCAGCGAAATCACTGCTTCGAGCTGGTTCTCGTCGATCAGGTGCTGGCGCAGCGCGACGTGTGCCTTGCTCGAGCCGAACAGCACGCCATCCGGAATGATGGTGGCGGAGCGGCCGCCGTTCTTTAGCATGCGCAGGATAAGCGCGACGAAGAGCAGCTCGGTCTTCTTGGTCTTCACCTTCCTCAACAGCGATGGATGCACGCTTTCTTCGTCCAGGGTTCCCTTGAACGGCGGATTGGCAAGGATGACGTCGAAGCCATCCTCGGCCTGCTTGCCAAATCTTTCCGGGAAATTCTTGGAGAGGGTGTCCTGGTAGTGGATATCTGGATTCTCGACGCCGTGCAGCATCAAGTTCATGGCCGCAATACGCAGCATGGTCACGTCGAAATCGAAGCCGTGGAACAGGCCGTTCTGGATATGCTCGCGATAGGGCTCCAGCAAGTCACCCGGGTAACCCTTGCTACCATCCTCGAAGGTCTCGACCAACTCAGGGGAAGAGTACTTCTGACGGAGGTATTCCATGGTGCCAACGAGGAAGCCTGCTGTGCCGCAAGCAGGGTCGCCCACTACTTCGTTGGGTTTGGGGTCGAGCAGTTCGACCATCAGCCGGATGATGTGGCGGGGGGTACGGAACTGGCCGTTGATACCAGCCGTGCTGAGCTTGCTCAACATGTACTCATAGAGATCCCCCTTCATGTCGCTGTTTCCCAATGGCAGCAAGCCTATTTTGATGACCGCTGAATTAAGCAGGCTGGCCTTGGGAATCAGGCAGGTGGCATCCTTCATGTACTCGCCAAAGGTGGTGTCCTTGCCGCCCAGATCGCGCAAGTGAGGAAAAACCAGGTCACGAACATGACGCAGCATTTCTTCGCCGCCGTACTCGCTCCAGTTCTTCCAGCGCAGACTCTGTTGGTCGGGGGAAAAGTATTTATGCGGCGCCTTTCCGGTGCGTCCAGCCAGCTTCTCGAAGCGGGTTTCTTCGATGTCCAGCAGGCGGGCAAACATCAGGAAGGAAATCTGCTCGATGACGGTAAGCGGATTGGTGATGCCGCCCGTATGGAACTCGAGCCACAAGCTGTCGATGTCGTTTTTAAGTTGGTTGGTAATCACGAAGCGTGTCCTTAGGTGATAGTGATGCCGCGTTCGATCAACTCGGAGCGCAGCAGTGCTTTGGCCTGCTGAAACAGGCGGCGGTTGTCAGGTTCATTAAGCCAGCGCGAAGCACCGGAAGTATGGGGAAAGAAAACGACGGTGCGACCGTTCCAGTCTTCCTTCTGGCCGACGAAGCGCTCCAGTCGTGCCTCGCTCGCCTTGCGCCCGGTCAGCTTGAGATAGGCTTTGAGCGGCAGGCCACCGAGCGTGACCAGAACCTGCGGGGCAGCCAAGCGAATCTGTCCCTCGAAAAACGGCTGGCAGTTGCGGATCATTTCGGCAGACGGCAATACGTCCTCGCGGACTTTACCTGATCGGAGCATCGGCTTGCTGCCCGGAAAGCACTTGATCACAGCTGACGAGTAAACCAGTTCATCGAAACGTGAACGGGGCACGCCGAGTTCGGCGAAGATCCCCCGAATACCTTGCCCGGCATCGCCTTGAAATGGCTTCCCCGTCTCATACTCCGTCAGCCCAGGCGCCTGGCCAACTAGCATGACAGGCATGGGACGAACCCCGGAAACGATCGGGCGCGGCTCCACAGGGGTGGAGCTGCTGCGAGGGTCAACCGGATATTGCGCGAACAAGCCCGCGCATTTGCGGCAGTCGCGCATCCCGGCATCGAAGGTTTGGTACTGATCAAGCAAGATTATTTTTCTCGTATGGGTTACGTCAATGCGGGAAGCACTTCGTCATCCGCCGCAACTTCGGTCAGCGCAGTCGGTAACGTCTTAGTGGGCTTAACGCCCAGTTGCTTGAGCATTTCGGCCTGACGGATCACGTTCCCGCGTCCTCCGGTCAACTTGCTGTGGGCGGAATCGTATTTTTCCTGGGCCTGCTTGAGCCGGGTGCCGACCGATTCCAGGTCTTCAACGAAACCCACTAGTTTGTCGTAAAGTTCAGCGCCGCGTTTGGCGATGTCCTGCGCATTGCGGTTCTGCGCCTCCTGACGCCACAGGTGGGCCACGGTCCGCACGACAAAGAGCAACGTGGAAGGACTGACCAGCAGCACATTTTTCTGCCAAGCGTCCATAAACATCTCGCGATCATGGGTAACGGCGAGCATGAAAGCTGGTTCGATCGGCACGAACATAAGCACGAAATCGAGCGATTTAAGGCCGTAAAGCGCTTGGTAGTTCTTGTCCGATAGCCCCTTGATGTGTACACGAACTGAATCAAGGTGACGCTTGGTCGCCCCTTGGCGATCTCCATCTTCTTCCGCCGAAGCAAAATCCTCGTAGGCGATCAAAGATACCTTGGCATCCACTACAAGGTGCCGCTCTTCAGGCAAGTGGATGACCACGTCAGGCTGGGCGCGGGAGCCATCCTCGCGGGTATGGCTTTCCTGAACGTCATATTCCTCACCCTTGCGCAGGCCAGAGGCCTCCAGAACGCGCTCCAGCACCAGTTCACCCCAGTTGCCCTGGGTCTTACTGGAGCCCTTGAGAGCGCGGGTCAGGTTCTTCGCATCCTGGCTCAGGGACTGGTTGAGATCCATAAGCTGGCGTACTTGCTCAGCCAGTGCGGTGCGATCCTTGCCCTCCTGCACATAGACCTCTTCAACCTTGCCCTGGAATTCCTGCAACTTGGTCTTGAGTGGCTCCAGCAACTGGCCAATATTGGTTTGGTTCTGTTCAGTGAAGCGCTTGGCCTTCTCTTCAAGAATGTCGTTGGCGAGGCTCTTAAACTGGTTGGATAAGGCCTCCTTGGCTTCCAGCAACAAGGTGAGTTTTTCCTCAGACTGACTGCGCTCAGCATCGAAACGTGCGTTAAGTTCTGCCAATTCAGTGGTCAGTTTATTAACCTGTGTTTCTGCAGCCTCACGTTGAGCCTTCTCAACCTGAAATTCGCTGCGCACGGTGGTGAGTGCCTCGCGCTCGCCCTTAAGCTCCGCGTTGACGCGACCCGAGGCTTCGCGAAGATCGGCAGCCTGCTGCTGGGTCTGTGCCAATAGCTGTTCTGTCTCTGCGAGCTTTTTCTCGAGTACCGAAATGCGGGGCACTTCCGCTTCAAGCGCTGAGCGGCGCTCATTGGATTGTTGCAGCTGACCCGATATCGAAGCCAGGGTTTGTTGGGCGCTTGCCAATTCCTGCTCAACCTCAGTAAGACGGGAGGCTGTCGATTGCAGAGATTGAGATTTTTCAGCCTCGCTCTTCGCCAAGCGGAGAATCTCCTGCTGACTGGTCTGCTGCTGGTCCGAAAGGCTGGCGACCTGCACCTCCAATACCGGCACCCGAGCGGCACGCTCCGTGAGCTGGGCGCGCTCATCACGAGCGCTGTCCAACGCCTCCCGCCACTCTGCGGCCTGCGCTTTTAAGGCTTCGTGCGCGCTGTTGAGCTGCACGCGCTCGACCTCGAGGGCACGCACCCTCTCGTTGACTGTCGCGAGCTCAACTGCTGCTTCCGCCCGGCCTCGCGCGGCAGCGGACTCAATTTTTCCTCGGATCAGCAGCCAAGTAACCGCCACACCGAAGGCAAGGCCGATCGCAGCACCGACTAGGGTAATGAATTGATTGTCCATGATTTTCTTCCTGTTTTTGTTATGGGTTGGCCGGTTGTTCGCTGCCTGGACGGAAGCGGTCAATAACCGTGATCAGTTCTTCCACTGCTGCGTCATCGAATACCCCGTCGGGTCCATCCGGACTCACTTGGGTGAAAGGCGCTTCATAAAGCTTGTCGAGGGTTACAGCGCCAAATTTCGCAATATGGTTTTGCAACAAGGCCATAAATCTCTGCTGTTTTGCCGAAAGTTGCGGATGCCGAGTGAAAAACTCACCAAAACGTTCAGCCACGATCTCAGGCTCCATGCCGACGATCGTTCGGATCGCTGCCGCCAGATCACCGGCGGTATCCGGATAAAACTCGGTCAGCCAGGCCAGATTGACGTCCGGATGTTGGGTGAGCACCAAGCTGACGAGCGCCGTGAGATCGGATTCAGCTACAGGCTCCCGGCGCCGAATCTTGCGCAATATCGGATTGGTTTCGAAGAGGCCCGTAAGTACTTGCTCGACGCGTTGGCGATAGGTCACCAATTCCGTCCCTTCAAGTTTTGGAATGTAGCGTCCGAACTCGAATTTGCTGGCATCTTCCCTAACGTCGAGAACACGGGGCTTGCCGCCGACCGTCGGTCCCACCACACGATGGCGCATAATTCCGCGCAACTCTTCACGCACCGTTTCAAGCGCAGCGACATCGGTTTGCTCAGAAATCAGCTTCCAGAATTCACCACTGCGAACCTTCTCAATGGTGGCCAGCTTGTCGCGAACAGCGTTGACGTTAATAGGCAACTGAGCCACGAGGGCGATGAGATCGTCCCGCAGATCGTTGAACACAGCGGATTTCTTGAGCAACTCGCCCTCCATCCTGGCAACCAGCAGGTCGAGTTGGTAGGCATGTTCCCAACCGCGCGTGTCGCGCCATTGCATGAGCGGTGCAATGTCCTTGAGCAGTGAAGCACGCGTCGCAGCACTCAGAGCAGGCAGCACGTCAGGGCGCTGGACATCACGCACCTCGCGCCACTTCTCACGAACGGCGATTGTGGTTTCAGGCAGCGCGGCAATGTCAGCCTGCATGAGATTGATGGCGAGATCGAAGGCATCCGGTTTCGCCTTTGTAAGCGCAGCATCGGCCAGTAGAAGGCGGGTCTCGAAAAGCTTCTGCAGGAGCGATTTGCTGGCCGTTGGATTGGCCTCGCGGTAGCTCTCTTCGAAATAGGCAAAGTTACCCCAGTGGTCGAAGATGTAAAACTTGCTCTTGTCCTGGCCTAGACCATTCAGGTCAGAGCACAATCGCGTTCCACGCCCGACCATCTGCCAGAATTTCACATAGGATTTGACTGGCTTGGCGAACACCAGATTGACGACCTCGGGCACATCGATTCCAGTATCCAGCATGTCTACCGAGATCGCGATGGTGAGCGCGCTCTTCGGCTCTTTAAAGTCATCGATGAGCTGTTCGGCCCGGGGATCATAGTTGTCAATCACGCGGCAGAACTGGCCGCCGTACTGGGGGTACATCTCGTCGTACAGTTCGGCCAGCAAGACTGCGTGATTATGATTACGGGCAAAGATGATTGTTTTGCCTGGATGTGAGCCGCTCGCGTCTCGCAGACCGTTCTCCATCAAATTTCGCAAAATGGCGCGGTTGGTATCCTTGTTAAATACGGTGCGATCCACGTCGGTATCGTCGTAGTCGATGGTTTCCGCGTCCTGCTCGTCTTCTTCGAGTTGCTCCCGTTGCTCCTTGGAGAGCTGGCTGTACTTGATGCCACGACGCAGGAACTCTGTGGTGTGCGTATAGACTTCGAAGGGCACGAGGTAGGGCGGAACGTGATTGATCGCTTCCTGGTAGCCGAAATACGACGTCGGGTCGCCGTCTTCACAGCCAAAGAGCTTGAAAGTATTGCGAGCAATGAACTTGACCGGCGTAGCCGTCAGCCCGACCTGCAAGGCGTCGAAATAGACAAACAGATCGCGGTAACGGTTGTAGATGCTGCGATGCGATTCGTCGGCAATGATGAGGTCGAAATAGCCGACATCGAACATTTCATAACACTGCATCATCGCCGGGTAGGTGGCGAGATAGATGCGATTGGTCACATCGCCAGCCGTGTTGGTATTGATGTGGATGCGTGGCTCGCCGGGCAGATACTCCTTGAATACGTCATCTGCTTGCTTACGCAGTTCGCGCCGGTCACAAAGAAAAAGGATGCGCTTGGCCCAGCGCGCGCGCGAAAGCACATCGCAGAGCGATACAGCTACTCGAGTCTTGCCCGTACCTGTTGCCAATACGATCAGTGTTTTACGGTAACCCAGGCTGAAACGCTCGCCAATTCGCTTGATCGTCTCGATTTGATACATGCGCCCTGCAATCTCAGGCTTCGGCGCGATTGTGTTGAGTGCCAGCTTTTCGCGGCGCTGGAATATCAAGTAGTTCAGGCTTTCCTTTGAGTAGAAGCCAAACAGCTTGCGTGGTGTCTGCTTCTGGGTATCGTCCCAGATATGGATGTCAAAGCCATTGGTGTAAAAGATGACGGGACGCTGGCCGTGCTTTTGCTCGAGGCCATCGGCGTACAGCTTGGCCTGCGTACGCCCCGCCTCGGCGTCCTTGGCCGTACGTTTGGCCTCTACGACGGCAAGTGGCTTGCCATCATCTCCCCATAGCACATAGTCAGCGTAGCCGATGCCTGTCTTGTTGTGGGCCTGGGTAATCTCAATTTCCTGCCCAACCTGATCGGTCGATTTTCCGTCTGGGGCAACCTTCCAATTCGCCGAGATGAGCATCGCGTCGATCAGTCGTTTGCGGGTTGTGGCCTCGTCAAAGGACAGCTGCGCTACCGCTGCAGAACCCGCAGACACGAGGTGCTGAAGCTCTTCATCCGTCCGCTTAAATTCGGTTTTCTGCTTTTTGGCTTCTTCGAGCTGCTGCAGAAGCGCCTGCATTAGCTCCTCCTGCTCGGCGACTTGGGCCAACAGACGTTGCCTGTCACGCTCGAGCTTCTTTGAATCTTCTGGCGGCTCAGGCGCCACATACGTCGCCACGGCCGTTGCTTGACCGGCATCGAACGTGACATAGATCCACCTGGCGATATCAAACGCCTCCCGCACCATCGCGAGGGCGGTTGGTGTGGTGCCCTGGTTAGCGTGAACCGCTTTGTTGCCGTGCATGCGCAATGCATGCAGCTTGGTCTGAACGACTGGCGGGACACGGGAGCGGAAAGCATCCTCGTTCAGCAGATCATTCAGATTGGGCTGATAGGGCTTGGGAAGCCTGAACGTGTCATAGACCATATCGACAACCCGCTCTGAAAAAAGCCTGAGCTTTGCGAGGGCGCTCGCAGGGTCATTGAACGCGTAGTGTTCGGAGAAACCACCCAAGGCAGCGAGATCAGGGCGGCTGTCACGCAGGAATTCGAAATTCCTAGATTGCACGACGCCCCCCTCGGCCGAGGTGGCCAAATTTTCCAGCGAGGATGCGGGGGACAGATGCATAACGTTTCTTCTGCGAATTAATCGAATGCAACACTGTAAGCAATCGCTGTGCCATTACATCCCCACCCCATATTTTTCGAGCCAGTTGGTCAGCGTCTGATAGCTGCCCAGCCCCAGTAACCGCGCCGCTTCCGTCTTGTTCCCGTGGGCTTGTGACATGGCACGTTCCAGGTAGTGACGGGCGACATCTCCCATTAAATCAGGCAGCAGGAAGCCATCTCCCAACTGCCTACCCAACACAGCGTCAGACTTAGGCGGAATACTCACGGCTAGCGCCTCTGTCACATCCTGAGCCGATATCTCACCGCCAGGTGCCCAAATCGACGCCCGTAGAAGGGTGTTGTTCAGTTCACGTATGTTGCCCGGCCACGAGTGACCAACTAGAAGCTTTCTTGCGGTAACAGAAAGTTTTTTATTCTGATAGCCGGGCTGATTTGCCGCCTCCAGATTAATTTTGTCCATCAAGGCGTCGATCAGTAGGGAGATGTCCCCCTCGCGCTCCCGCAGCGATGGAAGAAGCAGCACGCCAACTGCAAGCCGATGAAACAAGTCCTCACGGAAACGCCCTTGCTGTACTTCAACAGACAGCACTCGATTGGTCGCCGCGACGATGCGCACATTGATTTTTCTTGCCCGAGTCGCGCCTACCCTCGTTACTTCTTGTTCCTGCAAGACGCGGAGCAATCTTACTTGCGATTGCAGAGGAAGCTCGCCGATCTCATCAAGGAATAATGTTCCGCCGTCCGCCGACTCGAAATAGCCAGCGCGCGCCCCGGTAGCCCCGGTGAAGGCGCCCTTTTCGTGGCCGAACAACTCGGCATCGACCAGTTCACTGGGGATGGCACCGCAGTTCACCGTAATAAACGGACCAACAAGGCGCTGGCTAGCCCCATGGATGGCGCGGGCGAAAAGTTCTTTGCCTGTCCCGGATTCGCCCTGGATGAGAACCGGTACATCTCGCAGGGCCAAGCGATGCGCCATTGCGACAACACGCTTCATCGCAGTGCAACGGTGAATGATGCTCGAGAACTCGGGAGATTCTGGTGGCAAGCCTTGAGCCAGCCTTGCGAGTGCGTCATCCACGGATTTTGTGGCTGCCGGCATGAACTCTGCTGCCAGATCAAACGGCACGGCCACGGTCTTGACGCCCTGCTCACGGGATGACTCGATCAATTCCGCACCGTATTTTGCCTTGGCCAGCAAAATCCAGACTGCGGCCATCGCAGGCGTGCCCGGGCTCAGGTGGAATACTAAAGACTCTCCGGAGGCAGCCTCCTTAATGCTTCCAACCAGCTTGTCTGCCTCCCTGTAGATATCTTCAAAACTGGTCGGGCTGCTCAACTTAACTGTATGAGTCGAAACCTCACCGCTGAAACCGTCCGCAAGCCAATCCGCGAATTGCTGTGTCTTAGCCTTGCCGTGATCCGAGAGGATTTCGATGCGCCCAAAATCGCGCGCCTGAAGTGCATTGAGGATAGGCCCAGCCTCAGCCGTGGGATCACCTTCTGCAGCGCGAAGGTCTGTGTTTCCTAACCAAGCGAACAAGATCGGCATATTGGATAAGAAATCGTATTTTTAGATAAAAAATATTGTACGCAAATACCCCGCCATCGTTCGGGTTTCTATAAGCGAATTTTCACCCCGTCCTTTCCGAGGACAAGTTGCATCATCCAGAAAAGAAAAGGCCAACCTACCTGGTTGGCCTCCCTTTCAATTCTCACGAAATCTAAAGTTTTGGGAAAAATCTAGATTTCAATGGGATCCTACAAGCTTACACATCCAGGTTACGCACCCCAAGTGCGTTGGTTTCGATGAAATTGCGACGCGGTTCGACTTCGTCCCCCATTAGGGTGGTGAAAATCTGGTCGGCCGAAATCACGTCATCGATCTGCACTTTCATCAGCCGGCGCACCTTGGGATCCATGGTAGTTTCCCACAGCTGCGCAGGGTTCATTTCGCCCAGGCCCTTGTAACGCTGGATGCTCATGCCGCGTTTGACCTCGGCCAGGAACCAGTCCATGGCCTCGCGGAAACTTTGCACCGGGAATTCCTTCTCGCCGCGCTTAGCGCGTGCGCCCAGGCCAACCAGGTCGCGCAGGAGATCGCCAACCTTGACGAGCTGGTTGTAGTCGCCGGATTCGAGCAGATCCGCTTCGAGGAAATTGACGTAAGCGTTGCCATGCGAATGGCGGGTGATGCGCAGGCGATAGCTGTCTGTTTCGCTGATGAACTCGGCGGCAACCTCGAATTTTTTCGCATCCAGCGCCGCACCCAGACTCGCTTCGCTCAGCATGGCCGCGCCGCTGTCGGCCAGACTCAAACGCGGGATGCGCATCAGGGTCTGCAGGACGTCGTCTGGCAGCAGGCGTGCCAGACGTTCGCATACGGCTTCGGCGAGGAAGTATTCGCGCGCCAGGGTCTCCAGCGCTTCGCCCGAAATCGGCATGGCGCCATCCATCGGGGTCAGTTCGGCGTCCTTCATCGCCTCGGCCATCAGGTGTTCCTTGAGCGCGTGCTCATCCTTGATGTAGCGCTCGGAGCGGCCATGCTTGACCTTGTAGAGCGGCGGCTGGGCGATGTAGATGTGGCCTCGCTCGACCAGCTCAGGCATCTGCCGATAGAAGAAGGTCAAGAGCAGGGTGCGGATGTGCGCGCCGTCGACGTCGGCGTCGGTCATGATGATGATGCGGTGGTAGCGCAGCTTGTCCGGGTTGTAATCGTCCTTGCCGATGCTGGTGCCGAGCGCGGTGATCAGGGTGGCGATCTCCTGGCTGCCGATGACCTTGTCGAAGCGCGCACGCTCGACGTTGAGGATCTTGCCCTTGAGCGGCAGGATCGCTTGGAACTTGCGGTCGCGTCCCTGCTTGGCGGAGCCGCCGGCGGAATCGCCCTCGACCAGGTAGATTTCGCACAGCGAAGGGTCTTTTTCCTGGCAGTCGGCCAGCTTGCCGGGCAGACCCAGGCCGTCCATGACCCCCTTGCGGCGCGTGATTTCGCGCGCCTTGCGCGCGGCATCGCGCGCGCGCGCGGCGTCGATGATCTTGCCGCACAGAAGCTTGGCGTCGCTGGGGTTTTCCAGCAGGAATTCGGCGAGCTTCTGGCCGACGATTTCCTGCACCACCGGCTGCACTTCGCTGGACACCAGCTTGTCCTTGGTCTGCGACGAGAATTTCGGGTCGGGAACCTTGACCGACAGCACGCAGGTCAGGCCTTCGCGCATGTCGTCACCGGTGGTTTCGACCTTGGCCTTTTTCGCCAGCTCGTTTTCCTCGATGTATTTGTTCAGCACCCGCGTCATCGCCATGCGTAGGCCGGTCAGGTGGCTGCCGCCGTCTCGCTGCGGAATGTTGTTGGTGAAACACTGCACCGTTTCGGAATAGCTGTCGTTCCACTGCATGGCGACTTCGACGGTCATGCCGTCCTTTTCGCCGATCGCGCTGAACACCTTAGGGTGCAGCACCGATTTGACCCGGTTGATGTATTCGACAAAGCCCTTGACGCCGCCTGAATGCGCAAAGTTTTCGCTCTTGCCGTCGCGATGATCGATCAGTTCGATCTTCACCCCGTTGTTGAGGAAGGACAGTTCGCGGATGCGCTTGGCCAGGATGTCGTAGTGGAATTCAACCTTGCCGAAGATTTCCTCGTCTGCCAGAAAGTGCACTTCTGTGCCGCGGTTCTGGGTATCGCCGACTACTTTCATCGGCGACACTTCGACCCCTTTCTGAATGTCGATTTCTCGGTCGACGACCTTGCCGAGATTAAATTCCATGATGTATTTCTTGCCGTCGCGGCGCACGATCAGTTTTAGCCATTTTGACAGGCCATTGACGCACGACACACCGACGCCATGCAGGCCGCCTGACACCTTGTAGCTGTTCTGGTTGAACTTGCCGCCGGCGTGCAGCACCGTCATAACGATTTCGGCTGCGCTGCGCTTGGGCTCATGCTTGTCGTCGAACTTGATCCCGACCGGGATGCCGCGTCCGTTATCGGAAACCGAGATGGAGTTGTCGGGGTGGATGATGACCTTGATGTCGTCGCACCAGCCGGCCAGTGCCTCGTCGATGGCGTTGTCCATCACCTCGAACACCATGTGGTGCAGGCCGGTGCCGTCGGAGGTATCGCCGATGTACATGCCGGGGCGCTTGCGCACCGCTTCCAGGCCTTCCAGCTGCTGGATGCTGTCTTCATCGTAACCGTCGTTGACGTTTTCTGGCTCGTTGCTCATGGTGTTCCTATCGGTTGTTGCTAAGTGTGAGGGGCGTCTGGCCTGGCTGCGCCGCGCTTAGATTCTCATCGGCATCACGACATATTTGAAGCCGGGTTCGCCTTCACTGGTCAGCAGCATGCTGCTGTTGGCATCGCCCAAGGACAGGGTGATTTCCTCGCTATTGAGTGCGCCCAGGCCATCGAGCAGATAGGTCACGTTGAAGCCGACGTCCAATGGCTCGCCATCGTAGCTGACTTCGATTTCGTCGGCCGCCTCTTCCTGCTCGTTGTTGTTGCAGACGATGCCCAGGGTGTTTTCGCTCATCACCAGGCGCACGCCGCGGAATTTTTCGTTCGACAGGATTGCCGCGCGCTGCAGGGCCTGGATCACGCTCTGGCGGTTGGCCTTGAGGTGGCGCGGCTGGCTGGCCGGGATGACGCGATGGTAATCGGGGAATTTGCCGTCCACCACCTTGGTGACGAGTTCGGTGCCGGACAGTGTGATGGTGACCTGATTGGCGCCAATGCGCAGCTCGACGGGGTCGTCCACGTCGCTCAACAACTTGGAGAGTTCGACCACGGTCTTGCGCGGAATGATGACCTCGCGCGCCTCGGCACTGGTTTCCAGCGGGGTTTCGGCATAGCTCAGACGATGGCCGTCGGTGGCCACCACGCGTAGCTGCGTGCCGTCCAGCACCAACAGCATGCCGTTGAGATAATACCGGATGTCCTGGCTGGCCATGGCGAACTGCACCAGCTGCAGCAGACGTTTCAGCGTTTTTTGCGGCAGGCGGATCGCCTCCCCCAGGCCGGCGCCGGTTTCTACCCGCGGAAAATCGGCGGCGGGCAGGGTTTGCAGGGTGAAGCGCGACTTGCCCGCGCTCACCACCACCTGGCTGTCACGGGTGTCGAGCTTGATTTTGGCAGTGTCCGGCAACGCGCGAACAATGTCGAACAGCTTGCGAGCCGCAATGGTGATGGCGAAGTCGTCGCCCGCTTCTGCGCAGTCCACTTGCGTGCTGACCTGCAGTTCGAGATCGGTCGCCAGCACGGTGAGCGTGCCGTTTTTCTTCTCCAGCAGCAGGTTGGACAGGATGGGCAGGGTGTGGCGACGTTCGACTACCCCGACCACTGCCGAGAGGGAAGCCAGGAGTGCGTTGCGTTCGCTTTGTACTAATAGCATTTGTATATATACCTAAAAGTCATAATAAAGGCGGCCAAAAACTGGGGATAAGCTTTTTTACCTAATTAAAATAACCGCTTGTGTCGAATTTTGGGTGTGGGTAACACCTTGGCCGTGTGGGAGAGGTGGGGATAGTTTTTCTCCATTCGCCGCACGACCTGACTTATCCACATTTCATCCTCAGCCTGTCAGGCTTTGTAACAACACCAGATAGTCACGTCCGATGTCGGCTTGCGTCTCGCGTAATTCGGCAACCTTGCGGCAGGCGTGTATGACCGTGGTGTGGTCGCGCCCGCCGAACGATTCGCCAATTTCGGGCAGGCTCTGGTTGGTCAGTTCCTTCGCGAGCGCCATCGCGATCTGGCGGGGGCGCGCCAGGTTGCGGGTGCGCTTCTTGGAAAACATGTCGGCGACCTTGATCTTGTAAAAGTCGGCGACGGTTTTCTGGATATTTTCGATCGAGACGATGCGCGAAGTCGACGCGATGAGGTCGCGCAGCGCTTCCTTCACCAGTTCCAGCGTGATCGGTTTTTCGTGGAAGCGCGAAAACGCGATCACGCGCTTCAGGGCGCCTTCCAGTTCGCGCACGTTGGAGCGCACCTGCTTGGCGATGAAGAAGGCAACGTTCTCGTCGAGCTTGAGGTTTTCCGCCTGCGCTTTGGCCAGCAGGATGGCGACCCGCATTTCCAGTTCAGGCGGCTCGACAGCCACCGTCAAGCCCCAGGCAAATCGCGATTTCAGCCGGTCGTCGAGGCCGCTGATTTCCTTGGGGAAAGTGTCGCAGGTAATGACGATCTGCTTCTTGTTTTCGATCAGCGAATTGAAAACATAGAAAAACTCTTCCTGGGTGCGGTCTTTCTTGGCCAGGAACTGAATGTCGTCGATCAGCAGCAGGTCCAGCGACATGTAGCGCCGCTTCAGGTCGTCGAACTGCTTGTTCAGATAGGCCTTGACCACATCGTCCACATAATCGTTGGCGTGGATATAGCTGATGCGCGCGTCGGGGTTGGCCTGGCGCACCGTGTTGCCGATCGCCTGCAGCAGGTGGGTCTTGCCCAGGCCCACTCCGCCGTATACGAACAGCGGGTTGTAGGCCACCCCGGGGTTGTTGGAAATCTGCAGGGCGGCCGCGCGGGCCAGCTGGTTGGCTCGGCCGGAGACGAAGTTGTCGAAATTGAAGCCTGGATTGATGCGCAGGCCCACCTGGGCCGGTGCTATGGCAGCGACCGGCGCGGGTGCGGCGTAGGGTGCCGTCGACTGGGGCGCGGGCGCGCGCGGCGTGCTGCTTTTCTTGCCCAACGCGTAGGTGATGGCGACCGGATGCGGGTAATACTCCTGCGCCCACCCCTCGATGTGCTCGGCAAACTTTTCGCGCACCCAGTCCATCACGAAATGGTTGGGCGCCAGAATCCGCACGTCACCCCCCGTGTCGTCGAAGACCAGGGGTTTGATCCATGTGCTAAATTGCTGCTGGGTCAGATTGGCGCGGAAGCGCTCTTGGCAAAGGTCCCAGAAGGAATCCATAGTCGAGGGGTGGGGGGCGGTAAGCTGCATGGGATTCAAACACGAATCTTACTCTCCTTTGACCGGGTTATCCACAGGCCAGATGGAGCGGGAACCGACGGGTCTGCCCACATCAACTTGACATCCTCCCGGCCGGGAGGGTTTAATACGCGGTTTTTCAACAGATTTTTTGTGTTCGACCGCCCTGCTCGCAGGAACCGGCCGGACCCCGCCAGAAAGGATAGTCATGAAACGCACTTATCAACCCTCTACCGTCCGTCGCAAGCGCACCCACGGTTTCCGCGCCCGCATGAAAACCAAGGCAGGCCGCGCCATCATCAACGCACGCCGCGCCAAGGGCCGCGAGCGTCTGGCAGTCTGACCGACACGCATCCCGATACGTCTCGCGGCGTTCGTCTGCGCGACGCGCGGCTGGTCGCCAAGGCCGATTTCGATCGGGTGTTTGCCGACAACCAGCGCGCCAGGACCGACTATGTGGTGGTCATGGCGCGTCCCAACCAGGTGGGTTATCCGCGCCTGGGCATGGTGATTGCCAAACGCCTGCTTGCACGGGCGGTTGATCGCAACCGTGTCAAGCGCTGTGTGCGGGAAAGCTTCCGGCAGGTACTGCCGGAGCTTCCTGCATGCGATTTCGTCGTTCGCCTGATCGCCAAGCCGGTTCGCGGCGACGAGGCACGCGATTTGTCACGCACCTTTAAACGTGCCGGCAACCGTGCCATGGCAAAATGGCCAACGGCTCCGGTGAGCGAAATCGCGCCGGAATTCTCTTCCACCTAAACGCGTCCCGTCTCATGGATAACCAGCGGCTGATCCTTTTTATTGTCTTCTCCTTTTCGCTGCTTTTGCTGTGGGAAGCCTGGCAGGACAAAAACGCGCCGGTGCCGGTCGCGCCCTCCGCGACGACGGCCCCGGCAACAGGCGCGCCAACGCCCAGTGAGGCCCTGAAAGCGACCGCGCCACCCGCTACGCCATCAACTGGTTTTGGCCGGGGCCCGCGTGCCATTGTGGAAACCGACGTATTGCGCGCCACCATCGATGGCAATGGCGGTGACCTGCGCGAGCTGCAATTGCTGCCGTATCGCGGAACCGAAGACAAGAACCAGGTTTTCACCCTGTTCGAGGACAGCCAAACGCAAGCCTATCTGGCGCAAAGCGGCCTAGTTGGGGAAGGCCTGCCGACGCACCGCAGCGAATTCCAGCTCAATCCAGGCACCTATCGCCTGACCGGCGGTGCGGCGCAGCTGGAAGTACCGCTGGTATGGAGCGACCCCGCCACCGGCGTGCGCGTCGAAAAAACCTATATTTTCAAGCGCGGCAGCTATCAGATCGCTGTCAGAACCCGAGTCATCAACGGCGGCACCAAGCCCATTGATCTGACCCCTTATTACCAGTTCACCCGTCATGGCGAAGCGCCACGCGGCGAATCCTTCTTCATCCACTCTTATACGGGCCCGGCTTTCTACACCGACGCTGAGAAATTTCAGAAGGTCGCGTTCAAGGACATTCAGGAAGGCAAGGCCGATTTTCAGAAAACCGCCGACAATGGCTGGGTCGGGATGGTGCAACACCACTTCGTGTCGGCCTGGCTGCCCGAGGGCAGCGTCAAGCGCGAGTATTACACCCGCGCATTGGGCGACGGCTTGTATTCAGCCGGGGTGATCGTGGCCGAAGGCACGCTCGAGCCCGGCCAGCAAAAGACGTTTACCGTCCCGCTATATGCCGGGCCGCAAACCCAGACCGTGCTGGAAAAAACCGCACCCGGGCTGGACTTGGTGCGCGACTACGGCTGGCTCACGCCGCTGGCGTACCCAATATACTGGTCGCTGGAAAAAATCGAGCGTCTGGTCGGCAACTGGGGCTGGGCCATCATCATCCTGACCTTTCTCCTCAAGCTGGCGCTGTACCCGCTGTCGGCGGCCGGCTACAGGTCGATGGCCAAGATGAAGAAGCTGACGCCGCGCCTGCAGAAGCTGAAAGAAACCTACGGCGACGACCGTGCTAAATTGCATCAGTCGATGGCAGAGATGTACAAGACCGAGAAAATCAATCCGCTCGGTGGCTGTCTGCCCATCCTGATCCAGATCCCGGTGTTCATCGCACTGTACTGGGTGTTGCTTGCGGCGGTCGAAATGCGTGGTGCGCCCTGGCTGGGCTGGATCACCGACCTGACCGCGCCTGATCCGTGGTACATCCTGCCCGTAATCATGGGCATCACCTCGATCCTGCAGGTCAAGCTGAACCCGCAGCCGATGGATCCGATGCAGGCCAAGATCATGATGATCATGCCGGTGGCGTTTACCGTGATGTTCATCTTTTTCCCGGCTGGCCTGGTGCTCTACTGGGTCGTCAACAACATCCTGTCCATCGCGCAGCAGTGGATGATCAACAGGCAGGTTGTGGGCGGTGACAAACCTGCCACCGCCAAGACCTGAGCTGATTGCCGCCATCGCAACCGCCCCCGGGCGTGGTGGGGTGGGGGTGGTTCGGGTGTCGGGCGCGGAAATGGCCCCGCTTGCCGCAGCAATACTCGGACGCGTACCTGAGCCGCGCCATGCCACCTTTGCACGTTTTCTCGATGACGATGGCGAGGTGATCGACGAGGGCATCGCGCTCTATTTTGCCGCGCCGCACTCATTCACCGGCGAAAACGTGCTGGAGCTGCAGGGGCATGGCGGGCCGGTGGTGCTCAATCTGATCCTGCAGCGCTGTCTCGAGCTTGGCGCGCGGCTGGCCGAGCCGGGCGAGTTTTCCCGACGCGCGTTTCTCAACGGCAAGCTCGATCTGGCGCAGGCCGAGGCGGTGGCTGATCTGATCGACGCCGTGTCCACCGAGGCCGCACGCTCGGCGGTGCGCTCGCTGTCGGGCGCCTTCTCGGCGCGGATTGCCGAGCTGGTCGAGGCGCTGACCCGCCTGCGCATGCTGGTCGAAGCCACGCTGGATTTTCCTGAAGAAGAAATCGATTTCCTGCGCGACGCCGATGCGTTTGGCCGGCTCGATGCCATCGATGCCCGCCTGCAGGCGGTGCGTTCTCAGGCCAGGCAGGGCGCGTTGCTGCGTGAAGGCCTGACCGTGGTGCTGATCGGCCAGCCGAACGTCGGCAAGTCGAGCCTGATGAACCGGCTGGCCGGATATGAGGCGGCGATCGTCACCGAAATCGCGGGCACCACGCGCGACACCGTGCGCGAGGCGATCCAGATCCAGGGCGTGCCGCTGCATCTCATCGACACCGCCGGCCTGCGCGACACCGACGACCCGGTGGAGCAGCTCGGCATCGCCCGCACCTGGGCGGCGGTGGAAAAAGCCGATGTGGCATTGCTGCTGGTGGATGCCGCGCACGGCGTCGGCGAACGCGAGGCGGCGATCCTGCAGCGCCTGCCGAAAGCGGCGCGGCTGACGCTCCACAACAAGATCGACGTCAGCTTCGATGCGCCGCGCGCGGCGGGTGACGAAGTCTGGCTGTCCGCCAAAACCGGTGCCGGGATCGAGCTGCTGCGCGAAAAGCTGCTTGAAGCGGCGGGCTGGCAGGCCGCGGGCGAGGGCGCTTTCATGGCGCGCGCGCGCCATCTCGACGCGCTCGAGCGTGCCGCTCGCCACCTTGCCGCCGCGCGCGCCACGGCCGCACAACTCGAGCTGTTTGCCGAGGAACTCCGGCTGGCGCAGGCCGCCCTGTCGGAGATCGTCGGCGAATTCACTGCCGACGACCTGCTGGGCGAAATCTTCAGCAAGTTCTGCATCGGCAAGTGATCGGCAGTCCTGGCTTTTTCCCGGGTGCGCCAGCGCTTATGCTTGAAGCGTGTTTTTCCCCTCAGGATTGTCAGTCATGCTGACCTGGCGCGGCATCGCCGACGAGCTCAAGATCCATCGGGTGCGCCTGCTGCAGGCCAACCTGATTGCATTGCTGGCCGTTATGGCAGCGGTGCCGGTGCCGCTCTTGCTGCCGCTGATGGTCGACGAGGTGCTGCTGCAGCACCCGGGCAAAATGGTCGCCGCCATCGGGGCCTGGTTTCCGGCCGCGTGGCATGGGCCGCTGCTGTTCATCGGCGCGGCGCTGCTGCTGACCGTGGCCCTGCGGCTGACCGCCATCCTGCTCAACGTGTGGCAGGGGCGGACGTTCTCGCTGCTGGCGAAGGAGGTGGTGTACCGCATTCGGGTGCGTATGCTGAACCGTCTGTCGCGCATCGCGCTGTCGCAGTTCGAGACGGTGGGCGCCGGGCGGGTGACGTCGCATTTCGTGACGGATCTGAATGCCATCGACAGCTTCCTTGGCGCCTCGGTGTCGGGCCTGGTGGTGTCGGTGCTGACCCTGGTCGGCGTCGCCGCCGTGCTGTTCTGGATGCATTGGCAGCTGGCGCTGTTCATCCTGCTGTTGAATCCCGTCGTCATCCTGTTTTCGACCCGGCTCGGCAAGCGGGTGAAGGACCTGAAAAAATTCGAGAACCGCGCGTTTGAAGTGTTTCAGGATGCGCTTTCCGAAACGCTGGATGCCTTGACCCAGATCCGCGCGATGAATCGCGAGAAGCATTATCTGGCGCGGGTAAGCGAGCGCGCCGCCGATATCCGCCAGCATGCGGCGGCGTTCGCCTGGAAGTCGGACGCGATGAGCCGGTTTTCCTTCTTCGTCTTTCTCGCAGGCTTCGACGCCTTTCGCGCCGGCGCGATGCTGATGGTCGTGTTTTCCGACCTTTCCATCGGCGAGATGCTGGCGGTGTTCGGCTACCTGTGGTTCATGATGACGCCGGTGCAGGAACTGGTGAACATGCAGTACGCCTGGTACGCCGCTAACGCCGCGCTGGGGCGCATCAACGCGCTGCTCGGCCTTGCCAGCGAGCCGCAACATCCGGCGCTGCGCGACCCCTTTGCCGGCCAGCCCACCGTCGGCATTGCGCTCGACCACGTGAGCTTTGCCTACGACGAGGGCGAGACCGTGCTCGACGACGTCAGCCTGACGGTGGCGGCGGGCGAGAAGGTGGCGCTGGTGGGCGCCTCGGGCGGCGGCAAGTCGACCCTGGTGCAGGCGCTGCTGGGGCTGTATCCGGTGAAGTCGGGCCAGATCTTGTATGGCGGCGTGCCGGTGACCGAGATCGGCTGGGAAACGGTGCGCGAGCACGTCGGCGTTGTGCTGCAGCACCCGGTGCTGTTCAACGACAGCGTACGCGCCAACCTGACGCTGGGGCGCGAGGCCGACGATGCCGTGCTGTGGCAGGCGCTGGAGATCGCCCAGCTGAAGGACTACATCGCTGCGCTGCCGCACGGGCTGGATACGGTCGTGGGGCGCCAGGGCGTGCGCATGTCGGGCGGCCAGCGCCAACGGCTGGCGATCGCGCGCATGATCGTCGCCGACCCGGAAATCGTCATCCTCGACGAGGCCACCTCGGCGCTCGACAGCGACACCGAACGACGCCTGCATCAAGCGCTCAGCGGGTTTCTGGGCGGGCGCACCACGCTCATCATCGCCCACCGCCTGTCGGCGGTGAAACAGGCCGACCGCATCCTGGTGTTCGAGAACGGCCGGGTGGTGGAAGCGGGCGGCCACGACGAGCTGATCGGCCGCGGCGGCTTGTATCACAAGCTGTATCACCCCGCCTGAGATCATTTCAAAACCAGGGCTACCTATTACAGCGTTTTCTGATATACTCCGTTGAGTTGTGCATACAGCAGTGGGCAGGTCAGGCTTTTGCCGCCGTGCCTCGGGACTGTTCTCACAGCCCCATCGTCTTCGACCTCTCTTTTGTGCTCCGGTGTTTTCTGACAGCCGGCAGTGACAAGTCTTGTGGTTGGCGCCGATGTGATCGACGCGACCCGTTGGGCGGGCTGGCATGTATCCATTCCAGACGCCGCTTATATTCCGGTTCGTATATTTTATGACCTGTTCGGTATTGAACCGGGCGCAGGTCTGTTTTGCGCGTTTGAGCGCACTCAAAAGGTATTTGTCATGAGCTTTTCCGAACTTGGGCTTGATCCCCTTCTCCTTAAATCCGTGTTGGCTTCGGGCTACGAAAACGCCACGCCGGTGCAGCAGCAGGCGATTCCCGCCGCGCTGACCGGCCGCGATCTGCTGGTGTCTTCGCACACCGGCAGCGGCAAAACCGCAGCATTCATGCTGCCGTCGATCCAGCGTCTGCTGGTCGAGTCGACAGGCAAAGGCATGGGCCCGCGCGTGCTGGTGCTGACGCCGACGCGCGAACTTGCGCAGCAGGTCGAAAAAGCGGCCATCACCTATGGCAACGAGGTGCGCCGCTTCCGCACCGCGTGCCTGGTCGGCGGCTCGCCGTATGGTCTGCAGCTGAAGCGCCTGTCCCAGCCGGTGGACGTGGTGGTGGCGACCCCGGGTCGCCTGATCGACCATCTGGAGCGTGGCAAGATCGATTTCTCGCGCCTGGAAGTGCTGGTGCTCGACGAAGCCGATCGCATGCTCGACATGGGTTTTGTCGACGACATCAAGGCCATCGCCGCGCGCTGCCCGAAAGAGCGCCAGACGCTGCTGTTCTCGGCCACGCTCGATGGCGTGGTGGGCAATCTGGCGCGCGAACTGACCCGCGACGCACAGCGCATCGAGATCGCCGCCGAGGCCAAGCAGGAAGCCAAGATCGAGCAGCGGCTGCTGTTTGCCGACAACATGGATCATAAAAACCGCCTGCTCGACGCGCTGCTGCGCGGTGTGGAGATGACGCAGGCCATCGTGTTCGCGTCGACCAAGCGCAGCACCGAGGAAATTTCCGACCTGCTGTCCGAAAGTGGCTTTGCTTCCGATGCTTTGCATGGCGACATGCAGCAGGGGCAGCGCAACCGTGCGCTGCAGCGCCTGCGTGAGGGTCGTACCCGCGTGCTGGTGGCCACCGACGTCGCCGCGCGCGGCATCGACATCGCGGGCATCAGCCACGTCATCAACTTCGATCTGCCGCGGCAGGCCGAGGATTATGTCCACCGCATCGGCCGCACCGGCCGTGCCGGCCGTACCGGCATCGCGGTGAGCTTCGCCGGCATGCGCGAAGTGGGCCTGGTGAAGAACATCGAGCGCTACACCGGCAACCGGATCGAAGTCCACACCATGCCGGGCCTGGAGCCCACCCAGAAGCCGACGGCCGGTCGTCCCGCCGCAGCGGGGCGCCCGCGCAGCAACGCGAGCCCGCGCAGCGGGTTTGGCGACAAGCGCAGCGAGCCGCGCAGCTACGGCGACCGTCCGCCGCGCGGCGACAGCCGTGACAACCGCGACCGTGGCTACCGTACCGATGCGCGCCCCAGTGGCGACCGCCCGGCCCGCAGCGATGCGCCGCCGCGTGGCAATCGCGCCGATAGCGCCCCGCGCGGCCCGTTTGGCGGTGCCCCCCGCGCGGCATATGGCGACCGCCCGCCGCGCAATGAGGGTTATCGGGGTGCCGATGCCAACGCTGCGCCCAAGCCTGAGGTCAATGGCAACAGCGTCGAATACTGGGAGAAGCGCGAGCGCGAGGCCAAGGCCAAAGCGGCCGCCCCCCGTAGCTACGGCGACCGCGGCAACAGTGCGCGCGCCGGTCAGCCGCGTGGTCCCAGCAATGACGCCAACCGGGGCGGTGGTAATCGCGTCGGCGTGCGGGGACGTTTCAAGGACTGATCGCTCGCACGATCAAGGGCGATAAAAAGGGGGGTTTCACGTGAAACCCCCTTTTTTTGTTCGCTTTTTTTGCCGATGCTCGTTTGAGCGCGCGGAGGTCTGCGCGCCCCTTTCTGAAGGCCGCGGTTATTGGAGGAAGTCGGCTTGCGCCAGGCCGTTGGCGTGGCAGACTTGGTTTCTGCCGTTGTGCTTGGCGGCATAAAGCGCGCGATCGGCCTGCGTGAGCAATTCCTCCAGGATCAGCGAAACCTCGCGTTTCTGCATTTGGGGCGTGCAGGTGTTGACGCCGATGCTGGCGGTGATGGTGCTTTTGGTGTTCCTGATGGCCGCAATGGCCAGCCGTAGCCGCTCGGCCGCCGCGATGCTTTCGGCCTCGTTCGCGCCGAGGACGGCAACGACAAATTCCTCGCCGCCCAGACGCGCCACAATGTCGTTTTCCCGGGCGGTGGTCTTGAGGGCGGTTGCAACCATTTACAGGACATGATCGCCTTCGGCGTGGCCGAAGCGGTCGTTCACCGCCTTGAAGTGGTCCAGATCGATCATCAACAGGGCGGTGCTTTCCTTTCTGCGGCGGGCGGTCCTGAGCATTTGCGCCGCGTGTTCTTGAAAAGCGCGCCGGTTAAGCAGGCCGGTCAGGCTGTCCCGGTTGGCGAGTTCCTTCAATTCCGCGTGCAGTTTCTGGAGTTCCGCGGTCTGGTGCCGGAGCTTGTCTTCCGCCACCTTGCGTTCGGTGATGTCGCGCGCGATGCAGAGGGTTGAGTGGCGGCCGTCAATGAGCATCGGGCTCAGCATGATGTCGACCGGCAACTCGCTGCCGTCCTTGCGGCGGGCAAACAATTCGACGGCCGCGCCCATCTGCCGGCTGTGCGCTTCGGCCATGAACTCGGCACGGTGCCCGACGTGGCGTGCCGCGACACGGGACGGGACCAGCATTTCGACCGGCTGGCCGATCAACTCGCGGCGGTCGTAGCCGAACAGGGACTCGGCCTGGGCGTTCGCCAGCGTGATGCGCCCCGCCTGATCGATCAGGAGCAGGGCGTCCGGCGTGTATTCAAAAATGCGTTGAAAGACTTTCATCAAGGGGCTCGGGCGCAAAAAATGCTTTTAATTTGAGCGATCGGCATGCAATACGACCGCCCTCCACGGGCGAAGTCTCATTTTTGAGACAATACCGGATTGGCCGTATCCACGGTGTTGTCATTACACTCGTTGCCACCCGCATCGTTGCACCGTTCACCTGCGGCATCTTGTCAACTTCCTGGAAGGAAGCTTTACCCTATGGGAAAGGACACTATGGGTCAATCACACATTCCACCCGTCTGGCGCTGGGTCGGCGAACGCGGGCTTCGGATCGTGACGGGCGAAGCCACACTCGCCTACTATGCAGCGCTGATTTCGCAAGGCCTGCCCGAAATTGAAGACCTGGTCCCGGCAGACGGCAGCCTGTTGCTGATTTTGCGGCGCGGCACAGGGGTGTCGGCGGAATTGCGGGCAGCGCTGACTGCGTTACCGGTTGACGAGCCGATGAAGCAGGGCGCGCTGCATGAAATTGCGGTTGAATACGGGGGGATCGCCGGGCCGGATTTGCCGGGGCTGGCAGAACAGGCGGGGATGGACGCGGCAAGCTATATCAATCGCCACACGGCAGCGGAATATTCAGTCGCTTTCCTGGGGTTCCAGCCGGGATTCCCGTACTTGCAAGGCTTGCCTCGCGCCCTCCACGCGCGCCGTCGGGCCTCGCCACGGGTCCGGGTGGCGGCAGGCAGCGTGGCGATAGGTGGCACGTACACCGGGATTTATCCCGCCAGCGGCCCCGGTGGCTGGCACATCATCGGGCGCACGACGGTAGCCCTGTTCGACCCGCAGCGCGAGGCGCCGGCCTTGCTGGCGGCGGGCGACCGCGTGCGCTTTGTGCCGATATGATCGAGGTGCTGCGCGCCGGTCTGTGCGACCTGGTGATGGATCTGGGCTGGCCCGGCTGGGGAGCGCTCGGCGTGCCCGCGGGCGGCGCGGGCGATCCGGCGGCGCTGGCGGCGGCCAATGCGCTGGTGGGCAACAACGAGATGGCGGCGGGACTTGAAGTCACGCTGTTGGGGCCCTTGTTGCGGTTTCCGCTGGGGGGCGTAGTGGCGCTCACCGGCGCGCCGTTTGCGGCAACGCGCAGCAGCGGCGCGGCGCTGGCGTGGAACCAGACCCTGGTGCTGGCCGCGGGCGAGACGCTGAGCCTGGAGCGGGCGGAAACGGGGTGCCGCTGTTGGCTGGCGGTGCGGGGCGGGCTGGCGGTGCCGCCCGTGATGGGCAGTCGCAGCACCTTTCTGCCGGCCGGGTTCGGCGGCCACCTGGGCCGTGCGTTGCAAGGGGGGGACGTGCTGCCATGCGGGACACCCGCGGGTGCGGTCCGCTTGCTGCGCGCCCGCACGCCGTCGAACGCGCAGGCTGCGCCGTTGCGTGTGGTGGCGGGCCCCCAGCTCGGCCAGTTCGACGATGCCGGCCTGGCCGCATTCTTTGCTGGAACCTATCGGGTGAACGCGGCGTCAGACCGTCGCGGTCTGCGGCTGCGCGGCCCGGCCGTGACGCATGCGCAGTCAGCGTTGCCATCGCAGGGCGTGCTGCCCGGCGCGGTGCAGGTGCCGCCCGACGGCCAGCCCATCATCCTGGGCTGGGACGGGCCGGTGACAGGCGGTTATCCGGTGATCGCCGCGATCATCAGCGCCGACCTGCCCAGGCTTGCGCAGTTGCGAGCGGGGGACGCGGTCCGGTTTGTGACGATGGAGCTTGAACGAGCCCGGGCGCTGGCCGAGGCTGCGTGGGAAATTGAGGAACTGGCATGATCGAACTCAATGCCGACATCGGCGAAGGCTGCGACGACGCCAGCCTGATGCCTTATCTGGCGCGGGTGTCGATTGCCTGCGGCGGCCATGCCGGCGATGCTGTCAGCATGACGGCCGCGCTGCGCCTGGCGGCGGAGCATGGCGTGGCGGCGGGCGCCCATCCGAGCTACCCAGACCGCGCGCAGTTCGGCCGCCAGGCACTGGCGGCCTCGGAGGACGAAATTGCCGCGTGGGTGATGCAGCAGACCGAGGTGTTGGCTGAACAGGCGGCGCGATTGGGCCTCCGGCTGGCGCATGTCAAGCCGCATGGTGCGCTGTACGACGTGGCGGCGCGCGATGCCGGCGTGGCCCGGGCGATCGCGCGCGCGGTGGCGGCACTCGATCCGGCGCTGGCCCTGGTGGGCTTGTCCGGGTCGCAGCTGATCGCGGCCGGGCAGGGCGCTGGCTTGGCTGTGCTGCACGAGGCGTTTGCCGATCGCCGTTATCAGTCCGATGGCCAACTTGTTTCACGTGAAACCGCCGGCGCGCTGATCGTCGATTCGCGGGCAGCGTCCGAGCAGGCTCGGGCGCTGGCACACGGCGTGCCGGTCGGCACAGCGGGCGGCGGCGCGATTCGCGTTAAGGCGGACACGATCTGTCTGCACAGCGACACCCCCAATGCATTAAATATTGCCCGGGCCGTCCATGCGGCCCTCAATCACGGATAATCCCGCCCCTAACCCCTAACCCCTAACCCCTAACCCCTAACCCCTAACCCCTAACCCCTAACCCCTAACCCCTAACCCCTAACCCCTACTATGCCGCTGCTTACCTTTGACCGACTTGAACTCGCCTATGGCCACTGGCCGCTGCTCGACGGCGCTTCGCTGGTGGTCGAGGCGGGCGAACGCATTGGCCTGATCGGCCGCAACGGCACCGGCAAGTCCAGCCTGCTGAAAATCATCGCCGGAATCAACCCGCCGGATGCGGGCGACATTTGGCGCAAGCCGGCCTTGAAGCTGGCGTATGTGCCGCAGGAGCCGCAGTTTGAGCCCGGTCATACCGTCTTCGAGGCGGTGGCCGAAGGCGTCGGTGCGGCGCAGAAACTGCTGGCCGAATACCATGCAGTGGCGCATGCGATGGCGGAGGGCGACGAGACGGTTTACGCCGATTTCGAGCGTTTGTCGCATGAGCTGGAGCTGGCCGATGCCTGGCGGCTCAACAGTCGAGTGGAGGAAACCCTGCAGCGACTGGCGCTGGACGCCGACCGCTCAGTCAAGACCTTGTCCGGCGGCCTTAAGAAACGCGTCGCGCTGGCGCGTGCGCTGGTCACCGACCCCGAATTGCTGTTGCTGGATGAGCCCACCAACCATCTCGACTTTTCTGCCATCGAGTGGCTGGAGGGTCTGCTCAAGGACTTCAAGGGCGCGCTGCTGTTCATTACCCATGACCGGCGCTTTCTGGACAACGTCGCCAACCGCATCGTCGAGCTCGATCGCGGCCAGTTGCGCGAATACCAGGGCAACTTCACGGCCTATCAGGCCAAAAAGGCCGAACAGCTTGAAATCGAAGCGGTGCATAACCGTAAGTTCGATAAATTCTGGAAGCAGGAGGAGGTCTGGATCCGCAAGGGCGTGCAGGCCAGGCGCTGCCGAGACGAAGGCCGGGTGCGGCGACTCGAGGCCTTGCGCCTCACTCGCGAAGCGCGCATGGGCCGCGCCGGCCAGGTCGGCTTCCAGATCGACGCGGGCGACCGTTCCGGTAAGGTGGTGGCCGAGCTCGAGCACGTCACCTACGGCTACGACGACAGAATTCTGATCCGCGACTTTTCCGGCACCTTGTTGCGCGGCGACAAGCTGGGTCTGCTCGGCCCCAACGGCGCCGGCAAGACCACCCTAATCCGCCTGATCCTGGGCGAGCTGCAGCCGCAGTCCGGCAAGATCCGGCAGGGCACCAAGCTCGAAGTGGCGTACTTCGACCAATTCCGGAACCAGCTGAACGACGACGCGACGCTGATCGACACGATCTCGCCCGGCTCCGATTTTGTCGAAATCGGCGGGCAGAAAAAGCATGTCATCAGCTATCTGGAAGACTTTCTGTTCCCCGCCGAGCGGGCGCGCGCCAAGGTGTCGGCCCTCTCCGGCGGCGAGCGCAACCGGCTGCTGCTGGCGCGCCTGTTCGCCCGCCCGGCCAACCTGCTGGTGCTGGACGAGCCGACCAACGACCTCGACATCGATACCCTGGAGCTGCTCGAGCAGCTGCTGCAGGAGTACAGCGGTACCGTGCTCATCGTCTCGCACGACCGCACCTTCCTCGACAACGTCGTCACCCAGTCCGTCGTGTTCGAGGGTGACGGCAAGCTGACCGAAATCGTCGGCGGCTATGCCGACTGGCAGGCCTGGAAAGCCCAGCAGACCAAGGCCGCCCAGCAATTCGCCGGCGTCAAGGCCCCGTCGACGGCCCCGTCGCTGAAGCCGGCTGCCAAATCCAGCCTCAGCTACAAGGAGGCGCGTGAACTCGAGGCGCTGCCGGGGCAAATCCAGGCGCTTGAAGCCGAGCAGGAGACGCTTGCGGCCCGGCTGGCCGACCCCGCGCTGTATCAGGACCAGCCGCAGGAGGCGGCAGCGCTGCATGCGCGCACGGAGGCCATCGAGGCTGAAATGCTCGACGCGCTGGCGCGCTGGGAAGCGCTGGAGGCGAAACAGGCCGGTTAGCGCGGATGTTTCACGTGAAACGAAAGCCGGCAGCGGGTAAAATGCGCCCATGAATTTTCCCGAGTCCTTCGATGTCATTGTCATCGGCGGCGGTCACGCCGGCACCGAAGCCGCGCTGGCTGCTGCGCGCTTGGGCGTGAAGACGCTGCTGCTGTCGCACAACATCGAAACCCTGGGCGCGATGTCGTGCAACCCGTCGATCGGTGGCATCGGCAAGGGGCATCTGGTCAAGGAGGTCGACGCGCTGGGCGGCGCGATGGCGCTGGCCACCGACGAGGCGGGGATCCAGTTCCGCACGCTCAACGCATCCAAGGGCCCCGCCGTACGGGCCACCCGGGCGCAGGCCGACCGCGTGCTGTACAAGGCGGCGATCCGCCAGCGTCTGGAAAACCAGCCCAATCTCACGTTGTTCCAGCAGGCGGTCGACGATCTGCTGCTCGACGGTGACCGCGTCGTCGGCGTGAAGACCCAGCTCGGGATTGTCTTCAGCGGCCGCGCGGTGGTGCTGACCGCCGGCACCTTCCTGGGTGGCCTGGTGCACGTCGGGCTGGAGAATTTCCAGGCCGGGCGCATGGGCGACCCGCCCTCGGTGTCGCTGGCCGCGCGCCTGCGCGAGCTAAATCTGCCGGTGGGCCGCCTGAAAACCGGCACCCCGCCGCGCATCGACGGTCGCACCATCGACTTCAGCCAGACCCAGGCGCAGCCGGGCGACGACCCGGCGCCGGCGTTTTCCTTCATGGGCGACGCGGCGCGACATCCCCCCCAGCGCCCGTGCTGGATCACCCACACCACGGCGGAGACGCACGAGATCATCCGCGGCGGCCTCGACCGCTCGCCGATGTACACCGGCGTCATCGAAGGGGTGGGGCCGCGCTATTGCCCGTCGATCGAGGACAAGATCACCCGCTTTGCCGACAAGACCAGCCACCAGATTTTCCTCGAACCCGAGGGGCTGACCACCCACGAGGTCTATCCCAACGGTATTTCGACCTCGCTGCCGTTCGACGTGCAGCTGGCGATCGTGCGTTCGATCCCCGGACTGGCGCGGGCGCATATCCTGCGCCCCGGCTACGCCATCGAATACGACTACTACGACCCGCGCAATCTCAAGGCTTCGCTCGAGACCAAGTCGATCGCAGGGCTGTTTTTCGCCGGACAGATCAACGGCACGACCGGTTATGAAGAGGCCGCGGCGCAGGGCTTGTTGGCGGGCACCAATGCCGGTTTGCAGGTGCTGGACAAGGACGCGTGGCACCCGGGGCGCCATGAGGCCTATCTCGGCGTGCTGGTCGACGACCTCATCACGCGTGGCGTCTCCGAGCCCTACCGCATGTTCACCAGCCGTGCCGAGTACCGCCTGCAGCTGCGCGAGGACAATGCCGACATGCGACTGTCCGAAATCGGGCGAGCCCTCGGTCTGGTCGACGACGCACGCTGGGACGCCTTCAGCCGCAAACGCGATGCGGTCGCGCGCGAGACCGAGCGTCTCAAGGCAAGCTGGGTCAACCCCACGCTCCTGCCGGCAGAGGCGGCCACCCGGCTCATTGGCCAGCCGATCGACCATGAATACAGCCTGTTCGAGTTGCTGCGCCGGCCCGACCTGAGCTATGCGCAGGTGCTCGCACTGCCCGGCGGCGGGCCGGGGGAGGCCGACCCGCGCGTGACTGAGCAGGTCGAAATCGCCGCCAAATACCAGGGCTACATCGATCGTCAGAATGACGAGGTCGAAAAGCAGCGCGGGCAGGAAGCCCTGCGGCTGCCGCCCGACCTCGATTACAGCCTGCTCACCGGGCTGTCGATGGAAGTGCGCCAGCGGCTGCAGAAGGCGCGTCCCGAAACGCTGGGGCAGGCGGCGCGGCTGCAAGGGATTACGCCAGCGGCCATTTCGGTGCTGCTGGTGTACGCCAAGCGCGGCTTCGCGCCAGACAAACCCCGCCTGAAGCCGGACGAACACAAGCAAAGCGCATGACGGTCGAACAACAACTGAAGGCGGGCATCGCCGCCTTGGGCCTCAGCTTGCCAGACGGCGCCGAGGCAAAGCTGCTGGCCTATCTGGCACTGCTGGAGAAGTGGAACCGTGTCCACAACCTGACCGCGGTGCGCGGCGCCGAGCGCATGGTCAGCCACCACCTGCTGGATTCGCTGGCGGCGGTTCCCTTCTTTCAGGGCGGCGGTTCTGATTCGATTCGTGTGCTCGACGTCGGCAGTGGCGGCGGCCTGCCGGGCATTCCGCTGGCGATCGCGCGGCCGGAATTGCAGGTGACGCTGATCGACAGCGTCGCCAAGAAGACCGCCTTTCTGCTGCAGGCCAAGGCCGAGCTGGGGCTGAACAATGTCAGGGTGGTCACCGGGCGGGTAGAGGATTTTCAGCTCGGGACGCATTTCGATGTCATCACGTCGCGCGCGTTTTCCGACCTCAAGGCGTTCGTCACACTGACCCGCCACCTGCTTGAGCCGGCCGGGCGCTGGCTCGCGATGAAGGGATTGATGCCGCACGAAGAGATCGCTTACATGCCGGATTGGGTGAAAGTGAGTGCCAACCACGCGCTTGTTGTCCCGGGCCTGGAGGCGAGCCGCCATTTGATTGTTCTGGAGCCTGTTGAATGAGCCGAATTCTGGCAATTGCGAATCAGAAGGGCGGCGTCGGCAAGACGACGACGGCGGTGAATCTGGCCGCGTGCCTGGCCGAACTTGGCCAGCGCGTGCTGCTGGCCGACCTCGATCCGCAGGGTAACGCGACCATGGGCGCGGGCATCGAAAAGCGCATCGCGCTGCCGACCGTGTACCAGATCCTGCTCAACCAGGTGAGCGTGCGCGAGGCGCGGATGCGCTCCGAGCCGGGCCATTTCGACGTCATTCCGGCCAACCGCGAACTCGCGGGCGCGGAAATCGACCTGGTGAACCTGGAGCAGCGCGACCTGCGGCTGAAGGCGGCGCTGGCCCAGGTGGCCGACGACTACGATTTCATCCTGATGGACTGCCCGCCGACGCTCAACCTGCTGACCGTCAACGCGTTTGCCGCGGCGGAGGCGGTGCTGATCCCGATGCAGTGCGAGTACTACGCGCTGGAGGGCCTCACCGACCTGGTCGCCACCATCAAGAAGGTCAAGCAGCGACTCAATCCCGGCATCCGCATCGAAGGCCTGCTGCGCGTGATGTTCGATCCGCGCAGTACGCTGGCGCAGCAGGTGTCGGAGCAGATCAAGCAGCATTTCGGCGACAAGGTGTACGACACCGTGATTCCGCGCAACGTCCGGCTGGCCGAGGCGCCCAGCCACGGGATGCCGGTGCTGGCCTACGACCGCCAATGCAAGGGTGCGAAGGCGTATATGGAACTGGCCGAGGAAACGCTCAGGCGTGCCGGCTTCACTGCAGGGGAAACAGCATAATGGCCAAACTCAAAGGACTCGGACGCGGGCTCGACGCGCTGCTGGGCGGCGAAGACAACGCGGCGCCGCCGCAGGGCGAGTTGCGCATGATGAGCGTGACGCAACTGGCGCCCGGCAAATACCAGCCGCGCACCCAGATGGACAGCGAATCGCTGCAGGAGCTGGCCGATTCCATCCGCGCGCAGGGCCTGATGCAGCCGATTCTGGTGCGTGAAGTCGCGGGTGGCCACGAGATCATCGCCGGGGAACGCCGCTGGCGCGCCGCGCAAATGGTGGGGCTGGACGAAGTGCCGGTGCTGGTGCGCGAGGTCGGCGACGACGCAGTGGCGGCGATGACGCTGATCGAAAACATCCAGCGCGAAGACCTCAACGCCATCGACGAGGCGCACGGCATGCAGCGCCTGATTCACGAATTCGGCATGACGCACGATGCGGTGGCGCAGGCGCTCGGCAAGTCGCGCGCGGCGGTGTCCAACCTGCTGCGCCTGCTCAATCTGTCGCATCCGGTGCGGGACATGCTCACCGCAGGCCTTATCGAAATGGGCCACGCGCGTGCGCTGCTGCCGTTGCACGCGGCCGCGCAGCGCGAGCTGGCGCACGAAATCGAAACCCGCGGCCTGTCGGTGCGCGAAGTCGAGCGCCGGGTGGCGCGGCTGAAAGACGTCGTCGCCGCGCCGGCCAAACAGGCCGTCTCGCGTGATGTGATCCGCCTGGAAGAGGCGCTGTCGGATGCGCTAGGGATGACCGCCCACGTGCAGGCCAACAGCAAGGGCAGTGGCCGGCTGACGCTGCATTTCGCCAGCGCGGACGAGCTGCAGGGCTTGCTGCAGCGCCTGGGCATCCTGCTGTAAGGCAAGTCTCCGTTGCGGGGGCGCGCCAACAAAAACAGAACATCACTATGTACCGAAATTCATCATCAAGCTGTTTGATGATTGCATAGGGCGCACTGATTCAGTATCATCCGCGGCTAATGTTCACCGGCCCCCACACTTGCACCCGCCGGGTGGCCCTCGCGCAAGCAGGGCTCGCACCCCTCGCCGCACTGATCGGCGGGTTGTTCGGGGGGTTCGAGGCGGGGCTCGCCATGTTATACGGTGCACTGATGGCGCTCGCAGTCAGTGCGGTGCTGGTCTGGCGCGAACGGCAATCGATGCAGCACCCTGAGTGGGATCCGCAGCGTTTGCTCAAGTTGTTCATCCGTGCCGGCGTCGAGCGGATGCTGCTGCTGGTGGGGCTGTTGATGGTGGGCCTCGGGGTGCTGAAGCTGGCGCCGCTGCCATTGATGCTGGGACTGCTGCTGGCCCAGCTCGGTTGGCTGGCCGCCGCGACGAGCCGCAGCAGCAAGTAAAACACAAGGTATTGATCCAACGGATTTTGCCAAGGTTGGTTTTGAATGGGAGCGCGCCGCGTGCCCATCCAAAACCCACTTATTGAATTTGATCACTATGGCTACGGAATACGCTTCCTCCGGCGAGTACATCAAGCACCACCTGCAGAACCTGACCTATGGCGAGTTGCCCGCGGGCTACGTGCGCCACGATGGCACCGTTCTCACCGAAGCGACCAAAACATTTGCCCACGGCGCCGAAGAGGCGGCCGCGATGGGCTTCTGGGCAATCAACGTCGACAGCATGCTGGTCTCGATCGCACTTGGCGCCCTGTTCCTGTTTCTGTTTCGCCTGGCGGCCAAAAAGGCCACCGTTGGGGTGCCCACCGGCCTGCAGAATTTCGTCGAGTGGATTATCGAGTTCATCGACGGTTCGGTGCGCGGTTCCTTTTCCCACAGAAATGCGCTGGTCGCGCCGCTGGCATTGACGGTGTTCGTGTGGGTGTTCCTGATGAACGCGATGGACCTCATCCCGGTTGACTGGCTGCCCTATGCCGCGAGCATGGCAGGGGTGCCCTACCTGAAAGTCGTGCCGTCGACCGACCCCAACGTGACCTTCGGCCTGTCGCTGTCGATCTTTGCGCTGGTGCTGTATTACAGCGTCAAGATGAAAGGCGCGGGCGGCTTTTTCTCCGAGCTGGCGTTCCAGCCTTTCCCCAAGTGGCTGTTCCCGCTCAACCTGGTGCTTGAGGGCGTGGGTCTGCTCGCCAAGCCGATTTCGCTCTCCCTGCGTTTGTTCGGCAACATGTACGCCGGTGAAATGATCTTCATTCTGATTGCGCTGATGTTCGGCGGCGGTTGGGTCCTGGCTGCGTTCGGCGGTGTCCTGCAGTGGGCGTGGGCCGTGTTCCACATCCTGATCATCACGCTGCAGGCCTTCATCTTCATGACGCTGACCATTGTGTATCTGGACATGGCGCACGCCGAGCATCACTGATTTCGATTCTAGTTTCTTGTCTTCAACTTTATTTTTAACTCAGGAGTAAAACAAAATGGAAATGACTCAAGCCGTGTTGTACATCGCTGGTGCCCTGATGATGGGTATGGCTTCGATCGGTGCAGCGCTTGGCATTGGCCTGCTCGGTGGCCGCTTTCTCGAAGGCGCTGCCCGTCAGCCCGAACTGGTTCCCTTGCTGCGTACCCAGTTCTTCATCGTGATGGGTCTGGTCGATGCCGTGCCGATGATCGCCGTCGGTCTGACCATGTACATCCTGTTCGCCGTTGCCGGTTAATTCTAGGGTTGATGCAGATCCTCTCTAACCCCCGTCATTAAAAGGTGCGGATATGAATTTCAACGCAACTTTGATCGGCCAGTCCGTCACGTTCATTTTCTTCGTGTGGTTCTCCATGAAGTTTGTGTGGCCGCCGATCATGAACGCGCTCGAGGCGCGCAAGAAGCAGATCGCCGACGGCCTGGCCGCGGGCGACCGCGGCAAGCACGAGCTGGAGCTGGCGGCCAAAAAAGCGGCTGACACGCTGCGCGAAGCCAAGGCGCAGGCTGCCGAAGTCATTGCCCAGGCAGACAAGCGCTCGGCTCAGATCATCGAGGAAGCGAAAATGGCTGCCAAGGAAGAAGGCGAGCGTCAGCTTGCCGCAGCCCAGGCCAATATTGGACAGGAAATGAACCGTGCGCGCGAAAGCCTGCGTGAACAGGTGGCGGCGCTGGCCGTGGCCGGTGCGGAAAAAATCCTGCGTCGCGAAGTCAATGCGCAAACGCATGCTGACCTCCTGGGCCAGCTGAAAGCCGAGCTTTAAGTCATGAGCGAACTGTCTACCCTGGCACGTCCCTACGCCGAGGCGGTATTCCGCATGGCGCAGGACGAAAACGACCTGGCTGGCTGGTCTTCGCGCATCGCCAGGCTCGCGGCCATTGTGTCCGATGCCCAGGTGGCGCGCTTGATCAGCGACCCCACGGTTTTGACCGAGCGTGTGGCTGGCCTCATCATCGACGTGGCCGGCAGTGATCTCGGCGAACGCGGCGCCAACTTCGTCAAGGTGCTGGCTGAAAACGACCGCTTGTCGCTGCTGCCGGAAATCGGTGTGCAGTTCGAGACCCTGAAGGCGAAAGCCGAAGGCATCCTCGAAGCGACCATCACCAGCGCGCAGGAACTGACGCAGACGCAGCTCGACGATCTGGTTGCCGGGCTTAAGGCCCGGTTCAGCCGCTCGGTGAACGTGCAGGTGGCAGTTGACCCCGAACTGATCGGTGGGGCCATCATAGCCATCGGCGACCAGGTGATAGACGGCTCGGTGAAAGGGCGGTTGCAGCGCATGTCCTTTGCCCTGCAGGCGTAAGCCGCGGCCAGGCCCATCCAACTCATATTTATCGGAACCTCACGGTTCGGAGAACACACATGCAATTGAATCCAAGCGAAATCAGCGAACTGATTAAAGCCAAGATCGAAAACCTCGGCGCCTCGAGCGAGCTGCGCACCCAGGGCACGATCGTTTCCGTCACCGACGGCATCGTCCGCATTCATGGTTTGTCCGACGTGATGTCGGGCGAGATGATCGAAATGCCGGGCAACACGTTCGGCGTGGCCTTGAACCTCGAGCGCGACTCGGTCGGCGCAGTGATCCTGGGCGACTATGAGCACATCACGGAAGGCGATGTCGTCAAGTGCACCGGACGCATTCTCGAAGTGCCGGTGGGCCGTGGGCTGCTCGGCCGTGTGGTGAACTCCCTGGGGCAGCCGATCGACGGCAAGGGCCCGATCGCCTCCGATAAAACCATGCCGATCGAGCGTATCGCGCCCGGCGTGATCGAACGCAAATCGGTCGACCAGCCGGTGCAGACCGGCTTGAAGTCGATCGACGCCATGGTGCCGGTCGGCCGTGGTCAGCGCGAACTGATCATTGGCGACCGCCAGACCGGCAAGACCGCCGTCGCGATCGACGCCATCATCAACCAGAAGGGCACCGGCGTGACGTGTATCTACGTCGCCATCGGCCAGAAGGCCTCTTCGGTCGCCAACGTGGTGCGCAAGCTGGAAGAGCACGGCGCGATGGATCACACCATCGTCGTCGCCGCGACCGCCGCCGACGCGGCCGCGATGCAATACATCGCACCGTATGCCGGCTGCACCATGGGCGAGTACTTCCGTGACATCGGTGAAGACGCGCTGATCGTGTACGACGACCTGACCAAGCAGGCCTGGGCCTACCGTCAAGTGTCGCTGCTGCTGCGCCGTCCGCCGGGCCGCGAAGCCTACCCGGGCGACGTGTTCTACCTGCACTCGCGTCTGCTCGAGCGTGCCGCGCGCGTCAACGCCGACTACGTCGAGAAGATCACCAACGGCGCCGTCAAAGGCAAGACCGGTTCGCTGACTGCGCTGCCGATCATCGAAACGCAGGCCGGCGACGTATCCGCCTTCGTGCCGACCAACGTGATCTCGATTACCGACGGCCAGATCTTCCTGGAAACCGACCTCTTCAACGCCGGTATCCGTCCCGCGATCAACGCCGGTCTGTCGGTGTCGCGCGTCGGTGGCGCTGCGCAGACCAAGGTCATCAAGAAGCTTGGCGGCGGTATCCGTCTGGCGCTGGCGCAGTACCGCGAACTCGCGGCCTTCGCTCAGTTCGCGTCCGACCTCGACGAAGCCACCCGCAAGCAGCTGGAGCGCGGTCGCCGCGTGACCGAACTGATGAAGCAGGCGCAGTACTCGCCGATGTCGGTTTCGGAAATGGCGCTAACTCTGTTCGCTGTCAACAAAGGCTACATGGACGACGTCGAGGTCAACAAGATCCTGGCATTCGAGTCCGCGCTGATGGCCTTCGTCAAGTCGAAGGCTGCCGGCGTCATGGACGCCGTCGAAACCAGCGGTGCCCTTGACGAAGCCAACGAAAAGGCGCTCACCGCCGCGGTGGAAGAGTTCAAGAAAACCGGCGTCTATTGATATAGACCGCGCTGATTAGGAGCCATTATGGCAGCCGGAAAAGAGATACGAACCAAGATCAAGAGCGTGGAAAACACGCGCAAGATCACCAAGGCGATGGAGATGGTCGCCGCGTCCAAGATGCGCAAGGCACAGGAGCGCATGCGGGCCGCGCGCCCGTATGCCGAGAAAATTGCAAATGTCGCCACTCACCTGGCATACGCGCACACGGAATACAAGCATCCCTTCGTGATCGCGCGTGACACCGTCAAGCGCGTCGGCGTCATCGTCATCACCTCCGACAAGGGCCTGTGCGGCGGCCTCAACACCAACGTCTTCCGTCTGGCGGTGAACCAGATGAAGCAGTGGGAAACCGCCGGCATCGCCATCGACGTCACCGCGTTCGGCAACAAGGGGCTGGGGTTCATGCAGCGCCTGGGCTCGAACGTGGTGTCGCAGCTCACCGGCCTGGGCGATACCCCGCACATGGACAAGCTGATCGGCCCGGTCAAGGTCATGCTGGATGCCTATCTCGAAGGCAGGATCGATGCGCTGTACATCGTCTACAACCGCTTCATCAACACCATGAAGCAGGAGCCCACGCTGACCCAGCTGCTGCCGCTGGCGCGACAGGAAGACGAAGCGGAAGCGAGCCTGAAAAAGCACTGGGATTATATCTACGAACCCGATGCCAAGCCGGTGGTCGACGAGATGCTGATGCGCTACATCGAGTCGCTGGTGTATCAGGGCGTTGCCGAGAACATCGCGTGTGAACAATCGGCGCGGATGGTGGCGATGAAATCCGCTTCCGACAACGCCAAGGACGTGATCGGCGAACTGAAGCTGGTCTACAACAAGACCCGCCAGGCTGCGATCACCAAGGAACTGTCGGAGATCGTCGCTGGTGCGGCTGCGGTTTGAACGTGCCCAATACACTGAATTGCGCGATCACAGAATTTAATCTTCTTAGGAAACAAGCATGAGCAACGGAAAAATTGTTCAGATCATCGGTGCCGTGGTGGACGTGGAGTTTTCACGTGATGCCTTGCCCAGGGTCTTTGAAGCGCTGAAAATGCAGTCCCCCGAGCTCACCCTCGAAGTCCAGCAGCAGCTGGGCGACGGTTTGGTGCGTACCATCGCAATGGGCTCGACCGACGGCCTGCGCCGCGGTATGGACGTGCTCGCCACCGGCAGCCCGATTATGGTGCCGGTCGGCCAGGCCACCTTGGGTCGCATCATGAACGTGCTCGGCGAACCCATCGACGAAGCCGGTCCCGTTGCCGCCGAAACGCACATGCCGATCCACCGCAAGGCCCCGGCGTATGCCGATCAGGCTGCTTCGGTGGAAATTCTCGAAACCGGCATCAAGGTCATCGACCTGATCATGCCGATCGCCAAGGGCGGCAAGGTCGGCCTGTTCGGCGGCGCCGGCGTGGGCAAGACCGTGACCCTGATGGAACTGATCCGCAACATCGCCGTGGCCCACTCGGGCTTCTCGGTGTTCGCCGGCGTCGGTGAGCGGACCCGCGAAGGCAACGACTTTTATCACGAGATGAAAGAAGGCGGCGTGCTGGACAAGGTCGCGCTGGTCTACGGCCAGATGAACGAGCCGCCCGGCAACCGCCTGCGCGTCGCGCTGACCGGTCTGACCATGGCCGAATACTTCCGTGACGAAGGCCGCGACGTGCTGCTGTTCGTCGACAACATCTACCGTTACACGCTGGCCGGCACCGAAGTGTCCGCGCTGCTGGGCCGGATGCCTTCAGCCGTGGGCTATCAGCCGACGCTGGCCGACGAAATGGGCCGCCTGCAGGAACGCATCACCTCGACCCGCACCGGCTCGATCACCTCGTTCCAGGCCGTGTACGTGCCGGCGGACGACTTGACCGACCCGTCGCCCGCGACCACCTTCGCCCACCTCGATGCGACCTTGGTGCTGTCCCGCCAGATCGCCGAACTGGGCATCTACCCCGCAGTGGATCCGCTCGACTCGACCTCGCGCATTCTCGATCCGCAGGTTGTCGGCGAAGAGCACTACAACGTCGCCCGTGCGGTGCAGGGCACGCTCCAGCGCTACAAAGAGCTGCGCGACATCATCGCGATTCTCGGCATGGACGAACTCTCGCCCGAAGACAAACTGTCGGTGGCACGTGCGCGTAAGATCCAGCGCTTCCTGTCGCAGCCGTTCTTCGTCGCTGAAGTCTTCACGGGCGCGCCGGGCAAGTACGTCACGCTGAAAGAGACCGTGGCCGGCTTCAAGGCGATTGTCGACGGCGAATACGACCACCTTCCCGAGCAGGCCTTCTACATGGTCGGCCCGATCGAAGAAGCGGTCGAAAAGGCGAAGACGATTCAATAAGCAAGGGATCTGGGATCAGGATTCAGGTTCAGGGAAAAGCGCGGCGTAGCCGCACCACCCCTGATCCCTGACGCTTGATCCCTGACCCCTAACGAGGTTTTAAAATGGCCATGACCCTACGCGTCGACATCGTTAGCGCAGAAAAACTACTTTACTCCGGCACCGCCGAAGTGGTGATTGCTCCCGGCATGCGGGGTGAGCTCGGTATCTACCCGCTCCACACCCCGTTGTTGACCACGCTCAAAGCCGGTTCGGTACGGATCAAAGTGCCGAACCAGGCTGAAGAAGAGCTGGTCTACGTCTCCGGTGGCATTCTCGAAGTCCAGCCGCATGTCGTCACCATCCTGTCCGACACCGCCATTCGCGGCGCCGACCTCGACGAAGCCAAGGCCCTCGAGGCCAAGCGCGCCGCCGAGGACGCGATGAAAGACAAGGCCGCCACCATCGACTACGCGCAAGCGCAGGCCGAACTGGCCCAGGCGGTGGCCCAGTTGGCTGCGATCAAGAAGCTGCGCAAGCTGACCTGACCCACGGCAGGCGCTAACAAAAAGGCAACCTTCGGGTTGCCTTTTTTATGGAAAAAAGGCGGCGGCGGCAACCATTCGGGCGGACGGGTCACAATGCAAAAGGCGGAACAAGGGTTGACTGAACGGATTATTGGACTAGTTTTCAAGCAGTAGCGCTTGATAAAAGCAATGGATGTTCAATGTGGATCGCGGATGAACGACGACGATTGTCGCGGGTTATCGATTCGATACCTGGTGCCGCCTAGTATCTTGGGAACACCATGGCGCGCCCCATTTTCAATGTTTATAGGAGCGTAAAATGCGTACAACACCTTTTCTTGTCAGTGTCCTAGGCGCAACCCTGATGTCGATTGGGGCTGCAGCGGCATATGCGGAAGATGCCCCTTTTTACAATCCGACCAATGCCGCCAGCCCGAGTGGCTATACCACCGGTTATGAGCTTTTCAGGACGATCGGCTGCCCGGGTCGTGAGCTTCTTGGCACGCCTTGTCCAGTGCCGCCGCCGCCTGCGCCGGTTGCCGAAGCGCCCGAACCCGAGCCTGCGGCTGCGCCGCCTGCACCAGAGGCAGCGCCTGAGCCCGCGCCGCTTGCGCCTGCGGCGGAACCCGTACCGGTCGCGACGCTGGTGCTGGAAGGCGTGAATTTTGATTTCGACAAGGCGGTCATCCGGCCGCAGGATTACCCCATCCTCGACCAGAATATCGTCGCCCTGAAAGAATGGGGGGATGTGGATGTGGAGGTTGCAGGCCACACGTGCAACATCGGCACCGAAGAATACAACCTGGGTTTGTCGCTGCGCCGGGCCGAGGCGGTTCGTAACTACCTGATCAGTAAGGGCGTCTCGGCAGATCGTCTGACCGTCAGGGGCTACGGAGAGTCCCGGCCGGCGGTTAGCAACGATACGCGGGAGGGCCGCGCCCAGAACCGTCGTGTCGAACTGGTACGTTACAAATAGCCAAGTTCCTGTTTGAACTGAATACGGGGACTACGGTCCCCGTATTTTTGATACGTAGTAGAATCGTTCTTGTGTCGTATTTTTGCGACACGCAAATCGCACTCCGGCATGTATTTTGCATGTCTTGAGCGACCGAGTTCGAAAATGCTGTGTTATGTTCGGTAACGCACAGAATCGGCGCGCGGTTTTAAGTATTCTCAATTGAACGTTATTACCCAACATCCTGTGAAACACCATCAGTGTTCAGGATGTCCCTTGAATTTTGCTTGAGTTTTTTATAGGAGCTTTAATATGCGTACAACCCCTTTTCTTTTCAGCATCCTTGGCGCAACCCTGATTTCTGCCGGCGCGATCAGCGCTCACGCGGCTGAAGGCGTTTATTACGACCCGTCCAATGCCGCCAGCGCGGACGGCAAAACCGTCGGTTACGAGCTTTACAGGACGATCGGCTGCCCGGGCAAACAGCTTCTTGACGCACCGTGCAAGGTGCCGGCGCCCGCGCCCGAGCCCGAGAAGGTTGTTGCTGCTGAGCCCGTGGCCGCACCTGCGCCCGCGCCCGCTTATGTCGCACCGGCGCCCGCGCCCGAACCCGCAGCGCCGCAAAAACTGGTGCTCGAGGGCGTGAACTTTGATTTCGACAAAGCCACGCTGCGTCAGGAAGACATCGGCAGCCTCGACAATGACGTCGCGACGCTGAAAACATGGGGTGATGTGGACATCGAAGTTGCAGGCCACACAGACAGCATGGGCAGCGATGCATACAACATGAAATTGTCGCAGCAGCGCGCAGAAGCGGTCCGTAACTTCCTGATCAGCCGCGGTGTCGCTGCAGATCGCCTGACCGCCAAGGGCTATGGCGAATCGCAGCCGGTTGCGGATAACGCGACGGAAGAAGGTCGCTTCAAAAACCGTCGTGTCGAACTGGCACCGCTGAAGTAATCGCGTTTCCACGCTAGCCAATTACGGGGACTTCGGTCCCCGTAATTGTTTGTGCGGCGGCCCAAGTGGTGGGCATGACAACAAGACATGCTGCCGCGCGCAGGCTTTATACTTGGCGCGCGTTTTGCACACTGATATGGCTGATGCGGTTCATTTTCCTGACGACTGACATGTATGCATTCCATGCTTGAAATCCTGATACTCGCTGCGGGCAAGGGCACCCGCATGCGCTCCGACCTGCCCAAGGTGCTGCACAAGCTGGCGGGCAAGCCCCTGCTCGGGCATGTGGTGGACACGGCCCACCAACTCGGCGCGGCGCAGGTTTGCGTGGTGTATGGGTTTGGTGGTGAGGCCGTGCCGCGGTCGATGGCTGACGACAAGCTGACGTTTGTGCTTCAGGCCGAACAGCACGGCACCGGCCATGCGGTGAAACAGGCGCTGCCGCAGCTGGCAAACGACAGTGTGACGCTCGTGCTCTATGGCGACGTGCCGCTGACCCATGCGGCCACCCTGCAGCCGCTGGTGGCGGCCGCGCAGGCGGGCAAGCTGGGGCTGCTGACGGTGAGTCTGGCGCAGCCCGACGGCTACGGCCGCATCGTGCGCGAAAATGGCAAGGTCACCTGCATCGTCGAGCATAAGGATGCGTCGCCCGCCGAGCGCGCCATTCGTGAAGTCAACACCGGCATCCTGGCGGTCGCGACCCGTCAACTTAAACGTTGGATAGACGAGCTGAAAAACGAGAACGCGCAGGGCGAGTACTACCTCACCGACATCATCGCGCTGGCAGTGCGCGACGGGGTCGAGGTGGACACTTACCAGCCGGCATTCGAGTGGGAAGTGCTGGGCATCAACAGCAAGGCGCAGCTCGCCCAGCTCGAGCGCGTCCATCAGGGCGAGATCGCGCAGGCGCTGCTCGACGCCGGCGTGACCCTGATGGATCCAGCACGGCTCGACGTGCGCGGCACGCTGACGTGTGGGCGCGACGTCGTCATCGACGTCAACTGCGTGTTCGAAGGCCGGGTTGAATTGGGCGATGACGTGCAAGTGGGCGCCAACTGCGTGCTGCGCAACGTGACCGTGGCGACGGGCACGCGCATCGACGCCTTCACCCTGATCGACGATGCGGCCATCGGCGAAGCCAACCGGCTCGGGCCGTTCTCGCGCATCCGCCCCGGGACCACGCTGGCGCGACACGTGCATGTCGGCAACTTCGTCGAGATCAAGAACAGCCAGATCGACGACGGCTCCAAGATCAATCACCTGTCCTATGTCGGCGACACCACCATGGGCAAGCAGGTCAACATCGGCGCCGGCACCATTACCTGCAATTACGATGGCGCCAACAAGCACCGCACGGTGATCGAGGACGACGTGTTCGTCGGCTCCGACACCCAGCTGGTGGCGCCGGTCACCGTCGGCCGCGGCGCCACCCTGGGCGCCGGCACCACGCTGACGAAAGATGCGCCCGCAGGCGAACTCACCCTGTCGCGGGCGAAACAGCTCACCCTCAACGGCTGGAAGCGGCCGGTCAAACAGAAAAAGGAAGGCTAATCATGTGCGGCATTGTCGGCGCGGTTGCGCAACGTAACGTCGTTCCCATTCTGCTCGAAGGACTGCGGCGCCTCGAATACCGCGGCTACGATTCGGCCGGGCTGGTCATCATCAACGGTGGTCTGCAGCGGGTGCGCAGCGTCGGCCGCGTCGCCGGGCTGGCGGAGGCGTGCGCGGCGCAGCAGGTGCACGGCAATCTCGGCATCGCGCACACGCGTTGGGCCACCCACGGTGCGCCGTCGGAGGCCAACGCGCATCCGCACGTCAGCGGCAGGCTGGCGGTCGTGCATAACGGCATCATCGAAAACCACGAGGCGCTGCGCACCCGGCTCAAGGCGGCCGGATTTGTCTTCACCTCGGAAACCGATACCGAGGTGATCGCCCACCTGGTCGAACTGTATTACCGCCAATCGAAAGATCTGCTCGCCGCCACGCGCACGGCGGTGGCCGAGCTCGAAGGCGCCTACGCCATCGGGGTGGTGAGCGAAGACTCGCCCAATCGGTTGATCTGCGCGCGCAAGGGCAGTCCACTGCTGATCGGTCTGGGCATCGAGGAAAACTTCATTGCCTCCGACGTCTCGGCCCTGCTGCCGGTGACCCAGCGCGTGATGTACCTGGAAGAGGGCGACGTCGCCGACATCGGCCTGTTGGCGGTGTCGGTATACGACGCCGCGGGCAATCCGGTCGACCGCAGCGTGCACATTTCCGAGTTGTCAGCCGACATGGCCGAGCTCGGCAATTACCGCCATTTCATGCAGAAGGAAATCCACGAGCAGCCGCGCGCGCTGACCGATACGCTGCTGATCGCGGTGGCGCAGGAGCATGTTCAGCCCGAATGGTTCGGCTTCGACGCTGCCGCGGTGCTGGGCAAGGTGAACGCGGTGACCTTCCTCGCCTGCGGCACCAGCTACCATGCGGCGAAAGTGGCCACGTACTGGCTGGAAGCGATCGCGGGCATTCCGGCACGCGCCGAAATCGCCAGCGAATACCGCTACCGCACCTCGGTGCCCAACCCCGACGCGCTCATCGTCACCATCTCGCAGTCGGGCGAGACGGCCGACACGCTGGCGGCGCTGAACCACGCCAAGGCGCTGGGCCAGGACAAGACGCTGACCATCTGCAACGTGCCGGAGTCGGCGCTCACCCGCGCCTCGCGCCTCAAATTCCTCACCCGCGCCGGGCCGGAAATCGGCGTCGCCTCGACCAAGGCCTTCACTACCCAACTCGCCGGCCTGTTCCTGCTGACGCTGGTGCTGGCCAAGCTGCGCGGGCGGCTCACCGCGGAGCAGGAAACCGCGTATCTGGCCGAACTGCGCAGCCTGCCGAGCAAGACGCAGCAGGTGCTGGCGCTGGAGCCGCAGGTCGAGGCCTGGTCGCAGCGCTTCGCCAACAAGCATCATGCGCTGTTCCTCGGGCGCGGCGTGCATTACCCGATCGCGCTCGAAGGCGCGCTGAAGCTGAAAGAGATTTCCTACATCCACGCCGAGGCCTATCCGGCGGGCGAGCTCAAGCACGGCCCGCTGGCGCTGGTGGACGAGGACATGCCCGTCATCACGATCGCACCGAACGATCAGTTGATCGAAAAGCTGAAGTCGAACATGCAGGAAGTACGCGCGCGCGGCGGCGAGCTGTACGTGTTCGCCGACGGCGACGTGCACATCGAGGAATCGACGTTCGTGCACGTCATCAAGCTGCCCGGCGGCAGCAACGGCGCGCTGTCACCGATCCTGCACACCGTGACGCTGCAGATGCTGTCGTATCACGCCGCCCTGCAAAAAGGGACCGACGTCGACAAACCCCGAAATCTGGCCAAGTCGGTCACGGTTGAGTGATTTAGACGATTTCGGGGTTAGCGGCGGCGTCTGCGTTTCGATGCAGACTCATAAGCTTGATATGCAACTGTGTCTAGGAAACCAGGGGCGATCCACGTTTCGCTCTCGGCAATGTCAAACTCGCCTCCAATCCGCCCGTGGGGCGCTGTACCAGAGCGAGCGATCCCCCGCAGCGCTCGGTAACGGCAACAACGATAGCGAGCCCAAGCCCGCTGCCCCGGCCCGCGTCGCGCCGCCAGAAACGTTGCGTGACCCGGGTCAGTTCAGCCGGGGTGAGCCCCGGTCCGCTGTCGCACACGCGGAAACAGACGGTATCGTGCGCGGATTGAATCTTCAGTTCGACGCTGTGGTGTGCCGGCGCGTGACGCAGCGCGTTGTCGAGCAGGTTGCGCAGCGCGGTGACGGCCAGCGCCTGCGGCAGCGCCAGTTCGACCGGGGGGTCGTCGCTTTCGAGCACGACGCGCTCGGGCGCATCGGGCGCTGCATCGCGCATGGCCAGACAGGCGACTTCGTCGGTATACGTGCGCTGCGACTCGTCCCAGGAAAAGGGCCCTTCCACCTGCGCCAGCGTCAGCAGTTGCTGCAAGGTGTACTGCAGCCGCGACGCGCCTTCTTCCGCGTAATCCAGTGCCGTCTCGGCGTCCTTGCCGTGGGTGATGCGGGCCACTTGCAAGTGGGTTTTGAGCGCAGTGAGCGGCGTGCGCAATTCATGCGCGGCATCGCTGGTAAAGCGGCGTTCGCGGCTGATGGTCACGCGCATCCGCTCCAGCAACTGGTTGAGCGTTCCGACCAGCGGCTGCAACTCGCGCGGCATCGGCGCATCGGGGATCGGCGTCAGCGCATCCGGCGCGCGGCGCGCGAGCGCCTGGCGCAGGCGTTCCAGCGGCACCAGACCGCTTCTGACCCCGATCCACAGCATCATCAGGCTACCGATCAGGGCGACCACGAACGGCACGATCGCGGCCGCCATCACGTCGCGCAGCAAGGTGTTGCGCTCGGCCAGGCGATCCGCCGTGGTGATGCGCAAACCGTGCGCTTCAACGGTGTAGCTGCGCCAGCGCTCGCCGTCGATTTCGCGCTCGGCAAAACCGGGCGTGGTCGTTGCGATGGCGGCGGACGTTGCGCCCGGGGTGCGCGCGAGCACCTCGCCTCGCAGCGAGCTGACCTGGCAGGCAAGTCCTTTTGCCGTCGCCGGTACGGTCAGCGTGGAGGCGCCGGCTGTCCCGCTGCGCGTGTCCCACGCGGCAGGGTTCTGCGAGATCAGCCCGGCCACCATGCGCGCCGACATCGCGAGACGCTGATCCAGCGTGCGGCGCATTTCATCGTCCAGATCGCGCAGCATCCAGACCGCGACCCCGCCCCACAGCAGACTCAGCGATACGCCGATCATCAGCAGCAAGCGTAATCGCAGGCTCATGCGTCCCCCATGTTGAAACGGTAGCCGACCCCGCGCACGGTCTCGATCAGGTCGGCGCCGAGCTTGCGCCGCAGATGATGGATATGCACATTGAGCGCATTGCTCTCGATCTCCTCGCTGAAACCGTACAGGCTGTCCTTGAGCTGGTCGACGCTGAGGATGCGCCCGCGCGCATGCAGCAACGCGCCCAGCAACGCCAGTTCGCGCCGCGACAACACCACCGGGCGGCCATGCAGGGAAACCTCGCCGCGCTCCGGGTCGAGGCGCAGCGCGCCCTGCTCGATGGTCGCCACGCTGCGCCCGGCGGCGCGGCGCAGCAGCGCGTGAAGACGCGCGACCAGTTCGTCGAGATCGAAAGGCTTGAGCAGATAGTCGTCCGCCCCGGCACGCAGCCCGGCGACGCGATCTTCCACCGCGTCACGTGCGGTCAGCACCAGCACCGGCAGGGCCATGTCATCCGCGCGCCAGCGCTGCAGCAGACTCATGCCATCCTCGTCGGGCAGACCGAGATCGAGAATCACCACGTCACAATGCACTGCCGACAGCGTGGTCTCGGCCTGCGCTGCGGTTTTCACACCGTCCACTGTCAGGCCGCGCGCACGCAGGCCGGCCTGGATGCCGTGGGCAATCAGATCATCATCTTCAACCAGCAGTACCCGCATAAATTGTTTTCTGTGCCTGGCACGATTTAGTCGGTTGAGAATAGCATCGTTAATGCAGCCTTAATCAAGCCTCGCAAAGATGCGCGCTCACATTGATTTGGAGGCGCTCATGCTGCGATCGTTCTGGTCGATTATCGTCCTTACCCTGTTGTGGGTGCCGCCGGTCCATGCCCAGGAAGATTTTCTGCCGGTGGAGCAGGCATTTCGTCTCAGCGTCAGCCAGGACGGTGACGGTCAGGTACGCCTGAACTGGAAGATCAGCGAAGGCTACTACCTGTATCGCAAGCAGGTGAAGGTCGAAGGTGACCCGACCGGCAGCGTGCAACAGGTCGCGATGCCTGCCGGCACCATCAAGAACGATGAGTTCTTTGGCGCATCCGAGGTTTATCACGATAAGTTGGCCGTTTTGGTTAAGGCACCTGCTGCTCAGGCGCTGAACGTCAGCTGGCAGGGCTGCGCCGACGCGGGAATATGCTACCCGCCGCAAACCCTGCGCGTGACGCTGACCGATGTCGCCGCCACGCCCGACGCTGCATCGGGCGCGTCCGCAGGCGATGCAAAGCTGGCCCTTAACGGCGTACTCGGCGCCGACCAGGATCTGGCCGACCGCTTGTCGCGCACCAATCTGGGCTGGATGCTGGCGGTGTTCTTCGGCCTGGGCTTGCTGATGACCTTCACCCCCTGCGTGCTGCCGATGCTGCCGATTCTTTCCAGCCTGATCGCGGGCAGCGGGGCCAGCCCTCGACGCGGTTTTATCCTTTCGCTGGCTTTCGTGCTGCCGATGGCGCTGACCTATGCCGGGGTGGGCGCTGCGGCCGCGCTGGCCGGCGCCAATCTGCAGGCGACACTGCAAAACCCCTGGGTGCTCGGCACGTTCGGCCTGATGTTCGTCGCGCTGGCGCTGGCCATGTTCGGATTTTACGAATTGCAGTTGCCGGCGGTGCTGCGCAACCGCCTGAACCACGCAAGCCAGGGCCAGCGCGGCGGCACGGTTGGCGGCGCCGCAACCATGGGCGTGCTGTCGGCGCTGCTGGTCGGGCCCTGCATGACCGCGCCGCTGGCGGGTGCGCTGCTCTATATCGGCAATACCGGCAACGTGCTGACCGGCAGTCTGGCCCTGTTTGCCATGGGACTGGGCATGGGCGCGCCGCTGGTGCTGGTGGGGACGCTCGGCGCCCGCCTGTTGCCGCGTCCCGGCGACTGGATGAACCGGGTCAAGGTGCTGTTCGGTTTTATTCTGCTCGGCACCGCGATTGTGTTCGTGTCGCGGGTGTTGCCGGCCGCGCTGACGCTGGGCTTGTGGGGCGCCTGGTTGCTGGCCATCGCCCTCAGCCTGTTGATGCTGGTTCAACAGCTCGGCTGTCCGAAAGGCCGCTTGGTGTCGCGCTATCTCGCGCTGCTGCTTGGCCTGTGGGGTGGGGCGATGGTGCTCGGCGCGGCCGGCGGCGCACGCGACCCGCTGCAGCCGCTGGCCTTTGTGACGGCCTCCGCTGCGCCCGCGCAAACCGCCCTCGCGAATGATTTCATGGCCCGCTTCGTTCCGGTCAAGACCGGGCAGGCGCTCGCCGCCCGGGTCGCCGAAGCCGGTCAGCGCGGTCAGTGGACGCTGGTGGATTTCTACGCCGACTGGTGCGTATCGTGCAAGGCGATCGAGCACGAAGTATTTGCCGACCCGCGCGTGCAGCAGGCGCTGGCCGACGTACAGCTGCTGCGTCCGGATGTCACCGCCAATGATGCGGACGACCAGGCCTTGATGCGCGCGCACCAGATTCTCGGCCCGCCGACGCTGCTGCTGATTGGCCCGGACGGCGAGGAACGTCGCGTCGAGCGCATCATCGGCGAACTCAGTGCGGACGCATTTCTCGCCCGTCTGGCACAGGCCAGGAAAGGCTGAACATGCTGTCAGTGAATATTGGTCCCCTGGCGCTGCCCATCAGCGTACTGCTGTTGCTGGCCGCCGGGCTGGTCGCGGCGGGCGTGGGGCATCTGGTCGGGCGCCGCCAACAAATTGGCATCGTCAACACCATGAGCGACATGCTGCTCGCCGGGGTGCTGGCGGCGCGCCTCGCCTTTGTCGCGTTCTGGTTCGACACGTACCGCAGCGCACCGTTGTCGATGCTCGATATCCGCGACGGCGGTTTCATGATTGGGCCCGGAATCGCGGCGGCACTGCTGGTCGCGCTCTGGCGCGGCTGGCGCCAGCCGGCCCTGCGCAAACCGCTGGGTGTGGGGCTGGCGGCAGGGGCGCTGGTGTGGGGCGCGCTGTTCGGCGCGCTGCGCATGACGGAGCCGCCGGCGTTGCCGACGCTTTCGTTGACGTCTCTTACCGGCGACCCGGTCAAGCTTGCTGCGCTGGCCGACGGCAAACCCCTGGTCGTCAATCTGTGGGCGAGCTGGTGCCCGCCGTGCCGGCGCGAAATGCCGGTGCTCGCCGCGGCGCAACAACGCGAAGCCGGGGTGAACTTCGTGTTCGTCAACCAGGGCGAGGACGGCGCGACGGCGCAGCGCTACCTCAGCGCGGGTCGGCTCGGTCTCGCTAACGTGCTGCTCGATCCCGGCGCCGCCCTCGGTCGCGAAGTCGGCTCGGGCGCGTTGCCCACCACCCTGTTCTACGACGCCAGCGGACGGCTGGTCGATACCCACCTGGGCGAGCTGTCGGCGGCTTCGCTGGCGAGCAAATTGAGCCCGTTGCGCGCGTCCGCCGCTGCGTCGGGCAAGGATTGAGACGCGTGAGCAAAAATCCCCAGGCATTCATTGCGGCGATGCCGGGCGCGATCCGGCGCGGCTGGCGTGGGCTGTCGGCACGCAAACGGACCTTCCTGGCGCTGGCGTTTTGGGTGCTGGCATGGCAGGGGGTGCAGGGCGGTCTGCGCCTGATGGAACGGCCGGCGCTGTCCGGCATGCCGATGACGCTGCTGTCCGGCGAATCGACCACCCTCGCCGCGCTGGCCGACGGCAAGCCCCTGGTCGTCAACCTGTGGGCGAGCTGGTGCCCGCCCTGCCGGCCCATTCAGCGTTACCTGTCCGCCAGCCGGCTCGATCTGGCGAATGTCATTCTCGATCGCGACACCCGGCTCGGTTTCGTCGCCGGCTCGGGCACCTTGCCCCTCACCCTGTTCTACGACGCCGGCGGACGCCTGGTCGCCACCCACCTGGGTGCGCTGTCGGCGGCGTCGCTGGCGAGCAAATTAAACCCGTTGCGCGCGCACTGATTTCTCACTTCAACGTAAAGGAACGAAACACCATGATTAAAAAACCCTCCCTCCTGTTTGCCGCCTGCCTGGCCGTGCTCGGCGCCCTGCCCCTGAATGCCCAGGCCAAAGACTGGCCGGCGCCGATCAAGGCGATCGAAGCCCAGGGGGTCGAGGTGATCGGCACGTTCAAGGCGCCCGGCGGGCTGACCGGCTATGCCGGCGTGATCGAGATGCAGCCGATCGCCATCTACCTGACTGCCGACGGCAAGCAGGCGATTGTCGGCTCCATGATCGACGCGAAAGGCAACAACCTGAGCCAGAAATCGCTGGAGAAGCTGGTCAGCAAACCGATGACCGACCGGGCCTGGAAGCAGCTTGAGCAAAGTACCTGGATAGCCGACGGCAAAAACAATGCGCCGCGCGTCATCTACACCTTCACCGACCCCAACTGCCCTTACTGCAACAAGTTCTGGAATGACGCCCGGCCCTGGGTCACGTCCGGCAAAGTGCAGTTGCGCCACGTCATGGTCGCCATCCTCGGACCCACCAGCCCCGGCAAAGCGGCAGCCATCCTCGCGGCCAAGGATCCGCAAGCGGCCCTGACCCAGCACGAACAGCAACATGCCACGGGCGGCGTCAAACCGCTGGGCCAGGTGCCCGAGAAAATCGGCACGCAGCTCGACGCCAACCAGAAACTGATGCAGCAACTCGGCTCCTCGGCCACCCCCACCATCTTCTACAAGGACGCCAGCGGCAAGCTGCAAAAGATGCAGGGCGCGCCCTCGGGCGAGATGCTGGCCAAGATTCTCGGCCCGCGCTGAGCCTGACAGGTTGAGTGACCAAACTGGTCACCCACCGTCCTGCCCCCCTTCGCAACACGAATGGATGGGCGACCGCAAACGACTGCCACAGCGTTTCGTGGCGGCATACGAAAAACCTGAACTAAAGGAAAGATGTGATGAAGAAAGCCGTACTCGCACTGCTGCTGATTTTTGGTCTAACCGCGATGGTGTCGGCAGATGAACTGCCAGCGTCCGAGGGGGTGGTGGTTCAGGCGAATGGCGACAGAGCCGATTTCAAAAGAGCCTTGGTGCTGGCATCGAATATGCGCGAAGTCCTGCCCACGGCAAGGTTCGAAGTGGTGGTCTATGGTGCCAACGTGAAGCTGCTGACGGCTTTCAGCGATGAAGCACCGCTCATCCAGAAAGTTCTGGGCGAAGGCATCCACGTTATCGCCTGTGGCCGTTCGCTCGAATCTGAACACGTAGTCGAGAGCGATTTGGCTTCCGGCGTGACGGTCGTGCCATTCGGGGCCGTCCATCTTGTGAACCGCCAGAAGCAGGGCTGGCAGTACATCAAGGGATAGCTTGATTGGCGGGATTCTTCGGCGGCTGACGTTGCGAGCCGCCTAAGGGTGGCGCTGCCTTGAGTTGAAAGCGGCTCAGTGCCGCTTGTGGTCTTCCTTCAGCGCCAGGGTGGCGACCTGGACGCGGTTCCTGAGGCCCAGCTTTTCCATGATGTTGCGCAGGTGGTTGCGCACGGTATTTTCCGACAGGGTCATCTTGTAGGCGATGGCCTTGTTGGACAGGCCTTCTTTCACGTGGTTGACGATCTCCATTTCGCGCGCGGTCAGCGCCGACAAGGCGCTGTTGTTGAGCTCGCCGCGCGCCATCTTCTGCATGATGTTGAGCGGGAAGCTGCTCTGGCCGTCGCACACGCTGCGGATCGCTGCCAGCACCTGGTCGGGCTCGCTGGACTTGATGACATAGCCGTCGACGCCGGACGAGATCGCCTCGGAGATTTCCTCGTCGGAGTCGGCAATGGTGAGCATGATGACCTTGATGCCGAGGTCGCGCAGGTCGGACACGAGGTCGAGCCCGTCGGCATCGGGCAGCGAGCGGTCGAGCAGCGCGGCGTCGGCCGTGTTGCCCGCGGCCACCCAGGCGCGCAGTTCGGCGGCGTTAGCCAGCTGCGCGGTAAGCGTCAGATCCCGCTCCTGCTGGATGTAGCCCGCCACGCCCATGCGCAGCAGCGGATGATCGTCGATGAGGATGATGTTGAGGGGGGTGGGCATTGCTTCTCCGCTGTATTGACTAACGCTGATCAGGTCGGCAGGCCGCGTGGCTTGCGCGGCGCCTTTTCGAATGCTGCATCATAAACCGGAATGGGCAGCCATTTCAGCAGCCGCGCGGCCCAGGCCATTTGCCAAGGGATGACGGCGTAGGCCCGGCGCCGCGAGATGCAGTCCGCCACTTTCGCCGCGGCCACCGGGGCACTCATTTTGAACGGCATCGCATAAGGGTTGATCTGCGTCATCGGCGTGTCGATGTAGCCGGGCGCCACCGTGACCACGGCGATGCGGCGCGCTTTCAGCTCCAGCCGCAAGGCTTCGAGATAGACGGTGGCGGCGGCTTTCGAGGCCGAATAGGCGCTGCCGCCGGGCAGGCCGCGCACCCCGGCCACGCTGGAAATGCCGCACAGCACGCCGCCGCGGGTTTGCATGGGGGCGATGAAGGGCTGGAAGGTGTGGACCAGCCCCAGCACGTTGGCGTCCATCACCGCGCGAAACACCGCGGCGTCGTCCGCCTCCTCGGTCAGGGTGCCGACGCTGATGCCCGCGGCCGCGATGACGATGTCGGGCGGGCCGACTTCGTTCAAGAACGCCGCGGCCGCCGCTTGCATGGCGGCGGCGTCGCGCACATCGGCCGCATACAGCCGCGCGTCCAGTCCGGCGCCCGCGTCCTGCAGGCCGTTGAGCCGGCGGCCGGCCAGCCCCAGTTGTGCGCCGAGCGCGCCGTAATGCCGCGCCAGCGCCGCGCCAAGGCCGGAACTGGCGCCGGTGATGAAAACCCGCAAGGGTTTATCCAAGACCTTGAGCGGGGCGGTCGGCAACAGCGCTACTTCGCGGACTTCTTGCTGCCGCGCTCGGCGCGTGCCTTGACGATCAGCTGGTCGAGCACTTCGAACAGCCGCGCCTGGCTGCCGGCCATCGACACCGAGGTGGTGTACTTGCCGTCGATGATGAAGGCGGGCACGCCGCTGATGGCGTAGGCAGTGGCCAGCTGCGCACCCTGGGTGGCTTTCGACTGGGTGGAGAAGGAGTTGTAGATGCCTTGGAATTTCTTGCGGTCGACACCTTGCTTCGCGATCCAGCCGCCCAGCACGCCTGGGTCGTTGAGATTGATGTTCTCCACGTGGTAGGCGTCGAACACCTTGTGGTGCAGGCGGTCGAGCAGGTTCATCTGCTCGAGGGTGTAATAGAGCTTGGCGCCCGGCATCCAGTCGTCACGGAACACCGCCGGCACGCGCCGCACCTGGGCGTCCCGGGGGAGGGTCTTCAGCCACGCATTGAGACCGGGTTCGAGCTGAAAGCAGTGCGGGCAGCGATACCAGAAGAACTCCAGCACCTCGACCTTGCTGCCGGTGGCGACCGGCTGCGGGTTTTTCAGGCGGGCGTATTCGTGCCCTTCGAAGGCTTCCGGGCCAGCGGCCAGGGCGGACAGGGAAAGGACGGTGGCGGCCAAAAAAGCCAGTGCGCGGGTGAACATCAAGGCGTCTCCTGAGGGGTGGGAATTTCTTTGACCAGCGTGGAAGGGATATCGTTCTGCGTCAGCAGGCTGCGGGTGCGATTCACTTCATCCATGGCGCCAAAGGGGCCGACGCGCACGCGATGGAGCACACCCTTGTCGGCGACCTCGCCGGTCTGGATCACGGCTTCGACGCCGAGCATCGCCAGTTGCGCCTTCAGGTTGTCGGCGTCGTCCGCATTTTTAAACGCGCCCGCCTGCAGGTAATAGCGCGGCGCGGCCGCGGCGGGCGCGGTGGCCGGCGGCAGCACGCTTGGCGTGTCGCTCGGCAGGACCTTGTAGAAGTCGAAGCTGGGCGCGGCCTCGGGCGTGGCGGGCAGCGGCTGGCTGGGGGCCGTCGGCGGCGTGGCGGAGCTGAACGGATTGCTGCCGGTGATCCAGAGTGCCACGCCCACGGCGAGCACCGCGCCGACGGTGAGGCCGATCAGCACGCCGGTGAAAATGGAATTGCCGCCGGAACGGCGGGTGTTGCGGGATGCGGGTTTTGCCATGGCTACATTTTCTCCGGGGCGGACACGCCGAGCAAGGCGAGGCCGTTGACGATCGTGATGCGGGTAGCGTCGGCCAGCGCCAGCCGGGCGAGTTTGGTCGCGGCATCCTCGACCAGGAATTTCTCGGCGTTGTACCAGGCGTGGAAGTCGCCCGCCAGCATTTGCAGGTAGTGCACCAGCAGGTGCGGCGCCAGGTCGCGCGCGGCACCGGCGACGACCTCGGGGTATTCGGCCAGGCGCTGCATCAGTGCGAGCTCGTGCGGCGCGGCCAGCGGCGCGAGGTCGACGGCGTCGAGTGCGGCGGGCGCATCGCCCCATTCTTCAAACACGCGGCAAATGCGCGCGTGGGCGTATTGCACGTAGAACACCGGGTTGTCGGTGTTCTTGGCGACCGCCAGATCGACGTCGAAGATGTATTCGGTGTCGGCCTTGCGCGAGAGCAGGAAGAAGCGCACCGCGTCCTTGCTGGTCCAGTCGATGAGGTCGCGCAGGGTGACGTAGCTGCCGGCGCGCTTGGAGATCTTCACCTCCTCGCCGCCGCGCATGACCCGGATCATCGTGTGCAGCAGGTAGTCGGGATAGCCCTCGGGGATGCCGACGTTGGCGGCCTGCAGGCCGGCGCGCACGCGGGCGATGGTGCCGTGGTGGTCGGTGCCCTGGATGTTGATCGCGCGCTCGTAGCCGCGCGCCCACTTGTCGATGTGGTAGGCGACGTCGGGCACGAAATAGGTGTAGGTGCCGTCGGACTTCTTCATCACGCGGTCCTTGTCGTCGCCGTAGTCGGTGGTCCGAAGCCACAGCGCGCCGTCCTGCTCGTAGGTCTTGCCGGCGTCGATGAGCTTCTGCACCGTCGCCGCGACGCGGCCGCTGGTGTACAGGCTCGACTCCAGATAGTAGTGGTCGAAGCGCACCGCGAAGGCCTGGAGGTCGAGGTCCTGCTCGTGGCGCAGGTAGGCGACGGCGAACTGGCGGATGCTGTCGAGATCGTCGACGTCGCCGCTCGCGGTGTATTCGCGGTCGTCCGACTTCACCGTCTTTTTCGCCAGAAAATCCGCCGCGATGTCGGCGATGTAGTCGCCGTTGTAGGCGGTTTCCGGCCACGCGGCGTCGCCCGGCTTTGCACCCTTCGCGCGCGCCTGCACGCTGTTGGCCAAGGTCGCGATCTGCACCCCGGCGTCGTTGTAGTAGAACTCGCGATACACCTCCCAGCCCTGCGCCGCGTACAGGTTGCAGATCGCGTCGCCCAGCGCCGCCTGGCGGCCGTGGCCGACGTGCAGCGGACCGGTCGGGTTGGCGGAGACGAACTCGACCAGCACGCGGTGCCCGCGGCCCGCGTCGCCGCGGCCGAATTGCGCGCCTTCGGTGCGGACGCGCCGCACGATGCCGTGCCAGGCCGCGGGCGTGAGGTGGAAATTGATGAAGCCGGCGCCGGCGATTTCGGTCCTGGCGACCAGCGGGGAGGCTGGCAGTTCGGTCAGGATCAGCTGCGCCAACTCGCGCGGATTGCGCTTCAGCGGCCGCGCCAGCTGCATCGCGGCGTTGCTGGAAAAGTCGCCGTGGGCGGGATTCTTCGGGCGCTCGATCTCGAGGCTGACCGGGGCGTCGGGCGCCACCGTTTCGAGGGCTGCGCCGATCAGCAGGGCGATCTGGTCTTTGAGCGGATGGGTGTCGGACATGGGCTTACAAAGAGGACGCCAACCCGCACGCCTTCAGTGTTCGAAATGAGTAGCCCGCGATTATAAGCGCCGCGCGCGGGGCATCAAAACAGCAGCGGGTCGACGTCGAGCGACCAGCGCGCCACGCGCGGCCGGATGCTGTCGAACTGCGGCCGCCAGTCGCGCACGAAGGCCTGCAGGGCCTGGCGCTGCGCCGACTGGATCAGCAGCTGCGCGCGCTCCAGATTGGCCACGCGCGCCATCGGCGCCGGGGTGGCGGCGAACACGCTGACGCCGGCGGTGGCGGGCGCCAGCGCCGCGGCGCGCTGCAGAAAGGCCAGCGCCGCGGCCATCGTCGGCGCTTCGGCGCGCAGCAGGACCTGGCGGGTGAACGGCGGCAGGTCGAGTTGGCGGCGCTGGGCCAGCAGTGCCCGCGCGTAGCCGGAAAAGTCGTGGCGCTGCAGGTAGCGGAACAAAGGATGGTCGGGGAAGGCGGTCTGGATCAGCACGCGGCCGGGTTTGTCGGCGCGGCCGGCGCGGCCGGCCACCTGCATCAGCTGGGCGAACAGGCGCTCGGTGGCGCGGAAGTCGGGGCTGTAGAGCGCGCCGTCGGTGTCGAGGATCAGCGCCAGCGTCATGTTGGGAAAGTCGTGGCCCTTGGCCAGCATCTGGGTGCCGACCAGGATGTCGATTTCGCCGCCGTGCACCGCCGCGCCGAGCTCGGCCCAGGCGCGCGGGCGCATGGTGTCGCGGTCGATGCGGCGGATGCGCGCGGCGGGCAGGCGCGCGGTGAGGGTTTCCTCCAGGCGCTGGGTGCCCTGGCCGAGCGGCTTTAAGTCCGGATTGCCGCAACTCGGACATTCGGTCGGGATGCGTGATTCCAGGCCGCAGTGGTGGCACTTCAGCCGGTGTGAGGTGCGGTGCAGCACCAGCCGCGCCGAGCAGCGCGGGCAGGGCGACACCCAGCCGCAGCTCGGGCAGTACAGCGCCGGCGCGTAGCCGCGGCGGTTGAGGAAGACCAGGCTCTGCTCGCCGCGCCCCAGGGTGTCGGTCAGCGCCTGCAGGGCGGGGCGGGTGAGGCCGTTGTCGAGCGGGATGTGCTTGAGGTCGACCAGCTCGATGTCCGGCAGCCGCGCCTGGCTGATCGCGCGCTGCTTCAACTCGATCAGCTGATAGCGCCCGGAAAGCGCCTGCGCGTAGCTCTCCAGCGAGGGCGTGGCCGAGCCGAGCACCACCGGCACGCCGCGTTGCTTGGCGCGCGCAATCGCGACGTCGCGCGCCGAATAGCGCAGGCCGTCCTGCTGTTTGAACGAGGCGTCGTGCTCCTCGTCCACCACGATCAGCCCCAGCCGCGGCAGCGGCGCGAACACCGACAGCCGGGTGCCGAGCAGGACGTCGCACTCGGGCGCGGCAAGCCAGTTCTCCGCGCGCTCCTTCTCGCCCAGGCCGCTGTGCAGGGTGGCGAAGCGGCGCCCGGGAAAGCGGCGGCGGAAATGCTGCTCCAGCTGCGGGGTCAGCGCGATCTCGGGGATCAGCACCAGTGCCTGCCGGCCGCGCGCCAGCACCGCATCGATCAGGCGCAGATACAGCTCGCTCTTGCCGCTGCCGGTGACGCCGTGGACCAGGTGGACGCCGAATTTCCCCAGCGCGGGCAGCAGCGCATCGAGCGCGGCCTGTTGCCCGGCGGTGGCCGGGGGCGACTCGGCCGTCCGAGGCGCGTCGGCTGTTGGGGGGGGAACGCTGGTCCACGCCGCCCAGCCGGCCGCCACCAGCGCGGCGGCGTGGCGGCCTTGCTTCTGCGCACGCAAGGCGTCGCGCGCCTGCGGCGCCGCCCGCAAGGCATCGAGCAGGGCGCGCTGCGCGCGGGCACGGGCGCCGGGTTCGGCGGCCTGCCCGGCTTCGGTCAGCACCAGCCAGGGCGTATCGGCGACAAAGGGCGTGGCGTTCTTCAGGCGCGGCGGCAGGGTGGCGAGCAGAATCGCGCCCAGCGGATAGTGGTAATAGTCGGCGCAAAACTGCGCCAGGCGGAGGATGTCGGGCGACAGCGCGGGGCGGTCGTCCAGCACGCGGATCACATCGCGCAGCTTGCCTGCCCCGACCGTGCTGTCGGCCACCGGCCCCAGCGCGATGCCGACCTGGCGGGTGCGACCGAACGGCACCTCGACCAGGCTGCCGGGCTGCACCGTGCCTGCGTCGTCCGGCAGGCGGTAGTCGAACAACCGGTGCAGCGGCGTATCGAGCGCGACCTGGAGGATGGACGGCATGTTAGCGGCGTATCCTGATCGGGTGTCGGGAAAAATTCACTAAGTGGCTGTTTGCCAAGCCTTATTTGGTGTTGTCCACGCAAGCTGTGGATAATTGTGTGGGCGGTTTGTGTTGACTGCCGTCAAACGCCCGTATTCAGGCGGACAGGCATCACAGGCTAAAAAGAAGGCAAACCAGCAAATCGTTGTTTATCAGAGACTTATAAACTTGGCTTGGCTGTCAAGCCATTGAAACAAAAAAAGTTCCTCTGCGCCAGAATTGTGCATAAGTCAATGCTTCTTCACTTGATTTTACAAGGCCTCGCGCGCCTAGCTGGTGCGCAAGGCCTTGTTCTTTCTAGCTTTGTTGCTGCTGGATCCCGGCAATGACCCAGCCGCCCTGGCCGCCGGCCGGTTTGGTGAGATGCCAGATTTCGTCGAGCGGCAGCACGTCCTGATCGGCGGCTTCGCGCACCTGGCCGGTGAAGCGCACGCTGACGACGTGGCGGTTGCCCTCGTCGACCGCTTCCAGCACCTCGGCGTCGAGCGCCATGACGTCGGTGATCTGGGCGGCGTCGCCGCGTTCGGCCAACTGCATGCTGATTTCGGCGAACACTTCGGGCGAGGTAAAGGCGCGCAGGTCGTCCAGGTTGGCGGCGTCAAACGCCGCCTGCAGGCGGATGAAGTTGAGCTTGGCCTCGCGCGCGAAGGCGTCGGCGTCGAAACCGGGCGGGAAGGCGCCGACCGTGGCGCTGCCGCCACCCAGGGTCGCCGAGGGCTGGTCAAACGCGGCGGATCCGTGCTGCGGCATGCCGGCGTACTGCGTCGCGGGTGCCGGCGCATTGCGGCGCATGAAGAAGCGGAACAGCATGAAGGCGGCCATCGCCAGCAGCGCCAGCATCAGGAAGCTGGCCATTTCTTCGCCCAGACCGAGATGGGAAAACAGCGCGGCCAGACCCAAACCGGCGGCGAGGCCAGCGATCGGCCCCATCCACGAACGCTTCTGCGGGGCGGTGGTCGGCGCGGTGCCGGTCTGCTGGCGCTGCGGCGTCGGCGCGACGTTCTGCTTGGCCGGCGCGGTGCGCTGCATGCCGAAGGATTTGCTGCCGCCCATGCGGCGCGCTTCGGCGTCCGGCACGATGAAGGAGAAGCCGATGAAGACGGCAAACAGGCTGATCAAAAAGGATTTCATGGCGTTTCCAGATGAATAAAAGTTAGGCGGGTGGCGAGGCTGAAAAATCAGGCTGCGCGCACCGCGCGGCTGTGGCTGTGCACCGCCTCGACCAGCACGCTGACGTTGTCCGGGTTGGTGAACTGCGAAATGCCGTGGCCGAGGTTGAACACGTGGCCGGGGTGGTTGCCGTAACTGTCGATGATGCGCGTGGCTTCGGTACGGATGCTCTCCGGCGTGCCGTGCAGGGCGCAGGGGTCGAGGTTGCCCTGCAGCGCCACTTTATCGCCGACGCGCCGGCGCGCCTCGCCGATGTCGAGGGTCCAGTCCAGCCCCACCGCGTCGGCGCCGATGCCGGCCATCGATTCCAGCCAGTTGCCGCCGCCCTTGGTGAAGATGATGCTGGGCACGCGCCGGCCTTCGCGCTCCTTGATCAGGCCGGCGACGATGCGCTCCATGTAGTCGAGCGAGAATTCCTTGTACGCGTGCGGGGTGAGACTGCCGCCCCAGGAGTCGAAAATCATCACCGCCTGCGCGCCGGCCTCGATCTGCGCGTTGAGGTAGTCGATCACCGCACGGGTGTTCACTTCGAGGATGCGGTGCAGGAGGTCGGGACGGCTGTACAGCATGGTCTTGATGTGGCGGTAGTCGTCCGAGCCGCCGCCTTCGACCATGTAGCAGGCCAGCGTGTAGGGGCTGCCGGAAAAGCCGATCAGCGGCACCGAGCCGTCGAGCGCGCGGCGGATCGAACGCACCGCGTCCATCACGTAGCCCAGTTTGTCGTGGGGGTCGGGTGCGGAGAGGTCGCGGATCTCCCACTCGTCGCGCAGCGGGCGCTCGAAGCGCGGGCCTTCGCCCTGCGAGAAATACAGGCCCAGGCCCATCGCGTCGGGCACGGTGAGGATGTCGGAAAACAGAATGGCGGCGTCGAGCGGATAGCGCGCCAGCGGCTGCAACGTCACCTCGGTCGCCAGGTCAGGCGTCTTGCACAGGGTCAGGAAATCGCCGGCGCGGGCGCGGGTGGCGTTGTATTCCGGCAAATAGCGGCCGGCCTGGCGCATCAGCCACATCGGCGTGTAATCAGTGGGTTGGCGTTGCAGCGCGCGCAGGAAAGTATCGTTCTTGAGGGCAGACATGGGGCAGGCCAGGACGCAAAACCGTCATTTTAGCAGGCTTGGCGTGCCTGGCCGTGAGCAGGGGTGAGTCGTCGGGTTCAATTGAACCCTGAATTGTGGCCGTAGGCACCGCGGCGGACCTCGCGGTCATGCCTTTCCGCCCGAATGTTGCGGCTGGCGATATTCAGCGCGCGATCGAGGCGCTTGAATTCGCGTGAGTTGATGACGCCATCGTCGCTGAAATAACGTTCCATTGCCCGGATTTCTCGTTGTTCGTGCATCAACTCGCGGAATTCGGCGCGGCGCAGGTTGCCTTCGCGCTTTCCGGCCTGGATGCGTTCCATCTGCCGATCCTGGCGCGCGTTGATCTGCTGGCTGTACGCCTTGGTTTGCTGGTAAGTCTGCTTGTGGCCTTGGCCGCCACGGTCCCAGGCAGCCTGGGCACCGGTTGCCGCCAGGCCCAAGATGCTCAGTGCCAGAATGCCGAAGGTTTTTTTCATTAGATTGCTTTTCATGGTGTCGCTCCTGTTCAGTGGTGGGTGTCGCTGAGATTGCGGGGATTCAGCGGACAACTGCACTGTGGGCGCGCCGTGTAAGCGGCATGTTTGGGAGGGGTAACGAGGTGTAACGGTATGTAACCGCGAACAGGGCGCGAATGTTGCGGAAATGTTTCCACTGCATCCTTCAGTTCGGGGTAATAAGGTACGTTAATAGGTTAGAATTTTCGACTTTTCTGAACTATCAACGAGATCTCTTGGAGGAGACCCCGATGCAACTGAACAAACTCGCGGCCACGCTTGCCGCGGTGGGACTGGCTGTGCCCAGCCTGGCCATCGCCACCAACGGCATGGTGATGGAAGCCTATGGCCCGATCGCTGCGGGCATGGGCGGCGCCGCCATGGCCTATGACAACGGCACGGCCGCGATGGCGAACAACCCGGCCACGCTGGGCCTGATGGCGGACGGTAGCCGCCTCGACGTGATGGTGGGCTTCGTCGGCCCGGACGTGCAGACCCCCATGGGGACCTCCGAGGATGAAGCTTTTTACATGCCGGCGATTGGCTACGTGAAGAAGCAGGGCAATCTCGCCTACGGCGTCGGCATCTACGGCCAAGGCGGCATGGGCACCAAATATGCCAACGGCGACAAGGCGCAGGTGAGCGTGGGCCGGGTGATCTTCCCGATCGCCTACAGCGTCAACGAGCGTTTCAACATCGGCGGCAGCGTCGACGTCGTGTGGGGGGGCATGGACCTGGTGGCCGACCTCAATCCCGCCTATCCGGGTAAAGAAATCGATTTCACCGACGACAGCGACTTCACCGGCGAGGCCAAGGGCTACAGCGTGGCGGCCAAGCTCGGCTTCACCTACAAGCTCAACGATGCGATCACCGTCGGCGGCGCCTACCAGACCGCAGGCAACCTGCCCGACCTCGAGGACGGCGCCTACACGGTGGATGGCTTCGACATGCCGCCCGTCGTCGGTCTGGGCCTGGCCTGGCAGGCGAACGACCGTCTCATGGTCGCGGCCGACGTCAAGGACGTGATGTGGGGCAGCAGCATGAATACCGTGACGATCTATAACAGCGACAATGGCATGGTTGTCCCGTTCAAGCAGGACTGGGACGACCAGATCGTGCTGGCGCTGGGCCTGGCCTACCGGTTCAGCGACGCCTTCAACGGCCGCGTCGGCTACAACCACGGCAAGAACCCGATCCCGGATCAGAACGTCAACTATCTGTGGCCGGCGATCGTCGAAGATCACTACACGGTGGGCTTCGGCTATGCCTTCAACAAGCAGTCCGAGGTCAATTTCGGCCTGAGCTATGCGCCGGAAGTGTCGGTGACGGGAACAGGCCCCAACCCGCCTTACGGCAATGGCGGCATGACCATCGAGCACAGCCAGGTCAACTGGCAGTTGATGTACAGCCACACGTTCTGACCGGCTGATGGCATGAACGTGAAAGGCCGGGCGCATCGCGCGCCCGGCCTTTTTCATTGGCACGGCCGGTCACTGCGTTTGCTGGCCTTCTCCGAGTGGCTCGATCGTTTCGCCAGGCTGCGCCGGCGCTTCATCCGCATCCGCAGCCGGCGCGCCCGCCTCAGCTTCCGGCATGGGCTGGCTGGCGGCGTCGTCGTACAGCGGCCGATCCTGCATTCGCTGCTCGATCTGTTCACCCGCCTGCTCTGCCGAGGCTTGGTTGTCGCAGCCGTTCAGGACCAGCAGGCTGGTCAGTACGCCCAGCACGGCGTAGGAGGCTCGCCAGGGATGGGTGCGTTTCGACTTGGCCGGAATTGATGTGCCCCCGATTCCGGTCCCGCTCCATTCATACAATTGCATGTGCTCGTCGTTGAGGTGTGGCATGGCTTTGCTCATATCGGTTCTCCTGAATTCATGTTGCCGGCTGTGAAGGATTCATCGCCGGCTGGCTGAGCGTCGGGCAATTGGCGTGCGATCAGCAAGTCGTTGCGGACCCCTTACGCCCGCGACGCAGAGCGCAGTCGCGTTAGGCGCTCGGCTTGCCCAGCTTGGCAAACTCAACTTGGCTCAGGCCCTTGTCCTGGTCGGCGTCGAGTTTGGTAAAGATCTGGTCATCTCCGCCCTGAGCCTTGAATTCCGCCAGGCTGATTTTGCCGTCGCCATTGCTGTCGACGCTTTGGAAGCTGGGGGCACCCGGGGCGGGGGCGGCCTCGGGCATGGGCTCGGCCAAGGCAGACGCCGAGGCGGCGCCCAGCAGGCCAGCGAGGGTGAGGGTCAGCAAGCGGGGGTGGATGGATTTCATGTCTGGCTCCTATCGATGTAGTGGTTCAACAAAATGAATGCATAAGCAGTCAGTAGGGCTTGGTGCCGGACTTGCCTAGCTTGGCGAATTCGTCCTTGCTCAGGCCCTTGTCCTGGTCGGTGTCGAGTTTGGTGAAGCTCTGCTCGCTTTCGCCCTGAGCCTTGAATTCCGTCAAGCTGATTTTGCCGTCCTGGTTGCTGTCGACGCTTTGGAAGCTGGGTGAGCCCGTGGCCGGGGCGGCCTCGGGCATGGGCTGGGCCAGGACAGACGCCGAGGCGGCGCCCAGCAGGCCAGCGAGGGTGAGGGTCAGTAGGCGGGGTTGTATGGATTTCATGTCTAGCTCCTATCAATGTAATGGTTCGACAAAATGAATACTCAAGCAGTCAGCAGGACTGGCTGCTGGACTTGCTTAACCGAGCTTGGCGAATTCGTCCTGGCTCAGGGACTTGTCCTGGTTGGCGTCGATTTGGGCGAAGACCTGCTCGTTTCCGCCCAGCGCCTTGAATTCCGCCAGGCTGATCTTGCCGTCCTTATTGCTGTCCACGCTTTGGAAGCTGGGGGCACCCGAGGCAGGGGCGGGGGCGGAGACTGCCGGGGCAGCTTCGGCCGTGGGCTGGGCCAGGACAGAAGCCGAGGCGGCGCTCAGCAGGCCGGCAAGCGTAAGGGTCAGAAAGTTGGGGTGAATGGATTTCATGTTCAGCTCCTTAATGGTTGAATGACGAATGCAGATGCACTCGAGGAGGGGTATAGCGACGACCGTGCCAGCTCTGTTTTTTCCAATAAAAACAATAGGATGGATAATTCTTACGGGACGGGGTGCGGACTTGCGTCCGCTTGGGCGGGCGATATGTCGCCTGTCGGCGACGGATCCGGATGGGCTTTGTTAGGCAGTTGTTCTGATTGAATTATTTTGTCGGCCATCGGCGACAGCTACGGAAAATAGGCAATCAAAAAGGGGAGGCAAGCCTCCCCTTTTCTGTGCACCGGGCGTATTACAGGGCTGGCGGGCGGCGGCCCGAGACCAGCAGCGCCAGAAATACCACCAGGCCGACGACGAACAGCACTTTGGCGATCCAGGCAGCGGTGCCCGCCAGCCCGGCAAAACCGAAAATGCCGGCGATGATTGCAACGATCAGAAACGTAACGGCCCATCCAAACATGGTGTTCTCCTCTTGGGGTTGATAAGCGCGCCAAAAGGCGGTATCTCTCCTAAAGCAGAGGCCGTGCCAATCCATAAACGTGTTTTAAATCAAGCTGATGTCGTGATGGCACGGGAATCGGCTGCCTGCACGATAGGGAAGGCGTCGCTGATGCCTGACACTCATGCGTCGTCGCGGTCCTTGAACAGCGCGGGGGTGAGGCCATGGCGCTGGAGCAGCCGGTATACCTCGGTGCGGTTGCGACCGGCCAGCCGCGCCACTTCGCTGACCTGGCCGCGGGTCAGCTTCAGCAGCGAAATCAGGTAATCGCGCTCGAACGTCGAGCGTGCTTCGGCCAGTGGCTGGATCTCGGCCGGCTTGTCGCGCAGGGCGCGCGCCACCAGGCTGGCCGGGATGGTCGAGGTGGTGCACAGCGCGACGCATTGCTCCAGCACGTTGTGCAACTGGCGGATGTTGCCCGGCCAGTCGGCCGCCGTCAGCATGTCGAGCGCGTCTGGCGCAAAGCCGTGGATGCGGCGGCGGTATTTTTCCGTCAGCACCGTCAGGAAATGCCGCGCCAGCAGCGGGATGTCCTCGCGCCGCTCGCGCAAGGGCGGCAGCGTCAGGGTGACAACGTTGAGGCGGTAATACAGGTCTTCGCGGAATTCGCCGCTGGCGATCGCCTCCTCCAGATTGCAGTGGGTGGCCGACAAAATGCGTACGTCGACGGGCCGTGTTTCGGTCGCGCCGACCGGCCGAACTTCGCCTTCCTGCAGCACGCGCAACAGCTTGACCTGCAGCTGCGCGGGCATGTCGCCGATCTCGTCAAGCAGCACGGTGCCGCCCTCGGCGCTCAGGAACAGGCCGAGGTGGTCGCGCGCCGCGCCGGTGAAGGCGCCCTTCACATGGCCGAACAGTTCCGATTCGAGCAGTTCGGCCGGAATCGCGCCACAGTTGATCGCGACGAAGGGCTTGCCGTGACGCGGGCTGGCGCGATGAATGGCGCGTGCCAGCAGTTCCTTGCCGGTGCCCGACTCCCCTTGGATCAACACCGACGCATCGCTTTGCGCGGCCAGCCGGGCTTCGGCCAGCAGCACGTCCATTGCCGGGCAGGCCGTGATGATCTCGCTGCGCCAGCTGTCGCTGCCGGCTTCGGCGCTGCTGCCCGTCAGGCGGGTGGCGCGCTTCAGCAGACTGATCAGGGTGGCGGCGTCATAGGGCTTGGTGAGGTAGCCGAACAGCCCTTGCTGAGTGGCGGCCACCGCGTCCGGAATGGTGCCGTGTGCGGTCAGCACGATCACCGGCAACGCCGGGTCGCGCGCATGGATGGCGCGAAACAGCGCCATGCCGTCCATGCCATCCATCTGCATGTCGGTCAGCACGGCTTCGGGGCGCGCCAGCGCCAACTGCGTTAGCGCGGCTTCGCCGCTGTCGACCGCTTCGACCCTGAAGCCATTGGCCTCCAGCCGCAGCGTGATCAACTCGCGCAGCGACGCATCGTCGTCGACCACTAGGATGCAGGGTTTTTTCATGGTGTCTTGTCGGGGATGTTGCGCTGTTGCAGCGATTTTTCCAGCGCCTTGATCTGGTCGAGCTTGTCCTGCAATTCCTGCGTGCGCGCGGTCTGCTGCTTGAGTTCGATACGCGCCTTGAGCGACTTTTTCATCAGTTCGGCCAACGGTTGTGCGCGGGGATTGAGGTCGGTGATCGCCCCCAGTGTCTTCAGGCTGCGTTCGAGCGCCTCCACGCTGTCCTCGCGCTCCAGCAGGGCGGCCAACTGAAAACGCCGGGCGTCGTCGAGGCGGCGCTCGCCCTCCAGCCCGGCCAGTTCACGGCGCCGCTGTTCGGGCGACAGCGATGCCACCCGCGACAACTCCCTCAGCAGCGCTGTGGCGCCCAGTCTGGCGGTGGTTGTCGCAGTGATAGCCGCTGGCGGGCGCTCGGGCACGGCGGCACAGCCGCCCAGCATCAGCATCAGCCCGGCAAGAAAGGTGGATTTGAACGTCATTGCGGCATCGGACAGCTTAAACAGGCCAGGTTAAACGAAAACAGGTCGACCACGGCGGGCAATCGACCACCTCGACGCTGCCGCCCGCAGCCAGCATCGATTCGCGCACGATCGACAAGCCCAGTCCGCTGCCCTTGACCGTGCTGGCGGGCTGGCGCGCGCCCTGGAAAAACGGCTCGAAGACGCGGCTGCGCTCGGCTTCGGGGATGCCTTCGCCCTGGTCGCACACCCACAGTGCGACTGCGTCGTCGAGCGGCTCGCTCTTCACCAGGATGCGCCCTCCCTCGGGACTGAATTTGATCGCATTGGACAGCAGGTTGTCCAGCACGGTTTCGAGCTGGCTGCGATCGCAGTGCACGGTGGGGGCATCCAGCTGCGTCTCGACCTGAAAGCCGCGCGCGTCGAGTGCCAGCCGTTGTCGCGCCAGCGCGCCGGCGAGCACGTCTGCCAACGCGTGCTCGCTGGCGGGCCGCAGGGTGGCGTCGCGCATCATGCCGCTGTAACGGATCAGGTCTTCGATGCGTTTTTGCAGGTCGCGGCTGGCGCTGTCCATGATGGCGACAATGCTGCGCTGGCGCGCGTTGAGGCTGCCCGCCAGCTCGTCGTCCAGCAGCGCGACGCCTTCGCGCAGAGACGCCAGCGGCGTTTTCAGTTCGTGCGACACGTGGCGCAAAAAGCGCAGCTTCTGGTCCTCCAGCGCCTGCAGACGCTGGCGCAGCCAGTCGATTTCACGCCCCAGCTCGACGATGTCCTGCGGTCCGCTGATCGCCCGCAGCGGTCGCAAGTCGGCCTGGCCGAGCTGCTGGATCGAGGCCTTGAGCTGCTTGATCGGGCGGTTGATCATCCAGGAAAACACCGCAGCCAGAAGCAGCGTCAGCGGAATCAGCGCCAGCGCCAGCACGATCAGCCGCTGGCGGGTGGCCTGCACGGTCGCTTCCAGCGCCTGCAATTCGCTTTGCACCGCGGCGTCGGCTTCGGCGAGCAGAGCACGGGTATCGACATGCAGCGCGTCGAACGAAGGCTCGAGCGCATTGAAGCGTTCGCTGTCGAGAAATGCGCCGGGTTGCAGCTGGCGGTACAGCGCGCGGCTGCGTGTGCCGAGCGCGGCCAGCGTGGCGCGTGCCGGCGCGTCGACGAGTTCGCCGTCGAGTTGCGCCAGCAGGGTTTGCAGTTCGCCGTAGCGGGTCCGCAGGGCGGGCGCAAATTCGGCGTCCTGCAACAGATGGTACTGCCCGGCAGTGCGCTGCAACTGGCTCACCGATTCGGCGATCTGCCGCACGTCGCGCGTGACGGCGAGGCTACTGCGGGTGAACTGGCGCTGGGTGTCGGCGACGCCCTGCAGCACGTGCACCGCGTTGATCAGGCCGCTCGCCAGCGGCACGATCAGCACGCCCATGGCGACGATGACGAGAATGGTGAAGGAACGCGGGTAATAAGGTCCGGAAAGCATGGGGGTGGGTGGCAATGTCTTAGCGTGCCCCGAGTGGGCGGGCGCGATGGCTAAGCCGCCTCGCGCCCGCCGTGGGTCAGAGCAGGTCGAGGTAGCCGAGGATACCCTTGGCGGCCTCGCGGCCTTCCCACACCGCGGTCACCACCAGGTCGGAGCCGCGCACCATGTCGCCGCCGGCGAACACCTTCGGGTTGGCGGTTTGGAAGGCGTGCTGCTGGCCCTTGGCGATCACGCGGCCGCCCGGGTCGGTGGCGATGCTGTGGTCGGCGAACCACGGCTGCGGGTTGGGGCGGAAGCCGAAGGCGACGATGACGCGGTCGGCCGGGATGATTTCCTCCGAGCCCGGCACCACGACAGGCGTGCGGCGGCCGCGCGCGTCGGGGGGGCCGAGTTCGGTGGTCACCAGCTTGACGCCCTCGACACGGCCGTTGCCGACGATCTCCACCGGCTGGCGGTTCCACAAAAATTGCACGCCTTCTTCCTTGGCGTTGCCGACTTCGCGCTTGGAGCCGGGCATGTTCTTCTCGTCGCGGCGGTAGGCGCAGGTGACGCTGGCCGCATCCTGGCGGATGCTGGTGCGGTTGCAGTCCATCGCGGTATCGCCGCCGCCGAGGACCACCACGCGCAGGCCCTTCATGTCCTGATAGACCTCATCTTCCTTGGTCAGATCAAGGCATTTGCGCACGTTGGAAATCAGGAAGGGCAGCGCTTCCAGCACGCCGGGCAGGTCTTCGCCGGGGAAGCCTCCCTTCATGTAGGTGTAGGTGCCCATGCCCATGAACACGGCATCGTATTCGTCGAGCAGGTCCTGCATCGACACGTCCTTGCCGATGTCGGTGTTGAGGCGGAACTCGACGCCCATCCCCTCGAATATTTCGCGGCGGCGCGTCATCACCGTCTTTTCCATCTTGAATTCGGGGATGCCGAAGGTGAGCAGGCCGCCGATCTCGTCGTAGCGGTCGAACACCACCGGCTTCACCCCGCTGCGCGCCAGCACGTCGGCACAGCCGAGACCGGCCGGCCCGGCACCGATGATCGCGACCTTCTTGCCGGTCGCCACCACGTTCGACATGTCGGGACGCCAGCCGGCCTTGAAGGCTTCCTCGGAAATGTATTTCTCGATCTGGCCGATGGTCACCGCGCCGAAGCCGCCCACGTTGGGGCCGCCGTCGACGGCTTCACCGAAGCCGTCGGTATTGAGGGTGCAGGCGCCCTCGCACAGGCGGTCCTGCGGGCAGACGCGACCGCACACTTCGGGCAGCGAGTTGGTCTGGTGGGACAGTTCCGCCGCCTCGAACAGGCGGCCTTCGGTCACCAGCTTGAGCCAGTTCGGGATGTAGTTGTGCACCGGGCACTTCCACTCGCAATACGGATTGCCGCACTCCAGGCAGCGCCCGGATTGTTCCTGCGCATGCGCCGCATCCATCGGCGCATAGATTTCGTGGAACGCGTGCTTGCGGATATCGGCGGGGGTTTTCTCGCCGTCGCGCCGCGGCTGCTTCATGAACTGGAATACGTCAGCCATTTTCTTTATGCACTCACTGCTTCACGTGGTTGGCCGGGGATGTCCTCGACCAGATCTTCAATCGAAATCCGTTTCGGCTTGACCAGCCAGACGCGCGCCAGCGTGGCGTCGAAGTCGGCCAGCAGGGCGCGGGCGCGCGCGCTGCCGGTGAGCGCCAGATGGCGCTCGACCTGCGCCTTGAGGAAGATGCGGTACGGCTCGGTCTCGTCGTTGACGATGCGAACCAGATCGACCATTTCCTTGTTGGTCTTCGCCACGAAGTCGCCGGCGTCGTCGACCACGAAGGCCATGCCGCCCGACATGCCGGCACCGAAGTTGAGCCCGGTGTCGCCCAGCACGATGACCGTGCCGCCGGTCATGTATTCGCAGCCGTGGTCGCCGATGCCTTCCACCACCGCCAGCGCGCCGGAGTTGCGCACGCCGAAGCGCTCGCCGCCCATGCCCGCGGCGTAGAGTTCGCCGCCGGTGGCGCCGTACAGGCAGGTGTTGCCGATCAAAGTGTTCCGGTGCGCGTCGAAGGTGGCGACGCGCGGCGGGTAGATCACCAGGCGGCCGCCGCCCATGCCCTTGCCGACGTAGTCGTTGGCGTCGCCTTCGAGCGTGATCGTCAGGCCGCGGTGGTTCCACACGCCGAGGCTCTGGCCGGCCGAACCGGTGAGCTGGATGCGCAGGGTGTCGTCGGGAAGTCCCTTGCCGCCGTGTGCCTTGGCGATTTCGCCCGACAGCCGCGCGCCGATCGAGCGGTTGACGTTGCGCACCGGGTAGGCGAGTTCGATCGGTGTGCCCGCCTTGATTGAGGCCAGCGCGTCGGCCACCATCTGCTCGGCCAGCTCGCCCTTGTCGAACGACGGGTTGCGTTCCTGCTGCGAGAAGCGCGGCGCGTCGGCGGGAATGTCGCCCTGCGAGAGCAGCACGTCGAGCTTCAGGCGGCCCTGGCGCGGCGTGTCGCCGGCGGACAGATCGAGCAGGTCGGTGCGGCCGATCAGGTCGGTCAGTTTGCTGATGCCGAGCGAGGCCATCAGCTCGCGCGTTTCCTCGGCGACGAACTTGAAGTAGTTCACCACCATGTCGGGCAGGCCGATGAAGTGGTCGCGACGCAGCGTTTCGTTCTGCGTGGCCACGCCGGTGGCGCAGTTGTTCAGATGACAGATGCGCAGGTACTTGCAGCCCAGCGCGACCATCGGGCCGGTGCCAAAGCCGAAGGATTCCGCGCCGAGGATGGCCGCCTTGATGACGTCGAGGCCGGTCTTCAGGCCGCCGTCGGTCTGCACCCGCACGCGTCCGCGCAGGCCGTTGGCGCGCAGCACCTGCTGCGCTTCGGAGAGGCCCAGCTCCCACGGCGAGCCGGCGTACTTGACCGAAGCCAGCGGGCTCGCGCCGGTGCCGCCGTCGTAGCCGGAAATGGTGATCAGATCCGCGTAGGCCTTGGCCACGCCGGCGGCAATGGTGCCGACGCCGGGCTCGGAAACCAGCTTCACCGACACCAGCGCGTCGGGGTTGACCTGCTTCAGGTCATAAATCAGCTGCGCCAGATCCTCGATCGAGTAGATGTCGTGGTGCGGCGGCGGCGAGATCAGCGGGGTGCCGGGCTTGCAGTGGCGCAGGCCGGCGATCATGACCGACACCTTGTCGCCCGGCAGCTGGCCGCCTTCGCCGGGCTTGGCGCCCTGCGCGATCTTGATCTGCAGCACCTCGGCGTTAACCAGGTAGGTCGCCGTCACACCAAAGCGGCCGGAGGCGATCTGCTTGATCTTCGAGGTCTTGGAGGTGCCGTAGCGCTTCGGGTCTTCGCCGCCTTCGCCCGAGTTGGAGCGGCCGCCGATGCGGTTCATCGCCTCGGCCAGCGCCTCGTGCGCTTCCGGCGACAAGGCGCCGAGCGACATGCCGGCGGAGTCGAAGCGCTTGAGGATGGCTTCCAGCGGCTCGACTTCCTCGAGCGGGATGGGGGCGGCGACGGCCTTCAACTTCATCAGGTCGCGCAGCATCGCCACCGGGCGGTTGTCGACGGTCTCGGAATATTTCTTGAATTCGGCGTAGTCGCCCGTCTTCACTGCCTTCTGCAGCTGCTGCACCACGTCCGGGTTGTAGGCGTGGAATTCCTCGCCGAACATGAACTTCAGCAGGCCGCCGGCCGACAGCGGTTTCAGAGGATTGAATGCCGTCTTATGCAGCAGCTCCTGGTCGGACTCGAAGTCGTCGAAATTGGCGCCGGAAATGCGCGACACCGTGCCCTTCAGGCACAGCGCGACCACCTCCTCATGCAGGCCCACGCCCTCGAATAGCTGGGCGCCGCGGTAGCTCGCCACCAGCGAAATGCCCATCTTCGAGAGGATCTTGAACAGGCCCTTGTCCATGCCCTTGCGGAAGTTGGACAGGGCCTTGTCGAGGCCCGGCTTGATCTCGCCGGTTTTGACGAATTCGCCGATCACCTGGTAGGCCAGGTACGGATACACCGCGGTCGCGCCGTAGCCGATCAGGCAGGCGTAGTGGTGCGGGTCGCGAACCGATCCCGTCTCGACCACGATGTTGGCGTTGCAGCGCAGGCCGGCGGCGATCAGCGCATGGTGCACGCTGCCTACGGCGAACAGCGCGTGGATCGGCAGGCGGTCGCGGGCGAGGTTGCGGTCGGACAGCACAAGGATGACCTTGCCTGCGCGCACCGCGTCAACCGCGCGCGCGGTCAGCGCCTGGATCGCGGCTTCGAGCGAGGTCGTTGCCGGGTCGTAATGCAGGTCGAGCGTGGCCGCGGCAAACGCCGGGTCGTCCAGGTTCAACAGCTTGTCGAAGGCTTCCTTCGACAGCAGCGGGGTGTGCACTTCCACCCGGTGCGCGTGCGCCGAGGTTTCCTCGAACAGGTTGCGCTCGGGGCCGAAGCTGGTGTTGAGCGACATCACGATCGCCTCGCGGATCGGGTCGATCGGCGGGTTGGTCACCTGCGCGAACTGCTGGCGCAGGTAGTCGAACGGCGAGCGCACTTTCTGGCTCAAAACCGCCATCGGCGTGTCGTCGCCCATCGAGCCGATCGCCTCGCTGCCGTCCTCGGCCAGCACGCGGATGATCTGGTCGCGCTCCTCGAAGCTGACGTTGTGGAGCTTCTGGTGGGTCAACAGGCTCGCCGCGTCCATCACCGGCAGGTCGGCGTCCTGGTTGATGGAGAGCTCAAGCTTGACCGCGTTGGCCTTCAGCCATTCGCGATAGGGTTGCATGCCTTTCAACTCGTTGTCGATGTCTTCCGGCAGCAACAGGCGGCCGGTCTCGAGGTCGGCGGCGATCATCTGGCCGGGCCTGACGCGGCCCTTGCGCTCCACATTGGCGGGGTCGATCTGCCACACGCCGACTTCGGAGGCGATGGTGAGGATGCGGTCCTTGGTCAGCACCCAGCGCGCGGGCCGCAGGCCGTTGCGGTCGAGCGTGCAGACGGCGTAGCGGCCGTCGGTCAGCACCACGCCGGCGGGGCCGTCCCACGGCTCCATGTGCATCGAGTTGTATTCGTAGAAGGCGCGGATGTCGGCGTCCATCGACTCGACGTTCTGCCACGCCGGCGGGATCACCAGGCGCAGCGCGCGAAACAGGCCCGCGCCGCCCATCACCAGGCCTTCGACCATGTTGTCGAGGCTCATCGAGTCGGAGCCCTTGGTGCCGACGATGGGACGGATGTCGTCCATGTTCGGGATCAGCGGGGTTTCGAACTTCTGCTCGCGGGCGCGGCTCCAGTTGCGGTTGCCCTGCACCGTGTTGATCTCGCCGTTGTGCGCGAGGTAGCGGAAGGGCTGCGCCAGGCGCCATTGCGGCCAGGTGTTGGTCGAGAAGCGCTGGTGGAACACCACCAGGCTCGACGCGAAGCGCGCATCGTTCAGATCGGGGTAGAACACCGGCAGGTTGTCCGGCATCACCAGGCCCTTGTAGCTGATGACGCGGCACGACAGCGTCGGCAGGTAGAACACCGGGTCGGTCGGCTCCAGCGCCTTTTCGGCCAGGCGGCGCCCGATGTAGAGCTTGCGCTCGAAGTCGTCCTCGCTCATGCCGGCCGGGGCGTTGACGAACACCTGCTCGATATGCGGCAAGGACGCCAGTGCGGATTCGCCGCAGACGGACGCGTCGGTCGGCACATGGCGGAAGCCGGCGACCGTCAGGCCCTGCGCTTCGAGTTGGGTTTTCAGCGTCGAACGCGCGTGCGCCTGCGGCGGCGCTTCGCGCGACAGGAACAGCAGGCCGGCAGCATACAGCCCGCCGAGCGTGAAGCCGGCCTCGGCCGCCACCGCGCGCAGGAAGGCATCCGGCTTCTTGAACAACAGGCCGCAACCGTCGCCCGACAAACCGTCGGCGGCGATCGCGCCGCGGTGCGTCATGCAGGCCAGCGAACCGATCGCGTTCTGCACCAGCGTGTGGCTGGGCTGATTGTCGATCTGCGCAATCAGGCCGAAGCCGCAGCTATCCTGTTCGAAATCGGGCGAATACAGCGTCCCGTCCAGCCAGCGTTGTCTTTCCATGGTTCCGTATGCTCAGGCAACAGCGGCCTGCCCATGGGGCAAGCCGCAAAAAATTTAAGCGAAAAGTGCGGCATTTTAATCCCTCAGGCCGCAGGCGGCAATGCGTGCCTATGCCAAGGCCTTGCCGGGGCAAGGGTTTTCGCGGCGTTCAGGCCTGAGTATGGGAGTGGCAGGGCGCGCGAAAATTCCAGCGATCCGAACGATGCGCCTACGCGGGGCCGCCTGCTGCGGTCCCCGTGCCACTGCCCGATTCGGTGCGTGCGGTGGCCTGGGGTAGGCTTGCGGCATGACCGACGCGAACACACCGCCATCGCCCGCCCGCATTGACGCCCCCGAACCGCCGGAAATCGACGTGGTGATCGAAGTGCCGCGCGGCAGCTTTCTGAAACGCGGCGCCACCGGCCACATCGATTTCGTCGCGCCGCTGCCGTGTCCGTTCAACTACGGCGCGGTGCCGGACTATCTTGGGCTCGAGGGCGACCTGCTGGATGCGCTGGTGCTCGGGCCGCGCCTGCCGCTCGGCACCCGGATACGGGTCAAGGCGTGGGGAGCGATCACGCTGACCGACCGCGGCATGGTGGACGACAAACTGGTTTGCAGCGTCCAGGCGCCAACCCCCGCAGAGAAGGACTTCGTGCTGCGGTTCTTCCACTTCTATGCCAAGTGCAAGGGCGTGCTCAATTTTCTGCGACGCCGTCCCGGGCGCAACGCCTGCGAAGGCTGGCTCACTGCCGCACAGGCCATTGCCCGTGCCCGGCCACGGCAGGATTCGTGGCAGGGCCCGCCGGTCAAATTCTGATCGGGTTTGCCTATCCTAAAGAAGCCAATCGGACGGGCATACCATGAAGCTGCTGAGCTGGAACATCCAATGGGGACGCGGTATGGATGGCCGGGTCGACCTGTCGCGCATCCTGCGCACGATTCGCGCATTGGGCGATTTCGACCTCATCTGCCTGCAGGAAGTCGCGGTCAACTTCCCCGGCCTGCCCGGCAGTTGCGGCGAGGATCAGGTCGCCGAACTGTCCGCCGGCCTGCCCGGCTATACGGGCATCTACGGCGCGGCGACCGATGTGCCCGACGGCCGCGGCGGCCGCAGCCAGTTCGGCAACGCCCTCTTTTCCCGCCTGCCGGTCGGCCAGGTGTGGCGGCACCCGCTGCCGTGGCCGGCCGAGCCCGACGCGCCCAGCATGCAGCGGGTGCTGGTCGAAGCCGTGGTCACCGCCGATATCGGCCCGCTGCGCGTGATGACCACCCACCTTGAGTACTACTCGCAGCGCCAACGCGAAGCCCAGATCGACGCCATCCGCCACCTGCATGCCGAGGCCTGCGCCATGTCGGCACGCTCGCCGCGGGCAGAAGAGCAGGGCGGCGCCTTCGAGGTGTTCCCCCGGCCCGCCGACGCGCTGTTGTGCGGCGACATGAACTTCCCCGCCTCGGCGCCCGAGCGCTTGCAGTTCCTTGCGCCGTTTGCCGGCGGCGAACCAGGCTTTCGCGACGCCTGGGAGGTGCTGCACCCCAATGAGGCGCACGCCCCCACCGTCGGCATCCACCCGGTGGGTTTTGTTGACCAACCTGAGTGCTTCGATTTCGTCTTCGTCACCGAGGGGCTTTCAAACCGCCTCAAGGCGCACGACATCGATGCTGCGACCGAGGCGTCGGACCATCAGCCGGTGTGGGTCGAGCTGGCCTGATTGGAGTCGAGAGGGGGGCTGGAATAGACTGATATCGGCCATGAAACGGACGGCCATGGAATGAAAAAACGGTCGAGAATCAACCGCCCATCAACAAATCAAGAACAAAAAAACCCTTAATTATCAAATTGATATTGTTTTTTTTGGTCGGCATCCCGATGCACAGTCAACGACCCGTCAACGAAATCGCTACGCCCAGAATGGCACGTACTTTCTGAGTTTGGTCGCGGCGGCTTCGTCGTGGAGCTTGATTGCGCCATCTTCAAGAGCTTCCCGAATATAACGGGACACCATGGATTTATTGGCAGGCTCAATTCCTAACCGCTCCCGCAGAGAGGTATTGGTCATGTATTCCCCGTTCACATACTTCAAACAGGCGTGGAGATAACAGGTCCGGACACGATCCGCTTTATCCATTCGGTTCAAAGGGCGGTGCGCGAAAAGCACCGCTCGGACCGAGTCGACGGTGCTTTCAAACTTGGGCGCTGGCAACTGGTAGTACTCAGTCTGGAAGACTACCTTGTCAATCCCACTACCACGCTCCTCGCAGATGCCAACCCGACGCAGCAGAGAGGCCAGTGCCTCATTACGCGATTTAGGCGGGGAGTCAACGAATCGCTGCGTGTCTACGAGAGGTAGACCAGGATTGGTAATCTCGATACGGTCGTCGAATATCTCCACCATTGGGCCGGAGCCAGTTATAAAGAAGTCTTGGTGGATAAGCGCATTCGCCACGAGCTCTCGTACCGCTAATTCAGGATACATGGGTACAGTTTTGCGCAGCGCCTGCTCGATTACCTCATTGGAGGGCAGCAGTCCGTTGATGAAGCCAATTAACCCTTCAAAGCCGTTGGCATAACCCTTGGCCCCAACCTGTTCCTTGATTGTTTCGACACGGCTGCTGCCTCGGTACTGAATCACACGCATGGCCTTGCGCTTAAGGGAGCGGAAATCATCCAGCCGCTTGGCGAACAGAATCGCCCCTAGATTGGTGATGTTCCATTTTCCAGATTCGGATGGACAGATTAGGTCATCCATCTTCAAGGCATCCAGGATTCCCTGCTTGCTGTCCGGTAGTGGACGCCCCAGTAGCTCGAAGTAAGCCGGGTAATCCACTAATTTGAGGACGTCATCGCTAGTCTGGTCGCTGGCGGCGACCATCGCCTCGAACGGCGTTTGGTCAAAGATGCGCCATAGCGCCCGCTCCTTTTCCGGGAAGTCCTTCAACTTCTTTTTGTAGGAACCCACCCGAATGAACTCTTGGTTCTGAAACTGCACGGGGTGGCGGAAGGCGCGGCCAATCTCCAGCAGCACTAGCGGATATCCATCTACCTCTACGGGGTGAAAGTGGAAATGAATCTTGGGTGATAGGGAGCGCAGCAGCCAATTTTCCAGTTCCTCCCCGCCCACCTTGGCCGCCTGAGGGCTGAAGGTGGTGCCGACCAGGGTGTGCGCTCCGTCCTCCACACCCCAGACCAAATAGGCGAAGGCCTTGCCGCACAGAGCCGCCGAGTTGGCTAGGGCAGAGAGGTATTCGCCGATTTCCTGGGGCTCTGCATTGTTCTGTTTGAACTCAAGCCACTCGGTCTCGGCGGGTTGCTTGCACAATTCACGCACGAGGCCGGCCAGGTAATCGTTGCTGCGGTCAGTGGTCATGCCTAGGCCTCCTCGGCGATGGCGTCGTCGCCCAGGTCATGTACGACTGATTCTGGAGAATGATTTTGGCCTGATTGACTGGCACTAGCTAGCAATGAATCCAGGCGGGGCCGGACCGTTGATCAGGAAGTGCTTTATGTGTGTGTGGTGGAGAGGAGGAGGATCGAACTCCCGACCTCCGCATTGCGAACGCGGCGCTCTCCCAGCTGAGCTACCTCCCCGACGTGGCGAATTATAGCTTTAGCGATGCGGCGCGGGAAGTATCGTGCGGCGCGCGGCGAGACGCGCGGGGAGATTGGGCAGCAGACGTGCGGCGAGCCAGCCGAGCATGACGCCGCCGCTGTTGGCCAGCGCGTCGAGCAGGTCGGGCTGGCGGGCGGGGGTGAGGCCTTGCAGCAGTTCGATAATGATGCCGAACAGCACCACCGCGATTGCGAGTTTCCAGCGCTGCCGGGTGACGAGCTGCGCCCACCAGAATGTCAGCACGGCATAGCCCGCCAGGTGGACGATCTTGTCGGCGTGGCCGCCGCTGGTGTCCAGCGCGGGCGGCATCAGCGAGACCACGAGGGTGAGGGCGATGCCGAGCCAGCCGAGCACGCGCCATGTTTGCTCGATCATGCCCGGCCCGCCATGGGTTGACGCTGCGCCCAGCGCAGCATGATGACGCCGGCAACGATCATCGGCAGGGAGAGCCACTGCCCCATGGAAAGTCCCAGTCCCAGCAGGCCGAGGAAGCTGTCGGGTTCGCGGGCGAATTCGGCGAGGAAGCGGAACGCGCCGTAGCCGATGAGGAAGACGCCGGAGACGGCGCCGACCGGGCGCGGCTTGTGCGCAAACCACCACAGGATGGCGAACAGCAGCAGGCCTTCGCCGGCAAACTGGTAGAGCTGCGAGGGGTGGCGCGCAATGCCGTCGCCCGTCTGCGGGAACACCATGCCCCACGGCAGGTCGGTGGCGCGTCCCCACAACTCGCCGTTGATGAAGTTGCCGAGCCGCCCGGCGGCCAGCCCCAGCGGCACCAGCGGGGCGATGAAATCGGTGACGGCGAGCCAGCGCAGCTTGTGGCGGTGCGCGAACAGCGCCATCGCGATGATGACGCCCAGGAATCCGCCGTGAAAACTCATGCCGCCTTCCCACAGCTTGAAGATGTCGAGCGGGTTGGCGAGGTACTCCATCGGCTTGTAGAACAGCACGTAGCCGAGCCGCCCGCCGAGGATGACGCCGAGCACGCCGTAGAACAGCACGTCGTCGAGCATGCTCACGGTCCAGCCGGACCACGGCCGGTGCGCGATGCACCAGCGCCCGAGCAGGATGACCTGCAGAAACGCGAGCAGGTACATGAGGCCGTACCAGTGGATGGCGACGGGGCCGAGTTGCAGGGCGACGGGATCGAATTGCGGATGAACGAGCATGTTTTAGGAGCTGGGGCCAGGAGGTAGGGGCTATGGATTTGGTGAAGCGCCCGGGTAAAATGGTCGACTGATTATAGATTGCTTGAGTGACCATCATGCCTGACTACCGTTCCTGGACCACCACCCGCGGCCGCAACATGGCCGGAGCCCGCGCGCTGTGGCGCGCCACCGGCATGAAGGATGGCGACTTCAACAAGCCGATCATCGCGATCGCCAACTCGTTCACCCAGTTCGTTCCGGGCCACGTGCACCTGAAGGACATGGGCCAGCTGGTCGCGCGCGAGATCGAGGCGGCGGGCGGCGTGGCGAAGGAATTCAACACCATCGCGGTCGACGACGGCATCGCGATGGGGCACGGCGGCATGCTGTATTCGCTGCCTTCGCGCGACCTCATCGCCGACTCGGTCGAGTACATGGTCAACGCGCATTGCGCCGACGCGCTGGTGTGCATTTCCAACTGCGACAAAATCACGCCGGGGATGGTGAACGCCGCGCTGCGGCTCAACATCCCGACGGTGTTCGTCTCCGGCGGGCCGATGGAGGCGGGCAAGGTGGTGTGGGAATCCAAGGTCATCAAGCTCGACCTGGTCGACGCCATGGTGTCGGCGGCGGATGCGGCCTTCAGCGACGCGAAGGTCGATGAGCTGGAGCGCTCGGCCTGCCCGACCTGCGGTTCGTGCTCGGGCATGTTCACCGCCAACTCGATGAACTGCCTGACCGAGGCGCTGGGGCTGTCCCTGCCCGGCAACGGCTCGCTGCTGGCGACCCACGCCGACCGCAGGAACCTGTTCCTCGCCGCCGGCCGCCTGATCGTGCGGAACGCCCGCCGTTACTACGACGACGGCGACACCAGCGTGCTGCCGCGCGCGATCGCCAGCTTCGACGCGTTCGAGAACGCCATCACGCTCGACATCGCCATGGGCGGCTCGACCAATACCGTGCTGCATCTGCTGGCCGCCGCGCACGAGGCCGGCGTCGATTTCACCATGGCCGACATCGACCGCATGAGCCGCCGCGTGCCGCACCTGGCGAAGGTGGCGCCGTCGATCCAGATCTATCACATGGAAGACGTGCACCGCGCCGGCGGCGTGATGGCGATCCTCGGCGAGCTCGATCGCGGCGGCCTGATCCACCGCGACGTGCCGACCGTGCTGACGAAGACGCTGGGCGAGCAGATCGACACCTACGACATCCGCCGCACCACCAATAAAGATGTGAAGGATTACTTCCGCGCCGCGCCCGGCGGCGTGCCGACGCAGACCGCGTTCTCGCAGGACCGCCGCTTCGCCAAGCTGGACGACGACCGCGTGAACGGCTGCATCCACGACATCGAGCACGCCTACTCGAAGGACGGCGGGCTGGCGGTGCTGTACGGCAACCTCGCCGAGGACGGCTGCATCGTCAAGACCGCCGGGGTCGACGAACACATCCTCAAATTCTCGGGACCTGCGCGCGTGTTCGAATCGCAGGACGCTGCGGTCGAAGCGATCCTCGGCGACAAGATCGTCGCCGGAGATGTGGTGGTGATCCGCTACGAAGGCCCGCGCGGCGGCCCCGGCATGCAGGAAATGCTGTACCCGACCAGCTACATCAAGTCGAAGGGCCTGGGCAAGGCCTGCGCGCTGGTCACCGACGGCCGCTTCTCCGGCGGCACCTCGGGTTTGAGCATCGGCCACGCCTCGCCGGAAGCGGCCGAAGGCGGCACCATCGGCCTGGTCGAGGAAGGCGACACGATCGAGATCGACATCCCCAAGCGCAGCATCAACGTTGCGGTGAGCGAGGCCGAACTCGAACGCCGCCGCGCGGCGATGGACGCCAAGGGCGCGCAGGCGTGGAAGCCGGTCAACCGCGTGCGCGCGGTGTCGGCCGCGCTGCGCGCCTACGCGGCGATGACGACGTCAGCCGCGTTCGGCGCGGTGCGCGACGTCAGCCAGGTCGAACACCCGACCGAGGCGCAGGCGCACGCCGACCCGCTGGCGCGCTTCGCGATCCCCGGCGAGCTGGGCTTTCGTACCGGCGCCGGCGGCCTGACCTATGTCGACATCGACAACCACGGCGGCCGCGCGACGATCTGTCTGCAGGGCGCCCACGTGGTGAGCTTCCGTCCCAAGTCGCAGCAGGAACCGGTGGTATGGGTGTCCGACGCCGCCGCCTTCGTGCCGGGCAAGTCCATCCGCGGCGGCGCGCCGGTATGCTGGCCGTGGTTCGGCGCGCACGCCGCCGAGGCGAGCTATCCCGCGCACGGTTTCGCGCGCACCGTGGCCTGGGAAGTCACCGGCACGCGCCGCCGCAACGACGCCAAAACCGAGATCACGCTGCAACTGGTCGACACCCCGCAGACCCGCGCGCAGTGGCCGCATCCCACGCGGCTGACGCTGACCGTGGTGGTGGGAGACAAGCTCGAAATGCAGCTGGCCACCACCAACCTGGGCGATGCCCCGATCCAGCTCGGCGAGGCGCTGCACACCTACCTGCACATCAGCGACATCGGCGCGGTCAAGGTCACCGGCCTCGAAGGCAGCAGCTACCACGACAAGGTCGGCGAGACCGCGCGCAGGACGCAGCGCGACGCGATCGCCTTCGAGGGCGAGGTCGACCGCGTCTACGTCGACACCCCCGCCGACTGCGTGGTTGAGGACGCTGGCTTCAAGCGCCGCATCCGCATCGCCAAGACCGGCTCGCTGTCCACCATCGTGTGGACGCCGTGGATCGGCAAAGCCGAGAAGATGGGCGACTTGGGCAAAGGAAAATCCGGCGCCGGCTGGCGCGAAATGGTCTGCGTCGAATCGGCCAACGCGATGGACAACGTCGTCACGGTGGCGCCGGGGGAGACGCACACGCTGGCGGTGACGTACAGCGTGGAAGCGTTGTAGCCGACAGGGAGAGCAAGCATGCGCGTGATTCTGGTGGCCAATCCCAAGGGCGGAAGCGGCAAGACCACGCTGTCGACCAATCTCGCCGGCTATCTGGCCTCGACCGGCGAGCGCGTGGCGATGCTGGACCTGGACCGGCAGAAGTCCGCCACCCACTGGCTGGCGATGCGCGACATGGTGCTGCCGGACATCGAGTTGCTGCGGGAAGGGCAGAAGGACGACAGCGACTGGCTGGTGATCGATTCACCCGCCGGGCTGCACGGCAAGAATCTCGAACGCGCGCTGAAGCTCGCGCACAAGGTGGTGGTGCCGATCGCGCCCTCGCTGTTCGATATCCGCGCCAGCCAGGAATTTCTGGCCGCGCTGCATGCCGAGAAAGCGGTGCGCCGCGGCCACGCCTTTATCGGCGTGGTCGGCATGCGCGTCGATCCGCGCACCCGCGCCGGGGTAACCCTGGAGCAGTTCATGGAGCAGCAGGATCTGCCGGTGCTGGCATATCTGCGCAACACCCAGCATTACGTCAACGCCGCATTCGAGGGCAAGAGCCTGTTCGACCTGCCGCCCCACATCGCAGCGCGCGATATCGAGCAGTGGCAGGAATTGATCGACTGGCTGGACCGCTGAACACGCCCCTGTAGGAGCGGCGTCCACGCCGCGATTTTCGCACCCCAGCAATCACCACCCCATCGGGCCGGGGGCGGCCCACAAATTTAGTGCGTGTTCGGCTTCAGCAGGTTGACCACCTGCGGCTTGACCACGCTCTTGGTCGACGAGCACGAGCCGTCTTCCTGCACACCCAGCTGGCGCTCGGCTTCGTTCAGCAGGTTGATCACGTCGACGTAGAACTTGTCGTTCGCCATCATGCGCGCGGTGCGGCCGCCCTCGTTGGTGGCGAGCACGTCGGCGCCGTTGTTGATCAGCCATTCCACCACCGGGGCGTCGCCGCCGCCGGCCGCCAGCATCAGCGGCGTGATGCCGAAGAAGATGCGGTCGTCGAGCGTGGCGCCCGCCTCGTGCAGCACCTCGATGACCTCGACGTAGCCGCGATCGGTGTCGCCGTTGTAGGCGGCCTTGGCGAGCGCGGTCCAGCCGTGCGGCGATTTGGCGTTGACGTCGGCGCCGGCTGCAATCAGTACCTGCACCGCCGCGACATGGCCGCTGCGGGCGGCATGCATCAGCGCGGTTTCGCCGGCCTCGTCAGCGGCGGCGTGATCGGCGCCGGCCTCGAGCAGGCTTTTGACTTGAGCGGCATCGCCCGACTGGGCGGCAGCGAATAATTCCTGGGACATGGTGCGCTCCTGCTGTTGTATGAGAGTGTGGCAAGCGTACAATTGTTGACTGATTTAATCAACTATTAGCCGCCAGGCGTCACCCATCATGCCAAATCGTCTATCCGCTGAACCCAGCCCCTATCTGCTGCAGCACGCCGACAACCCGGTCGACTGGTATCCCTGGGGCGAAGAAGCGCTGGAAAAAGCGCGTCGGGAAGCCAAGCCGATCCTGCTGTCGATCGGCTATTCGGCCTGCCACTGGTGCCACGTGATGGCGCACGACTGCTTCGAGGACGCCGAGGTGGCGGCGGTCATGAACCGGCTGTTCGTCAACATCAAGGTCGACCGCGAGGAGCGCCCCGACCTCGACCAGATCTACCAGTCCGCGCACCAGCTGCTGACCCAGCGCGGCGGCGGCTGGCCGCTCACCGTGTTCCTGACCCCCGACCAGACGCCGTTCTTCGCCGGCACCTATTTCCCCAAGACGCCGCGTTACCAGCTGCCGGGCTTCATCGACCTGATGGAAAATATGGGCCGCGCCTGGCACGAGCGGCGCGGCGAGGTGCTGGCGCAGAACGAGGCGGTGCGCGCCGCGCTGGCGCAGCAGCAGCCCGCGCCGGGCGTGCAGCAGGCCTTGAGCGACGCACCGCTGGCGCAAGCAGTGCGCGATCTGGGCGAGGCCTTCGACCCGGTGTGGGGCGGCTTTTCGCGCGCGCCCAAGTTCCCGCGTCCGGGCGAGCTGTTCTTCCTGCTGCGCCAGGCTCAGCAGGGCAATGCGCAGGCGCGTGAGATGGCGCTGTTTTCGCTGCGCAAGATGGCGTCGGGCGGGGTAGTCGACCAGCTCGGCGGCGGCTTCTGCCGCTACTCGGTCGACGAGCAGTGGGCGATTCCGCACTTCGAGAAAATGCTCTACGACAACGGCCCGCTGCTGCACCTGTACGCCGACGCCTGGGCGCTCACCGGCGAGCCGCTGTTCGCCGACACCGCCGACGGCATCGTCGCCTGGCTGCTGCGCGAGATGCGCGCGCCCGCTGGGGGCTTCTATTCGGCGCTCGACGCCGACAGCGAAGGCCACGAGGGCAAGTTCTACGTGTGGACGCCGGATCAGGTGCGCGCGCTGCTCGCGCCCGAGGAATACGCGGTGGCGGCGCTGGTGTACGGTTTCGATGCGCCGCCGAATTTCGAGAACGCGAGCTGGAACCCCATCCTGGCACGCTCATTGAAAGCGGTCGCGGCCGAACTCGAACTGCCCGAAGATGAGGCGGCGGCACGGCTGGCGAGCGCGCGCAAGACCTTATTCGCCGCCCGCGAAACCCGCGTGCGCCCCGGCCGCGACGACAAGCAGCTCACCAGCTGGAACGCGCTGATGATCGGCGGGCTGGCGCACGCCGGGCGGGTGATGGCGCGCCCCGACTGGATCGCCGAGGCGCATGCCGCGATCGATTTCCTGCATCAAAACCTGTGGCGCGACGGCCGCCTGCTGGCCAGCTTCAAGCACGGCGACGCGCGCCTCAACGCCTACCTCGACGACTATGCCTTCCTGCTCGATGCCCTGCTGGAGGCGATGCAGGCCGGCTACCGCGAGGCCGACCTGGCGTGGGCGCGCGAGCTCGCTGACGCGCTGCTGGCGCATTTCGAGGACCGGGATGCGGGCGGCTTCTTCTTCACCAGTCACGACCACGAGGCGCTCATCACCCGCCCCAAGCCCGGCTACGACAACGCCACCCCGTCCGGCAACGGCGTGGCGGCATTCGCCCTGCAGCGGCTGGGCCATCTGCTCGGCGAGACGCGCTATCTCGACGCCAGCGCGCGCTGCCTGCGCTTGTTCCAGGGCCAGCTGACCCAGCAGCCGATCGCCTACCCCACGCTGCTGGCCGTGCTTGACGAGACGCTGGCGCCGCCGCGGGTGATCCTGCTGCGCGGCCCGGCGGCGACGCTGCGCGAGTGGGCGGCGGCGCTGAACCCGAAGCTCGGCGCGCGCGACGTGCTGATGGTATTGCCCAACGGTTTGAGCCTGCCGGCCGCGCTGGCGAAGCCGGAATCGGACCAGCCGGCCGCCTGGATCTGCAGCGGCACGGCGTGCCAGCCGCCCGTCACCGAACTGGCCGCCGTGCTGGGGTAAGCGACCGATCAGCATTTGCTATTTGGAACCCGCGGCGGCACCTGCTATCTAAAAAGCAGTCTGTTTGTCATCGGGAGTCATCATGAGCACGCACACCGAACCCGCCGTTTTCCATCCCCGGGCATCCGAAATGAATCTGCCGGGCATCCGCAAGGTGACATTCGCCCAGCCGTTTCACTGGTTGCGAGCAGGCGCGCAGGACCTGGTCCGTGCCTGGCCGCTGAGCCTGTTCTATGGCGTCATCTTCGCGCTCCTCGGCTATGGCCTGGTGCACGGCGCGTGGGGCAATGCCCATCTGGCGATGGCGCTGACCTCCGGCTTCCTCTTCGTCGCGCCGCTGCTGGCCACGGTGTTTTACTTCCTGAGCCACCGGCTGGAACACCACCACAAGCTGCCCAATCTGTTTGTTCCCTTGCTGTCGTGGCGCGCCAACCCCGCCTCGCTGGGGCTGTTCGCCGTGATGCTGGTGTTCGTCCTGATCTCATGGGAGCGTCTTTCGGCGATTCTGGTCGGCCTTTTTCTCGGTGGATCGGGCATTGGCGGCCTCTCCGACCTGCTGACGCTGGATGCGGTGCGGCAACATACCAATTTCGTGCTGGCCTACCTGGCCTTCGGCGGCGTGCTGGCGCTGATGATGTTCAGCCTCTCGGTGGTGTCGCTGCCGATGATGCTGCATCGCAAGGTCGACTTCGCCACCGCGCTGGTCACCAGTTTCATGGCGACGCGGCACAATTTCCCGGTGATGCTGCTGTGGGGGGTGGTGATCGCGGCCCTGGTCGCGGTCGGGGTGGCGACCAACTTCATCGCCATGCCGGTGATTTTCCCCTGGCTGGGACACGCCAGCTGGCACGCCTACCGCGGACTGGTCGAACGCGAATAGGTTCGAAACATAAAGTGCTAGTGGGTTTGGTAGCAAAAAACCAAGTACTTATATTGCGCGTGGCGGGTTTTCCCTGAATACTGCAGGCATATTGAAGTGCCTTGATCAACCCGACCCCTCCACGGAGAATTTGTGATGATGAAACTGATGATGACTGCAGCGTCTGCTGCGCTGTTGCTGATGTCCGGCGCAGCTTCCGCCGACCAGGCATTGGCCCAGAAGAACGCCTGTATGTCCTGCCACGGCGTCGACAAGAAAATCGTTGGCCCGGCCTTCAAGGAAGTGGCAAAAAAATATGCCGGCGACAAGACTGCGCATGACCGGCTGGTTGCCAAGGTGAAAACCGGCGGCAAGGGCGTGTGGGGTCCCATTCCCATGCCGCCGAGCCCGCAGGTCAAGCAGGAAGATGCCAGCAAGATCATCGACTGGGTGCTGAGCCTGAAGTGATCTGACCCGGCATCAAGCAAAGGCCGACGCATGCGTCGGCCTTTGTCGTTTTTGCCGGCACGTTTTCGCCCTAAGTTTGATATTGTTGCGGGCAATAACAATTCAGGGGAAACACAGGTGGCGATTCATCCTTACTTATTCGTCTTGGCCGCTGGCCTGTTTCCGCAACTTGCGCTGGCCGCCGAACCCGGCCGCATCGATTCCTTCTTCGGCACCCTCAACGCTTATCTCGCCAGCGTCATTTTCTATGACATCTTTCCCGGCGAGGCGGTGATGCCCTTCATCGTCGCCTGGCTGATCGTCGGCGCGGTCTATCTCACCTTCCGCTTCAGCTTCGTCAACCTGCGCATGATGCGGCACGGCTTCAGGGTGCTGCGCGGCAAATACCGCACCGCCGACGACAAGGGCGAAGTCAGCTCGTTCCAGGCGCTCACCACGGCGCTCTCCGCCACCGTCGGGCTGGGCAACATCGCCGGCGTGGCGATCGCGATTTCCATCGGCGGTCCGGGCGCCACCTTCTGGATGATTGTGGCGGGCTTTCTCGGCATGACCACCAAGTTTACCGAAGCCACGCTGGCGCAGCGCTACCGCGAAGTGCGTCCGGACGGCCGCATCATGGGCGGCCCGATGGAATACCTGTCCAAGGGCTTCGCCGAATTCAATCTGCCGCGCACCGGCAAGCTGCTGGCCGGCATGTTCGCCGTCTTCACCGTGCTGGGCTCGTTCGGTGCCGGCAGCGCGTTCCAGGTGAGCCAGTCGCTCGGCGCGGTGCAGGAGCAGATTCCTTTCTTCAACGACACGCCGATCGCCTACGGCCTCATCGTCGCGCTGGCGGTGGGTGTGGTCATCATCGGCGGCCTGCGCCGCATCGCGCACGTCGCCGAGGCGGTGGTGCCGACCATGATCCTGATTTATCTTTCCGCCTGTTTGTGGATCGTACTTAGCAACGTCGAGCAGGTGCCGCAGGCGCTGGCCATGATTTTCACCGAAGCCTTCGCCCCGATCGCGGTCGTGGGCGGCATGGTGGGCGCGCTGGTGCAGGGCTTCAAGCGCGCGGTGTTTTCCAGCGAGGCCGGCCTGGGGTCGGCGGCCATCGTGCACTCGACCGCTTCGGTCAAGTATCCGATCCGCCAGGGCATGGTCGCGCTCTACGAACCCTTCATCGACACCATCGTCATCTGCACCATGACCGCGCTGGTGATTGTCATCACCGGCGTCTACAACGACCCCGCCACCCTGGCGCTGCGCGAAGCCAGCAAGGGCGCGGCATTGACCTCGGTGGCGTTCGCCACCGTGTCCGACTGGTTCCCGATCATCCTCACCGTGTCGGTCGTGCTGTTCGCCTATAGCACCATGATCTCGTGGTCCTACTACGGCGAACGCTGCTGGACCTATCTGTTCGGCGAGCGCGCCTCAATGGTCTACCGCGTGCTGTTTTTGCTGTTCATCGTCGTCGCCTCGGTGGCGAGCGCGGCCAACATGCTCGACTTCACCGACCTGCTGGTGCTGGCGATGGCCTTCCCCAACCTGATCGGGCTCTACCTCTTGAGCGGCAAAGTGCGCCGCATGCTGACGGATTATCAGGACAAGCTGAAGAGCGGCGAACTCGATCGCGAGAAGCAGCCGGGCTAAGCCGCCATCAGCCGCCAGGGGTGAGTAGGAGGCCCGCCCCGGGCCGATTGCGGACGGTTGCGCGGTGCGATCGCGGGTTTAGCGGGTGTGGTTCGAGTTGAAGCGGTACAGCTGGCGCTCGGTCAGCACCGCGTCGAGCGGCATGTCCCAGGGCTCGTGTGGCAGCGCGTCCACCCGCTGGCATTCGTAGGCAATCCCCACCAGGCGCGGCTTGCGCCACAAGCGCCGGTGCCGCATGAAGGCCAGCGTCGCGTCGTAAAAACCGCCGCCCATGCCGAGCCGGTTGCCTTCGAGATCGAACCCCAGCAGCGGCATCAGCAGCAGGTCGAGCTGGCGTGCGCGCAGGGGGGTTGCATCGACGGGCTCGGGGATGCCAAAACGGTTGGGCTTCATGCGCGTGTTGCGGCCCAACCGTCCGAACCGCATCACCCGCCCGCGCCGCGGCAGCACCGGCAGATAGCACTCGCGCTGCATCCACAAGGCCTGGTTGAGCAGGGGGTGGGCGTCGAATTCGCCGCCCTGCGGCAGATAAAAGCCGATCCGCTGCGACCGCAGCAACAGGCCGTGGCGCTGCGCCAGCCGCAGGGCGGCGCGCGCGGCATGGCGGCGCTCGGCCGGCTTGAACGCGTTGCGCGCAGCCTTGAGCTGACGTCTGAGGGTGGATTTGTTCATGAAAAGAAGGGTTCCCCGCCTGTGCCGTGCTGGCCGCTGACTCTTGAACCTGGGTCCAAGACGGCCGCGCTCAAAGACGCTTTGGGCACATGAAACGTGTCACGCGCACACCCGCATCGGAATAGATCGCAGCCTTGCACGTATGCATTGGTTCAGAGAAATAGCAACCAGCCTCGAACACCGCAGGGAACAACGCCAGTTTAGAAGAGTTTGTCCTGATCTTCCAGTACTGTATCCAGCAGCGCGTTGCAATGCGTCAGCCGTGCGCGTGTTTCCTCGCTTCGGCTGCCGCCGCCCTGGGTCAGCAGTTCGTGCGCCAGGTTGAGCCCCGCCATGATGGCGATGCGCTCGGCGCCGATCACCTTGCTGCTTTCGCGGATTTCGCGCATTTTTTCGTCCAGATAATCGGCCGCCGCAAGCAGCGCCGATTCCTCCTCGCGCGAGCACGCCACCTTGTAGGCGCGGCCCAGGATGTGGATTTCGATCGAGCGGGGGCCGGCCATCAGACGTCCTCCGGCAGAGTGTCGAGCAGCGTCTGCAGGCGCGTCTTGGCGGCCTCCAGCCGGGTCGTCAGCTGCTTGTTGTCCCGCTGCGCGGTCAGCACCTGCTGACGCAAGGCGATATTTTCCTGCCGCAGCGTATGGCACAGCTCGGCGACCTGGCGGATTTTGGTTTCGAGGGTATCGAGTTCAGCTTGCATGGCGGGACTATAGGGGGCGATGTGCGGGCGGTCAATCGGTCGCCAAGGCGCGCGCACGCGGCGCCTGCAGCTTATTTGTGCCCTCTGGGTATAATGCGCGGCTTCAGGTGCCGACGCGGCTTTCCGCCGCCGAGGATAAACGGGAAACAGGTGCGTGGCTGCAAGCCATCATGCCTGTGCTGCCCCCGCAACGGTAAGCGCTAAACGGTCCATCACACCGCCACTGGGTTCGCTCGGGAAGGCGATGGTCTTCAAGCGCGAGCCCGGATACCGGCCTGAACCCTGTCGCGGCGAACGCCGCGCAGCGGATCGTGCAACGCGCCCGCGGGGAAGCAGGCGCCCAATTCGGAACTTCATCATGCGTCAAACCACCCTTACGCTCGCCCTGGGCGTCGTTTTTTCATCGTTCGCGTATGCGGAATCCCTGCCTGAATTTGTCGGCGAAACCATCGTCGTCACGCCCACGCGCACACCGCTTGCGGATGTGGATGCACCGTTCGCTTCCGAGGTGCATACCCGGCACATGATCGAGCAATCCGGCGCGACCACGCTCTACGATTATCTGGCGCAGCATACCTCGCTGCTAGTTTTGCCGAGTTACGGCAACAAGGCCAGCCCTAAAATCGACATGCGGGGATTTGGCATCGGCGACGGCTATCAGAATATCGTCGTGTCGCTGGATGGCCGTCGCCTGAACAATATCGACATGAGTTCGCAG
>NCGX01000063.1 GCA_002256995.1 Hydrogenophilales bacterium 16-64-40
GTCGCGCACCACGTCGACCCGCAAGGGCACCCGGGTGGCGAGGCTGTAAACAAATGCGCCGGCAATCAGTGTCAGCAGCACACTGTAGATGAGGGTGCGGGGGCGCAGGATGTGCTTGAGGATGCCGCTGTCGGGGTATTTGCCCTTCACCACGTTTTCGGTGGTGTAGCGGATCAGTCCGCGCGGGTAGCCCATCTTGTCCATGATCTGGTCGCAGCCATCGATGCAGGCGGCGCAGCCGATGCATTCGTATTGCAGGCCGTTGCGGATGTCGATGCCGGTAGGACAAACCTGCACGCAGACGTTGCAATCGACGCAGGTGCCGAGGCCGGCAGCCTTGTAATCGGTTTTCTTGCTGCGTGGCCCGCGCGGTTCGCCGATGGAATTGTCATAGGTCACAGTCAGCGTGTCGGAGTCGAACATCACGCTCTGAAAGCGCGCATACGGGCACATGTATTTGCACACCTGCTCGCGCATGAAGCCGGCGTTGCCCCAGGTGGCGAAGGCGTAGAAGAAAATCCAGAAGGCTTCCCACGGCCCCAGGCCGAAGCTGACAAACTCAAGCGCCAGTTCCTTGATCGGCGTGAAGTAGCCGACGAAGGTAAAGCCGGTCCACAGCGCGATGGCGAACCAGACGAGGTGCTTGAAGCCGCGCTTTCTGAGCTTGGTGGCGTTCCAGAGGGATTTGTCGAGCTTCTTGCGCGCGACGTGGTCGCCCTCCAGCCAACTTTCCACCCACATGAAAATTTCGGTGTAGACGGTTTGCGGGCAAGCGTAGCCGCACCAGAGCCTCCCGGCCACCGCAGTGAACAGGAACAGCACTAGCGCCGACAGGATCAACAGGCCGGTGAGGTAAACGAAATCCTGCGGCCAGAACACCAGACCGAAGATGTAGAACTTGCGCGCGGCCAGATCGAACAGCACCGCCTGGCGGTTGTCCCATTGCAGCCAGGGCAGCCCGTAGTAGACCAGTTGCGTGATTAGCACCAGCGCGACGCGCCAGCTGGCGAATACACCATGCACTGCGCGCGTCTGGATGGTCTGCCGGATCGCGTAGAGCTGCTGCTCAATCGGCGCGTCGGCGGAGGCGGGTTGCTTGTTATCTGTCACTGCTAGGGTCCGCTATGAATCCGGGTCACTTGAACGCGCTGTCCATACAAACCTGCAACACGCTCAAGTGACCCGCCGGGTTGCCCCGGCGGCGCTACTTTACGTTCTACCTGCCCCTCACTGCTGTTGCGACAAGCTGTA
>NCGX01000041.1 GCA_002256995.1 Hydrogenophilales bacterium 16-64-40
AGCGAGATGCGGCGCTTGTCTTCGTCGATGTCGAGCACCATGACTTCGACTTCGTCGCCCAGCTGCACGATCTTGGAGGGGCTGACGTTCTTGTTGGTCCAGTCCATTTCGGAGACGTGCACCAGGCCTTCGATGCCCTCTTCGATTTCGACGAATGCGCCGTAGTCGGTGAGGTTCGCGACCTTGCCGAACATGCGGGTGCCCTGCGGGTAGCGGCGAGCGATGCCGACCCACGGATCGTCACCCAGCTGCTTGATACCGAGCGAAACGCGGTTCTTCTCGGTGTCGTAGCGCAGGATTTTGGCTTCGAGTTCCTGGCCGACGTGCACCACTTCGGACGGGTGCTTGACGCGGCGCCAGGCCATGTCGGTGATGTGCAGCAGGCCGTCGATGCCGCCCAGGTCCACGAACGCGCCGTAGTCGGTGATGTTCTTGACCACGCCCTTGACGATGGAGCCTTCCTTCAGGTTCTCCATCATCGCTTCGCGGTCGGCACCCATGGTCTCTTCCAGCACGGCACGACGCGACACCACCACGTTGTTGCGCTTGCGGTCGAGCTTGATGACCTTGAATTCCATTTCTTTGTATTCGTAGGGCGTGGTGTCCTTGACCGGACGCATGTCGACCAGCGAACCGGGCAGGAAGGCGCGCAGGCCGCCCACCAGTACCGTCAGGCCGCCCTTGACCTTGCCCTGCACCATGCCGGTGACGATCCGGCCTTCGTTCATCGCCGCTTCCAGATCCAGCCAAGCAGCCAGCTTCTTGGCGCGCTCGCGCGACAGCTTGGTGGCGCCGAAGCCGTCTTCGATCGACTCGATGGCGACCGCGACAAAATCACCGATCTTGGCTTCGATTTCGCCCAGATCGTTCTTGAATTCTTCAACCGGAATCAGGCTCTCGGATTTGAGGCCGGCATTCACGGTCACGAAGTTGCTGTCGATGTCGATGATTTCAGCGGTGATGACTTCACCCTGACGCATTTCCTGGTGAACCAGGGACTCCTCGAACAGGTCGGCAAAACTTTCCATCGAGGCGGGAGCGGAAGAAGCGGTAGCAGTAGACATTAAAACCTTCAGTCCGTCGGTGAGGACGGGGTTAGTTGCAGATCGCCAGCCTGCGGGCGCAGGACTGACACGGGACTCATACATCAATTACCTTGTTTGCTGCGGGCCTTGCACCAATCATAGTGCGCCAGCACCTTCTGCACCGCCGGCTCGATGCCCATATGGGTGGTATCGAGTAACAGCGCATCGGCTGCGGGTTTGAGCGGCGCCACGGCGCGGGCCGTGTCGCGCGCATCGCGCGCCTGCATATCGGCAACAAGGGCGGGGAGATTAGCAGAGTTCCCCTTTTCGATCAACTGCTTATACCGCCGCTCCGCACGCGCTTCGGCACTGGCCGTGAGAAAGACCTTGGCGACCGCGTCCGGGAACACCACGGTGCCCATGTCGCGGCCGTCGGCCACCAGCCCGGGGGCCTGCCGATAGGCGCGCTGGCGGTCGAGCAGCGCCGCGCGCACCGCCGGCAGGGCCGCCACTTTGGAGGCGCCCTCGCCCACCGCTTCGGCGCGGATCGCATCGGTAACATTCTCCTCCGCCAGCCACACCACGCCGCCACGAAAGGTCGCCGGCAGCGTGGCGGCCAATTGCCCCACAGCGGCCTCGTCGTCCAGCGCGACGCCGTGCTTCATCGCCGACAGCGCGGTCAGCCGGTAGAGCGCCCCGCTGTCAAGAAAATGAAAGCCGAGTGCCGCCGCCACGCGCTCGGCCACGGTGCCCTTGCCCGACGCCGAAGGGCCGTCGATGGCGATTACGGGAGGTGAGGACCGCGTCATTGGACAATCTCCGCGAGCATCTTGAAAAACGCCGGGAAGGTCTTGTTCACGCACGCCGGGTCGTTGATGCGCACCGGCACGCCGCCGAGCGTCACCAGCGACAGGCACATTGCCATGCGATGGTCGTCGTAGGTGTCGATGACGGCATCGGGAATCAGTTCTTCCGGCGGCGTGATGCGGATGAAATCCGCGCCCTCCTCCACTGTCGCGCCGACCTTGCGCAGCTCGGCCGCCATCGCGGCGATGCGGTCGGTTTCCTTGACCCGCCAGCTGGCGATGTTTCTCAGCGTGGTCGTGCCGTCGGCAAACAGCGCCGCCACCGCCAGCGTCATCGCGGCGTCGGGAATGTGATTGCAATCGAGGTCGATCGCTTTGAGGCAACCCTCTTTGGGAGAGCGCACCTCGATCCAGTTCGGTCCCATCGTGATCTGTGCGCCCATCAGCGCGAGCGCGTCGGCAAAGCGCACGTCGCCCTGCACGCTGTCGGCGCCCACGCCCTCCACCCGCACCGGGCCGCCGCCGATGGCGCCCGCCGCGAGAAAGTACGAGGCCGACGAGGCATCGCCTTCGACGTGGATCTCGCCCGGGCTGCGGTAGCGCGCGTCGGCCGCCACCGTGAAACTGGCCCAGCCGTCCTGCGCCACCGCCACGCCGAAGCGGCGCAGCATCGCCAGCGTGATGCCGATATAGGGCTTTGAAATCAGTTCGCCGACCACCTCGACCGTGGTGGCTTGCTGCCGCAGCGGCAGCGCCATCAACAGGCCGGTGAGAAACTGGCTCGACACGTTGCCGCGCACCTGTGCGCGGTCGCCTGCCGGCGCCGCCGGATGAATATGCAGCGGCGGAAAGCCGGGCTTGCCCAGGTAATCGATCTGCGCGCCGAGCTGTTTGAGCGCGTCGACCAGATCGCCGATCGGCCGCTCATGCATGCGTCCGACCCCTTTCAACACATAGTCGCCGCCGGAGAATGCCAGCGCGGCGGTCAGCGGACGGAACGCCGTGCCGGCGTTGCCAAGGAACAACTCGGCCCGCTTGACCGGAAACGTGCCGCCGACGCCGTCGATGCGCCAGTGGTGGTTGCCGCAGTCCTCCACCCCGACGCCCAGCGTGCGCAGCGCCGCCAGCATGTGACGCGTGTCGTCTGAATCGAGCAGGTCGTGGACCTCGGTCACGCCGTCGGCCAGCGCCGCCAGCAGCAGCACGCGGTTGGAAATGCTTTTGGAACCAGGCAGGCGCACCGTGCCGCTGGCTCGGCTGCATCCAGGCAAATCGAGAAATTCCATCAAACGTCCTGTTTTTCAATCCAGTGTTCACGCGCGCTGCGGGCACGCGAGAACAGCGTCAACAATGCGTCGGCGTCGTCCCCGGCCACGGCCTGGCGCAGCGATTGAAGCGCCGCTACATAGGCGTCCAGTTCGGTCAGCAGCGCCTCGCGGTTCGCCAGCGCGATGTCGCGCCACATCTCGGGACTGCTGCCGGCGATGCGGGTGAAATCGCGGAAGCCGCTGGCGGCAAAGCGGAAGAAGGTGTCGCCGTCGGCGCGCCGTGCGAGTTCGTCCACCAGCGCAAATGCGGCCAGGTGCGGCAGGTGGCTGACGGCGGCGAACACGCGGTCGTGCAGGTCGGCATCCAGCGTCTCGACCTGCGCCCCGGCCGCTTCCCACAGCGCCCGCACGGTGGCGAGCGCGGCGCGGTGGGTGTCGGCCTGCGGCGTCAGCACCACTTTCTTGCCCTGATACAGGTCGGCACGCGCAGCACCGGGGCCGCTCTGTTCCGAGCCGGCAATCGGGTGGCCGGGCACGAAATCGGCAACGCGCGCGCCGAGTACCGCACGTGCTGCTGCGATGACGTTGACCTTGGTGCTGCCGGCGTCGGTGACGATGGCGCCGGCCTTCAGGTGCGGCGCAAGACTTTGCAGGACGGCTGCGGTATCGCCCACCGGCAGCGCCAGCAGGATGCAGTCGGCCTGGCCGGCCTCTGCCCAATCGACCGCGCGGTCGATCAGGCCGAGTTCGCGTGCGACGGTGAGCCGCGCCGGGTTGCGGCCGACCCCCAGCACCTCGCGCACCGCGCCGGCCTGTTTCAAGGCCAGTGAAAAGGAGCCGCCGATCAGGCCGGGGCCGACGATGGCGAGCGTGTCGACGATCACAGGCAGGCTTTCAGGGCGTCGAGGAAGCGGGCGTTCTGACCGGCCAAGCCCACCGACACGCGCAGGAATTCGGGCAGGCCGTAATTGGCGACCGGGCGCACGATGATGCCGCGCTTCAGCAATTCGGTATTGATGCGCGCCGCATCGCCGACCTTCGCCAGCAGGAAATTGCCTTTCGACGGCACGATTTCGATGTTCAGATCGGCCAGCCCCGCCACCAGCTGCGCCATGCCCGCGGTGTTCAGCGCATAGCTGCGCTCAAGGAACTCGGTATCGTCGAGCGCGGCCTCGGCCGCGGCCAGTGCGGGCGCATTAACGTTGAAGGGGTGGCGCACGCGGTTCAGCAGATCAATGATGGCGGCGCTGCCCAGCCCGTAGCCGACGCGCAGCCCGGCCAGCCCATAGGCCTTGGAAAAGGTGCGGGTGATCAAGAGGTTGGGGAAGCGCGCGAGCCAAGCCGTGGTGTCGCAGCGCGCTGCCGGCGGCAGGTACTCGCCGTAGGCTTCGTCCAGCACCACCAAGACATGCGGCGGCACGGTTTCGAGGAAGGCCTCGATTTCCGCCCACGGCAGGAAGGTGCCGGTCGGATTGTTGGGGTTGGCGATCCACAGCACGCGGGTGTCGTCGCGGATCGCCGCACGCATCGCGGCAAGATCGTGGCCGTAATCCTTCGCCGCCACCGCGATGCCTTGCGCGCCGGCCGTCTGCGTGGCAATCGGGTACACCGCGAAGGCATACTGCGCATACACCGCAGAGGTGCCCGCCGTCAGGAAGGCGCGCGCGGCCATATCCAGCACGTCATTCGATCCGTTTCCCAGAACGAGCTGATCTGCTGCGATGCCCAGTTTCGCCGCCAGCTTCGCCTTCAACGCAAACCCGGCACCGTCGGGATACAGGGCCATGTCGTACAGGGCATCCTGCGCCGCCGCCAGCGCGAGCGGGCTGGGGCCGAGCGGGTTTTCGTTCGACGCCAGCTTGACGATATCGGCCTCGTTCAACCCCAGTTCACGCGCAAGTTCGGCGATCGGCTTGCCGGGCAGGTAGCGGGCGATCGCGCGCACGTGCGGCGGCGCCAGGCCCGAACAGGTCGTGTCGCAAGCACTCATGACGATGCGGCGGGATAGGAACCCAGAACTTTTAGGAAGGCGGCACGCGCCTCGATTTCAGCCAAGGCGGCGGCCAGTTTGGCGTCCTGGCGATGGCCTTCGCAGACGACGAAAAACAGGTATTCCCAGTTGCCCGAACGCGCCGGACGCGATTCGAGCTTGCTCATGGAAATGCCGGCATCGGCGAGCGGCTGCAAAAGCGTCACCACGGCACCCGGCTGGTTGCGTGCGCCCATCACCAGAGAGGTTTTGTCGCGTCCGGACGGCGCGGCATCAGTTTGCCCCAGCACCAGAAAACGCGTGGTGTTGCTGGCTTCGTCCTCGATGCGGGCCTCGACCACAAGCAGGCCATACAACTCCGCGGCGGTTTCACTGCCCAGCGTGGCGGCGTCGAGCTCGGCGGCGGCGCGGCGCGCGCCTTCGCTATTGCTGACTACGCTGATGCGTTCGGCATTGGGAAGGTGGCGGGCAAGCCATTGCTGGCACTGGGCAAGCGATTGCGCATGGCCATACACCCGCTGAATGCCGCCGATGCCGCCATGCTTGCGCATCAGGGTCTGGTGGATCGGCAGCATCACCTCGCCGCATATTTTCAGCCGGCTGGCGACGATGAGGTCAAGCGTGCGGCCGATCGCGCCCTCGGTCGAATTTTCCACCGGCACCAGGGCAAAATCCGCGCGGCCGGTTTCCACCGCCTGAAAGCAGGCATCGATGTCGGTCTCGGCCAATGCCTCGATTTCATGGCCGAAATGCTTGTGTACGGCCTGCTGGCTGAAGGTGCCGACGGGCCCCAGGTAGGCCACGCGGGTGGTTTCTTCCACTGCGCGGCATGCCGACATGATTTCGCGGATCAAGCGCTCGATGGTGTCGCCGGACAACGGGCCGGGGTTGGCTTCGCGCAGGCGCCGCACGATCTGCGCCTCGCGCTCGGGACGGTAGATTTTTTCGCCGTTCTTGGCACGGCCGACCTGCTGGGCGATGCCCGCGCGCTCCGACACCAGTTGCAGGACGGCGTCGTCGATGCTGTCGATGCGCGCACGCAGCGCCTTCAATCGTTCATCCATCGCGTCAGGCGGCAGGCAGATAGCGCACCGCGAGCACGCCGGCGATGGCGGAGAGCTGCTGCATCACGGTGTCGGTCGCGGCGCTGTCAACGTCGACCAGCGTGTACGCCATGTCGCCCTTCGACTTGTTGACCATGTTGTGGATGTTGAGCCCGGCGGCGGCGAGCAGCGACGAAATCTGTCCCACCATGTTCGGCACGTTGGCATTGGCCACTGCGATGCGGTAGGCGGATTCGCGCGCCATGCTGACGTTGGGGAAATTGACCGAATTGAGAATGTTGCCGTTTTCCAGATAGTCGGCCAGCTGCTCGGCCACCATCACCGCGCAGTTCTCCTCGGCTTCCTCGGTGGACGCGCCAAGATGCGGCAGCGCCACCACCTTGGCATGGCCCTTGAGCGCATTGGCCGGGAAGTCGCAGATGTAGGTGTGCAGCTTGCCGGCGTCGAGCGCCTCGATCACGGCGGCGTTATCGACCACGCCTTCGCGCGCGAAATTGAGCAGCACCGCACCGGGGCGCATCGCGCCGATGCGCTGAGCGTTGATGAGGTTGCGGGTGGCGTCCAGCAGCGGCACGTGCAGGGTGACGAAATCCGCCATGCGCAGCGCGTCTTCGACGTTCTCGGCGCGCTTGACCTGCGACGGCAGACGCCATGCGGCATCCACCGTGATCGCCGGGTCGAAGCCGACCACGTTCATGCCGAGCTTGATCGCGGCTTCGGCGATATAGGAGCCGATGGCGCCCAGGCCGATCACCGCCAGCGTGCGGCCCGGCAGTTCCATGCCGGCGAACTGCTTCTTGCCGGCTTCGGTCGCGCGGTGCATTTCCTCGTCGCTGCCTGCCAGGCCCTCGACGAATTTGATCGCGGGAACGATGTTGCGCGCGCCCAGCAGCATGCCGGCGATGACCAGTTCCTTCACTGCATTGGCGTTGGCGCCCGGCGCATTGAACACCGGGATGCCTCGCTCGGAGAGCTTCTTCACCGGAATGTTGTTGGTGCCGGCGCCGGCGCGGGCGATCGCGCGCACCGACGCCGGAATGTCCATCTCGTGCATGTTGGCCGAGCGCACCAGGATGCCGTCCGGATCGGCGATGTCGCCGCCGACGATGTAATGCTCGGGAAGCCGCGCCAGTCCCCGCGCGGAAATCGCGTTGAGGGTAAGGATCTTGCGCGGCTCAGCCATGGCTTTTCTCGAATTCGTTCATGTACTCGACCAGCGCGCGCACGCCCTCGACTGGCATCGCGTTGTAGATCGAGGCACGCATGCCGCCGACCGAGCGGTGGCCCTTCAACTGGATCAGGCCGCGTTCTTTCGCCCCTTTCAGGAAGGCCTCGTCGAGCGCGGCGTCCTTCAGGGTGAAGGGGATGTTCATCAGCGAACGGTTGTCTTTTGCCACCGGCGAAGCGTAGAAGTCGGTCGCGTCGAGCGCGTCGTACAGCAGGTTCGCTTTCTCGCGGTTGGTCTTTTCCATCGCGACGAGACCGCCGCGCGCCTTCAGCCACTTGAACACCAGCCCCGCCGTGTACATGGCGAAGGTGGCCGGCGTGTTGTACATCGACTCGTTGTCGGCGTGGATCTTGTAGTCGAACATGGTCGGCGTGCCTTTCAGCGTCTCACCGATCAGGTCATCGCGCACGATGACGATGGTGAGACCGGCCGGGCCGATGTTCTTCTGCGCGCCGGCGTAGATCACGCCGAACTTCGACACGTCGATCGGGCGCGACAGGATGGTCGACGACATGTCGGCCACCAGCGGCACGCCGCCGGTCTCAGGCGTCCAGAAGATTTCCACGCCGCCGATGGTTTCGTTGGGCGTGTAGTGGACGTAGGCCGCGTCGGGATCGAGCTTCCACTGGTCCTGCGCCGGCGCGTAGCTGAAGTTTTTGTCTTCGCTGGTCGCCACCACGTTCACCGCGCCGTAGCGCTTCGCTTCCTTGATGGCTTTCTTCGACCACTCGCCGGTGTTCAGATAGTCGGCACCGGTTTTGCCGCGCAGCAGGTTCATCGGCACCATGGCGAACTGGGAGGACGCGCCGCCCTGCAGGAACAGCACCTTGTAGTTGGCGGGGATGCCCATCAACTCGCGCAGGTCGGCTTCCGTTTCCGCCGCGATGCCCATGAACTCCTTGCCGCGATGGCTCATTTCCATCACCGACATGCCGGAGCCGTGCCAGTCGACCATCTCGGCCTGCACCTGCAGCAGTACATCCTTGGGCAGCACGGCCGGGCCGGCGCTGAAGTTATAGATCGTCATGCTTTACTCTCCCAGTTCGTCTTCGTTGTCGGACTCGGCCACTTTTTCCAGGCTGATCAGCTTTTCGCCCTTGTCCAGGTTGATCAGCGTGACGCCCTGCGTGGCGCGGCTCATGGCGCGGATTTCATTGACCCGGGTGCGGATCAGCACGCCGCCGGTGGTGATCAGCATGATTTCGTCGTCCGGCTTCACCAGCGTGGCGGCGACCACGCGGCCGTTGCGCTCGCTGGTCTGGATCGCGATCATGCCCTGCGTCGCCCGCGCATGGCGGGTATATTCGGTGATCGGCGTGCGCTTGCCAAAGCCGTTTTCGGTCGCGGTCAGCACGAAGTCGTTCTCGTCTTCGGCCACCAGCAGTGAAATCAGCTTCTTGCCCTGAGCGAGCTTCATGCCGATGACGCCGCGTGCGGTGCGGCCCATCGGGCGGACGTCGTTCTCGTCGAAGCGCACCGCCTTGCCACCGTCGGAGAACAGCATGACGTCGTGGCGGCCGTCGGTGATCGACGCGCCGATGAGGAAATCCTTGTCGTCCAGACCCACCGCGATGATGCCCGCAGTGCGCGGACGCGAGAAGTCCGACAGCGGCGTTTTCTTGACGATGCCGTTGCTGGTCGCCATGAACACATAGTGGTCGTCGTCGAAGGCCTTGACCGGCAGCAGCGCGTTGATCTTCTCGCCCTCTTCCAGCGGCAGCAGGTTGACGATGGGCTTGCCGCGTGCGCCGCGTCCGCCTTGCGGCACGTTGTAGACCTTGAGCCAGTAGAGACGGCCGCGGTTGGAGAAGCACAGGATGTAGTCGTGGGTGTTGGCGACGAACATCTTCTCGATGAAGTCCTCGTCCTTGGTGCCTGCCGCCTGCTTGCCGCGCCCGCCGCGCTTCTGCGCGCGGTAGTCGTCCATCGGCTGGGTCTTCATGTAGCCGCCATGCGACAAGGTCACCACCATCTCTTCCGGCTTGATCAGGTCTTCCATCGACATGTCCTGCGCGTTCTCGACGATGACCGAGCGGCGCTCGTCGCCGAACTGATCCCGGATCTGGGTCAGCTCGTCGCGGATGATCTGGGTGATGCGTGCCGGATTGGCGAGGATATCGAGCAGGTCGGCGATCTTCGCCATGATGTCCTTGTACTCGCCGATGATCTTGTCCGACTCCAGGTTGGTCAGGCGCTGCAGTTGCATTTCCAGAATGCGCTGCGCCTGGATCTCGGTCATGCGATAGCCGTCGGCATGCAGGCCGAACTCGGGCCCGATGTTCACCGGACGCGAGAACTCGGGATCGATGCGCGCCAGCATTTCCTCGACCATCGTCGACTTCCAGGCGCGGTCGAGCAGGCGTTCTTTCGCGATCACCGGGGTTTCCGAGCTCTTGATCAGCTCGACGATCTCGTCGACGTTGGCCAGCGCCACGGCCAGGCCTTCGAGGATGTGGCCGCGTTCGCGCGCCTTCCGAAGGTCGAACACGGTGCGGCGGGTGACGACTTCGCGGCGATGGCGCAGGAAGGCGTCGAGCATCTGCCGCAGGTTGAGCAGGCGCGGCTGGCCGTCGATCAGCGCCACCATGTTCATGCCGAAGGTGTCCTGCATCTGCGTCTGCTTGTACAGATTGTTCAGGATCACGTCGGCGTTTTCGCCGCGCTTCAGTTCGATGTAGACGCGCATGCCCGACTTGTCGGACTCGTCGCGCAGGTCGGCGATGCCTTCGATCTGCTTGTCGCGCACCAGCTCGCCGATCTTGATCAGCAGGTTGGCCTTGTTCACCTGGTACGGCAGCTCGTCGATGATGATGGCCTGCTTACCACCCTCCCTGCCCACATTCTCGAAATGGCAGGTGGCGCGCATCACCACGCGCCCGCGCCCGGTGCGGTAGCCGTCGCGCACGCCCGACAGGCCGTAGATGATGCCTGCCGTCGGGAAGTCCGGCGCCTTGACGATTTCGATCAGCGACTCGATGTCGGTTTCGGGGTCGTCCAGCAGCGCGAACAGCGCAGTACAGATGTCGGTCAGGTTGTGCGGCGGGATGTTGGTCGCCATCCCCACCGCAATGCCCGACGAGCCGTTGATCAGCAGGTTGGGGATCTTGGTCGGCATCACCAGCGGCTCGTGCTCCGAGCCGTCGTAGTTGGGGCCGAAGTCGACCGTTTCCTTGTCGAGGTCGGCCAGCAGCTCGTGCGCGATGCGCGACATGCGCACTTCGGTGTAACGCATCGCCGCCGCGTTGTCGCCGTCGACCGAGCCGAAGTTGCCCTGGCCGTCGATCAGCGGGTAGCGCAGCGAGAAATC
>NCGX01000042.1 GCA_002256995.1 Hydrogenophilales bacterium 16-64-40
GACCAACAAGAACGTCAGCCCCTCCAAGATCGTGCAGCTGGGCGACGAAGTCGAAGTCATGGTGCTCGACATCGACGAAGACAAGCGCCGCATCTCGCTCGGCATGAAGCAGTGCAAGTCGAACCCGTGGGAAGACTTCTCGATGAACCACAAGAAGGGCGACAAGGTTTCCGGCGCGATCAAGTCGATCACCGACTTTGGCGTCTTCATCGGCCTGCCGGGCGGCATCGACGGCCTGGTTCACCTGTCCGACCTGTCGTGGAACGTCCCCGCCGAAGAAGCCGTGCGCAACTTCCGCAAGGGCCAGGACGTGGAAGCCGTGGTGCTGGGCATCGACCTCGAGCGCGAGCGCATCTCGCTCGGCATCAAGCAGCTCGAAGGCGATCCCCTGACCAGCTATGCAACCGGCCACGAGAAGGGCAGCATCGTCAAGGGCACCATCAAGACCGTGGAAGCCAAGGGCGCCACCGTGCAGCTTGACAGCGACCGCGTGACCGCGTCGAAGACATGCGCACCCATTACAAGGAAGGCGACGAAATCGAAGCCATGATCATCAACGTCGATCGCAAGAACCGCGTGATCAATCTGTCGATCAAGGCCAAGGACATGACCGATCAGGATTCGGCGATGAAGAAGCTGGCTGCAGACTCCTCGGCGGCGGCCACCGGTTCGACCAACCTCGGCGCGTTGCTGAAAGCCAAGCTCGAAAACAAGAACGCCGAGTAATCCATGACCAAGTCCGAGCTGATTGCTCAACTGGCGGCGCGGCATTCGCAATTTTCGGTTGCGGATATCGAGATGGCGGTGAAGACGATACTCGACGCGCTGGCGAAAAACCTGTCGCGCGGCGAGCGCATCGAAATCCGCGGTTTTGGCAGCTTCAGTTTGAGCTTCCGTCCTGCCCGTCTCGGCCGCAATCCCAAGTCGGGCGAGCGCGTGCAGGTGCCCGCCAAGTATGTGCCGCACTTCAAGGCGGGCAAGGAATTGCGCGACCGGGTGGATTTTCCGCTCTGAGCGTGATCTCAGGTTGTTGAAAACGGCGCGTTGAGCGCCGTTTTTTTTGCCTGCCTTTTTGAAATCAGCCCGCAAAGGTAGAATGGACGCCAATCTGACGCGATCAACCATGAAAAATATCACACGTTATCTGGGGCTGGTGGCGAAACTGCTGCTGTTTCTGCTGGTGCTGGGCTTTGCCCTTAAGAACAGCCATAGCGTCATTTTTAACGCCTATCTGGGCTATGTGTGGCAGGCGCCGCTGATCGTCATGCTGGGGCTGGCGTTTGTGCTGGGTGCGTTGACGGGGGTGCTGGCCTTGCTGCCCAACCAGATCCGCATGCGCCGTGAACTGACCAGAAAGCAGCGGACTGTCGATTCGGATACGACCATCGTCCAGACCGATTTCCCCGTCGTGTAACGCGCCATGGAATTTGAATTCTGGTGGCTGCTGGCGTTCCCCCTGTTTTTCGTGCTGGGCTGGCTGGCGGCGCGGGTCGACATTCGGCAGGTGGTGACCGAATCACGAGCATTGCCCAATTCGTATTTCCGCGGGCTGAATTTTCTGCTCAACGAGCAGCCCGACAAGGCCATCGAGGCGTTTCTCGAGGTCGTCAAGCTCGAACCCCAAACCATTGACCTGCACTTTGCGCTGGGCGGACTGTTTCGCCGCCGCGGCGAACTCGATCGCGCGATCCGCATGCACGAAAACCTGCTTGAACGCGAGGGGCTGGCCGAAGACCAGCGCCTGCGCGCGATGAGCGAACTGGGACAGGATTACCTGAAGGCCGGGCTGCTCGACCGCGCCGAGCAGGTGTTCGGCAAACTGCTGGAAACCCCGCAGCATGGACAGGCGCGCACCTATCTGCTGGAAATCTACGTGCAGGAAAAGGACTGGCAAAAGGCCATCGACGCGGCGCGCCTGCTGGAGAAGGACACCAGCAAGCCGCTCAACGCCGACATCGCCCACTTTCATTGCGAACTGGCGTTGCTGGAGGCGGCCAGAGGCAATTCCGACGCCGCCGCGACCCTTTTGCAGCAGGCGCTGGCCACCAATCGCCAGTCGGTGCGCGCCAACCTGATGGCGGGCGACCTCAACGCGGCGGCGGGGCGACACGAAGCTGCGATTGCCTATTGGCGCCTGGTTGAAACGCAGAACACGGCGCACATGGCGTTGGTGGTGGATCGCGTGCTCGGCAGCTATCGCCAGTTGGGGCGGCTGGCAGAAGGCGTGCAGTGGTTGCGTGCGCTGTATGCTCGGCAACCGTCGCAGGACGTGTTCAATGCCCTCTATCTGGCGGTGTCCGAAACCGAGGGCGCGGCGGCCGCCAGCCAGCTGGCGCGCGAGGAACTGCGCCGCAACCCCACCCTGCGCACGCTGGATCGCCTGCTGGAGGCCGAACTCATCAATGCCGAGCCGGAACAGCGCGAGTTGCTGCAGGTGGAAAAAAGCCTGGTGGCTTCGCACAGCCAGCGCATGATGCGCTACCAGTGCAGCAGTTGCGGATTCAAGGCCAAACAGTTCTTCTGGCGCTGCCCGGCGTGCGGACGCTGGGACAGCTTCGATCCCGAGCGGCGCGAGAGCGAGGGGTCGGCGTGAGGGCTGGGTGTCAGTGGTCAGGGGTCAGGGAATAATGAATGACGCATAAAATCATTGTGGCGCTGGATTTCGCCGACGCAGCGCCGGCGCTGGCGTTGGTGGCGCGGCTGGATCCGGCTTTGTGCCGGCTCAAGGTGGGCAAGGAACTGTTTACGGTGGCGGGGCCGGAACTGGTGCGCGTGCTGGTTGCGCGCGGCTTCGAGGTTTTTCTGGATTTGAAATTTCATGACATCCCCAACACCGTGGCGGCCGCGTGCCGCGCGGCCGCCGGGCTGGGGGTGTGGATGCTGAACGTGCATGCATCGGGTGGCCGCCGCATGATGACGGCGGCGCAGCAAGCGCTGGCAGATATGCCGCAACGGCCGCGCTTGATCGCGGTGACGGTGCTGACCAGCATGAGCGCCGAAGACCTGGTCGAAGTCGGCGTTTCCGATGTGCCGGCCGACCAGGTGCTGCGACTGGCGCGTCTGTCGCACGCCTGTAAACTCGATGGGGTCGTCTGCTCGGCGCAGGAGGCGGCCATGCTGCGCGCGGATCTGGGCGCGGACTTCCGTCTCGTCACGCCAGGCATCCGCCCTGCAGGGACTGAAATGGGTGACCAGCGCCGGGTGATGACGCCGGCGGAAGCCTTGCGTGCCGGGGCGACCGACCTGGTGATCGGGCGCCCGGTCACGGCAGCGGCCGATCCGCTGGCCGCGCTCAAACAGATTCAGTCCGACATACAAAACACCTAAGGAGAAGACGCTTTGAAAATCACGGTCATTGGAACGGGCTATGTCGGATTGGTGACGGGAACCTGCCTCGCCGAAGTCGGCAACGAGGTGCTGTGCCTGGATCTCGATCCGGGCAAGATCGATATGCTGAAGGCCGGCGGCATCCCGATCTATGAGCCGGGGCTGGAAGACATGGTCAAGCGCAACGTCGACGCAGGCCGGTTGTCGTTCACCACCGACATCGAGGCGTCGGTGGCCTTCGGCCAGATCCAGTTCATCGCCGTGGGCACGCCGCCGGACGAGGATGGTTCGGCCGACCTGCAGTATGTGGTGGCGGCGGCACGCAACATCGGCCGTTACATGACCGACCCCAAGCTGGTGGTCGACAAATCCACCGTGCCGGTCGGCACCGCCGACCGGGTGAAAGCCGCGCTCGCGGAAGAATTGGCCAAACGCGGCGTGGCGATCGAATTCAACGTCGCCTCCAACCCCGAATTCCTCAAGGAAGGCGCGGCGGTGGAAGACTTCATGAAGCCCGACCGCATCGTGATCGGCACCGACAGCGAGGACGCCACCGCGTTGCTGCGACAGCTGTATGCGCCGTTCCAGCGCAACCGCGACCGCCTGACGGTGATGGACGTGAAGAGCGCCGAGCTCACCAAATACGCCGCCAACGCCATGCTGGCAACGCGCATTTCCTTCATGAACGAACTCGCGGTGCTGGCCGAGAAACTCGGCGCCGACATCGAGCAGGTGCGCCACGGCATCGGCTCCGACCCGCGCATCGGCTACGACTTCCTGTATGCCGGCTGCGGCTACGGCGGTTCGTGCTTCCCCAAGGACGTGCAGGCGCTGCGCCGCACCGGTCAGGAAAACGGCATTCCGCTGCGCGTGCTCGATGCGGTGGAAGCCGCCAATGACGCGCAGAAGCAGATTCTGATCCACAAGCTGACCGCAAAGCTGGGCACCGACCTCAAGGGAAAGCGCTTCGCCATGTGGGGGCTGGCGTTCAAGCCCAACACCGACGACATGCGCGAAGCGCCCAGCCGCAGCATGCTGGAAGCGCTGTGGGCGATGGGCGCCGCCGTGTCGGCCTACGACCCGGCGGCAATGGAGGAAACCCGGCGCATCTACGGCGAGCGCGCCGACCTCTTGCTGGTCGACAGCCCGATGGACGCGCTGAAGGGCGCCGATGCGCTGCTGATCGTCACCGAATGGAAGGTGTTCCGCAGCCCCAACTTCGACACCATGAAGGCGCTGCTGAAAGCGCCGCTGGTGTTCGACGGCCGCAACCTGTACGAGCCGCAGGCGATGCGCGAGATGGGCTTCGATTACTTGCCGATCGGACGCCAGTAGGGTATGTACAAAACCATCGAAGACTGCGTCGGCAACACCCCGCTGGTGCGCTTAAAGCGCATGCCCGGCGCGACGTCGAACACGGTGCTGGTCAAGCTCGAAGGCAATAATCCGGCCGGTTCGGTGAAGGACCGCCCGGCGCTGGCCATGATCGAGCAGGCCGAGGCGCGTGGCGAGATCAAGCCCGGCGACACCCTGATCGAAGCCACCAGCGGCAACACCGGCATCGCGCTCGCCATGGCGGCCGCCATGCGCGGCTACAAGATGATCCTCATCCTGCCGGAAAACGCCTCGATCGAGCGGCGCCAGACCATGCGTGCCTTCGGCGCCGAGCTGCAGCTGGTGAGCAAGGAGGCCGGCATGGAAGGCGCGCGCGACCTCGCGGTCGCGATGGAAAAGCAGGGCATCGGCAAGATCCTCGACCAGTTCGCCAACCCAGACAACCCGGATGCGCACTACCGCACCACCGGCCCGGAAATCTGGCGCGACACCGAAGGCAAGATCACCCACTTCGTTTCCAGCATGGGCACCACCGGCACCATCATGGGCTGTTCGCGCTACCTCAAGGAACAGAGTCCCGCGATCCAGATCATCGGCGTGCAGCCGACCGAGGGCGCGCAGATCCCCGGCATCCGCAAATGGCCGGAGGAATACGTCCCGAAGATCTGCGATCCCAGCCGCGTCGACCGCATGATCTACGTCTCCCAGCAGGACGCCGAAGAAACCACCCGGCGGCTGGCGCGCGAAGAAGGCATCTTCGCCGGCATCTCGTCCGGCGGCGCGCTGTGGGCGGCATTGCAGGTGTCGAAGGAAGTCGAGCACGCCGTCATCGTCTCCATCGTCTGCGACCGCGGCGACCGCTATTTGTCCACTGGCGTGTTTCCCGCGTAACGGGCGCATGGCCAAAACCAAAACGATCTACACCTGCACCGAATGCGGCGGGCAATCGCCCAAGTGGCAGGGGCAGTGCCCGGCCTGCAACGCCTGGAACACCCTGGTTGAGACCATTGCCGAGTCGGCCAAGCCGCGCTACCAGGCCCTGGCGGCATCGAGCCAGGTGCAGATGCTGGGCGAAGTGGAGGGCGCCGAGGCGAGCCGGATTCCGACCACGCTCGGCGAGCTCGATCGCGTGCTCGGCGGCGGGCTGGTTGCCGGCGGCGTAGTGCTGATCGGCGGCGACCCCGGCATCGGCAAGTCGACCCTGCTGCTACAGGCGCTGGCAGTGCTGTCGCAAAGCCTGCCCACGCTGTACGTCAGCGGCGAGGAATCCGCGCAGCAGCTGGCGCTGCGTGCGCGCCGCCTGCAGTTGCCCGAAGCGCACCTGCCGGTGTTGCCGGAGATCCGGCTCGAAGCGATTCTGAGCCACCTCGCCTCGATCAAGCCCGCCATCGCGGTGATCGATTCGATCCAGACCGTGTATTCCGAAACCCTGACCTCGGCGCCCGGCTCGGTGGCGCAGGTGCGCGAATGCGCGGCGCAGTTGACGCGCTACGCCAAGCAGAGCGGCTGCGCGATTCTGCTGGTGGGGCACGTCACCAAGGAAGGCGCGATCGCCGGCCCGCGCGTGCTCGAGCACATCGTCGATACCGTGTTGTATTTCGAGGGCGATACCGGCTCGAGCTTTCGCCTGGTGCGCGCGATCAAGAACCGCTTCGGCGCGGTGAACGAGATCGGCGTCTTCGCGATGACCGAGAAGGGCTTGAAGGGCGTGTCGAATCCTTCGGCCATTTTCCTGTCGCACCACGGCGCGCCGGTGCCGGGCTCCTGCGTGCTGGTCACGCAGGAAGGTACGCGCCCGCTCTTGGTCGAGATTCAGGCGCTGGTCGACAGCAGCCAGTCGCCCAACCCGCGCCGCCTGTCGGTCGGCCTGGAACAGAACCGGCTCGCCATGCTGCTCGCCGTGCTGCACCGCCACGCTGGCATCGCCTGCATGGATCAGGACGTGTTCGTCAACGCGGTGGGCGGGGTCAAGATCAGCGAGCCGGCAGCCGATCTGGCCGTGCTGGCAGCGATCGTGTCGTCGCTGAGAAGCCAGCCCCTGCCCGACAAGCTGGTGATGTTCGGCGAAGTGGGGCTGGCCGGTGAAATCCGCCCGGTGCAGCGCGGCCAGGAGCGCCTGAAGGAGGCCGCCAAGCTGGGCTTCACTCAGGCCATCGTGCCGGCGGCCAACCAGCCCAAGCAGAAGATCGTGGGGATGACGGTTCACCCCGTTCATCGGCTGGACGAGGCGATCCGCTTATTCAGGGAAGGCTGAGGGCACCGGGGACAGAAGGGGGGCTCGACCGGATTAGCGTCTCCGCGCTTTCCAGGTGACACGGCAGGTTTTCCTCAGATATTCGAGGGCCCGCTCCATGTGGGTGTCTGGCCAGTTGGGATCCAGGTCGCTGAGCTGTTCTTCCGCTTCGGGCTTCAACTCAGCCGTCCAGAATTTCTGCAGCTCTTCGCGGATCGCCTCAGGCGCATGGTCGTCGACGAATTTGATCACGGCCTGCGGATCGAAGCCGCCGCTTCGGAAAACACCGATGACGTCCTTGGCTTCCCGCAGGAGCATGCTGGCTTTGGGTGGCAGTCCGGTCGCCACGAAAAAAAACACCGTGGCCACGACTGCCGGGTCGTCCGCCTCGCCCCGCGTCACGCGATCCCATTCCTTGGCGACCAGGCGGTCGTATTCCCTGACGTCGTCGTCTACGCTCTCGCTGATGAAATAATTTTCGCCAGCGTCGCTGTACAGCAATTTATCCGCCGTGCTGGAGGCAGCCCGGATCTGCGGCAGATCCCTTTCGATGAAACGATCCATCGCGCCACCCGCGAGCTGCTGGAATTCCGTTGGCGCCTCCCTGAGAAAGGCCTTCAGCCGGTCTTGATTCAGTTTGGCTTTCGGGTTTTTCGCGGACTTGAACAGGCGGACGAATGCCGTGCGGGTCGGCAGCTTCAGCTCGGCTTGGTCAACGAAGATCACCAGCATGGCGCTACGGATCAGCGGCTCGGCATCATCGATGTCGTCGCGGGCAATCCCCATCGTTTTTGCCAGCCAGAACGCGAAATCGATCGTGTTCCGCATCGTTTGGCGAAGGGCAAGTTCGGATCGGTATTCAGCCAGGGGGATCGTGTCCGACGCCGTCTTATCGTCGAGATAGGCGCGTTGGCGCTCGGCTGAAACCGGGCCGCGATCGACCAGCGTGCTGTCCGGCATCGCATGGAGCCGCTTGAGCATGTCCGAACCGGCTTTGGAGTGCGACAGCAAGGTCTTGTCGCGCAAGGACGCTGCGGCGATCTGCAGGTCGCCCTCCGACATGTCTTCGAGATAGAGGCTGACCAGGTTCACCATCCGGTGCAGGGCGAGTTCGAGCTCCGGGCGCAGATGCGCGGTGCCGAAAAAGTTGGCGATCTGGACGATGCCCTTCGAGAACTCCTCCTGGAGGCTTTGCAGCCGTCCCGGCGGGATGAGGTCCTGCGCAACGCCGTAACGCAGCGCCTTGTCAAAAAAAGGCCGATTGTCGAAAATCGTGAGTGCGGTTGCCATGCGCCCCGCCCTTAAATGGCGGACTCTTCTTCGTCGCCGGCCGCATCCACCGGGCCCAATGCCTCGGAAATCAACGCCATTTCGGCCAGCTCCAGCATTTTTTGCGCTCGGTCACGCAGCGTGATCATCACTTCCTCGAACGCATCGGTCAGCTCGTAGCGAAGCACCCATGCGGTTTCCATCCAGTCGCCATCGGCAACTTCCGAGCGGGACAGCACGGGCCGTGAATCCTCGATGAAATTGCCGAAAGCCAGCCCATGATCGATTTCCTCGATTTTTTCCATGAGCCAGGTGGTGTGGATCTTGGGATCGGAATCAGGATTGATTTGCGGCGCAAAACTGCCGCTGGTGGCGAAACAAAACACTTCGTCGTAGTGGTCGGCAAAGTAATCAGCCAGCGTTTCGCTGCCCCCCTCGATGTCGGCGATGGCTTCGAGGTATTCGTGGGCGGCATGGTAATCGCGGTGGATGACGGCATTCATCATGGCGCGCAGTCGCTCGCTCGTGCGGTCACCGTATTTTTTTTCCAGGACGATCGAGCGGGCGAACTGCTCGGGCGTCACCAGCATATTCACCACGGATTCCCTGGACGAATCAAATTCGCGCATGACCGCCAGCAGGTCCTTGGGCTGCAGCTCATCGAGGATGCTGACCAGCGCGTGATCGCCCTGCTCGTCGGCAATGGTCGCGAGTGCGTTCTCGGCGCCGACGACGTCGCCGGCAAGAATCAACTGTGAGGATTTCAAGACTACCGGGTGCATGCTGTGTCCTTCTTGATCAATCATTGTGCTGAGGGCTCGTTAGTGAATAAATTGGGCATACGTTGCAGCGTATTCGGGATGGATGCAAGGCGCGAGGTGCGGCGAATGGTTGTTCCATTCGCAAGCCTCGCAACGCCGCAGACGCCCGAATACGCTGCAACCCTCCGGGCTGGGGCCGCTTTGGCTGCATGCCGGTGTTGCATGCCGCTTGTTGTGAATGACACAACCGCGCGTCCTGCGCCTTGGCCTGCACCCAAAGTGACCCCAGCGTATGCCCAATTTATTCACTAACGAGCCCTTAACGATCCAGCGGATCGAAACCCTGTTCGGCAAGCCAGTCCGCGCCTGCCTCGTTCAAGTCATCCGAGCCGTCGCCATCGCCTTCTTCACCTTCTGCACCACCATCTTTTTCGGCCTCTGGCTCAGGCAGCGGCGCCGGCATCGAATCCTTGTTGCGCAGGAATTCCAGCGCGGCCGTGGCGACCATAAAAGCGTCGCCGCCCTGAACCTTCAGCGAGGATTCGATCAGTGGCGTGGCCCAGTTCGAAACCGTCAGCTCGCTTTCCAGTTCCGCCCAAGCGAGGAAACCGGCATCCCCGGGCTCGCTCAGCACGACCCGCTGCATGGTTTCCGGCGACTTAAAGTCAAAGGCGCCGTAGAAAATGACCGAAACCATTTCCGGGCTGAATTCGATCATCGGCAGGATGGCATCAATCTCCCGGCGCTTTTCGTTCAAGCGCTTTTGCAGCACCGACTTGCCTTCGGAATCCGTCACCAGGTCGTCGACCTCTTCGATGTAGTTTTTGATGAGATCCGAAAAATAACGCGATTTTTTCACTTAAGGGCTTCCTGGATGTATTTGCCCGACATATCCCATGCGACAGGCACGGGGTCTTCGATCAGGCTGCGTTGTCGATAGTCGTCGTAAGCCTTGCGGCGCGCTGCGTCGGAAAGCACTTCATAGGCTTCCTGGACTTCCCTGAAGCGCGTCGGTGCATCCGGAGACTGGTTTTTGTCAGGGTGGAACTGGGCGGCTTTTTTTCGGTAAGCGGCCTTGATTAAATCCGTTGTTGCACTGGGCGAGACGCCCAGTATTTGATAGTGATCATGCATAGAAATCCTTGAGCTTGGGCAGCCTTTCCGCCATGAATGCGCGGACGGGTTTGTCCCACATTGACCGAGCGTCTTGGGCGAACAAGCAGGCTGTTTGCGAAGAAAGTCCGGCAGGTGCTCGCTTGCCGGATCGCGCACCGGGCTTTCGTTACGTTCCCGCGCCCTGACTCATCAACTGGCCGTGCTCGCGCGTGTCGTGGAATGCGACTTTGGGCCAGCGTTCCTGAGCCAGCATCAGGTTCACCCGAGTGTCGGCCAGATAGACCAGGTTGCCGTCGACGTCCCTGGCCAGCTTGAGCGTGTTGGCCTTGGTGAATTCGGCCAGATGCTGGGCGTCCGGGCAGGTGACCCAGCGCGCGGTGTAGATGCCGGCATTCTCGAAGCTGGCGTCGACGCCGTACTCGGTCTTCAGGCGATGCGCGACGACCTCGAACTGCAGCTGGCCGACCGCGCCGATCAGGAGGGTGTTGTCGGTGAACGGCTCGAACACTTGGACCGCACCTTCCTCGCCTAGTTCCAGCAGGCCTTTGTTCAGCTGCTTGGCGCGTAGCGGGTCGCGCAGGCGCGGGCGGCTGAACAGCTCGGGGGCAAAGTAGGGAATGCCCTTGAACTGCAGGGCTTCGCCCTCGGTGAGGGTGTCGCCGATGTGCAGCTGGCCGTGGTTGTGGATGCCGATGATGTCGCCCGCCACCGCGTCTTCCATGCGGGTGCGCTCGTTGGCCATGAAGACCACGGCATTGGCGATTTTCATGTCCTTGCCGGTGCGGCGATGGCGCACCTTCATGTTGGGGCTGTAGCGCCCCGAGCAGACGCGGAAGAAGGCGATGCGGTCGCGGTGCTGCGGGTCCATGTTGGCCTGGATCTTGAACACGAAGCCGGTGAACTTGGGTTCGGTGGGGTCGACCACGCGCTCGACCGCCTCGCGCGGCTGCGGCGGCGGCGCCCAGTCGGCCAGCGCGCGCAGCACTTCGCGCACG
>NCGX01000003.1 GCA_002256995.1 Hydrogenophilales bacterium 16-64-40
CTTATTCTTCGATCTTGGCCACGACGCCTGCACCGACGGTGCGGCCGCCTTCGCGGATGGCGAAACGCAGGCCTTCGTCCATGGCGATCGGCTGAATCAGCGACACCTTGATGCTGACGTTGTCGCCAGGCATCACCATCTCGGTCCCTGCCGGCAACTCAATGCTGCCAGTGACGTCGGTGGTACGGAAGTAGAACTGCGGACGGTAACCATTGAAGAAGGGCGTATGGCGGCCACCTTCGTCTTTGGACAGTACGTAAATCTCGGCGGAAAACTTGGTGTGCGGCTTGATGGAGCCGGGCTTGGCCAGAACCTGCCCGCGCTGGACTTCTTCACGCTTGGTGCCGCGCAGGAGGACGCCGACGTTGTCGCCCGCCTGACCCTGGTCGAGCAGCTTCCTGAACATCTCGACGCCGGTACAGGTGGTCTTGACGGTGGGGACGATGCCGACGATCTCGATTTCCTCGCCAACCTTGACGACGCCGCGCTCGACACGACCGGTGACGACGGTGCCGCGGCCGGAGATGGAGAAGACGTCTTCGACCGGCATCAGGAAGGGACGGTCAACCGCGCGCTCAGGCTCGGGGATGTAGGAGTCGAGGGCTTCCGCCAGCTTGAGGATGCTGGGCTCGCCGATGTCGCTCTGGTCACCTTCGAGGGCCTTGAGGGCGGAACCGATGATGATGGGGGTGTCGTCGCCGGGAAAGTCGTACTTGCTGAGCAGTTCGCGAATTTCCATTTCGACGAGCTCGAGCAGTTCGGCGTCGTCGACCATGTCGGCCTTGTTCATATAGACGATGATGTACGGCACGCCAACCTGACGCGCAAGCAGGATGTGCTCGCGGGTCTGCGGCATGGGGCCGTCAGCAGAGGACACGACCAGGATGGCGCCGTCCATCTGGGCAGCACCGGTAATCATGTTCTTGATGTAGTCGGCGTGCCCCGGGCAGTCGACGTGAGCGTAGTGACGCTTGGCGGTCTCGTACTCGACGTGCGCGGTGTTGATGGTGATGCCGCGCGCCTTCTCTTCGGGCGAGCTGTCAATCTCGTCGTATTTCTTGGCCGCACCGCCAAATTTCTTCGACAAAATGGTGGTGATCGCCGCGGTCAAGGTGGTCTTGCCGTGGTCAACGTGACCAATGGTGCCAACGTTTACGTGCGGTTTGGTCCGCTGGAATTTTTCCTTAGCCATTTCAAGTACCCTAAAACTGGTGCCCGCGGACAGAATCGAACTGTCGACCTCTCCCTTACCAAGGGAGTGCTCTACCTCTGAGCTACGCGGGCGAATGGTTTTGACATACAGCACGTCAAAACTAAAAAAACATTAAACCCTTACAAACTGGAGCGGGAGAAGGGAATCGAACCCTCGTCATAAGTTTGGAAAACTTCTGCTCTACCATTGAGCTACACCCGCTTCGCCCTGCTCGAAAACTGCAAAATTCTGGTGGTGGGGGAAGGATTCGAACCTTCGAAGGCAGAGCCGTCAGATTTACAGTCTGATCCCTTTGACCGCTCGGGAACCCCACCCAAACGACGGCGCGCATCTTGCCCGCCTCCTTGGCGCCCTGCTCGCCCTTGCAGGCGACGAAGTCGTCAAAGGCAATGGTCTGTGCGCGAATGAACCCCCGCTCGAAGTCGGTATGGATCACCCCTGCCGCCTGCGGCGCGGTATCGCCCTTGTGGATGGTCCACGCCCGCACTTCCTTCACCCCGGCGGTGAAATAGGTCTGCAGGCCTAGTAAATCGTAGGCAGCACGAACCAGCCGGTTGAGCCCCGGCTCGTCCCAGCCGAGCTCTTTTAGGTACTCCATGCGGTCTTCCGGCGACAGTTCCTGTAACTCCGCCTCAAGCGCCGCGCACACCGGCACCACCGGCGCCCCTTCCTTTTCAGCAAAGGCACGCAAGGCGTCGAGCATGAGGTTGTCGTGAAAACCGTCTTCGCTGACGTTGGCGACATACAGCGTCGGCTTCACCGTCAGCAGGCACAGCGGCTTGATCGCGGCGAGCCCCCCCGCATCGAGTCCGGCCGCGCGCGCAGGGCGGCCCTCGTTCAGGGCAGCCAGCACCGGTTTCAAGGCCTCCGCGATAACTTTCGCGTCCTTGTCGCCCCCACGCGCAGCTTTTTCATACCGTGTCAACGCTTTCTCAGCGCTCGCCAAGTCAGCGAGCGCCAACTCGGTGGCGATGGTCTCGACGTCCGACAGCGGATCGATCTTGCCTGCGACATGGATTACGTTTTCGTCATGAAAACAGCGCACCACGTGACAGATCGCGTCGGTTTCGCGGATGTTGGCCAGAAACTGGTTGCCGAGCCCCTCGCCCTTGGACGCGCCCGCAACCAGGCCGGCAATGTCAACGAACTCGACGATCGCCGGCACTACGCGCTGCGGCTTGATGATCTCGGCCAGTTGCGCCAGACGCGGATCTGGCACCTCGACGATGCCGGTATTCGGCTCGATGGTGCAGAACGGATAGTTTTCTGCCGCGATGCCCGCTTGGGTCAGCGCATTGAACAGGGTGGATTTTCCGACGTTGGGCAGGCCAACGATGCCGCATTTGAGACTCATGGTTTTTCCTGGGATTTGGAGGGGGCTGATTTGGTGTTGGCACGCTGGATGGCCGCATTCCACTCGCCTTTTTCGATCAGTGGCCACACATCGAGCGCACGCTCAATGGCGCCGTCGATGTCGGTCTGCTCCTCGCGGCGCGGCGGTTTAAGGACGTAGTTGACGACTTCGTTGCGGTCGCCCGGATGCCCGATGCCGATGCGCAGCCGCCAGTAGTCCTGAGTGCCAAGATGCGCGGTGATGTCCTTCAGGCCATTGTGGCCGCCCATGCCGCCGCCGAACTTGAGACGCAACTGGCCCGGCGGAATGTCGAGTTCGTCGTGCACCACCAGAATCTCGTCCGGCGCGATACGGTGAAAGCGCGCAAGCGCAGCGACCGCCTGGCCGGAACGGTTCATGAAGGTCTGCGGCAGCAGCATCCACGCCGACCCGGGGCCACGACCCACGATGCCGTGAAAGCGCGACTCCAGCGCCAGCGGCACCTCGCGCGCTTGCGCGAGGCGCGCGCAAAACCAAAACCCGGCATTGTGCCGGGTTTCTTCGTAGTCGCGCCCCGGGTTACCGAGGCCGACAATCAGGCGGGGGACCGTCATGACGACTCGCAACGCAGCCAAGCGGCTGCGTCAAGACTCAGGCTGCGGGTGCAGCAGGCGCTTCGGGCGCCACTTCGTCTGACTTCATGCCCTTGGGCAGCGTGACTGTCGCCACTGCGGGGTTCTCGTGCTGAATGTGCGCAACGAGTTCCACGCCCTCGGGCAGGGTGAGGTCGTTCGCATGAACGGATTGGCCGATTTCCAGCGCACCCATGTCCACGGCGATGAACTCGGGCAAATTGCCCGGCAGGCAGGTCACATCGAGCTCAGTCACCACATGGCTGACCTTGCCGCCACCGGTCTTGACGCCGGGCGCAGTCTCCTCGTTCAGGAAGTGCAGCGGCACCTTGACGTGAATCTTGTGCGTTTTGTCGACGCGCTGGAAGTCGATGTGCAGCACTTGCTGCTTGAAGGGGTGCCATTGCGTGTCACGCAGCAGCACGGACTCCTTGGCGCCATCGATATTCAGCGTCAGCACGGAGGCGTGGAACGACTCCTTGCGCAGCGCGTGGTACAGCGTGTTGTGCTCCAGCTCGATCTGCACCGGGGCAGCGGTGCCGCCATAGACGATGCCGGGGACCTTGCCCGCGTGACGCAGACGGCGGCTCGCACCCGTACCTTGCAATTCACGCTTGGCGGCAATGACTTCTATTTCCATAGTATTTCTCCAATAATCTACTCAATGATGCATGCCCAGACGGAACATGCATGAAAGCCCCCGCGACCAGGGGCATTCGGCCAGCTCTACTCGATGAAAAGCGAGCTGACGGAATCTTCATTGCTGATGCGGCGGATGGTTTCCGCCAGCAGTTCAGCCACCGACAATTGCCGGATTTTTGTACAGGCGCGCGCATCGTCACGCAGCGGAATGGTGTCGGTCACCACCAGCTCGTCGAGCGCGGAATTCGTCACGCGTTCGGCAGCGCTGCCGGACAGCACGGCGTGGGTGCAATACGCCATCACCTTCCTGGCGCCATGTTCCTTCAGTGCGTTGGCCGCTTCGCACAGCGTGTTGGCGGTGTCGACCATGTCGTCCATGATGATGCAGGTGCGATCCTTGACGTCGCCGATGATGTGCATCACCTTCGCCACATTCGGCTTCGGGCGGCGCTTGTCGATGATTGCCAGATCGCACTCGAGGCGCTTGGCAATCGCCCGCGCCCGCACCACGCCCCCGACGTCGGGCGACACCACCACCAGGTTCGGGTGGTCACGCTTCCAGATGTCGCCCAGCAGGATCGGGCTGGAATAGATGTTGTCGACCGGAATGTCGAAAAAGCCCTGAATCTGGTCGGAGTGCAGGTCCATCGTCAACACCCGGTCGACCCCCACGCCCTGCAGCATGTTGGCCACCACCTTGGCGGTGATCGCCACCCGCGCGGAGCGGGTGCGCCGGTCCTGGCGCGCGTAGCCGTAATACGGGATGGCGGCGGTGATGCGGCCGGCCGAGGCACGCTTCAGCGCGTCCACCATCACCATTACTTCCATCAGGGTGTCGTTGGTCGGCTGGCAGGTCGACTGCAGGACGAACACGTCCTTGCCCCGAACGTTCTCTAGAAGCTCGACCATCACTTCGCCATCGGAAAAGCGCGACACGGTGGCGCGGCCGAGGTGGATATTGAGGTGGCGCACCACATCGCTGGCAAGACGCGGGTTGGCATTCCCGGTAAACACCATCAGGTTGTCTATGGACACACGAGTCTCCGGCGATAGAGCTGGACCGACACAACAACAAAAACAGCCGCCACCGGCGGCTGTTCGCTTAACTGGCTGGGGAGGTAGGGATCGAACCTACGAATGTCGGAATCAAAATCCGATGCCTTACCACTTGGCGACTCCCCACTAGGGACTACTCGGCGCAGCAGTCGAACAGCGGATGCCTGTCGAGACCCTGCGCCACAAAACCCTGCATCGCTTCGGGCAAGCAGCGCAGCACCTCGTGCGCCGCTTCTTCCGTTGCAAACGATGCAAACACGCAGGCACCCGAACCGGTCATCCGTGCCTCGCCGAATTGCGCCAGCCATTCGAGATGGCGGGCGACTTCAGGATAGCGACTGACGACCACGGGCTGCAGGTCGTTACAACCCATGCCTGCGGAAAAGCGCGCTATTTTGAGGGGTGGCGAGTTGCGTGTCAATTCCGGCGCAGCAAAAATTGCAGCAGTCGGCACCTGAACCGGTGGCGTCAGCACCACATACCACGCTGGCGGCGCGCTCACCGGACGCAGGATTTCGCCCACCCCCTCGGCAAACGCGGTCTGGCCGAATATGAAGACCGGCACGTCGGCACCCAGTTGCAAGGCCAGTTGCTGCAGGGCGGCGCGCGACAGATTGACCTGCCACAGACGGTTCAGCGCCAGCAGCACGGTGGCCGCATCCGAGCTGCCGCCGCCGAGACCGCCGCCCATCGGCAACACCTTGTCGAGCCGGATGCTCACCCCGGCGCCGTGCGGGGCATGCGCCTGCAGCAGACGCGCGGCGCGCACGGTCAGGTCGTGATCTTCCGGCACCCCGGGCAGTTCGCCTTCACGCACCACCCGGCCATCGTCGCGCAGGGTCAGGTGCACGGTGTCGGCGCGGTCGATCAGGCGGAACACGCTCTGCAGCAGGTGATAGCCGTCATCACGCCGGCCGACGACGTGCAGGAACAGGTTGAGCTTGGCAGGGGCCGGATAGGTGTGGATCATTCGGCCTGCCAGCTGTCCGCCACCAGGCGGATTTGCAGCCCTTCGCGCGCCACCGCGAGCCTGCGCGGACGCCCATCGGCGGCGTACTGCAGGTAATCGATCACCCAGCCGTGCTGATTGAGTTGCGCGAGACGTCCAGCGTCGTCGCGCGTGGCTTCGAAAGGGCTGTCCGGATCGGGGCGCGCCTGCACCCACCACGCCAGGCCCGCCACCGGCAGGGTATAGCCGAGCGCCTCGCGCGTCAGGGATTCGGCATCGGGCGCACGCCGCGTGGGCTGGTTCGGCACCTCGAGCGCAACCCCGTCGGCATCGCGCACGATGCGCGCCACCCCCTGCCCCAGCGGCGAGGTCAGCAACACCTCGTCCGTTTCGACGCTGTGCTGCCAGTGGATCTGGCCCGACAGGCTCTCCTCGCCCGCCTGGACGCCGATGCGCCCCTGCAGCGTCCAGTTGGCGGACAGCGGCGGGACGGCCTCGGCCGGCAGGGGGGGCGACATCGTCGCGCAACCGGCCGTCAGTGCCAGCAGCAAAACCGCAGTCAGGCGCCCCATCAAGGTGTCAGCCGACGCAGCGTTTCCAGCAGGACTTCGTTCTGCGGATGGGCTTGCAGGCTGGTCTGCCACAGTTTCCCGGCCTCCTCGCGCAACCCGCGCGCCCACAGCACCTCGCCCAGATGCGCCGCGATTTCGGGGTCGGGACGCGTCTTGTAGGCGCGCTCCAGGTATTCCTGCGCGCGCGCCAGATTGCCCGCCCGGTATTGCGCCCAGCCCACGCTATCGAGAATGAAGGGGTCTTCCGGTGCCAGCGCCAGCGCCTTGTCGAGCAGGACGACCGCCTCGGCCAGACGGTCGGTGCGGTCGGCCAGCGTGTAGCCCAGCGCGTTGTAGGCCTGGGCATCGTCGGGGCGCAGCACGATCACGCGGCGCAGGTCGGCTTCCAGCATATCGAGCTTGTCGAGCTTTTCCGCCACCATGGCACGGTCGTACAGCAAGTCTGCCGAATCGGGAAAGCGTTTGAGCCCCGCCGACAGCACCTCGACAGCCTCCGCGTGTTTCTTGTTGTCGCGCAGCAGTTCGGCCTGCGCCTGGACCAGTCGCACGTTTTGCGCGTCGTTCTCGCCGTGCGTGAACGCCAGCAGGGTGCGCGCCTCGTCCAGCCGGCCCTCGCGCGCCAGCAGCGCCGCCTGACGCGCACGGGCCGGCACCAGATAATTGCCGGTCGTGACCTCGACATAATGGGCGGCCGCCACCTCGGGCTGCTTCATTTGTTCGGCCACCTGGCCCAGGTAGTAATGCACCATGTCGGGGTCGCGCGGGTTGTATTCCAGGGTCTGGGTCAACAAATCGCGCGCCACCTCGACATCGCCCATTTGCAGAGACAACAGGCCGGCGGCAAAGCTGACTTCGGCATTGCGCGGAAATTCACCCGTCAGGCGGGTGAATTCGGCGCGCGCCTCGGTGAACTGGTTGGCATTGACCAAGGCGCGCGCATAGGCCAGCCGCACGTCGCGCGCACCGGGGTGGCGCACCAGAAAATCGCGCATGAACGCCAGCGCATCAGGGCCGGACGTTTTCGCCAGCATCTGTGCGCGCAGCAGCGCGGCCGGCTCCCAGCCGGGACGCTGCTCGTCGGCCTGCTGCAAAGCGGCGAACGCCTCCTCGGAACGCCCGGCACTGGCCGCCGCCTGGGCGACCGCAAAGCGCGCTTCCGGCAAGGTGGGGTGGTCGGCGGCCAGGCGCTCGACCAGCTCCTGCGCCGCCCGGGTGTCGCGCATCTTGCCCATCAGGGCCGACAGGTGCAGAAAGCTGTTGGCGGTGTCTTCCTGCAACAGGATGCGCAGAATGGGTTCGGCCTCGTCGAGCCTGCCCTCGTTCAGCAACAGCGCCGCCAGCGTCTGCTGCGCGCGCTCCGAAGTCGGCTCGGCCGCCGCCCACAGGCGCGCAGACTCGAGTGCGCCTGCCTGATCGCGCGCAAACATCGAGACCTCGACGGCACGGCGGGCAATGCGCGGATCCTGCGTCTGCCGCGCCAGGTCTAGATAAGTCGCCTGGGCCACGCCCATCTCGCCGCGCTGGCCCGCCACTTCGGCCACCAGAAACTTGAACAGGATGTCGGGGGTGAGCGGCTGTTTGGGCAGGGCGGCCTCGGCCTCGGCTAGGGCCAGGGCTTCGGCTTCGGCGTCAAGGTCGGCGGCCGCTACGGCGGGCTGCTGCGCTTGCGTTTCCACCGCCACAGGCTGCGACGCCTTGACGCCGGGCTGGCTGCACGCCGCCGCGAATAGCAGCGCTGCGTAGAGAGGAAGGGGTTTGAGGTGTGCCATGTTATGCCTTGTTGGTGGAGATGCCTGCCACGATTCTAAGCGTTCGAGGCCTGCCTGCAAGCAAGGTTCACCCCTGAGCCATTATTGCGAGCGCAGCGCCTCGATGGGATCGAGCCCGGCGGCACGGCGCGCCGGATAAAAACCGAAAAACACGCCGATGAGGAAGGACACGCCGACTGCCATCAGCACCGAAGCCGGCGTCACCGCGACCGGCAGACCGGCCAGCCGCTCGACCAGCCAGGCGCCGCCGATGCCGAGCGCAAGCCCGATGGCGCAGCCGATCAGCGACAGCGTCAGCGCCTCGATCAGGAACTGCCACAGCACGTCGCGGCGGCGCGCGCCGATCGCCATGCGGATGCCGATTTCGCGGGTGCGCTCGGTCACCGACACCAGCATGATGTTCATGATGCCGATCCCGCCCACCACCAGCGAGATGGCCGCGATGGCGCCGAGCAGCAGGCTCATGACGCGGGTAGTCGACGCCGCAGTTTCGGCGATCGCTGTCAGGTTGCGCACGGTGAAGTCGTCTTCCTGCCCGACGCCGATGCGATGGCGGTTGCGCAGCACCTCGTTGATGGCGGACTCGGCCGCGTCCATGGTTTTTTCCGAAGTCGCCTGCGCCATGATGAAGCGGGCGCGGTTGCGCAGACTGCTGCTGAAAATCTTCTGCTGCGCGCTGGAAATCGGCACGACCAACAGGTCATCCTGATCGCGCCCGTCCAGGCTCTGGCCCTTGGCTGCCAAAACCCCGATCACCTCGAACGGGGCCTGGCGGATGCGGATGATCTTGCCGATGGGATCCTCGTCGCCGAACAGTTCGCGCGCCACCACCTGGCCGATCACCGCGACCCGCGCGCCGCTGCGCACGTCGGCCTCGCTGAAGAAGCCGCCCGACGCCATCGGCCAGTTGCGCACGATGGCGTAGTCCGGCGTGCTGCCGAAAACCGACGTGCTCCAGTTGAGGCCGGCGTAGATCAGCTGGGCGCTGCCGGGCGACATCGGCGCCGCCGCCACGATATCCGGCAAATCACGGATGGCGTCGGCGTCGGCAAAAGTGAGCGAGGGCGCGCTGCCCATCGCCACCCGCGCACCGCCGCTGGTGGTGGCGCCCGACATGACGATGAAGAGATTGCTGCCCATCGACTCGATCGCGCCGCGCACCATGGCCTGCGCGCCCTGGCCGATCGCCAGCATGAGGATCACTGCCGCCACCCCGATCATCATGCCGAGCATGGTGAGAAAGCTGCGCATGCGGTGGGTGGTGAGCGCGTGCCACGCGGTCTCGAACAGGCTGGCGATGATCATGCCGCGGCCGCCTCGATGGCCACGTCTTCCACCACGCGGCCGTCCTGGAAGCGGATGCGCCGCCGCGCATAGGCGGCGATGTCGGCTTCGTGGGTGACCAGCACCAGGGTGATGCCTTCTTCGCGGTTGAGCTGGCTGAAGAAGCCCATCACCTGACGGCTGGTCTCGCTGTCGAGGTTGCCGGTCGGCTCGTCGGCGAAAATGATGCGCGGCCGCGTGGCCAGCGCGCGCGCAATCGCCACCCGCTGCTGCTGGCCGCCCGACAGCTGCAGCGGCGTGTGGTGCGAGCGCTCGCCCAGGCCGACCCGGTCGAGCGTCGCCTGCGCCTGCCGCCGCCGCGCCTCGCGCCCCATGCCGGCATACATCAGCGGCAGCGCGACGTTGTCGAGCGCGGTCAGCTTGGGCAGCAGGTTGAAGCCCTGAAAAACGAAGCCGATCTCGCGGTTGCGCAGCGCCGCCAGCTGATCCGACGTCATCCGGCTGACGTCCTTGCCGTCGAGGTGATAGCTGCCGCGGGTGGGGCGGTCGAGGCAGCCGAGCAGGTTCATGAAGGTGCTCTTGCCCGAGCCCGACGCGCCCATGATGGCGACGAACTCGCCCGCGGCAATGCTGAGGCTCACCCCGCGCAGCGCCTGGAACACGCCGGCGCCGGTCGGGTAGTCCTTCTCGATATCCACCACCTCGATCAGCGGCTTGCCGGATTCCGCCATCAGAACAGGCGCCCGCGCGGCATGCTGCCGTTGTCCTTTTTCGCCGCCAGGTCGGCCAGGATCACCGCATCGCCCCGCTTCAGTTCGCCCGAAACGATCTCGGTGTAGGCCTTGTCGCTGATCCCGGTTCTGACCGCCACCCGCACCGGTTGGCCGTCTGCGCCCAGCACGTGGACCGCCGCGCCGCGCGGCGTGCTGCCGCGCTCTGCGGCCGGATCGACCGGCGGGCGGAAGCGCAGCGCCGCCGTCGGCACCCGCAGCACGTCAGCGCGTGTTTCGACTTCCACCCGCAGATTGGCGGTCATCCCCGGCATCAGCGCCAGGTCGGGGTTGGCGACATCGACCACCACGTTGTAGGTGACCACGTTCTGTTCGGTCCGGGCATTCAGCCGCACCTGCCGCACTGCACCGCTGTATTGGGCGTCGGGAAACGCATCGACCAGAAACTTCACCGGCTGGCCCACCTTGACCTGCCCGATGTCGGCTTCCGACACCGTGGAATCGATCTGCATCCGGGTCAGGTCCTTGCCGATCTGGAACAAGGTCGGCGTCTGGAAGCTCGCCGCCACGGTCTGGCCGACGTCGACCTGACGGTTGATCACGGTGCCGTCGACCGGCGATCGGATCACCGTGAAGCCCAGATTGGTCTGGTCGCGCGTCACCTGCGCGCGCGCCACCCGCACCTGCGCCATCGCCTGCTCGCGCGCGGCCAGCGCCTGGTCGAGTTCCTGGCGCGACACGTACTCCTGCCCGAACAGCGTCCGCATCCGCGCGGCGTTGGCCTCGGCCAGCCTCAGCTGCGCCTGCGCGTTGGCCAGGTTGGCGCTGCTCTGCGCCAGCGCCGCCTGGAACAGTGCGGGGTCGAGCTCGGCCAGCACCTGCCCGGCCTTCACTTGCTGGTTGAAGTCCGCCTCGATGCGCCGCACCGTGCCCGACACCTGGGTGCCGACGTTGACCAGGACGACGGGGTTGAGCGTGCCGTTGGCCGACACCTGCGCGCTGATGTCGCCGCGGTCCACCGTCGCGGTCCGGTATTGCGCTTCGGCCGGCTTGCCCTGGCTGCTCCACCACCACCCCGCTGCGGCGATCACGATGACCAGCAGCACCCACATTCCTGTTTTTTTCATTGCACGGTTTCCTGTTGCACGCGTTCCATCCAGTCCCAGCTCAGTTCGCCCATGGCCTGCGCCAGCTCGGCCCGCGCCACCCGCAGGCCGAGCCGGGTCTGCAGTTGGCCTTGGCGCGCCTGCGCCAGGTTGGCCTGCGCGGAGAGCACGTCGAGCAGAATGCCGAGCCCGGCCTGATAGCGGCCGAGCGCCAGTTTTTCGGCGGCAGCGGCACTTTCCACCAGATCGGCGCTGCGGCTGTCCGCCTCGGTCTCGCTGCGCAGGCGGTAAAAAGTGCGCCACACCTCCAGCGCCACTTGGTTGCCGACGCGGTCGCGCTCGGCCGCCGCCAGTTCGGCCTGGGTCTCTGCGGCGGCAATCTGATAGGCGCTGCGGTAACCGGTGAACAGCGGGATCGTCAGATTGACCCCTAGGCTGGAGCTGGTAGCGGCCAGCGTACCGCTATCCTGCCGGCGCGCATCGAAAAAAGCCGACAGGCGTGGCTTCCCTTCGGATTCGGCGCTGCGCACGCCGGCCTCGCGCGCGGCCAGCGTGGCCTCGGCGGCGCGCAATTCCGGCCGGCGGGTACGCGCGGCCTCGATCAACGCCTCCACCGCACGGCCCAGGTCGAGCGTCTGGCTGAAGGCGGCCTCGTCGTCCTGCAGCGTCCAGGCAGTCTGGCTGACATCCCCCATCAGGGCGGCCAGCTCGCCGCGCAGCCGCGCGGCTTCGCCTTCGGCGCGAATGCGCTCGATCTGGCGCTGGGTATGCACGGTCTTTGCCTGCAGGCGGTCCAGCGGGATGGCGGTGCCCACCTCCACCCGTGCCGTAGCGGCTTTCAGCGCTTCCAGCGCGGACGCCTCGGTTTCACGGGCGGTGGTGACAGCGCCCTGTGCCGTCAGCAGGTTGAAATAGGCGGTGACGGTTTGCAGATACAGCAGGCGCACGCTCGCGTCGTGGCTGGCGCGCGCGGCGGCCAGCAGCGCCTCTGCGGCATCGCTTCGCGCGGCGCGCCCGCCAAAATCAAACAGCAGATACTGCGCATCCAGCCCGAATTGCCAGGCGCTGCGGTCGTCCGCCAGCGCATCGTCGCCATTGCGCGCCAGACGGCCGCTGAGCGAAATGTCGGGCAGGTACGCGCTTTGCGCCTGCCCGAGCTCGGCGGCGCGCAGCCGCGCCGTGAGCCAGGCGCTGCGGGTGGCGGGATTGGCGCACAGCGCACGCTCGACCGCGCGCGCCAGCGTGAGCGTGCCGGCAACGGCCGTCGAATCGCAGGCGGTTGCGGGGCGCAGCTCGGCTGCCAGCGACGGCAGCGTGCGCCCCAGCACCCTGAAGGGATCCGCGGCCGAAGCCGCGCCGCTGAACAGCATCACCAGCAGCAAAGAAAGTCGTAGATTCAAAATTGGATTGGGAAGGCTTCAGGGATTGAAGTGCGGTATATAGAATCGCAGTGTATTGGTTCGGTTCCCGCTTGCGCGCGCAAAATAGTGCCAGGCGCCAAGCGTGGCGCCGATTTCTCCCTTGATCGAAGCCCGCCCCATGCCCGAATTACCCGAAGTCGAAACCACCCGCCTGGGCCTGTTGCCGCGCCTGCAGGGCCGCGCGCTCAGGCGCATTGTGGTACGCAACCCGCGCCTGCGCTGGCCGGTGCCGGACGATCTGGAGGCCCGGCTGGCGGGGCTGACGCTCAATTCGCTCGCCCGGCGCGGAAAATACCTGCTGTTCGATTTCGGCCCCGTCACCCAGATCGTGCATCTGGGCATGTCGGGCAGCCTGCGCTTTGCCGCGCCCGGCGAGCCGGCCGCCCTGCACGACCATGTCGACTGGCTGTTCGACGACGGCACCACGCTCAGGCTGCGTGACCCGCGCCGTTTCGGCGCGGTGCTGTGGACCGATGACGTGGCACGGCATCCGCTGCTGGCGCACCTGGGGCCGGAGCCGCTGACGCCGGCGTTCGATGCGGCCACCCTCCATGCGCAGTGCCAGCGCCGCAGCGCCGCGATCAAGCAGGTCATCATGGATGCGCAGGTGGTCGTCGGCGTCGGCAACATCTATGCGTCCGAGTCGCTGTTCCATGCCGGCATCCGCCCCACCACTGCCGCGCGCCGCCTCAGCCGCCCGGCCTGCGCGCGGCTGGCGGCGGCGATCAAACAGGTGCTGACGGCGGCGATTGCCGCCGGCGGCAGTTCGCTGCGCGACTACGTCGCGAGCGACGGCGAACTGGGCTACTTCCAGCTGCAAACGCGGGTGTACGACCGCGCCGGCCTGCCCTGCAAGACCTGCGCCACGCCGGTCCGCCGCATCGTGCAAGGGCAGCGCGCCAGTTTTTACTGCCCGACCTGCCAACGCTGAGGCAGTCCTGCCACCGAATCAAGTTTGTCATTAAGATGCCGTTAAATTACAGCGATTTATCTGATGGATAGCCCCATGAAACCCACAACCCTGGTTGACGAATTCGAGCATTACAGTGCCTGGCGCGACGCCGTGTTCGTGCGCGTCGCGGCGCTGCGCGACTGGCTCAACACGCAGGAACTGGGCGACGCCGAATCCGAGATGCGGCTGAACCAACTGCTGGGGCGGCTTCAGGAAGACACGCTGAACGTGGCCTTTGTCGCCGAGTTTTCGCGCGGCAAGTCCGAACTGATCAACGCGATTTTCTTCTCGGATTACCGCCAGCGCGTGCTGCCATCGTCCGCCGGGCGCACCACCATGTGCCCCACCGAGCTGTATTACACCCCCACCCGGCACCCCTCGCTGCGCCTGTTGCCAATCGACACCAAAACCCGCGAGGGCAGCATTGCCGACTTCAAGCGCGATCCTGGCGCCTGGACCGAATTCCCGCTCAATCTCGATTCGGCCGAGGAGATGAGTGCCATCCTGATGCGGCTGGCCGACACCATGCCGGTCGACGCGGCCACCGCCGAAACCTACGGCCTGATCAACCGCGATGACGAGGAAACCGCGCGCAGCCTGGAACGTGATGGCTGCATCACCATTCCACGCTGGCGCCATGCGCTGATCAACTTTCCGCATCCGCTGCTAAAGCAGGGACTGGTCATCCTCGACACGCCGGGCCTGAACGCCATCGGCACCGAGCCCGAACTGACGCTCAACATGCTGCCCAGCGCGCACGCCGTGCTGTTCCTGCTGTCCGCCGACACCGGCGTCACCAAGTCGGACATCGAAATCTGGCGTCAATACATCGCCCCGGTGCAGGGGGCCAGCCGGGCGCGGCTGGTGGTACTGAACAAGATCGACGGCCTCTGGGACGAACTCAAGACAGGCGCTGAAATCGACGCCGAAATCGCCAAGCAGGTCGCCGGCAGCGCAGCCTTGCTCGACCTGCCCGCCAGCCAGGTCTACCCGGTGTCGGCGCAGAAGGCGCTGGTCGCCAAGGTGAAGAACGATCCCGCCCTGCTGGCGAGGAGCCGCCTGCCGGAACTGGAAGCCGCGCTGACCCAGGAACTGATTCCCTGCAAGCAGGCGCTGGTCAGCGAATCGGCCCAGGCCAGCGTGGAGGACGTGGTCATCAACACCACCGAATTGCTGGAAACCCGGCTCGCCACCCTTCAGGATCAGGTCGACGAACTCGAAGGGCTGCGCGGCAAGAACCGCGACGTCATCCAGCACCTGATGGTCAAGGCCAACGAGGACAAGCAGCAGTTCGAGCGCGGCCTGCAGCAGTTCAACGCGCTGCGCAATGTGTTCGCCTCACAGGTCGACACGCTGCGGCGGCATCTCGGCATGCAGGCGCTGCGCGGCGAGGTGCAGCAGACCCGGCAGGCGATGGAAAAAAGCCATTTCAGCATGGGCCTGCGCGAGGCGATGGGGCGGTTCTTTGGCCAAGTGGATGGCAACCTGAAGGCTTCAGCGGAATCGGTCCAGGAAATCCGCGCCATGATGACGGCGATGTACCAGAAATTCAGCGACGAGCATGGGCTGGCTGCGGTCAACCCGCCGGATCACAGCCTGCGCAAATACCGCAAGGAAATGGCGCGGCTGGAGCGCATTTTCGACGAGCGCTTCAACACGGTTTTCAAGATGCTGACCGTGGGCCAGCACCAACTGACCGCGCGCTTTTTCGAGACGCTGGCCAGCAAGGTGGTGCAGGTGTTCGAACTCGCCAACAGCGAAACCGAAGCCTGGCTGAAGGCGCTGATCTCGCCGATGGAAACCCAGGTTCGCGAACACAAGATCCAGCTCAAGCGCCGCCTGGAAAGCGTCAGCCGCATCCATGCCGCGACCGAAACGCTGGATGACCGTATCGCCGAACTCGAGGCGTCAATCGGAACCGCGAGCGATCAACTGGACCAGCTGGCGCGAATCAACGCGCGCATCGTCGATGCCCTGTCGGATGACCTGACCGAGGCGCGACTGGCCAAAACGGCCTGAATTACTTGTCTGCAGTCAGACGCAGGAATTTTTCCTGCAGCTGTTCGCGGGTTTCCGGGTAGTCCGGATTAAACGGAATGCAGTCGACCGGACACACTTCCACGCACTGCGGCGTATCGAAGTGACCCACACATTCGGTGCATTTGTTGGGGTCGATGATGTAAATCTCGTCGCCCTGGGAAATGGCTTCGTTGGGGCATTCGGGCAGGCAGACGTCGCAATTGATGCATTCGTCCGTAATCATCAAGGCCATGGAGCTCTCCGGGTTATATCAGCTTTTACTTATTTTCTCACCTAATCGCTGCGCCACCAATGGGTGGACAAACGGGGTCACGTCGCCGCCCAACTGCGCGATCTCGCGGATCATGCTGGCGGAAATGAACATGTATTGATCCGACGGCGTGAGGAACAGGGTTTCGATGTCGGGCTTGAGGTTGCGATTCATCCCCGCCAGCTGGAACTCGTATTCGAAATCGGATGCCGCACGCAAGCCCCGCAACACGGCGATTGCGCCCTGCTCGGCGACAAAGTCGATCAACAGGCCGGAGAAGCCTTCCACCCGCACCTTCGGCACGTCGGCCAGCACGTCGCGCGTCATCGCCACCCGTTCCTCCATGCTGAAAAACGGCTGTTTGTTGCGCGATTCGGCCACCGCGACGATGACGTGATCGAACAGCCGCACCGCGCGCCGCACCAGGTCCTCGTGGCCGCGCGTGATGGGGTCGAACGTGCCGGGATAGACAGCAGTCAGCATCTTTGAATTATTCCTTGATCAGCAGCGCAAAATGCGAGCGCCCCGCGCGCCCGCTGCGGTGGATGATAAGCCCCGCCGGCGCGATCACCGGCGCAGCCTGTTCGATGTACGCCTGACCACCGGTCTTGAGATGGCGGGCCAGGTCAGCGAGCACCGTCGCGGCCAGCCCGCTGTCGAACGGCGGATCGACAAAAATCAGGTCGAAGGTGTCGCGGCTGTTCTCCAGCCAGGCCAGCGCGTCGGCGCGACGGACGTCGACCTGGGTTGCGCCGAGCACATCACGGTTTTTTTCCAGCGCGCCGATTGCCTTGAGATCGCGCTCGATCATGATGACGCGCGCCGCGCCGCGCGAGGCGGCCTCGAAGCCGAGCGCGCCGCTGCCGGCAAACAGGTCCAGGCAGGTCCAGCCCGGCAGATCCTGACCCAGCCAGTTGAACAGCGTCTCGCGCACGCGGTCGGGCGTGGGACGCAGACCGGCGCTGTCGGGAAAGTCCAGCAGACGGCGTCGATAATGCCCGCCGATGATGCGCACGCGATTGGCCGCGCCGTGCGCCCGCCCGGGCGCCGCGCGCTTAGCGAGCATGGCCTGTCCCCACCACCACGGTCACCAGCTGGTCGGGGTCGATGCGGCGGGCAAACGCCTGCTTCACCGCCGCCACATCGACCGCATCGACCTGCTGGACCCACGTGTCCAGATAGTCGAGCGGCAAGTTGTAGAAGCCGATCACCGACAGGTAATCGAGGATTTTGCGGTTGCTGTCGATGCGCAAGGGGAATCCGCCGGTGAGATTGGATTTGGCCTGGGTGAGCTCGGCCTCGGAGGGGCCATCGGCAATGAACTGCCGCAGCGTTGCCTGCGCCACTTTCAAGGCGTCGTCGGTCTGCTCCAGCTTGGTCTGCAGCCCCAACTGGAACGGCCCGGCCTCACTCATCGGCTGAAAATAGCTGTAGGCGCTGTAGGCATAGCCGCGCTTGTCGCGCACCTCCTTCAACAGCCGCGAGTCGAAGCCGCCGCCGCCCAGCACGTAATTGCCGACGAACAGCGGGAAGTAATCGGGGTCGTTGCGCGCCATGCCTACCGCGCCCATCAGCACGTGGCTTTGCGTGGAGGGATGGGCGATGCGCTTGTCGGATACCGCTGCCGGCGCAGGCTGCGGCAGCGCGGGCAGCGCCGGCGCCTGCGACAGACCGGCCGTCAGACGAACCGCGATGGCTTCGGCCTCGGCGCGCGTGACGTCACCCATCAGTGAAATCACCACGTTGGGCACGCTGTAGTGCGTGCGGTAAAACGCCTGCAGGTCGCTGCGCGTCAGCCGTTCGAGGGCAGCGGGCTCGCCCGCCGTATCGTGCGCATAAGGATGCGCGCCATACAGCGCGCGGTAAAACGCCTTGCTGGCGACGGTGCCCGGATCGGCCTCGGCTTCGCGGATCGACGCGATCAGGCGCTGTTTTTCGCGCTTGACCACCGCCTGCGGAAAATCGGGCCGCTGCAGCACCTGCGCGAGGAGTTCGAGCGCCTTCTCCCTTTCGCTGGCCGACGACAGGGTGCGCAGCGTCACACCGGCGCGGTCGCGATCGAGGTGCCCCGACAGCACCGCGCCCACATCGGCCAGGCGATGAGCGATCGCGGTGTCGGAGAGGCCGCCTGCGCCCTGATCGAGCAGTCCGTGGGTCAGCTGGGCGAGGCCCGCCTTGCCGGCGGGATCGCGGGCGCTGCCGGCGGGGAAATCGACCGCGACATCAAGCATCGGCAGTTCATGGCTTTCGACAAAGAGCACCCGCGCGCCCTGCGGCGTTTGCCAGTGCTGGATGGTGAGCGCGGCCTGCGCCGACAGCGGCAGGGCCAGCAACAGGACAACAAGGAAGGGCTTGATCAACATGGTTTTGACTGCCGGGAATTGAATGGACAGGACTCTAATTGAGGGCGCATTAATGAGCATGGCGCACTCCCGGCACGTTGGCGCGAGCAGGCTGCGCGTCCAGCGGTTGCGGATCGAGCTCGGCCACGCTGAGCCAGTCATCCTGCAGCCATTGCCGCGCGGCGGCCTGCACCTCGGCGGCCGTCACCGCGCGCAGCTTGTCGACCCGGCCGGCCAACGCCGCAGGCGGCAGCCCGGCGATCACGTAATCGCCCAGCTGCATGGCCTGATAAAACAGCGAGTCGCGCTGATAAACGTCGGCCGCGATGACCTGCGCCTTGACCCGTGCCAGCTCCGCCTCGCTGATGCCTTCTCGCTGAACCCGTTCGAGTTCCTTGCGAATGGCTTTTTCCAGTGCGGCCACCGATTTGCCCTTCGCCGGCGTCGCATCGATCATGAACATGCCCGGACCGCGCGCGATGGCGTCATAGCCCGCGCTCGCGTTGACCGCGATCTGCTGGGTCTTGACCAGCGATGTCTGCAGCCGCGCCGAGTCATTGCCGGACAGCACGCCGGCCAGAATCTGCAACGCGTAAGGCGTGGTGTCCTGCTCCCAGTCCTTGAGGATGGGGGCATGCCAGACCATCAGCAGATAGGGCAGCTGCGCCGGCGCCTTCACCACGATGCGCTTCACACCGACCTGCGCGGGCTCGGCCTGCGGCTTGCGTTCGGGCAAGGCACGCGCCGGCAGCACACCAAAATACTGTTTAGCCAGTGCAATCACCTCGTCGGCCTTGACGTCGCCTGCCACCACCAAGGTGGCGTTGTTGGGCCCATACCAACTCGCATACCAGTCGCGCGCATCCTGCGCGGTCATGTTCTGCAGATCATCCATCCAACCGATGATGGGGCGACGGTAAGGGTGTGCCTGGTAGGCCGTCGCCATCAGGCGTTCGTACAGCACCGATTGCGGCTGGTCGTCGGTGCGCAGCCGGCGCTCTTCCATCACCACCTGGATTTCCTTGGCGAACAGCGCGTCGCTGATGACGAGGTTGGCCATGCGGTCGGCCTCCAGCTCCATTGACAGGGCCAGCCGGTCTTTCTGCATCTGCTGGAAATACGCCGTGTAATCGCGGCTGGTGAACGCATTCTCGCGCCCGCCGGCGGCGGCAATGCGTTTCGAAAACTCGCCCGGCGGCACGTTCTTCGTGCCCTTGAACATCATGTGCTCGAGCACGTGCGCAACGCCAGTGGTGCCGTTGAACTCGTCCATCGAGCCGGCGCGGTACCACACCTGCGACACCATCACCGGCGCGCGGCGATCCTCGTGCACGATCACCCGCATCCCGTTGTCCAACGTGACGTCCGTCACCGCTGCCTGTGCGCTGCCCAGCAGCAGCGCCAACCCGATTGCCCATAGACTGCGCATGGAATTCACCTCTGATTGCATGAGTTTGAGTGTCCCAGGAAACCGCAGTCTGATGGGCGCATTCCGACGAATACCATTGAAAATGAAAAAACAGTCTGCATACGAAAATCCTTAAGCGTGTGAGCGATCATCTGCGGTTTTCAGGGTGATAAGATACAGCGTCCGTCAAACAGTTGTGCTGACTGCCTCAATCCGTGTTTAGTTTCTTCAAGTCCAAGCCCGCTCCCGAACCCGAAGCGCCCAAGCCCGAACAGCCGGCGGTGCAGCCCGCGCCGAGTCCTGCACCGCTCGAGCCGGCCGCTGCCGAGGCGCGCCCGGGCTGGGCGCAACGCCTGAAGCAGGGCCTCGCCAAAACCCGCGACCGCCTAGGCGGCCAGCTGTCCGGCCTGTTCGGCGTCGGCCGCAAGATTGACGCCGAGCTGTTCGATGAGCTCGAAACCATCCTCATCACGGCAGATGTCGGCGTCGACGCCACCCAGTCGCTGCTCGACGCCCTGCAGAAAAAAGTGCGGCGAGAGAATCTGACCGAGGCGTCCGAGCTGCAGGCCGCGTTGAAGGAAGCGCTGGTCGATCTTCTGAAACCGCTCGAAGCGCCGCTCGACGTCACCCCGCACAAGCCCTTCATCCTGATGCTGGCCGGCGTCAACGGCGCCGGCAAGACCACCACCATCGGCAAGCTCGCCAAGCTCTATCAGTCGCAAGGCCTGTCGGTGCTGCTGGCCGCCGGCGACACCTTCCGCGCCGCGGCGCGCGAGCAGCTTCAGGTCTGGGGCGAGCGCAACAACGTCACCGTCATCAGCCAGGAAAAGGGCGACTCCGCCGCGGTGATCTTCGACGCCATCCAGGCCGCGCGGGCGCGGGGCATCGACGTGGTGCTGGCCGACACCGCCGGCCGTCTGCCGACCCAACTGCACCTGATGGAAGAGATCAGGAAGGTCAAGCGGGTGATCGAAAAAGCCGCCCCCGGCGCGCCGCACGAAGTGCTGCTGGTGCTCGACGCCAACACCGGACAGAACGCCGTGACCCAGGTCAAGGCATTCGACGACGCGCTCGGCGTGACCGGCCTGGTGCTGACCAAGCTCGACGGCACCGCCAAGGGCGGCGCGATTGCCGCCATCGCCCAGGCCCGCGCGCACCCGGCGCGGCCGATCCCGGTGCGCTACATCGGCGTGGGCGAAACCGTCGATGATCTGCGGCCCTTCGACGCCCGCGAATTCGTCGAGGCCATTTTCCCTGCTTAAAGCAGCTCAGCGCATGATCCAATTCAGCCAGGTCACCAAGCGCTATCCAGGCGGACACGAAGCCCTGTCCGGGGTCAATCTCGCCATCGAAAAAGGCGAACTGGTTTTCCTGACCGGCCATTCCGGCGCCGGCAAGAGCACCCTCTTGAAGCTCATCGCCGCCATCGAGCGCCCCACCAGCGGCATGGTGTCGGTCAGCGGCCAGAACGTCGGGCGCCTGCCGCAGCGTGCCATCCCCTATCTGCGCCGCAACATCGGCCTGATCTTCCAGGACCACAAACTGCTGTTCGACCGCAATGTGATCGAAAACGTGGTGCTGCCGCTCGACATCGCCGGGCTCGACCGCCGCGAGTCGCTGAAGCGCGCACGCGCCGTGATCGACAAGGTCGGCCTGCTCAAGCGCGAAAAGGCCAACCCCGTCAGCCTCTCCGGCGGCGAACAGCAGCGCTTGTGCATCGCCCGCGCACTGGTGAGCCGCCCCGCCCTCCTGCTGGCCGACGAGCCCACCGGCAACCTCGACGCCGGCTACGCCGCCGACATCATGACCATGTTCCGCGACTTCCATCAGGTCGGCACCACCCTGGTGATCGCTACCCACGACGACCGCGCCATCACGGTACTGGGCGGCCGTACACTGCAGCTGGACCACGGCAAGATTGGCGAGGCGGCCGCATGATCGGCTGGCTGCGGCATCAGAAACATGCGCTCGCGGCCGCATTGCGCCGCTTGGGCGCGCATCCGGTCGCCACCCTGCTCACCGCGCTGGCGATGGGCGTGGCGATCAGCCTGCCAGGCGGGCTCTATCTGGGGCTCGGTCACCTCGACCGACTGGCGGGCGACCTGCCCGCACAGCCTGAAATCAGCATCTTCCTCGATGCCGAGGCGTCGAACGCGCAGAAACAGGCCATCGCCGTCCGCCTCAAGCAGCCCGACATCGCCGAGGCCCGCTACGTCCCCAAGGACGTCGCGCTGGCAGCGCTGAGCGAGGCGCAGGACCTGACCGACATCACCGCCGGCCTGACACAGAACCCGCTGCCGGATGCCTGGGTGGCCCGGCCGCACACGGCCTCGCGCGAGGAACTGGCGCGGATCGCGGCCGAGTTGGGCAAGCTGCAGGGGGTGGCGGAAACCCACCTCGACAGCCAGTGGGCCGAGCGCCTGCAGGCCGCGCTCGCCATCGGGCGCACCGGCGTCTGGCTGCTGGCCGGGCTGTTCGCCATCGCGCTCGTCGCCATCTCGGGCAACGCCATCCGCGCGCAGGTGCTGGCGCGACGCGATGAAATCCTGGTCAGCCGGCTGATCGGCGCCACCGACCGCTACATCCGCCGCCCCTTCCTCTATGTGGGCGCCCTGCAGGGCCTGCTGGGCGGACTCGCGGCAGGCGGGGTTCTGGCCGTTGTCGGGACGCTATTGCGCGCACCGGTCGAACACCTGGCCGGCCTGTACGGGTCGGTCTTTCATCTGCTGCCGCCGAGCGCGATCGAGATTGTCGCCGTGCTCGGCCTCACCACTCTGTTTGGCTGGCTCGGCGCCTGGCTCTCAGTGACGCGGGCGCTGCATCAGGTCGAAGCTGCGCGCTGATTGCCATTTTCGCGGAACCCTGAACGGCCTTAGCACTCTCAGAATGCGAGTGCTAAAATGCCAACAAAGGAGTTTTTACACGTATGAATCAAACGATATCCTTACCCGTACCCGCTGCGTACAGCCTGGACAGCTATATCCAGACGGTCAATCGCTACCCTATGCTCACCTTGGAAGACGAGCAGCGGCTGGCGCGCGCCTGGCACGACAAACAGGACGTCGAGGCTGCCCGTCAGCTGGTGGTATCGCACCTGCGCGTGGTGGTCAGCGTGGCGCGCCATTATGTGGGCTACGGCCTGCCCCAGGCCGATCTCATCCAGGAAGGCAATGTCGGCCTGATGAAGGCCGTGAAGCGGTTCGATCCGGAGCGGGGCGTGCGCCTGGTGTCGTTCGCGCTGCACTGGATCCGTGCCGAAATCCACGAATACGTGCTGAAGAACTGGCGTCAGGTCAAGGTCGCGACCACCAAGGCGCAGCGCAAGCTGTTCTTCAACCTGCGCAGCCTGAAGCAGTCGCTCAACGCACTGACGCTGAAGGAAGCCGACGCCATGGCGCGCGAGCTCAACGTCACCCGCAAGGACGTGCTGGAAATGGAAACCCGCATGTCGGGCCACGACGTTTCCATCGACCCGACGATGGACGACGGCGAGGAAGGCTACAGCCCGCTGGCCTATCTGGCGAGCCCGGACGAAAACCCGGCCCAGTTGCTGGAGCGCGAGCAGACCGAACGTTTGCGCCATACCGGCCTGGCCACCGCGCTGGAAAACCTCGACGAGCGCAGCCGCCACATCATCAAGGCGCGCTGGCTGACCGAAGGCGAATCGGCGACCCTGCACGAACTGGCGGCTGAATATGGCATTTCCGCCGAGCGCATTCGCCAGATCGAAGCGCGCGCGCTGCAAAAAATGCGCGCCCTGATTCCGGCGTAAGCTGCGCCGCGCCCCAATGAAAACGCCCCGCAATGCGGGGCGTTTTCATTGGGCTGCAGCCGATTCAGAAGAAAGAGGCAATCAGGACCGACAGGACGCTGATCCAGGCCCAGATGATCAATGCGGTCACCACCACCATGGGGAAACCCTGAAAAGTGAAAAGCTGTTTCATCGTGCGCGCTCCATAAAAGTTGATTGATTTTAGTTTACTTGTGCCCGTTTGGGTACCTGTTCCCGGCGGGGTTTTCGTCTTGGCGGCTCGGGCGGCGGGTCGGCAACAGCGGGTCGTCGTCGTCCATCAGGATGCGCTCGGCCGGGCCTTCCAGGTCGTCGAACTGGCCGCTCTTGATCGACCAGAACACGCCGACGACGATCAGCAGCACAAAGATGCCGGACAGCAAGAACAAAAACCCCATGATGCCGCTCACGGCGCGGCCAGCTCCTGTATGAGCTGATAGCGCATCTCGCGGTCGCGTAGCAGGCGCAGCTCGGCCAGCCAGCGCCCACCGGCGGGCACGTGCAGCACCCCGCCATAGGTGCCGGCATCGACGGCGGCGAGCGGCAATACGAGCGCAGCCTCCACCGCCCCAGGGCGCTGCAGGCGCAGCTCGGCCTCGATGCGATCGACGGGCAGGCCGGTGCGATCCCTGACGCGAACCTGGATCGCGCGCGCCGGCTCGCCGCTGTCGAGGCCATCGACTTCGACCTGCCAGCCGAGCTCGGACTCGCGCTGCGCCTGAGACAATTCGGACGAGACCGCTTTGGCTGCCGCCTGCCCGTGTGTCACCACCCCGGAAAAGCCGCTGTAGACCGCACCGCCGTCGCTGCCCAGCCACCAGCGCGCCAGCGGTTCGGGCAGACCCTTGGTGGCGAGGTAAAGCAGGCTGCCGTTGACCACAACGAGGCCCAGGAAAAACGCCGTCAGGAGCTTGGGCACCCAATGCATGCGGCCGGCACTGCCCCGGCGGAACTGGCTCACCGCAAACAGCACCAGCCCCGCCGCAAGAAACACCGAGATGTGTATGGCAACCACGTCCAACCCCGGCCAGCGCCCGACAATGAGCGCGAAATACACGAGCAGCGGGATCAGTCCCGCCAGCAGTGCGCGCAGGATCGGGGGCAGGCCGCGAATGACGCCTCCGATTGCATAAAGCACAAACACGGCCGCCAGGCCGCCAAGCAGGGAGGTCATCGTCGTCATGGTCGTTTTCCGGGGGCGTCGAAACGGACGTATTCGGCCGTGGCTTCAGCGGGTTTGCCCTGCGGCGTGATGACCAGCTCGAAGCGCTGGGTTGGCGCCGCCACCGCCAGAGGCAGCCGCACGCTCGCCTGCACCAGTGCGCTGTGGCCGGGCTTGATGGTGATTTCGCTGAAATTGCCGAGATCGAGCGCCTCGGCCGGGATGCCGCGCGCGCTGATATCATAGGTCTGCGCCTGCGCTGCCTTGTTGGTGATGCGGATCTGGTAGCGGTTGCGGATGTCGCCGTTCGACAGCATGACGTAGAGCGGCTGACGGATCTGGTTGACGGTGTGATTGAAGTTGCCGCGCGTGGCCACGCTGTAGACCAGGTAGGCACTCATCAGGACCAGTGCCATCCCGTAACCGATGGTTTTCAGCCGCTTCCACTTCAGCGTCGGCGCTGCCGGCGTCGGCGAGGCCAGATTCTTTTCCGAGTCGTAGCGGATCAGGCCGCGCGGAAAATTGAACGAATCCATGATGGTGTTGCAGGCGTCGATGCACAGCCCGCACGAGATGCACTTGTATTGCAGGCCGTCGCGGATATCGATGCCGACCGGGCAGACCTGCACGCACAGGCCGCAGTCGACGCAGTCGCCGAGGCCTTTTTCGCGGCGCTCGGCCAAGGTGCGCTGGCCGGCGCGCGCGGCGGCCCGGCCGTGTGCGGCTTCGCCACGTCGGACATCATAGTGCACGGCCAGTGTTTCGGGCTCGTACATCACGCTCTGGAAGCGGCCGTACGGGCAGACATAGGTGCAGATCTGCTCGCGCATCAGGCCCGCAGCGACGTAGGTCGACAGCGTGAGGATACCGACCGTGATGTAGGCGGCGGGCGCGGCCTGGCCGGTGAAGAAGTCCAGCAATAGCTGCGGCGCGTAGGCGAAATAGAAAACGAAGGTCAGGCCCGTCCACAACGACGCCAGCATCCACAGGGCATGGGTGCCGCCGACCTTGAGGACCTTTTCGCGATCCCAGGGCTGACGGTAGAGGCGCACCCGGGCCGGACGCTCGCCCTGGACCTTGTATTCGATCCAGATGAAGAAGTCGGTCCACAGGGTCTGGAAGCAGAAGTAGCCGCAGAAAGCCCGCCCGACCAGCCCGGTGACGAAGAACAGCAGAATGGCGGCGATGAACAGCAAAAGCGCCAGCCAGATGACATCCTGCGGGTAGACCGTCAGCCCGAAGATCAGGAAGCGGCGGCCGGGGAGGTCGAACAAAACCGCCTGCGCCGGGGCGTCCAGGCGCGACCATGGCAGCCACGGCAGCAGAAAGTAAATCGCATAGGCCAACACCAGCACCGAGGTCTTGAAACGCCGAAACTTCCCCTTCACCGAGCGGGTGAAGATGGGAATGCGTTTCTGATAAAGCCCGAGCTGGTCTTCTAGACCTGTTTGCATGGTGTGACCGGTTGAGTGGGTAGTAAGCAAAAGCCCCCGTTCACGGGGGCCTGGATCATCGTGTCAGCCAGTGACCCTGCTACTGCCCGCCACCCAGTTCATGAACATAGACCGCCAGAACCTTGATTTGTTCAGGCGACAGGCGTCCGGACCACGCAGGCATCACGCCCTTGTTGAGACCGTTGTTGATGACGCTGCGAATCGCTGCAACCTTGCCCTCGGCCGTGCCGGCTGCCGGCACGTCGGCCCATAGCCAGATGTTGTCGGTCAGGTTGGGCGCGCCGATGTCCTGGCGTCCCGTTGCACCCGCGGTGTGACAGTAAAAGCAGGCTGCTGTTTCGCTATGGAACAGCATGTCGCCGGCCCCCGCCTTGGCGGCGTCGTGCTCGATGCCCGACAGGCTGGCCACGTAGTTCGCCAGCTGGTCGATCTGCTCGCCATTCAGCACTTCGCCGAAGGCCGGCATGTAGCCACGGCGGCCGCCCATCAGGGTTTCATGAACCTTCTCGTAGGAACCGCCATACAGCCAGTCGTCATCGGTCAGGTTGGGGAAGAAGCCAACCACGCCCTGGCCGCCGGCCTGGTGGCAGGCCGCGCAGTTTTCTGCAAAGAGCGACCTGCCCGCAGAAAGAATGAAGCCGCTCATTTCCGGGTCTTTGGCAATCTGCTCGTAGCTCATCGCCTGGATCTTGTCGAAGTAGGGCTTTTGCGCGACCGCGGCCTGGTTCATGTCAGCCACGAGCAGCGCACGGGTGTTCCAGCTGTGGGTCTTCGTTTCGCCCGCGCTGTTGACGTAGGTGATGTTCGAGACGCCGCCGATCCAGCCCTTGCCAAGCGGCCATGAGGGGTAGATGGTCCAGTAGATGAGGGAGAAGATCACCGTGGCGTAAAACGTGTAGACCCACCACACCGGCAGCGGATTGTTGTATTCCTGCAGGTCGCCGTCCCAGGCGTGGCCTGTGGTTTGAACCGTTTGAGATTGTAGTTTTTGCTCGCTCATTGCTTGTCCTTCGTGCCGTCTTGATCGCCTGGCTGGTCATCGAAAAACGGGATGTCGCGGTAAGACTCCAGTTTCACGCTGCGCTTCTTGCTACCGTAGACGTAGATCACGATGCCGATAAAGGTGACGAAAAAAATGATCAACGCCAGGGGTTTGGTGTTTTCAGGTCTGGAAAACCACATCAACCATTCCATTTCCTGCCCCCTGCCGTGACGCTTAGCGGAACTCGACGAACGCGTCGTCGGTGTACTTGCTGAAATCGACCATGGTGCCCAGCATCTGCAGATAGGCCACCAGCGCATCCATTTCGGAAATGCCGGTGCGGTCGCCATCGTAGTTGCCGAAGTTGGCCTGCTCGACCAGGTTCTTCTGCGCATCGGGAATGTGCAGTTGGCTGGCCACGGTCTCGCCGAACTTGGTCACGTTGGCGTCGTACTCGGCCTGCGACAGCGAATACGGCACGCCAACCTTGCGCAACGCCTTCATGCGGTTGGTGATATCGGAGATATCCAGGGGCGTCGACAGCAGCCACGGGTAGTTCGGCATCACCGACTCGGGCACCATCGAACGTGGCGCCACCAGGTGCTGTACGTGCCACTCGTTGGAATACTTGCCGCCGACACGCGCCAGGTCGGGACCGGTGCGCTTGGAGCCCCACTGGAAGGGGTGGTCGTACTGCGACTCCGCCGCCAGCGAGTAATGGCCGTAGCGCAGCTTTTCGTCGCGGAACGGGCGAATCATCTGCGAGTGACAGGTATAGCAGCCCTCACGCTGATAGATGTCGCGGCCGCGCTGTTCAAGCGGGGTGTAGGGGCGCACGCCCTCGACCTTTTCGATGGTCTCGTCGATAAAGAACAGCGGCGCGATTTCCACCAGGCCGCCGACGCTAATCGCCAGCATGGTCAACACGGACATCAGGCCGATGTTGGTTTCAATCCATTCGTGTTTGAAGTTGAAGTTCATTTTTAATCGTCCCTGAATCAGGCATGTGCCATCTTGGCGGCCATCTTGGCATCCAGCGCGGCGCTTTCGCGCTTGCCCTGGCGGATGGTCATGAACATGTTGTACGTCATCAGCACCGTGCCGGTGAGGAAGAACATGCCGCCGATGGCACGCATCGCATAGAAGGGCATCATCGCCACGACGGATTCGACAAACGAGTACTGCAGGTTGCCGAACTCGTCAAACGAGCGCCACATCAGGCCCTGGGTGATGCCGGAAATCCACATCGCAACGATGTACAGCACGATGCCGATGGTGGCGAGCCAGAAGTGCGCTTCAACCAGCCTGTTGCTATAGATCTTGGTGTCCCACAGCTTGGGCATCATGTGATACAGCGAGCCGAAGGAGATCATCGCGACCCAGCCCAGCGCGCCGGAGTGCACATGGCCTACGGTCCAGTCGGTGTAGTGGCTCAAGGCGTTGACTTCCTTCAGCGACATCATCGGGCCTTCGAAAGTCGACATGCCGTAGAACGACAGCGCGACGATCATGAAGCGCATCACCGGGTCGGTGCGCAGTTTGTCCCAGGCGCCCGACAGGGTCATGATGCCGTTGATCATGCCGCCCCACGAGGGCATCAGCAGCAGGATCGAGAAGGCAGCTGCCAGCCCGGATGTCCAGTCGGGCAGCGCGGTCCAGTGCAGGTGGTGCGCGCCCACCCACATGTACATGAAGCTCAGCGCCCAGAAGTGGACGATCGACAGGCGGTACGAGTAGATCGGGCGGCCGGCCTGCTTCGGCACGAAGTAATACATCATGCCGAGGAAGGCGGCGGTGAGGAAGAAACCCACTGCATTGTGGCCATACCACCACTGCGTCATCGCATCCTGGGTGCCGGCGAACAGGCTGTACGACTTCATCGAGAACAGGTCGATCGGCATTGCCAGGTTGTTAAAGGTATGCAGCAGCGCAGTCGCCAGGATGAAGGCGAGATAAAACCAGTTGGCCACATAAATATGCGGCTGCTTGCGACGCATGATGGTGCCGACGAACAGGATCAGGTAGGTCACCCACACGACCTCGATCAGAATGTCGATCGGCCACTCCATCTCGGCATATTCGCGCGCCTGAGTGTAGCCCAGCACGTAGCTGATGTCGGCCAGCACGATGATCGCCATCCAGCCCCAGAAGGTGAAGCTGGCCATGCCGTCCGAAATCAGGCGGGTCTGGCAGGTACGCTGCACAACATAGTAGGAGGTGGCAAACAGCGCCGAGCCGCCGAAGCCGAAGATCACCGAAGTGGTGTGGACCGGGCGAAAGCGGCCGAACGAGAAATACGGACTGTCAAAGTTCAGAAAGGGCCAAGCCAGTTCGGAGGCGATGTAGACCCCGACGAACATGCCGATAACCGCCCAGACGAGCGACATGACGGCAAATTTCTTAACGATATCAAAGTTGTACTGCTCTGCACCGGAATATGTTGTGACCGCCATCGACCGCTCCTGTTGTACCCGAAATAGCGCTTATTGCCGCGCTTTAAACAGCATATGCTTATATTAAAAAACTGCGGGATTATAGGGCAGCCCGCCCCCGCACTGCAAGCTGAAAACCCGGTCAGGATACTGCCAACAGGGTTTTCAGGTCTTGTGCGATGGCATCCGGGCTGTTGCCATAAGGCATGAGAAGCCGCAAATGTCCTTGCGGATCATAAATATAGGTTCCGGCGCTGTGGTCGACCAAATAATCGTCCACGCCTTTCACTGAAGTCTTTTGATAGACCACTTTGTATTCCTTTGCCAACTGCTTCAGCGTCTCTTCATCCGTGTACATCCCTAGAAAGCCCGGATTGAAGGCCGGCACGAACTGCGCCAAGAGATCGGGGGTGTCGCGCTGCGGATCCACCGTCACGAAAATCACCTGCACCCGCTCGGCCTGCGGCCCCAGCTGCTGCAACGCGAGCGAAAAATCCGCAAGCGTGGTGGGGCAGACGTCGGGACAATGGATGTAGCCAAAAAAGACGGCTACCACTTTCCCTTTGAAATCCGCCAGGGTGCGCACCTGGCCATTGTGGTCAGTCAGCGTGAAATCCCGTGCGAAGGCAGCGCCGGTGATGTCGGTCGCTAGAAACGACGGGGGCTGCGGGGACGGTTGGCAGCCCGCCAGAGTGAATGCGGCGATCGCGCCGATTGTGAGGAGCCAGTTCTTCATGTCTTGACCTGCTCGAAGAGCATCCCGGGAACATCGGCCAGGCGGTATTTGCCCGACTCGACCGCCTTTGCCAGTTTTTCCAACGTGGTGTCCTGCAGCATGTCGATGATCTTTTTCTTCACCGGCACCCAGCGGAAATGCAGCGGGCAGGCGGTTTCGTCGCTGCATTTCTTCAAGCCCAGCAAACAGCTCTCGGTGAACGCCGGACCTTCGGTCAGCAGCAGGATCTGCATCAGCGTGATCTTGTTGCCCTCCTCGCGCAGGCAGAACCCGCCCAGGCGGCCGCGGAAGGAAAACAGCAGGTTTCCCTTGGCCAGCCCCTGCAGAATTTTGGCGAGGTACGGCGCGGGAACACCCAGTTGCGTGGCGATATCCTTGTTCAGCACGGGCGTCGCGCTCGACTGGGTGGCCATGTAGATCAGCGCCTGCACGGCATATTGACTGGTTCGGGAGAGGATCATCTCGTGTCCCTGCAAATGAAGTGGGCACAATATAAAACAATCCTGTCCGAATATCTAGTTATGCGCTCATTTCCCCATAAAAATCAAATGGGTATTGGATAGTAGTGGTCCACTAGTATCACGGCGAACAGCAAACTCAAATACCAGATGGAATAGCGGAAGGTTTCCTTCGCCAAGGCGTCGCTGTATTCGCGGTACAGCCGCCAGCCATACTGGATGAAACGCGCACCCAGCAGGACGGCGCCCGCCAGATAGATCCAGCCGCCCATGCCCGTACCGACCGGCAGTATGGTCACGGCAAACAGCAGCAGCGTGTAGAGCAGCACATGCAGGCGGGTGTAAGCCTCGCCGTGGGTTACCGGCAGCATCGGCAGCCCGGCCAGGGCGTACTCCTCGCGCCGATAGAGCGCCAGCGCCCAGAAGTGCGGCGGGGTCCAGGCAAAGATGATGAGGAACAGCAACAGCGCATCGTGATGGATTTCGCCAGTAGCCGCAACCCAACCGAGCACCGGCGGCATCGCGCCGGAGGCACCGCCGATGACGATGTTTTGGGGCGTGGCTGGCTTCAGCACCGCCGTATAGATCACGGCATAACCCACAAAGGTGGCCAGGGTGAGCCACATGGTGAGCGGGTTGACAAAGGCATACAGCAAATAGAGCCCCATGCCGCCGACCACCCCGGAAAACACCAGCGTCTGCGTGTTGGTCAACTCGCCGCGCGGCAGCGGGCGCGCGCGCGTACGCGCCATCACGGCATCGATCTTCTGCTCGATCAGGCAATTGAACGCCGCCGCCGCCCCGGCCACCAGCGCAATTCCCAGTGTGCCGGCCCACAGCACGTTCCAGGCCGGCCAACCGGGCACGGCGAGAAACATGCCGATGACCGCGGTGAATACGATCAGGCTGACCACCCGCAGCTTGCACAGCGCCAGGAACTGCTGGCAACGGCAGGCCGCCCCCTGAAACATCAAGGATTCCATGTTCATCTCCTGCGCACCCGGTAGTTCAGCCACACCAGACTCGCCAGCAACAGCGCCGCCCCGCCGTTATGGGCCACCGCCAGCGCCAGCGGCAGGCTCAGCAGTACGTTGCCGATTCCCAGCGCGACCTGCAGCGCAAGCAGCCCGCCTACGATCGCCCCCAAGCCGGCATACCCCGGCGTACGCAACAGCCGCAACACCAGCCAGCCCAGATATACCGTGACGATCAGGGCCATGACCCGATGCACCCAGTGGATTGCGGTCAGCGCGGCCATTGGCAGCAAGTCTCCGGCGGCGGTCTCGCCGAGTTCGCGATGCAGCGTGAAGCTGTGTTCGAAATCCATCGGCGGCATCCACACGCTCTGGCACAGCGGGAAGTCGGTACAGGCCAGCGCCGCATAGTTGCTGCTCACCCAGCCACCCAGCGCGATTTGCGCGATGACAAGCGCCAGTCCAAGGGTTGCACTGGCGCGCAGATGGTCAACCCGAGCGAAATAGACATGATTGGTCCGGCCGCCTTCGCGCAGCCACAGCCAGAGCAACAGGGACAAGGTGGCCATGCCGCCCAGCAGGTGCGAGGTGACCACCAGGGGTTTGAGCAATTGGGTGACCGTCCACATCCCCAGCAGCGCCTGAAACACGATCAAGCCCAGCAGCAGCACAGGCAAGCCGGGACCGCCGGCCGTTTCGCGGCGCCCGCGCCAACCCAGCACGGCAATCCCCAGCACCAGCAGCCCCAGCGTCCCAGCCGCGTAACGATGCACCATTTCCTTCCACGCCTTGGCATGCGACACCGGGCCCTCGGGACGTTCGGCGAGTTCGGCGTTGATGGCCTCAGCGGCGTGATGCGGGGTCAGCTTGCCATAGCAGCCGGGCCAGTCGGGACAGCCCAGGCCCGCATCGGACAAACGAACATAGGCACCCAGGCTCACCACGCCCAGCGTGAGCATCAATGCCATCAGAATCAGGTTTCGATACAGGGTCATCATCAGCCGATCTGGGAAGCCTTGAGCAGCAGCTTGATGTCTTTCATCATGCGCTTGGGATCCGGGTCGGCGGGAAAACGCAGCATCAGGTTGCCGAGCGGGTCGATCAGATAGATGTGCCGGGCCGGGTCTCCCGCTGCAGGAAACTGCCCGACAAAAGCGGGATTCGTCGGCCGCCACATGTGCAGACCAGGATAATCCAGCAACAAAGCCGGAGCGACCTCGTCGCCATCGGTCAGCACCCATAGCCGCTCGATCCGTGACTGTTCCTTGCCCTGCGTGATCGGTATCTGGCGCATCAGGTACAACTGCCGTTCACAGCCAGCATCGCAGCTTGCCGGGCCGACGTGCACCATCAGCCACTTCCCCTGCAGCGACGTCAGGTCAAGCGGCGTGCCATCGTACGTCGCGCCGGCCGTCTGCTGCAGGGGCGTCACCTTGAGCAAGTCGCCGTAATTGGTGTGCCCGGCCGGTCGCCAGCCGAAAAAAGCCAAATACGCCGCCGCCACCGGCACCACGAACACGCCGATCAACATCAGAAATTTGCTACGAGGGGTCAATTGCATGGGTCTAGATTATCAATTCAAGGCTTGGAGTTCTCGTCGCCGCCACGGCAACGCTTGGTGTTCATTATCAGCCACAACACTGCGAGTGTCGCCGCCAAACTGTACCACTGGAAGGCATAGCCGACATGGGTGCTGGCCCCGCTATCGGGCCGTGCCCAGTCCCGGTGTAAATTGTCGGCCTGGCTGCTGGTCTGCAGCAACAAGACCGGTTGCAGATTCAGGCCAGTGATCGCCGCATAGCGCGAAAAATCAAGATTTTGCCAGACGCGTCCCTGCGGCGTGGTCGACGCCAACTCGAGGTAGCGCGTATGCGGATCGACCGCCAGGCCTTCCAGCCGCACCACGCCTGCCGGCGTCGGCGGCATCGGCACCTGATCGCGCGTGCGTCCGGCCGCCACCCAGCCACGATTGACCAGGATGGCGAACGGGCTCCCACTGACCCGTAGCGGCGTCAGCACGTGATAGCCCGCCACGCCGTCCAGCACCCGGTTGTCGAGCAGGATGGAATACGCGTCGTCGAATACCCCTTCGACCGCCAACTTGCGGTACAGCACACTGTCGCGATCGAGCAGCGCGCTGCCAACCTGGATGGGGGCATCGCGCTCGGCTGCATCGTAATGCGCCTGCAGGGCACGCTTGGTTTCCGCGCGCTCAATTTGCCAGTTGCCAAGCCACAGCGTCAGCACAAAGAAAAACAGCGCCGCCAGCGTGGGCCACAGGGTGGGGGAAAACGCCCACCGACCGACACGCAACTTCAGCAAGTGCATGCGCTCAACAATCCGGTTAGACTGAAATTTTGCCGGGAGACCCTTTTCATGCGCATTGCTGCCCTGGTTTTTATCTTTTTCATCCTGGCCAGTCTCGCCAGCGCTCTTTACTATCTTATCAAGGACAAGGGGCAATCCGACCGCGTCGTCAAAATGCTGACTGTGCGCGTCGCGCTGTCCCTTGCCCTGTTTGTCCTGCTGATGGGCGGCTATTACTTCGGCTTTATCCCGCAAAACGGTCTGCGCTGAGACCCTCGACAACCCGCAACAAAAAGCCGCGCAAAACGCGGCTTTTTGTTGCGCGGCGCCGCATTTCTGCGGACGCCGGTTTGGCGGAATGCTAGATCAGCCAGTAAACCACGATAAACAACAGCACCCACACCACGTCGACAAAGTGCCAGTACCACGACACCGCCTCGAAGGCGAAATGATTCTCTGCGGTGAAGTGTCCCGCGATCGAGCGCAGCAGCATCACGATTAGCATGATGGTCCCAACCATCACGTGGAAACCGTGAAAACCGGTCAGCATGAAAAAGGTGGAACCGTAAACCCCAGCACCCAGCGTCAGGCCCATTTCCGTATAGGCGTGGATGTATTCATATACCTGAAATCCCATAAAGACCACGCCCAGGGTTACCGTCATTGCGAGGCCGAGAATCAGCTGTGTACGGTTGTTTTTTTTCAACCCCCAGTGCGCCCAGGTGATCGTCACACCCGAACTCAGCAGCAGCAGCGTGTTCAGGGCGGGAATCCCCCAGGCCCCCATCGGCGTGAACTCGAATCCGTCCTGCGTCAGACCCGGCCCGGCGGTCGGCCAGGTGGCCTGGAAGCCCTCCCACAGCAAGCTGCCCGTTTCGGCGTCTGCCAACCAGGGCACCGACAGCACCCGCGTATAAAACAACGCGCCAAAGAAGGCGGCAAAGAACATCACCTCGGAAAAGATGAACCAACTCATCGACCAGCGGAACGAGGAATCAACCTGCTTGTTGTAACGCCCCGCCTCGCTGGTACGGATCACATCGCCAAACCAGCCGAACATCATATAGAACAGGATCGCCAGCCCGGTCAGAAGCACCCAGCCGCCCTTGTCGATCTCGTTCATGGTCATGGTGCCGCCCACCGCCATCAACAGCAGCGCCACCGAGCCGATGATCGGCCAGAGCGAAGGTTGTGGCAGATAATACTTATCGGTTTGTGCCAGGCTCATCTCATCCCCTCTTTCTTGTTTGTTAGATCGTTCACTTCACGAACTGCAATGCCAGATACACCAGAAACAACATCGTGATCACGAACACCGCGCCACCAATCAGGCCTGCGATGACGATCTGCGCCGGCGTCAGGCTTTGCGCGTCGGCGTCATAGTCCCGCCGCTTGCGCACACCAAAGAAACTCCAGAACACCGCCAAAGCGGCTTTGAGATGTCCGCTTTTAGCCACGCGGCAATCCCTTTTGCGAACCTGACGCCTGGCCCTTCGCCGCAGCATCGAAGAAGGTATAGGACAGCGTCACGGTATGCACATCACGATCCATCGCCGGATCCAGCACGAACAGCACCGGCATGCGGCGCGACTCGCCCGCGGCCAGGGTCTGCGGCGTAAAGCAGAAGCACTCTATCTTGTTGAAGAATGCTGCTGCGCGGGCCGGGCCATAACTCGGCACCGCAAGCCCCACGATGGCGTGGTCGCTGGTGTTGGTCACCTCGTATTCCACCTGCACCAACTGACCCGGATGCGCCTTGAGGCTGCGCTGCATCGGCTTGAACCGCCACGGCAGCGCCTCGTTGATGCTGGCATCGAACTCCAGCGTCACCCAGCGGCTGGTGTCGACCTGGGTGTTTTTCGCCAAGCTTTGCTCAGCCCCGGAATTGATCCCGGTGACCTCGCAAATTTTGTAATAAAACGGCACCAGGGCGAATCCGAACCCGAACATGCCCAACGTCACCACAATGAACTTGGTCAGCGTTTTGGCATTGCCCACGGCCATGATTTATTTAAGCCCGGAGTACAAGGTGAACACGAACAGGCCGAGCGCAAACGCCGCCAGGATGATCGCCGTGCGGTATTTGCCCTTGCGCTTCTCTGTCATATCCACCAATCCCTCGCTCACTTCACCACCGGCGCGGTTTCAAAGGTGTGGTACGGCGCGGGCGACGGCAGCGTCCACTCCAGTCCTTCGGCACCTTCCCAGACGCGGCTGCTTGCCTTTTCCCCACCCTTGACCGTCTTCAGCACGACCGCCAGGAAGAGCAATTGCGAGAAGCCAAAGATGAACGCGCCCACCGTGGCAATCTGGTTGAATTCGGTGAACTGCAGCGCATAGTCGGGGATACGGCGCGGCATGCCGGCCAAGCCGAGGAAGTGCATCGGGAAGAAGACGAGGTTCATGCCGATGACCGACAGCCAGAAGTGCCACTTGCCCAGCGTCTCGTTGTACATGTTGCCGGTCCACTTCGGCAGCCAGTAGTAGATGCCGGCGAAAATGGAGAACAGCGCGCCGGACACCAGCACGTAGTGGAAGTGCGCCACCACGTAATAGGTGTCGTGCAGTTGGATGTCGACCGGGGCGATCGCCAGCACCAGGCCGGAGAAGCCGCCGATGGTGAACAGGCAGACGAAGGCTATGGCGAACAGCATCGGTGTCTCGAAGGTCAACGAGCCCTTCCACATCGTGGCCACCCAGTTGAACACCTTCACCCCGGTCGGCACCGCGATCAGCATGGTCGAGAACATGAAGAACAGCTGCGCCGCAGCCGGCATGCCGACGGTAAACATGTGGTGCGCCCACACGATGAAGGACAGGATCGCGATGGATGCCGTCGCATACACCATCGACGCATAGCCGAACAGGGGCTTGCGGGCGAAAGTCGGAATGATCTGGGAGACGATGCCGAACGCCGGCAGGATCAGGATGTAGACCTCGGGGTGGGCGAAGAACCAGAAGATGTGCTGGAACATCACCGGGTCGCCGCCGCCAGCCGCGTTGAAGAAGTGCGTACCGAAGTTGCGGTCGGTGAGCAGCATGGTCACCGCACCTGCCAGCACCGGCATGGTAGCGATCAGCAGATAGGCAGTGATCAGCCAGGTCCAGCAGAACAGCGGCATCTTCATCAGCGTGAGGCCGGGCGCGCGCATGTTGAGGATGGTGGTGGCGATATTGATCGAGCCCATGATGGACGACAGGCCCATGATGTGGACCGCCAGAATCGTCAGGTCATAGGAAATGCCGCCCTGGATGAACAGCGGCGGATACATCGTCCAGCCGCCCGCCACAGCGCCGCCAGGCAACAAAAAGGATGCCATCAGCATGAGGCCTGCCACCGGCAGCATCCAGAATGCCCAGTTGTTCATGCGCGGGAACGCCATGTCGGGTGCGCCCAGCATCAGCGGCACCTGCCAGTTCGCGAACCCGGAGAAGGCCGGCATGATCGCGCCGAAAATCATGATCAGCCCGTGCATGGTGGTGAGCTGGTTGAAGAAATCCGGGTTGGTGAGCTGCATGCCGGGCTGGAACAGCTCGGCGCGGATCAACAGCGCCATGGTGCCCGCCGAAAACAGCATGATGAGTGCGAACCACAGGTACATCGTGCCGATGTCCTTGTGGTTGGTGGTGGTCAGCCAGCGCATGATCCCAGTGGGATGGCCGTGACTGTGGTCGTCGTGTGCGTGTGCAGCATCAGACATCGTGTGCTCTCCTCTTGATATTGTTTACTGCGCAGCGGGTGCGGCGGCTTCAGTAGCGGCACCACCCCGTGCGGCGGCGATCTCGGCAGGCTGAGCCAGATCCCCCATCTTGTTATTCCACGCGTTGCGCTGGTAGGTCACCACTGCGGCGACATCGGCGTCGGACAGCATGCCGGCAAACGCCGCCATGGCGGTGCCCGGCACGCCGTTCAGCACCAGAGCGATGTGGTCTTCAATCGGCCCGTTGGCCACCTTTGACCCACTGATCGCCGGGAACACGCCGGCCATCCCCATGCCGTCGGCCTGGTGGCAGGCCGCGCAGTTGGCCTGATAGACCTGCTCGCCCCGCGCCATCAGGTCGGCGATCTCAAACGTTTTGGTGTTGTCCCCAGCCGCGCTCTGGGCTGCGCCCTTCTTCTTGGCCAGCCAGGCAGCGTAGTCCTCTTCCGAGACGACCTCGACCACGATCGGCATGAAGCCGTGGTCTTTGCCGCACAGCTCGACACACTGACCGCGATAGGTGCCGATCCTGTCGGCCTTGAACCAGCTGTCGCGGATGAATCCGGGAATCGCGTCTTGCTTGGCGCCGAGTGCGGGCACCCACCAGGAATGCAGCACGTCGTTGGCGGTAATCAACAGGCGCACCCGCTTGCCAACCGGCACCACCATCGGCTCGTCGACCTCGAGCAGATAATGCTCGCCCTTCTCCGCCGCGCCGTAGATCTGCTCGCGCGGCGTCGACAGCATGCTGTAGAAGCTGATGTCGTCGTTGAGGTAGTCGTATCCCCACTTCCACTGGTAGCCGGTGATCTTGATCGTCATGTCCGGGTTGGTTGTGTCCTTCATGTCGATCACCACCTTGGCCGCCGGGTAGGCCATGCCCATCAGGATCACGAACGGGATCACCGTCCAGATCACTTCGACGGTGGTGTTTTCATGGAAGTGAGCGGCCTTGTGGCCCACCGATTTGCGATGCTTCAGCAGCGAATAGAACATCGCGCCGAAGACCACAATGAAAATACCCAGACATACCAGCATGATGAGGTTGTGCAGTTCGAACACATCCTGTGCCACCTGGCTTGCCGGTATCTGCAGGTTGTATGCATAGTCTGCCAGCGTCGACTGGCTGGTCGCCAGCGCTGCCCCCATCATTCCTACACGTTGCCACTTGCCTATCATCGCGTCCCCCCGTCCTCTCGTCCCCATTATTGGTGTCGTTGCGGCGTGTGTTGCGGTTAACCCTGCAACCTGCTGCGCTTCGTTATTCGTGCAACCTGCTGCGTAAGGTGGCGGCCAGTTGCAACCGCGCCTCGTCATTCAGATACTGCCCAACTTCTGTTGCATGGCCATGCGAACACAGGCTGAGACGGCAATTCCTGCCCGGCGTCCTGCATTTGCACTCCACACGCGCCCACCGGCGATTCAGTTCCCGACGCCCTCCCCGCTTACCGCAATGCCAATCCAGCACCACGACGTCGCCTTCGATCACTAGGGACTCGTAATCGTCCTTACGGCTGCGCAGGGCGCTGAACGCCCAAGCCAGCAAGCCAACTTCCAGGCCGGCAAAGGGCAGGGCCGGCCAGTAACCCAACCACGCAAAACCGCCCGCCATCGCAAAACACAGTGCCGCCAGGCTCCAGAACACGAGCCGTTCCTGAAGGCGGGTCAACGAATGGTTGGGGCGGGATTGGAATACAAACGCGCCTGCTGACTCCCCCACACAATGTTGCGTATTCACCTGTCCCATAAGAGGAATCAAGGAAACCGAGTGCGGCAATATGTCGCGGACAATAGCAGACGCCACACGCCAGAACAAGCAGTACGATTGTATTAACTTATTGATTTATTTATTAAATATCGTTATTACAGATTATTCTAAAATTCTAATCTTCAAGGCAGCGTAAGCCATTTCGGCGCATCGGCCGCGAAGATTTCCGGGTCAAGATGCGGCTGCACCCCGAGGCACGGGCCAGGCAGACGTGCGTGCAGCGCGGCCACATTCTCGGCCTGACATGCCATCGCCGGGTCGACGTGGTTACCCACCCAACCGGCCCACGGCAACTGCCGGTGCGCAATCGATTCCGCCGTCAACAGCGCATGGTTGAGACAGCCAAGGCGCAACCCCACCACCAGCACGACGGGCAGGCCCAGACGCTGAGCCAGGTCCGCCATGTCGTCGCGTTCATTCAAGGGCACCCGCCAACCGCCCGCGCCTTCGACCACCACTACGTCGGCGGTGGCGGCGAGCCGCAAGTAGGCTGCGGCGATGACATCCAGCTCGATCCGCACGCCCGCCAGTTGCGCGCCGATATGGGGCGCGACCGGCGCGGCAAAGGCGTAGGGGTTGACGTCACGCAGGTCGACCGCCGCGTTGGTTGCCAGCATTAGCGCCGCCACGTCTTCGTTCAACTCGCCCGGCGCATGGCCCGCCGCCACCGGCTTCATCGCCGCCACCCGCAGGCCCTGCGCACGCAACGCATGGATCAGCGCCACCGCCACCCGCGTCTTGCCGACGCCGGTATCGGTGCCGGTGACGAACAGCCCACGTGCGCTCATGCCAGGCCCAACTTGCGGCGGCGCTCGCCGATGTTGAACTGGATCACCTGGCGGCCGTCTTCGCGCTGCGTCTTGTCGCCCACCCAAGCATGGCCGTAGATCACCTCGAACGTCGCCGGCAGGCGGCCCTCCAGGCGATGCGTTTCATAGGCCTTTTCCAGCCGCGCCCACGCCGTTTTGCCAAGCAGGCCGCGCCGCCGCGCCGCCGCCGCGTTGTGGGCGCCGATGCCCTTGAGGTCGCGCATCAGCGACTTGAGATCGGTGTAGGTGAGCGTCAGCATTTCCATTTCCATCACCGGGCTGGCAAAGCCGGCGTTAACCAGCATGTCGCCGATGTCGTGCAGATCAGTGAAGCGATTGACGTGCGGCGCGTCGTCGACGGCGGCGAAGGCGGTGCGCAATTCCTTCAGCGTGTCGGGGCCGAAGGTGGCGAACATCAGCAGCCCGCCGGGCGCCAGCACGCGATACAAGCCCTTCAGCGTGGCCTCGAGATCCTGAGCCCACTGCAGTGCCAGGCTGGACCACACGAGGTTCACGCTGTTGGACGCCAGCGGCAGCCGCTCCATGTCGGCGCACAGCCAAAGGGGCATGACCGAGGACCGGGAAGAAAGCTTCGTCAGGGCGCGCTGAGCCCAGCCCGGCTGCGGCAGGCGCGCGCGCGCCGCCGCCAGCATGGCCGGCGCAACATCGAGCGCGCAGAAGCCGGCCTCGGCGTAGCGTGTATGCAAGTGCGCCAGGCCGTAGCCGGTGCCGCAGCCGACATCGAGCACACGCTCCGGCTGCAGCGTCATGAAATCAAGCCGTTCCAGCAGGCGATCGCACACCACGCGCTGCAGCACAGCGTGGGCATCGTAGCTGGCCGCGGCCTGGTCGAACGCACGCCGGATTTCCGCCAGTTCGAGCGCTTCCGGCGCGTCGGAATGGGCGGGCGGCACCTGCGACTCAGTCATGGGCAAAGCGGACGATGGCTGCCGCGACCTCGGTAGGATGCGACAGATGCGGCGCATGCGCCGCCCGCGCCAGTTGGACATGCCGGGCCGCAGGCAAGGCGTCGGCCAGCCACGCGCCGGCGGCTGCAGGCGTCAGCGTGTCGAGTGCGCCGTGCAGCACCAGGGTCGGCTGCGCCAGTTGCGGCAGTTGCTCGCGCAAGTCGGTCTCACGCAAAATCGACAAGCCGCCCAGCAGGGCGTCGGAACTCGCCTGCGGCAAGGCCTGCAGGCTCTGGCGCAATTGCTGCAGCAGGGTTTTCTGGTCCGACACCCCGCGCGTCTGCAGGCTCAAAAAACGCAACAGCGTCGCCTGCGGATCGGCCAGCAGCGCGGTGCCGAAGTCCTGCAGGTCGTCCGCCGCCATGCCCCGCGCCCAGTCCTCTGCGGCGACGAAGCGAGGCGTCGACGACAGCAGCACCAGGCGCGCAATCTTGCGGGGATGGTCGAGCGCGGCGCGCATCGCCACCTGTCCGCCGAGCGACCAGCCGAGCAGGAGGACGTTGTCCGGCAGCTGCTGCGCCAGATCGTCCGCCCAGCTTTGCAGGGTATTCACCGCCAGCGCAGCACGTCCACCATGACCCGGCAGGTTGAGCGCGCGCACCTCGAAATCAATGGCCAGCAAGTCGACCAGCGCATCGAACACGCGGGCGTTCATGCCCCAGCCGTGCAACAGGGCGAGGACCGGTTTAGTCGAGCGCATGCAGGGCCTGGATCAGTTGCGCGACATCGTCGGCGCTGTGTGCGGCCGACAGCGTGATGCGCAGGCGCGCCGTATTCGCCGACACCGTCGGTGTGCGGATGGCAGGCACCAGCAGGTCGCGCTGCAGCAGGGCCAGCGACAGTGCCACTGCATCGGCGTTGGCGCCGATCAGCAGCGGCTGGATCGGCGTGTCGGACGCCATCAGCGTGCCGCGCTTGAGGCCGGCCAGGCCCGCGCGCAATTGCACGATCAGGCGCTGCAGCTGCGCGCGTCGCGTGCCGCCGGCCTCGATCTGTCGCAGGCTTTCCAGCAGGCAGGCCGCCAACAGCGGCGGCGAGGCGGTGGTGTAGATGTAGGGCCGCGCCTTCTGGATCAGCCAGTCGATCACGCTTGCATGTGCGGCCACTGCCGCGCCCGCCACGCCGGCCGCCTTGCCGAGCGTGGCCAGATAGATCACGCGATCGCTGGCGCGGGCGCGCTCGGTCAGACCGCCCCGGCCGTCGTTCAGCACGCCGAAACCATGCGCGTCGTCGAGATAGAGCCAGGCGTCGTAGCGTTCGGCCAGGTCGAGCAACGCGTCGACCGGCGCGACGTCGCCGTCCATGCTGAACACCAGATCCGAAGCAATGAGCTTGCCCAGCGCCGCGCTGGCCGCCAGTTGGCCCTCGAGCTGCGCCAGGTCGTTGTGGCGATAGCGGGTGAAACTCGCACCGGAAAGCTGCGCGGCATCGACCAGGGAGGCGTGGTTCAACTTATCGGCGAAGACTTCGCCCTTCTTCGCCAGCAGCGTGGTGAGGACGCCAAGGTTGGCCATATAGCCGCTGGAAAAAAGCAGCGCGGCGGGCTTGCCGACGAAGCGCGCGAACGCCGCTTCGAAATCGTCGTGGAAACGATGATGGCCGGTGATGAGATGCGCCGCGCCGGCGCCGACGCCGCATTGGTCGAGCGCCGCGTGCGCGGCGTCCCGCAGCGCCGGATCGGCGGCGAGGCCGAGGTAGTCGTTGCTGCAGAAGGAAATGACGCGCTGACCGTCGATCGTCGCGTGCGCGCCCTGCGCGCCGTCGAGGATGCGGCGGTGGCGCTCGAGATGATCGTCCTTCAGCGCCGCCAGCCCCTGCTGCAGGCGGGTCAGCGCGGCAAAAGTCACAATGCAGTCAGGCCCAGGCTGTCGAACAGGCGCTGGTCGCGCTCCCATTCCGGGTTGCCGGTAGTGAGCAGCTTTTCGCCGTAAAAGATTGAGTTGGCGCCGGCGAGGAAGCACAGCGCCTGCACCGCGTCGCTCATCTGCTGGCGGCCAGCCGACAGGCGCACGAAGCTCTTCGGCATGCTGATTCGCGCCACCGCGATGGTGCGCACGAATTCCAGCGGATCGAGCGCCTCAGTGTTGGCCAGCGGCGTGCCTTCCACCTGCACCAACAGGTTGATCGGCACCGACTCGGGTTGCGGATCGAGCGACGCCAGCTGCGCGATCAGGCCGGCGCGCTGGGTGAGCGATTCGCCCATGCCGACGATGCCGCCGCAGCAGACGTGCAGGTCGGCGTGGCGCACGCGCTCCAGGGTGTCGAGGCGATCCTGGTACTGGCGGGTGGTGATGATGTCGCCGTAGAACTCGGGGGCGGTGTCGAGGTTGTGGTTGTAGTAGTCGAGCCCGGCCTCTTTCAGCTGTTCGGCCTGACCGTCCTTCAGCATGCCCAGTGTGGCGCAGGTCTCCAGACCCAGCGCCTTGACCTCGCGCACCATGTCGAGTACGGGATCGAGGTCGCGCTGCTTGGGGCCGCGCCAGGCGGCGCCCATGCAGAAGCGCGAGGCGCCGGCGGCCTTGGCGGCACGGGCGGCAACCAGCACGTCATCCAGATTGAGCAGGCCCTGGTTTTCCACGCCGGCGTCGTAGCGCGCCGACTGCGGGCAATAGCCGCAATCCTCCGAGCAGCCGCCGGTCTTGATCGACAGCAGGGTGGATAGCTGCACGCGGTTGGGGTCGAAGTTCGCGCGATGCACGGTTTGCGCCTGATACATCAGGTCGGCAAAGGGCAAGGCAAACAGGGCCTCGATCTCGGCCATGGAAAGCTTGCTGGCGGGTTGCGTCATGTCATTCATTAATTGCCACCTCGATGGTCATGTCCTGCCACGGTTCGCGCGCGGCCTTGTAAATATCAAACAGCGCCCACGGCACGATAATCAGTACCGCCAGCCCCAGGACCAGCATCAGCCCCTGCCAGCCGTCGAGCAGTCCGTAGATCGCCGGGCCGATCACCATCAGGCTGCCCATCACGCCATAAAAGCGGTAGCCTGCCCACTTGTTGAAATGCACCGTGCGCGGGTTGGGGTGGTGGGCGATTCCCGCATAAACGAAAATCGACGCGCCCAGCCACAGCATGACCGGCGGCAGCGACAGCACAAAAGGCAGGAAGCCGATTTCCTGGCTGGCCAGCAGTTTGCCCAGCAGCAACGCGGTCAGCGAAATCGACAATGCCACGACCGTAATGATGTTGAACAGTTGTGCGGCAAAGCGGGAGGATGAGGCGGAAATGACGCGTTTTGCTTTCATGGCCCAGATTTTCGGGGGCGGCGGCGCCCCTGTCAAATTAAGGCGGGCATCCAATTGAACATTAGGTCAATTTTTAAGCGGACATTCCCCTTCACCTGCCTGCTGTGCGGGGCGACATCGGGAACCGGCCAGCTGTGTTCGGCCTGCCTGGCCGACCTGCCCTGGCACAGCCAGCCGCAATGCCCGCAATGCGCCATCCCCACGCCCGACGGCCAGGTGTGCGGCGCCTGCCTCAAGCATTCGCCCGCGTTCGACCGCACCCGCGCCGCGCTGGCCTATGCGTTTCCGCTCGACCGCCTGATCCCGCGCCTGAAATATAACGGCCAGCTCGCCATCGCGCCGGCACTGGGCGACTGTCTTGCGGACGCCGTGGCGTCCGATCCCGGCCCGGACTGCCTGATCCCCATGCCGCTGCATGCGCGACGCATCCGCGAGCGGGGCTTCAATCACGCCACCGAGATCGCACGCGAGGTGGCGAAGCGGCTCAGTATTCCGCTGGACGCCGACAGCTGCCAGCGGACCCGCGACACCCCGCCGCAAATGGGCCTGAAACACGATGCGCGGCGACGCAATGTGCGCGGCGCATTCACGTGTTCAGGCGATGTTCGGGGCCGACGCATCGCCCTGATCGACGACGTGATGACGACAGGGACCAGTCTCGATGAGCTGGCCGCGACGCTGAAGCAAGCCGGCGCGCTGGAGGTGAGTTGCTGGGTGGTGGCGCGGACGCTGCCGCCAGGCGACGCCGCCTGAAGCTGTGGTGGCACTATTGGCTGAAGAGGCCCGCCCCGCCCCGATGCCGTGGGGATTGCGCCGGGGCGATAATCGCGGCGAGGGCGCCGCGCCTACAACTGGGTGGAAGGCCGCGAACCAATGTCGGGCGGACGCGCTCAGCCGTAGATCTCTTCCACCGCAAAAATCCGCCGGTGTTCGCGCATGGCGTAGCGGTCGGTCATGCCGGCGATGTAATCGGACACTGCGCGCGCGCCCTCCAGCGATTCGTGCGCCTGGTGCTCGGGCGGCAATAGGCGGGCATCGCCGATGAACGCGGTGTAGAGATCGGTGATGATGCGCCCCGCCTTGCTGCTCATGCGCGCCACCTTGAAGTGGCGGTACAGGTGATGCATCAGGAAGCGCTTGAGTTCGCGGTGCTCGTCGAGTAGCGCGGGGCTGAAGGCCGCCAGCGGCGGCGCGGCGCGCACCTCGTCCAGGGTCTGCACGCCGCTGTTCTCGATGTTGATCCGCGTGGTGTTCACCAGATCGAGGACCAGCGTGTTGATGATGCGGCGCACGGTTTCGGTGACCACGCGGCGACCGGTCAGCGCCGGGTATTTGGCGCGCACCTCATTCAGGTGGCGGGCAAAGATCGTCACTTCGCTCAGCTGTTCCAGCGTGATCAGGCCGGAGCGCAGGCCGTCGTCGACGTCGTGGTTGTTGTAGGCGATTTCGTCGGCCAGGTTGGCGATCTGCGCTTCCAGCGAAGGCTGCTGCTTGTTCAGAAAACGCTCGCCGATGCCGCCCAGCTTTTCGGCATTGAGGAGCGAGCAATGCTTGAGAATGCCCTCGCGCGCCTCGAAGGTGAGATTGAGTCCATCGAATTCGGCGTAGCGCTCTTCCAGCAGATCGACCACGCGCAGCGACTGCAGGTTGTGTTCGAAGCCGCCGTGTTCGCGCATGCAGGCGTTCAGCGCATCCTGCCCGGCATGGCCGAACGGGGTGTGGCCGAGGTCGTGCGCCAGCGCCACCGCTTCCACCAGGTCTTCGTTCAGATTCAGCAGGCGGGCGATGGTGCGGGCGATCTGCGCCACTTCGAGGCTGTGGGTGAGCCGGGTGCGAAACAGGTCGCCCTCGTGGTTCACGAACACCTGGGTCTTGTATTCCAGCCGCCGGAACGCGGCGGAATGGATGATGCGGTCGCGGTCGCGCTGGAACTCGGAGCGCGGCGCGGCAGACGCCTCGGGGTGGTGCCGCCCACGGGTCTGGGCAGAGTGCGCGGCGTAGGGCGCAAGCGAATCCATCGATGCTCCTTCAGTGTGGCGCGGTCAGCACGCCGGTCAGCACATCGGCCGGCACGTCGCCAGTGATCACTGCCTCGCCCAGCTTTTTCAGCAGCACGAAGCGCATTTTTCCGCCTTCGACCTTCTTGTCGTGGCCCATGTATTCGAGATACGTATCGACGCCCAGGTCCGGCGCCACGTCCGGCAGCCCGGCGGCGCGGATCAGCGCGCGGGTGCGCGCCACGTCCGCCTCGGAAATCCAGCCCATGCGCTGCGAGGTCTGCGCCGCCATCACCATGCCGGCCGCCACCGCCTCGCCGTGCAGCCAGTTGCCGTAGCCCATGCCGGTCTCGATCGCGTGGCCGAAGGTGTGGCCCAGGTTGAGGATGGCGCGGATCCCGCCTTCGCGCTCGTCCTGCCCCACCACCTGCGCCTTGATCTCGCACGAGCGGTGAATCGCATGGGTGATCGCCGCCGGGTCGAGCGCACGCAGCTTGTCCATGTTGGCTTCCAGCCAGGCGAGGAATTCCACGTCCCAGATCAGGCCGTACTTGATCACCTCGGCCAGCCCCGCCGACAGTTCGCGGGCAGGCAGCGTCTTCAGCGTGTCGGTGTCGGCCAGCACCAGCTTCGGCTGGTAGAACGCGCCGATCATGTTCTTGCCGAGCGGATGGTTGATCCCGGTCTTGCCGCCCACAGACGAATCGACCTGCGACAAGAGCGTGGTGGGAATCTGGATGAAGGGCACGCCGCGCTGGTAGCTCGCCGCCGCAAACCCGGTCATGTCGCCGATCACCCCGCCGCCCAGGGCGATCAGGGTGGTCTTGCGCTCGGCGCGCTGGGTCAGCAGCGCATCGAAAATCAGGTTCAGCGTTTCCCAGTTCTTGTAGGCCTCGCCATCGGGCAATATCACGTGCGTGGCCGCCACCCCGCCGGACGCCAGCGTTGCCGTCAGCCGCGCCAAATAGAGCGGCGCCACCGTGGTGTTGGTCACCACCATCACGCGCTTTTGCGCCAGATGCGGCAGGATCAGTTCGGCCTGGTTCAACAGCCCGGCGCCGATATGGATGGGGTAGGAGCGGTCGCCAAGGTCGACGGTGAGGGTTTGCATGGAAAAGCCGGGGAAGAGTAAACGTATCGGCCGATTGTAACCAAAGCCGCTGGGGTAATGCGCTACATTCGGCCCCGGGCGGGCCGCCCACGCGCCGGGCCGCCGCTTTGCATCCCGGCCGACTCAACCCATAATCCGTTCATGGACACGACCGGCCGGCCTGAACGGGCGGACCCAAACGGGCAAGCAATCGGACAGAACACACCCATGGACAACTTTGACCCCGCACTGATTTCCGTCGTCATGCCCTGCCACAACGCCGCGCCGTATGTGGACGAAGCGATTGAGAGCGTGCTCGGGCAAAGCTACCCCCAGATCGAACTCATCGTGGTGGACGACGGCTCGACCGACGGCTCCACCGACATCCTGCAACGGCTGGCGGCCGACCACCCCGAGCGCATCAAGCTGGTCTACCAGACCCGCAGCGGCCCCTTTGTCGCGCGCAACGCGGCGCTCGCCCACGCCAACGGCAACTTCATCGCCTTTCTTGACGCCGACGACGCCTGGCATCCCGACGCGCTCCGTCTGCTGCACGACGCGCTTGAGGCCGAGAACGCCGACATCGCCTATTGTGGCTGGCAGGACATCGGCGAGGCCGCCACCGACCCGACCCCGAAAGCCCTGCCCCTTCTCGACGCCGGTGAGGCGGCCAGCCATTTTCTCGAACACGGCCCGTGGCCGATCAACAGCGTGCTGATCCGCCGCCCTCTCATCGACGAACTGCGCGGGTTTTCCGAGCGCAGCCCCACCGCCATGGACTACGACCTGTGGCTGCGGATGCTCGCGCGCCAGCCCCGGCTCACGCGGGTTCCGGAGGTGCTGGCGTTTCACCGCAGCCACCCCCACGGCAACCCCCGTATCCCGCGCTGGCGGCAGGTGTTCGACGCCGTCGCCGTGCGCCGCGATTTCGCCCGCCATCATCCCGCGGTCGTTACCCGCATCCCCCCCGCTCGCCTCAACGAACTGATCTACGACCCCCTGCTGCACGAAGCCTATCGCTGCCACTGGCGCAACGACACCGAGTCCGCCCGCCGCCTGTTCCGCCGCGCCTTCCGCAAGGCCGACTGGAAAGCCGGCGACCTCAAGCACCTCGTCGCCAGCCTGCTCCCCGCCCCGCTCTATCGCAACCTCGTCGACACCGTCACCCGCCGCCGCAGCGCCCGGATCGGCGGCTAAGCGCGGCACTAACGGCCGCGGCTTGAATCGCGCCTAGGCGCTCATCCTCTCCAGCGCCTCGATCTGCTCCGACAACTCCATCCACTTGCCCTCCTCGCGCGCCAGTTCCGCGTCGACGTGCTGCAACTGCGCGCCGGTTTCGGTAATCGCCTCGACCGACAGCGTCCCGGCCAGGCGCGCTTCAAGCGCTGCCTTTTCCGCATGAAGCGCCGCCATGCGCTTGTCGAGCTTTTCCAGTGACTGCCTGAGTGGTTTCAGTTTGCCACTCGGCGCCGCACGCTTCTCAGCCGCGGCCGCCGGCGCCGGCTTGGGCAACTCGGCGGCCTTGCCAGCCTCCTTCAGGCTTTCGCGCAGGCGCTTGCCCTCATCCAACAGATAGCGCTGGTAGTCGTCCAGGTCGCCGTCGAACGGCTCGACGCCGCCGCGTGTGACCAGCCAGAATTCGTCGCAGACGGATCGCAGCAGGGCGCGGTCGTGGCTGACCAGCATAACGGTGCCCTCGAATTCATTCAGTGCCATCGCCAGCGCCTCGCGCGTGGCCAGATCCAGGTGGTTGGTCGGTTCGTCGAGCAGCAGCAGATTGGGACGCTGCCACACGATCATGCACAGCACCAGGCGCGCCTTCTCGCCGCCGCTCATGGTACCGACCGCCTGCTTGACCATGTCGCCGTTGAAGTTGAAGGTGCCAAGAAAGGTGCGCAGATCCTGCTCGCGGCTGCTGAACTGGCCGGCGCCGCCGTTGGCGAGGGTGTCGCGGGCGAGGCGGATCATGTGTTCCAGCGGGGTGTCGGCGGGGCGCAGCACGTCGAGCTCCTGCTGCGCGAAGTAGCCGATGTTGAGGCCGCGGCCCTCGATCACTTCGCCTGCGACCACCGGCAGGGTGCGCGCGACCGTCTTCACCAGCGTCGATTTGCCCTGGCCGTTGGCGCCGAGGATGCCGATGCGCTGTCCGGCAAACACCGATTTGCTGACGTGCTGCACGATCACCGTCGATGGCGTGCCGGGCGGCGAACCGGCAGGCGGCGGGTAGCCGAAGCTGGCGTCGTCGATCGACAGCATCGGGTTGGGCAGGTTGAGCGGCTCCTTGAATTCGAAGGTGAATTCCGCATTCGCCAGCATCGGCGCCAGGCGCTCCATCCGATCGAGCGCCTTGACCCGGCTTTGCGCCTGCTTGGCCTTGCTGGCCTTGGCCTTGAAGCGGTTGATGAACTCCTGCAGATGGGCGATCTTGTCCTGCTGTTTGGAAAACGCCGCCTGCTGCAGTGCCATCTGCTCGGCGCGCATGTCCTCGAAGGTGCTGTAGTTGCCGCCGTAGCGGGTGAGCTGGCCGTTTTCGATGTGGATCGTGACATTGGTCACCGCATCGAGAAACTCGCGGTCGTGGCTGATCACCAGCATGGTGCCCGGATATTTCTTGAGCCAAGCCTCCAGCCACACCAGCGCGTCCAGGTCCAAGTGGTTGGTCGGTTCGTCGAGCAGCAGCAGCTCCGACGGGCACATCAGCGCGCGCGCCAGCTGCAGCCGCATGCGCCAGCCGCCGGAAAAGCTGTTGACCGGCTGGTTCAGCTCGCGCACCTGGAATCCCAGCCCGAGAATCAGCGACTGCGCGCGCGACTGCGCGTCGTGCGCGCCGGCGTCGTGCAGCGCCATATAGGCGTGCGCCATGCGTTCGCCGTCGTCGCTTTCCTCAGCGGCGGTCACCTCGGCCTGCGCCGCAGCCAGTTGGGTGTCGCCGGCGATGACGAAATCGGTCGCGGACTCGGCCGTTTCCGGCATGTCCTGCGCCACCTGCGCCATGCGCCACTGCGAAGGGATGGAAAAGTCGCCTTTATCCTCGTGCAGGGTGCCGTTCAGGAGCGCGAACAGGCTCGACTTGCCAGCGCCGTTTCGCCCCACCAGGCCGACCCTTTCACCGGGGTTGATCGATACCGACGCGTTGTCGAGCAGGACCTTGGCACTACGCCGCAGGCTGAGATTCTTGAGGATAATCATGCAAAAGATGCAGCGCACAGGACACGCGCCGCCAAAACCGAAAGCAGGATTCTACCCTGTCGGTCAAGTTCGCCCGCCCGTGATGTCGGCCGTTTGCCGCTTCGACACAGGTTGACGGCTTTCCGTCAGCCCGCGCAGCCGCCCCAATCGGGCCGCTCAAGCCATCTGTGACAACCCATTGTTTTGTTGATTTATTTTTTCCGTCGCGCGCTTATCGCCCGATTGGCACAGGCTTTGCAGGTATTCAGGCATTACCCCCCTTATCCAGGAGCGCATCATGAAACTACAATTCGGCCAAAGCCAACTGGTTCTCGAACTCAGCGCCTCGCCTTTCGCCTGGTTTCACGGCCAGACCGAGCGCATGAGCCTCACCAGCCTGTCGCTGCTGTTCGTGCAGCTTTCCCTGTTTGCCCGCCAGCCTGCACTCTGATGCAAGTCGGTCGAGCAACCAGCGTGAGCCTCAGCCTGTCTAGCTCGCCGCTGGGATTTTTCAGCGGCAGTACTTACCGCATGTCGATGTTCAGCCTGACGCTGCTGTTCATCGAATTCCGGGTGCTGCGGCGGAGCACGCCTTACTACACCTGAGCCGAACCGCTTAGCGGGGAATTTCAAGCACGGCCTCCAGGCCGCCTGTCGCACGGTTCCGGAGCTCCACTTTCCAGCCATTTGTTTCCGCCAGCTGGCGCACGATCGCCAGCCCCAGCCCGGTGCCTCCCGTGGCCTGCGAGCGCGAGCTCTCCAGCCGGTAAAACGGCCTGAACACCTTTTTCAGCTGATCGTCAGGAATCCCGGCGCCAGCGTCGCGCACGATCACCTGCGCCAACGTGTCCGAACACACCAAAGTCAGCTCGACCGCCGTACCGCCACCGTAACGCTGCGCATTCTGGATCAGGTTGGACACGATCCGCCGCACCGCCAGCCGACCCGCCTCGACCGTGCACGGCGCCGCGCCCGGCCATGCCAGGCCCGCATCGGCCGCCACCTCTTCCAGCAAATCCGCCAGATCGAAGCGCACTTTCGCCTCGGCCTGGGTGGTGCGTGCCAGCGCCAGATAACCGGTAATCAGCTTGTTCATGTCGGCCAGATCGGCCACTGCGCGGTTAATCCGCGCGTCGTTGGCGTTGGCGCGGTCAATCCGTGCGTCATTGGCGTTGGCGCGGTCGCTGCGCGCCGGATTGGACGTGTCGCGCAGCATTTCCAGATTGAGCTGCAGACGCGTCATCGGCGTGCGCAGGTCGTGCGAGATCCCCGCCAGCAAGGTGGTGCGGTTGTCCAGCAGTTCGCGCACCTCCGCCGCCATGGTGTTGAAACGGCGGGCGAGTTCGGCGAGCTCGGCGGGGCCGGTTTCCGGCAAGGGCTCGGGCAACTCGCCCGCGCCGACCTGGCTGGCCGCCCGGGCCGCGCGCGCCAGCGGAACGGTGATGCGGCGCACCAGAAACAGGGCGGTCAGCAAACTGAGAAACGCGCCGACCCCAACCACTGCGATCGCGGCCAGCGGCGGCTTGACGGCATAACGGTCGGGGAAGAAGCCGACCCGCAGGTCGTGCCCGCCCACCGGGATATCCAGCCACGCCGCCGTTTTATTCGGCACCCCGCGCAATACGACCGTCTCCCCCACGCGGCGGCTCAGCGCGGCCTCGATCTGGGTGCGGAAAGCAAACTGCGGCGCGTCCGCGATGGCCCCGACGTCAAGGGTGGTCAGGCGCAGGCCGTGACGGCGCGCCAGCTCTTGTTCGAACGCCGCCCGCGTCTCGGGCGGCAGCTCCACCCAGGTTTGCGCCGACAGCACGACCAGGCCGGCCAGATCGTCGGCCGAGCGCTCCGCCACCGGCACGATCAGGGTACGGTACACCACCCAGAACGCCGCCGCCTGGAACACGATGAAGGCCAGCGCCAGCGTCAACGCGGTGCGGGCGAACAGCGAGCGCATGCCGGCTTAGCCTTTTCCCTGCGGCACGAACAGATAACCCTGCCCGCGCTGGGTTCGGATGTAGGCCGGATTGGCCGGATCGTCCTCGATTTTCTTGCGTAGGCGATTCACCCGCACGTCGATGCTGCGGTCGAACGGGTCGCGCTCGAAACCGCGCAGCTGGTCCATCAGCCAGTCGCGCGACAGCGCGCGGTTGGCGTGAGTGACGAAAATTTCCAGCAGCTCGTATTCGCCGCTGGTCAGCGTGATTTCGGCGCCGTCGCGGCTGAGCGTGCGGGCGTCCAGGTTGGCGCTGAACGGGCCGAACTGCACCCGCCGCGCGGTTTCGGCCGCCGCCGGCGCGGCTGCCCCGCCGTGTCGCCGCATCACCGCGCGGATGCGCGCCAGCAGCTCGCGCGGGTTGAAGGGTTTGGGCAGGTAATCGTCGGCGCCGACTTCGAGGCCGATGATGCGGTCGATATCCTCGCCCTTGGCCGACAGCATGATGATGGGCGGAAATCCAGGCTGCGCACGCAGCCGACGCGCCACCGACAGGCCATCCTCGCCCGGCATCATCCAGTCGAGCACCAAGAGGTCGGGCAGCCGGGCGGCGAGCAGGCGATCGAGCGAGGCCGCGTCTTCCGCGGTCTCGACCGTGTAGCCATGGCCCGTCAGGTATTCGGCCACCAGTTCGCGAATGCCGGGGTCGTCGTCGGTTACGTAAATCACGTCTTTTTCCATCCGGCAACTATATCAGCGGTAAGCGGGGGCCATTCCCCTCCCCGTTACACACTGTTACAAAATCGCCCTTGCGTGAAACAGTGCACTAACTTATCTCAACCAGACTGCGAAGCATGGAAGCGAAGCAACGCAACCACAGAAATGGAGCCCACGATGAACACACGACAACTTTGGATTTTCGGACTGACCGCACTGGGACTGGCCCTGGTCGCCCCGGTTCAGGCCGCTCCGGACGGGATGGACGGCGCGTTCATCGTGGCCCAGCGTGACCGTGGCGACGAGGTTCGCCCGGGCCCGCGCGATGCCCGTAGGGACGAACGCCGAGCCACCAAGCGTGAAGCTGAGGCCGAGGAGCCGCGAGGCTACGGTTACGGCTACGAACGTCGCCAGCAGAAGCAACAGCAGCGAAGTGAAGATGATAGCCGTGCCCGCGACCGTCGCTGAACCCGATTGATTTGATGCAACAAGGAGAGTAACGATGAAATCACGCACCCTCAACATCGCCCTGATTGCCGCACTGCTGGCCGCCAGCGGCGCAGCGCAGGCGGGCCCCGGCCGTGGCAACAGCGACGGTTTCACCGCCCGCGCCAAGGTTCTGGCCAGCACGCCGGTCTTTGAGACGATCAACGAGCCGCGCCGCGAGTGCTGGACCGAAACTGTCGGCTACGAGACCCAGGGCTACCGGGAGAGCAACAACACAGGCGGCGCGATTCTCGGCGCCATCGCCGGCGGCCTGGTCGGTTCCACCGTCGGCAAGGGCAACGGCCGGGTTGCCGCCGCCGCGGTGGGCGCCGCCACCGGCGCCGTGGTGGGCGACCGCTGGAACAATGGCGGCACCCGTTATGAGTCGCGCCCGCAGCAGGTGGAACGCTGCCGTACCCATGATGACTATCGCCAGGTGAGCAACGGCTATGACGTGCGCTATCGCTTCCAGGGTCACGAATACAGCACCCGCCTGCCCTACGATCCAGGCAAATGGTTGACCCTGAATGTGAGCTTTTCCGTGGCCGATGATCAGCGCAACGAGCGCTGGAACAGCAGCCGCAACAAGTGGAACGATTGACGCTCAGCCGGGCGCAAGCATTCCAGACCTGAACCTGAAAGGAGAAACGCCATGTTACGTACCCTTCTGATTGCAACCGCTTTGGTGGCCGCATCCGGCACCGCCATCGCCCGCGACGACTATGGCCACGGCCGCGTGGTCTCGGTCGAACCGAACTTCACCATCTCGTTCGGGACCCGCCACCATGACGGTTTTCGCGTGCTGTATGAGTCCGGCGGCGCCCGTTACTGGACGCATAGCCCGTACCATCCCGGCCATGTCATCGTGCTGCCGCCGCCGCACCGGGTGACACATGTTCGGCATTACCGCGATTACGGCTACCGGGATTACGGCTACCGGGATTACGGACACGGGTGGGATGACCGCCGCGACTGGAAAGACCGGCACGACGGCCGGCGCGATGATCGACGTGAGCATCACAGCGACCGTCGCGACCACCGCCGCGACTAGGCAGCTTTGGGCCCAAGTTTTCCTGGGCCCATGGATTATTTAAACGATCCCAGGGCGATTATTCGTGATGCACGACAAACGCGACTTCAGTGGTGAAGTTGCCGATGCCGCGATGGTTGGTCAGCGTCCAGCCTAAGTCCTTGAGGTGATGCGTCAGCTCACGCGTCATCGCCGGGTTACCGCAGATCATCACGCGATCCTGTTCGGGATCGGGCGCGGGCAGGCCAAGACGCTGGGACAGCAAGCCGGAACGGAACAGGTCGCCGCCGCGCTCGGGGGTGGAAAAAGCCTCTCGCGTCACCGTCGGCACGTAATACAGCTGGGCGTTGTCCAGCGCCTCGATTTCGTCGCGGTAGGCCAGCTCGGCCACCGTGCGCACCGAATGCACCAGCACCACATTCTCAAAACGCGCATAGAGTCTGGCGTCGCGGATCAGGCTCATGAACGGTGCCAGCCCGGTGCCGGTGGCCAGCAGATACAGCGTGCGTCCAGGCAACACATGATTGAGCGTGAGCGAGCCGGTGGCCTTGCTGTTGACCCACACGTTGTCGCCGGGGCGGATATGGACCAGCTGGCTGGTCAGCGGGCCGTCCGGCACGTGGATGCTGAGAAATTCCAGATGATCGCGGTCGGCGGTGGAGACGATTGAATACGCGCGCGCCACCAGCTTGCCCTCGCGCTTCAAGCCGATGGTGACGAATTCGCCGTTCTCGAAGGCAAAATCCTGCGGCCGGCTGAGCGTGAAGCTGAAGGTCTTGTCCGACCACGGCCGCACCGATTGCACTGTTTGTTCGCTGTAAGGCATGGGGCACTCCATTTTCCATTGGCGGCTGCTGCGCCGCATTCGGTCAATTTGACGCCGCAAACAAGCCACAGTTCCAACGGGGCACCGTTCAGCCCTTGATGCAGACCAGCGGCTTCAGCTTGGCCACCTTGCGCGCCAACCCGGCACGGTCGGCCGCTTCCACCACCGCGCTGACGTCCTTGTAGGCGCCGGGCGCTTCTTCCGCCACCCCCCGCAGCGAGGGGCTGCGGATCAGGATGCCCTGGCTGGCGAGTTCGTCCACCAACGCCCGGCCGTGCCACTGGCGGGTGGCCTGATGGCGGCTCATGGAACGTCCGGCACCGTGGCAGGCGGAGCTGAAGGCGCGCGACGTGCCTTCCTCGGTGCCGACGAGGATGTAGGACGCGGTGCCCATGCTGCCGCCGATCAGCACCGGCTGGCCGATATCGCGCAACTCGCCGGGCAGGCTCGGATGACCCGGACCGAAGGCACGCGTCGCGCCCTTGCGGTGCACATACAGGCGGCGCGTCTGACCGTCCACCGTATGCCATTCCTCCTTGCAGGTGTTGTGCGAGACGTCGTAGATCAGGCTGAGATGCGTGCCCGGCACAATGTCTGCGAACACCTTGCGGGCGAGGTGGGTGATGACCTGGCGGTTGGCCAGGGCGCAATTGACCGCTGCGCGCATGGCGCCGAGGTAGGCCTGGCCGACAGGCGAGTGGATGGGGGCGCAGGCGAGCTCGCGGTCGGGCAGCTCGATGCCGTAACCCGGCGCGGCGATCACCATTTCCTTAAGGAATTCGGTGCCGATCTGGTGCCCCAATCCGCGCGATCCGCAATGGATGCTGACCACCACCTCGTCCTGGCGCAGGCGGAAGCGGTCGGCCGCTTTCGTGTCGTAGATTTCGACAATTTCCTGCAGTTCGAGGTAATGGTTGCCGGAGCCGAGGGTGCCGATCTCGTCGCGCTGGCGGCGCTTGGCGTGCTCGGACACCCGGTTCGGCTCGGCGCCGGCCATGCAGCCATGCTCCTCGATGCGGTCGAGGTCGGCCTCGCTGCCGTAGCCGTGCTCGACCGCCCAGCGCGCGCCGCCGCGCAGCATCGCGTCCATCTCGTCGGCGTCGAGGCGCAACAGGCCGGTGCTGCCGACGCCGGCCGGAATATGGGTGAACAGGCGGTCGGCCAGCCGCTGCTTGAGCGGCGCGATGTCGGCGGCCTTGAGTCCGGTATGCAGGGTGCGCACGCCGCAGGAGATGTCGAACCCCACCCCGCCGGCCGACACCACGCCGCCGGCGTCGGCATCGAACGCCGCCACCCCGCCGATCGGGAAGCCGTAGCCCCAGTGTGCGTCGGGCATGGCATAGGCGGCCTGGACGATGCCCGGCAGCGTGGCGACATTGGTGATCTGCTCGAACACCTTGTCGTCCATTTCGCTGATCAATGCCTGGTCGGCATAGATCATCGCCGGCACACGCATTTTCCCGAACGGCGCGATGCGCCATTCGACATCCGACACCTGCTTGAGCTGGGTTAGATTCATTTCACACGTCCACCACGCACTGGGCGTGCCACTGCCCGGATTCGTCCCTCACCACTTTCAGTTCAGTGTAGGTGGCGCCCTTGATTTCGACGGCCGGCTGGTGCTTCTCGATGTCCAACGACTCACCCCACGCAATGGCATGCAGATGATGCCCGTCGAGGCCGACTTCGAAGCGACTGAACAGCATGTTGCGCGCCGCCATCTCGAGGATCAGTGCGTTGAGCCAGTCGACCAGCAGCAACTCGTCGTCCGGCGCCTCGCAGTCGATATCGACTGCCATCGCCGGCGCCACACTGGCCGGATCCGTCACCACGGCGGTCATCGCCAATGCCGCCTGCTCGAAAGCGGCCGCCAGGGTGGGGCCGACGCCGCGCACCCCCATGTCGGCCTGGTGCGGAAAATGCGCCCAGTGCACCCCATCCAAGGCGGGTTCGCCTGTCTGGTTCATGGCCGATGCGCGCCTGTCCGGCAACACCGGCTCAGTCGGTGATGTCCTCCAGAAGGTCCACCACCACACGGGTACGCGTATTCATGATCACCACATCGGTGCCGATGACGACGCGCACATACTCCGGCGGCAGTCGCGAAAGGCGTTGATCCAGCGCATAAGGGAGGTAGCGCAATTGGGCGTCCTCGTGAATCGGCTGGTTGAGCCTTACCCGCCAGGCATGGCCGGGCGGAAGCCGGCCCTTCTTGACCTGGCCAGGCGGAAGTTTCATGTAGCGCGGCGCGTAATACTCATGAATCAGGCGACGGTCATGATCGGTAAACACCACCCTCACCGCGTAGTGCGGGTCGCGCACCGCGACCTCGCCATAACGCGGGCCGGTCTCGCAGCCGATCAGGGCCGGTGCCAGCGCGGTGGCCAGCAGCACAACAAGCAATCTGGATTTCATGAACGTATCCCTTTGAAAATCGATGAACACACCTTTTCAAGGATAGACCCAAGCGCATTGAACTGCCCGCGCATTGCCGATAAAAATCGGGGGATTCGCCGGGAGGGTCGCCGAATGGCAGCCGGACTTACAGGCTATCGGCTGCTGGCCGATCACGCCACGCCGCCACGGCGGCCGCCCGCGCCTGGAAGATGGCCTCCCGGATGCGTGCCGGATCGGCACTGCGAGCCACGACAGCGGCATTGATGGCCTGCGCGGCCTGCAGTGCTTGCCGCAAATAGTCGGGGGCAGGAAAAGCTTTGTCCACATAGCCCGGCCGGCCGCGAAAATCGCACTCGCAGGCCTGCAGGAATTCCTCGAAGCGATCGGGCCTGCGGAAGGCATCGACCCGTTCCAGCAGTTCGACGAGCGTGCCGGGACGCAGTTCCAGCGCGCGATGCACCTGGCCGTGCTCGCGCGCCACCGCGACGGCGAGGTCGCGACAATCGGCGGGCACGCGGACGCGTTCGCAAAGTACACGTACGAGTTCGGCGCTTTTGACTTCATGGTCGTGGTGTCGGGGCCACTGCTCGGGCGGGGTGACCCCCTTGCCGAGGTCGTGGGTCAATGCCGCGAAACGTACCGGCAGGCTGAAGCCCTGCCGCGCGGCCCAGTCGACCACCAGCATGACGTGGACACCGGTGTCGATTTCCGGATGATGCTCGGGCGGCTGCGGCACGCCGAACAGGCGGTCGATTTCGGGAAACAGCCGGGCCAGCGCGCCGCAGTCGCGCAACACCTGGAACATGCGCGAGGGCTGCGCGTCCATCAGGCCGCGCGCGACTTCCTGCCATACCCGCTCGGGCACCAGCGCGTCGACCTCGCCGTTGTCCACCATCTGCCGCATCAGCGCGAGGGTTTCCGGCGCCACGACAAAGTCGGTGAAGCGGGCGGCGAAGCGGGCCACTCTTAAAATCCGAACGGGATCTTCGGCGAACGCCGCGCTGACATGGCGGAAGGTTCTTGCCGCCAGGTCGCGCTGGCCGCCATGGGGGTCGATCAGCGCGCCGGTCTCATCCTCGGCCATCGCGTTGATGGTGAGGTCGCGCCGCAGCAGGTCCTCTTCCAGCGTGACTTCCGGCGCGGCGTACACCTTGAATCCCTTGTAGCCGTGACCAGACTTGCGCTCGGTGCGCGCCAGCGCATATTCCTCGTGGGTTTGCGGGTGCAGGAAAACCGGGAAATCCTTGCCCACCGGCTGAAACCCCAGCGCCAGCATCTCCTCCGGCGTGGCGCCGACGACGACGTGGTCGCGATCGGCCACCGGCAAACCCAGCAAGCGGTCCCGCACCGCGCCGCCAACGATGTAGATTTTCATGACAGCGCGGTGGCGCTAGCGATGGGCGCCTTCGCGGTAACCCTCGTAGCGCGCGCGGGGCGTGCCGGCACGCAGGTATTCCGGCGCGACGGCTTCGAGTGCGGCCGGCTGAAAATCCAGCACCGACGGCCAGCCGCCAGCGCAGACGTTGTCCGTGCTCATGGCGTAGTAATTGTCGCGCGTCATCAGCTTGCTGCCGGGCTTGAACTCAAGCGCCCAAGCCTGGAAATACGACATCCATTTGCCCAAGGGAATAATGCTGCGCGTCTTGCCGGTGACTTCGCCCACGTAACGCACCAGCTCCTGCAGGGTGTAGGCCTTGGGGCCGCACAGCTCGTAGGTCTGGCCGTAGGTCGCGGGGTTGTCGAGGCTGTCGACGAAGGCACGCGCGACGTCCTCGACGTGCACCGGGGCAAACCGCGCCCCTGCGTTCGCCAGCGGCAGCACCGGGAAAACCTTCAATAGGCGGGCGAACATCGACAGGAAGGAATCGCCGCGGCCGAAAATCACCGAGGGGCGGAAGATCGTGACGTCGAGGCCGTAGCCATGGACGAACTTGGGGCCGTTGAGGTACCAGTTCTCGTGCTCGACATGGTGCATCCCGGCCTCGCGCACCAGGGCTTCGGCAATCCCCTTTGAACGCTGGTAGGCCGAGCGCGAATTCGGGTTGGCGCCGAGCGCGCTCATGTGCAGCAGGCGGTTCACCCCCGCTTCGCCGCAGGCGTGGATGACCTTGCGCGGCAGTTCGACGTGGACTCTCTGGAAGTCGCCGCGGCGGGCACTCGGCAGGTCGGCACGGCCGATCGTCCTTTCGTGCAGGATGCCGACCAGGTTGATGACGGCATCCATGCCACGGAAGTGGCGGATAAGGTCCTGCTGGTCGTGCACGTCAGCCTCGATCACCTCCACCGTGGGCAGCAGGATCAGTTCCTTGGCCATTTCGCGGCGGTGGGAGAGCACGCGCACCTGGAGGCCGCGCGCGGCAAGCTGGCTGACGAGATGGGTGCCGACAAAGCCGGACCCGCCGAGGATGCAGATGCGTTCAATCTTCATGGTGGAATACGTTTCAGAATATTAGGCGCTGCTGATTTTAATCGAGTTCCGCCGAGGCGTCCGCACCGAGTGTTCCAACAACGGGGTTTAGCGCGGGGGCACCGTGCCCAGCCGATCCGTCAGCAGCACCGACGGCTGGCCGAAACGCGCCGCGTAATAGATGGCGTTGCTCATCACCTTCTTGACGTAATCGCGTGTTTCAGCGAACGGAATCGACTCGATGTAGACCGCCGCTTCCATCGGCCGGATGTCGCGCCAGCGCTGCGCCCGCCCGGGCCCGGCATTGTAGGCGGCAGTGGCGAGCACCGCCGAACCGTCCAGGCTGGTTTGAACGTGCTTCAGATAATACGCGCCGAACTGGATGTTTTTGGCCGGATCCTGCATCTCGCGCGGGTGGAAACCCTTGATGCCGAGCCGCTGCGCGATCCAGCTGGCCGTGGCCGGCATGATCTGCATGAGCCCGGATGCACCGACGCCGGAGCGCGCCACGTTGACGAAGCGGCTTTCCTGCCGCATCAGGCCAAACATCCAGGCTTCGTCGAGCGCGTGTTCGCGCGCGGCCTTTTGCGCCAGCTCACGGTAAGGCGCCAGAAAACGCAATTCGAAATCGTGCAGTTCGCGGGTGCGCTCGGCGGTGTTGATGGCGCGGTCGTACCATTCCATGCGCCGCGCCAGCTCCGCGGCCGCCAGCAACTGGGCATCTGAAAACGCGCGGATCGTCCAGTTCCATTCCTGGTTGGCGTCGCCGCGCAAGCCGAGTTCATACAAGGTCTGCGCGCGCGCAATCCCGGGCTGGCGTGCAATCGCCGCGACGTCATCGCCGCCTGTCTTGATGTTGATAACAGGCGCCTGCATCACCGCACCGAGCTCTTCCTGTGCCAATTGGCCGTAGTAATGATGCTCGCGCGCCAGCGCGAGAAACAGCGGACTCGACGCCGCACGCTGGCCGTTGGCCTGCAAGGCGCGTGCGCGCCAGTAGCGCCAGGCCGGCTGTTCACGGACCGCGTCGCTCATGCTCTCGATCACCCGCTGCACGGTCTGCCAGTCGCCTGCACGCAGTGCGGCGCGCACCCACCATTCGCGCTGGAAATCGTTGGTCAGCGCCCCCCCCGCCCGCTGAAACCAAGGCAAGGCAACCGGCTCATGGCGCCGCGCCGCCCAGGTGGCGAGACGCGCCCAAGCCGTGCCCAGCTCTTCCGGGTTGAACTGCGCCGCGCGCTTCTGCATCGCCTGCTCGGCCTGCGCTGTGCCGCGTTTGGCCAACTGGTCGAGCGCATAGAGCGCGATTTCGCGGTGACTGCGCTGACCCGGATCAAGGCTGTCCGCGCTGAGCAAACGCGCCGGATCGCGGCTGGCCTGCTCGAGCAGGGGGGCGGGGGGGCGCTGCGCGGCGGGCAAAGCATTGGCCACGGCCCGGGCGACGCCAAGGTTGCCCGCTTCCAGTGCCAGCCGCAGGCGCCGCCAAACGTCCTCCTCGCTGATCAATCCAGCCTCGATCAGCTGGGCAAACAAAGGCGCACAGGCCGACGGCAAGTCGCGTCCGGTGAACCACATGGCCACCGCCTCGCGCTGACGGCTGCGGTCACCCCGTGCCCATTCCGCACGATAGGCATAACACTGATGGGCCGCATCGGGCTTGGCCAGACGCGGGTACTCCGCCAGATAGGCGGGCCAGGCTTCACGTGTGCCGAGCGACTTCAGCCAGTCGGCGCGCAGGGCTTCGGCCACGCGGCTGCCGGGATAGCGCGCCAGGAAATCGGCAATCCGGGCATCCCCGACGCCGCTCGTCAATGCCAGACGCCAGTATTCGACATAGGGTGACAGCACATGGTCGTCCGGAACATTGCGCGCAGCGCGTTCCAGGTCAGCCAGCTTGCGCGCAGCAAATGCCTGCTGCGCCTGAAGCACGGCGTCGTCGCCCGGTGCTGCCCACACGGGCGTCACCGGCAACATCGCCAACAGGAAAAAACCGATTATTCGAAACATGATACGAGGGTAACATGCGGCAACGGCGTGTCGCCTGGGCGAAATCCACCCGGCCTCAGCCAGTTCATTTCCTCACGTCGAGCACCGTGTAAGCACTATAGTGGATCCTTCTTCCACGATTCGAGGGGCTCTCCATGACCGCCAACGTCGGCACCATTGACCGCGCCATCCGCATCCTTGCAGGCATCGCCCTCATCGCCTGGGTGGCTTTTTTCAATGGTCCGGTATGGGCCTGGATCGGCGTGCTGCCGCTCGCCACCGGGCTGTTCAAGTTCTGCCCTGCTTACAGTCTGCTCGGTATCAACAGCTGCGGCATGAAGGCGTAAATATCAGGCGAGGAACAGCTTGTAGGCGGGATTGCGGGATTCGTCCCAATACCGGTAGCCCAGCCCGTCCAGAAAGGTCTGGAAGCTGGGCTTTTCTTTTTCCGGCACCTGAACACCGACCAGGATGCGGCCATAGTCCGCACCGTGGTTGCGGTAGTGGAACAGACTGATGTTCCAGCCGTGGCTCATGCTTTCCAGGAACTGCATCAGGGCGCCGGGACGCTCGGGGAATTCGAAGCGGTACAGCACCTCGTTGACCGCCTCCGGCGCACGCCCACCAACCAGATGGCGAATGTGCAGTTTGGCCATCTCGTTGTCGGTGAGGTCAAGCGCTTCCAGCCCGTGACGCTTCAACAACTCGACCACGCGCGCGCCCTCGCCCGCGCCCGGCACCGACAGGCCGACGAACACGCGCGCCACCTTAGGGTCGGAATAGCGGTAGTTGAATTCGGTGATATTCCGCGCCCCCAGTAAACCGCAGAAAGTCTTGAAGCTGCCCGGCGTTTCGGGAATGGTCACCGCCAGCACGGCTTCCCGCTTCTCGCCAAGCTCGGCGCGCTCGGCGATGTGACGCAGGCGGTCGAAGTTCATGTTGGCGCCGGAGGCCACCGCGACCAGCGTCTTGCCCTTCAGTTTGTCGCCTGCGATCGCGGCCTTCATCCCGGCGATCGACAGCGCACCGGCCGGTTCCAGGATCGAACGGGTGTCCTCGAACACGTCCTTGATCGCCGCGCAAATCGCGTCATTGTTGACGCGGATGATTTCGTCGACATACAGCTGCGCCAGCCGGAAGGTTTCCTTGCCGACCGTTTTGACCGCCACGCCGTCGGCAAATATGCCCACGCGCGGCAGGGTGATGCGCTTGCCCTTGCACAGCGAGCGCGCCATGGCGTCCGCATCCTCGGGCTCGACGCCGATGATTTTGATTTCCGGACGCAGCCGCTTGATATAGGCCGCCATGCCGGCAATCAGCCCGCCGCCGCCAACTGGGATGTAGACCGAATGAATCGGGCCAGGATGCTGACGCAGCAATTCCATCGCCACAGTGCCCTGGCCGGCGATGACGTCGGGATCGTCGTAGGGATGGACGAAGGTCGCCTTCGCTTCCTTGGCGAGCGTGGTCGCGTGGACGCAGGCCTCGTCGTAATTGTCGCCGTGCAGGATCACCTGCGCGCCGCGCGCGGCCACTGCATCGACCTTGATCTTGGGCGTGGTGGCCGGCATCACGATGATGGCCTTCACGCCGAGCTTTTGCGCCGCCAGCGCCACCCCCTGCGCGTGGTTGCCGGCCGACGCCGCCACCACGCCGCGCGCCAGCTGGGCCTGCGTCAGCTTCGCCATCTTATTGTAGGCGCCACGGCACTTGAACGAAAACACCGGCTGCAGATCTTCGCGCTTCAGCAGAATCCGGTTGTTGAGACGGCGCGATAGATTGTGGGCCTCGTCGAGCGGGGTCTCCACCGCCACGTCGTAGACGCGCGAGGTGAGGATGCGTTCGAGGTAATCGTCAGGTGGGCTCATGGCGGCGGCGGGTGCGAGGTTTGTAAAAAGGGGGCGATGCCGCTATCTTAGCGGGCTGCATCGAAATCGACGAAAACATCATGACTCAAGACGAAATGAAGCAAGCCGTGGCACGTGCCGCGGTGGATTACGCGCGCGGCGGCATTGTCGGGGTCGGCACCGGCTCGACCGCCAACTATTTCATCGACGCGCTGGCCGAGGTCAAAGGCCGCATCGATGGCGCGGTGGCGAGTTCGGAAGCGACCGCCGCCCGCCTGAAAAGCCATGGCATCCAGGTGCTGGATCTCAACAGCGTGGGCGAGCTCGAGATCTACGTCGACGGCGCCGACGAAATCACCGAACACTTCGCCATGATCAAGGGTGGCGGCGGCGCACTGACGCGCGAGAAGATCGTGGCGGCGTGCAGCAAGCAGTTCATCTGCATCGCCGACGAAAGCAAGCTGGTCGACGTGCTGGGAACATTCCCGCTGCCGGTCGAGGTGATCCCGATGGCGCGTTCCTACGTCGCGCGCGAACTGGTGAAACTGGGCGGGCAGCCCCGATTGCGGGAAGGCTTCACCACCGATAACGGCAACCTCATCCTCGACGTCTACGGCTTGTCGATTGTCGACCCGGTGTCGCTGGAGACGGCGATCAATCACATCGTCGGCGTGGTCACCAACGGCCTGTTCGCGCGGCGCGGGGCGGATGTGCTGCTGCTGGGCACCGAATCCGGCGTCAAGACTTACAAGCGGTAACTACTGCGGGTGCTCGTCTTCGTCGGGCGCTTCGCCGTCATCCAGCTTGGGCTCCACCGGCACCCGATACTTCTCGGTGGCCCACTGGCCCAGGTCGATCATTTTGCAGCGCTCGCTGCAAAACGGCTTCCAGCGATTCTCCGCTGTCCATTTCACGGCCGCACCGCATATCGGGCAACTGACAACGGGTAGTTTGGTAGCGGGTTTCACAGGGTACAGAAGGTCAGGTCAAAGTCGATCGGCTGGGCGGTGCAGGCGCGCAGCTGCCCGGATCCCGCAGGTACGAAGCGGATGTTGAGCATGTACTTGTTGGCGGATATCTCCGGCACGCACGGCAGATTGTCGCCCAGCGTGACGCGGATCAGCTGAGGATTGCGCGATTCGAGCATGCGCTGATAGTGGCCATTGTCCACATGCTGCACTTCGGGCTGGCCACTGTCGCGCAGCAATCCCAGCACGATGTCGACCGCGGCACGGATGGACGAAAATGGCGCCAGCCAGCCCTGCAGTTGCTGCATGCGTTGTTCGGCCGGTTGGTGCTGCCAGTAATGGTAGGACGGCAGATCGAACTCGCACATCCCGCCCGGGATGGCCGCGCGCTGCTTGATGGCCATCAGCCAGTCATCTTCGCGCAGATGCTGGCCGACCTTGCCGGGCTGCTGATAAATGCCCTGGTGCGCCGACTCGATCGCCGCCAGCACTTTTTCCAGCGTCGCCCCCTGTACATGCGGATTGCCGCGCAGCGCCATCAATACGGCTTTTTGCCGGTCCAGCTCCTGCAACAGGTCGGATTTCAGGTCGGCGCGCGCCGCCACTTCAGCCATTTCGAACAAGCTCAGCAAGGCCGCATGATGCGCGTGCGGATCGGGCGATGCGGCATAGGCATCGAAGCGTTCGAACAGACTCTCCAGCCGCAGCAAGGTGCGGATGCGTTCGCTCAGGGGATATTCGTAGTGGATCACGCCGCGACGCGTTGGTTTGAATGCATCGATTGTCGCCGATTCATGCGGAAAATCAAGGCGGCGCGGCGGCGGCCAGGGCCAGATAACGCTGGTGCAGCGCGGCCACTTCGGCCCGCAACGCCTCTAGGCTTACGGTATTGACGATGATATCGTCCGCCACCGCCAGGCGTTCGGCACGCCCGGCCTGCGCCGCGAGAATGGCTTTTATTTCGCCATGCGCGAGTCCGCTGCGCGCCATCACCCGCGCAATTTGCACCGCTTCCGGGCAGTCGACCACCAGCACGCGGTTCAGCACGTCCCGGTAGTCGCCGGTTTCAACCAGCAGGGGAATCACGATCAGCGCATAGGGCGCAGTCAGTGTAGCCAGCTTCAGCGCCACCCCCTGCCGGATACGCGGGTGCAGGATGGCTTCGAGCTGGTGCCGCGCGGCGCTGTCGGCAAATACGCGGCGGCGCAGCACAGCGCGGTCCAGCATGCCGTCTGCCTGCATCACCGTTGCGCCAAACGCCGCGCGGATCGCCTCCAGCGCCGCGCCGCCGGGCGCGGTCAGCTCGCGTGCGATGACGTCGGTATCGATCACTGGCACGCCCAGCGCGGCGAAGCAGTCGGCGACAGTCGACTTGCCCGATCCGATGCCGCCGGTGAGGCCGACCGCGAACATCAGAATTGTGCGAGATAGGCTTGCGTCAGGTCGGCGCCAAAGAACAGCGCCACCAGCCCGCCACCGGCCAGGTAGGGCCCGAATGGAATCGGCACACGGCGGTCGTGCCTCACCAGCACGATCATCGCGATGCCGATCGCCGCGCCGACCACCGACGACAGCAGCAGGGTGACGGGCAGCATCTGCCAGCCAAGCCAGGCGCCAATTGCCGCCAGCTGCTTGAAGTCGCCGTAGCCCATGCCGTCTTTGCCGGTGACGAGCTTAAACAGCCAGTACACCGACCACAGCACCCCGTAGCCGGCGATGGCGCCGATGACCGCATCCGTCAGGCTGGCGAAATGGCCGCCCAGGTTGAACAGCAGACCCAGCCACAACAGCGGCAGGGTGAGGCTGTCGGGCAGCAGGGTGGTGTCGAGGTCGATGAACGCCAACGCGACCAGGGTCCACACCAGCAGCAGCGCGCCCAGCGTTTGCGCGCTGACACCCCACTTCCAGGCGACCGCCGCCGACAGCAGCGCGGTGAGCAATTCGACCAGGGGGTAGCGCGCGCCGATCGGCGCGCTGCATGCGGAGCAACGTCCGCGCAGCCACAGCCACGACAGTAGCGGGATGTTTTCCAGCGCGGTGATCCGGTGCCCACACTGGGGACAGGCCGAACGCGGCACGGCGAGGTTGTAAGGTGGCGATTCTGCAGGCGTTTCGCCGCGCAGCTCGGCGCACTGCGCATGCCAGTCCGCCTCCATCATCTTTGGCAGACGATGGATGACGACGTTGAGAAAGCTGCCGACCAGCAGGCTGAATAAAAAAACCAGCCCGGTGAACAGGGCTGGTTCGGCGTGCAGCAGTTCCATCAGACGACCGAGCCCATCTTGAAGATCGGCAGGTACATGGCGATGACCATGCCGCCGATGAGCACGCCCAGCACCACCATGATGATCGGCTCCATCAGGCTGGACAGGGCCGCCACGGCGTCATCCACTTCGGCCTCGTAAAAGTCGGCCACCTTGCCGAGCATGGAGTCGAGCGCGCCGGATTCCTCGCCGATGGCGGTCATCTGCAGCACCATGTTGGGAAAGCGTCCGGAGTTCTGCATCGCCTGCGTCAGCGCCGTGCCGGTCGAGACTTCGCCGCGGATCTTTTGGGTGGCCTCGACGAACACCTGGTTGCCCGACGCCCCCCCCACGGATTCGAGCGCTTCGACCAGCGGCACGCCAGCGGCGAACATGGTGGCCAGCGTGCGCGTCCAGCGCGCAATGGTGGCCTTTTCGATCACCGCGCCAAAGATCGGCAACTTGAGCATGACGCGGTCCATGAACATCTGCACCTTGCGCGAGCGCTTCCAGGCCTGCAGCAAAGCATAAATGCCGCCACCGACGATGCCGAAAATCGCCCACCACCATTCGACGAAGAAGTCCGAGATGGCCATCACCACCAGGGTCGGTCCCGGCAAGTCGGCGCCAAAGCTGCTGAACAGGTCCTTGAACGCCGGAATCACGAAAATCATGATGATGGCAGTGATGACGAATGCCACCACGATGATGGAAACCGGGTAGAACAGCGCCGCCTTGATCTTGCTCTTGATGCCGAGGATTTTTTCCTTGTAGATCGCCAGCCGTTCAAGCACGCCGTCCAGAATACCGGCTGATTCGCCGGCGCCCACCAGGTTGCAGAACAGTGCATCGAAATACAGCGGATGACGCCCGAACGCCTGGGTGAGGCTGCTGCCCTTTTCGATGTCTGCCTTGATTTCGAGCAGCAGGCGCTGCATCGAGGGATTGGAATGCCCGCGTGCCACGATTTCAAACGATTGCAGCAACGGCACGCCGGCCTTCATCATGGTCGCCAACTGGCGGGTGAACAGGGTGACATCCTTGTCGGTGATGCGCTTGCCGCCTGAAAACAGGGTGCTCTGTTTCTTGACCTTGGTGACGGTGACGCCCTGCTTGCGCAGCAGGGAATTGACCACGGCTTCGCCGCCGGCCTGCATCTGGCCTTTGACCTTCTTGCCGCGCTTGTCCATGCCTTCCCACAGGAAAGTGGCGTCCTTGAGTGCCTTTGCCGCTGTAGCCATACAGAATGTTCCTTATAGGTTGGTAACGGCCTCGACCTCTTCCAGCGAGGTGAGACCGGCTTTCACTTTCAACAATCCTGCCTGGCGCAGGTCGCGTACGCCCTCGCGCCTCGCCTGGTCGCCAATGTCGGATTCGTTGCCGCCTTTGATGATGATGCGCGTCATGGCGTCGGTGATCGGCATCACCTGATAGATGCCCACCCGACCCTTGTAGCCGGTGCCGCCACAGATGTCGCAGCCCACCGGTTTGTAGGGCTGCCAGGTGCCGTCCAGCAGGTCCTCGGTGAAGCCGGCCGCCAGCAGGGCTTCCTGCGGGATATCGGTCGGCTGCTTGCACGAACACAGCCGCCGCGCCAGCCGCTGTGCAGTGATCAGGATCACCGAAGAGGCGACGTTGAATGGCGCCACCCCCATGTTGAGCAGGCGGGTCAGGGTGCCGGGCGCGTCGTTGGTGTGCAGGGTGGACATCACCATGTGGCCGGTTGCCGGGCAACTGGATTTCCGCCGGGTCTTCCGCCGTCGAAATGTTGACGTCGGGCTTGTTGAGGATGTTGAGGCAGGTATACAACGACACCGTCTTGCCGGAGCCGGTCGGGCCGGTCACCAGCACCATGCCGTAGGGGCGCTGGACGGCGTTCAGCAGCAGCTCCTTCTGCCACGGCTCGTAGCCCAGCGCCTCGATCCCCAGCTGCGCGCTGGCGGGGTCGAGAATCCGCATGACGATCTTTTCGCCATACAACGTGGGCAGGGTGCTGACCCGAAAATCGATGGCGCGGTTCTTCGACAGCACCATTTTCATACGGCCGTCCTGCGGCACGCGCTTCTCCGAGATGTCCAGCCGCGACAGCACCTTGATGCGCGAGGCAACTTTGTCCTTGATCGCCATCGGCGGCTGCGCCACTTCGGACAGAATGCCGTCACGCCGGTACCGGATGCGGTAGTACTTTTCGTAGGGCTCGAAGTGGATGTCGGACGCGCCGAGATTGATGGCGTCGAGCATGATCTTCTGCAGGTAGCGCACCACCGGTGCGTCGTCGATTTCGATGCCGCCGGTGTCCTGCTGCGCGGCGGCGGCGCTTTCCTCGTCGGCGAAATCCAGGTTGAGGTCTTCGGCATTCAACACGGCCATCGTGTTGTCGTCGGCCTCGCCCGCTTTCTGGATCAGCTTGCCGAGCTTGTCGTCTTCGACCACCACCGGCTCCACCGCCTGCCCGGTCTGGAACTTCACCTCGTCCATCGCCTGCAGATGGGTCGGATCGGAGGTCGCCACATACAGCTTGTTGCCCCGCTGATACAGGGCAATCACGCGTCGTTTCTGCACCAGCTTGGGATCGAGCACGTCCTTCGGCAGGCTCTCGACATCCATCGCATTCAAGTCAAGGAAGGGGAAGCCGAACGAGACGGCCGCGAACTCGGCGACCTGGTCGGCCTTGAAGCGCTTTCCCTTGATGAGTTCGGTCACGAAAGACTCGCCCGACTGGCTGGCGCGTTTCCATACGCCCTCGGCATCGTCCTCGGACAGCCAGCCATGGTTGACCATGGCACGCGCCAGCCCGGTTAAATTGTTGGTGTTTGTCACAGCAGCCATAGCTCGTTCCAGACAAGTCCCGCGTCAAATCGATCGTTGCCCGCCGCCGCCGGCAGACGGCAGTAGGGGATTCACAGGCCTTAACGGCGATCTTTTGACTAAATTGAGGGTTTTCCGGACGCGATGTCATTCGATGCCGGCACGCAGATGCGCGCCATCTTCACCGCCCGATCCTGGGTCTGCACGATTTCCACCGGAACGCCACCCAGCTTGATGCTCACCCCCGCCTCGGGAATGTCCTCGAATTGCTCCAGCAGCAGGCCATTCAGCGTTTTCGGCCCGTCCAGCGGCAATGACAGGCCGAGCTTGCGGTTCAGGTGGCGCAGCAGCACGGAGCCCTCGGCCAGCCAGCTGCCGTCCGCCTCACGCCGCAGATAACCCGTATCCGACGGGGCCTGGGTGGTGAATTCGCCGACCATTTCTTCCAGCAGGTCTTCCAGCGTGACCAGTCCCTGCAGCTCGCCATATTCGTCGACCACCAGCGCGAGCCGCCGCCGCCCGCTCTGGAAGTTGCGCAACTGGGTGAACAAGGGCGTACCCGCCGGGACGAAATAGGGCTCCTCGAGGTTTTCCTTCAGCGTCTCCGGATCGAGTTCCTCGCCGGCCAGCGCGTGCAGCACCCGCCGCACATGCAGCACGCCGAGCAGGTTGTCGGACGAGCCGGCGTGCACCACCATCCGGGTGTGGTGGCTGGTGGAAATCTGCTGGCGCAGGCGCTCGGGGTCATCCTCGATATCGATCGCCTCGATCTGGTTGCGCGGCGTCATCACGTCGTCGACGGTGATGTCTTCCAGTTCCAGCAGGTTCACCAGAATCCGGTGGTGTTCGCGCGGCAGCACCCCGGACGATTCCAGCACGATGGTGCGCAACTCCGCCAGCCCGAGGCGGCTGCCGTGCCCGGGCTCGGGCGGCTTGATCCGCAGCAGCCACAGGATGCCCTGCACGAACAGGTTGACGAACCAGACCACCGGATACGTCAGCTTGAGCATCGGCGTCAGCACATATGCGGCCGGATAGGCGACCCGCTCGGGGTAGGATGAACCCAGCACCTTCGGCGTGACCTCGCTGAACACCAGAATCAGGAAGGTCAGCAGCAGGGTCGCCAGCGACAGCGCGAGGTCCGAATCTCCGAACAGGCGAATGGAAATGACCGTCGCCAGCGTCGCGGCGGCAATATTGACCAGATTGTTGCCGAGCAGAATCACGCCCAGCAGCTTGTCGGTCTGGTTCAGCAGCGCCAGGGTCAGGATCGCGCCGCGGTGGCCTGTTTCGGCGGCATGCCGCAGCCGGTAGCGGTTGATCGCCATCATGGCAGTTTCGGATGCGGAAAAGCCGGCCGACAGAAACAGCAGGCCCGCAAGCAGGCCGAACAGGGTATTGATAGAGAGGTTTTCCAAAGGCGATTCCTGAAAAGGACGGCTCAACCATGCCGGCAGGCGGACACGTCAGCGCCCGAGTAGTACTTCCAGCACGAACTGGGTCCCCAGATAGGCCAGCAGCAGCAAGGTAAAGCCGGTGATCGTCCAGACCAGCGCCGTGCGCCCGCGCCAGCCGCGGAAATGGCGCCCGATCAGCAGGCCGCCGAACACCAACCAGGACAGGATGGCGAACACGACCTTGTGCGAAAACTGCAGCGGCGTGCCAAATAGCGCTTCCGAAAAGAACACCCCGCTGAACACCGCCAGGGTCAGCAGCACGAAGCCGACGCCGATGGTCTGAAACAGCATGGCTTCCAGCGTCAGCAGGGGGGGCGCTCCGTTTCGCAGCGAGGCGCCGCGATGCAGCTGTTTTTCCAGCATGGTCATCAGCACCGCATGCAGCGCCGCGACCGCCAGCAGGCCATAGGCGAGAAAAGACACCACAAGATGCGCGCGCAGCGCCAGCGCCTGCGAGTTGGGAATGACATGGGTGGCGGTGATGAACGCCATGGCCAGCACGGACAACGCCGCCAGCCCGCTCACCCAGGACTGCAGGCGCGCCAGCGGCGCGCCGTGGCTGGACAGCCAGTAGGTCAGCGCGGTCAGCCACAGGATCGTCGACAGGGAATTTCCGAACCCCAGCCGGATGTCGCCCTGCCCCAGCACCGACTGATAAATCAACGCGCCGTGCGCCAGCAGAGCCAGCGGCAGCAGCCAGCGCACCGACGCGGCGGGCGGTGTGCGCTGCAGGCGCCAGGCCACCCAGCCATACAGGCCGCTCACACATAAAGTAACCAGCAATAACGGAGACATTCGTTAAAATGCAAATCTGAATTCAGCGAGCCCCATTATCCATGCCGCCCACGGCGGCAACAAGGAAGCCATGTTAGATAATCTTAGCGGACGCCTCGCCGGCGTCGTCAAATCCCTGCGCGGACAGGCACGCATCACCGAGGCCAACGTGCAGGACACGCTGCGCCAGGTGCGCCTGGCCCTGCTCGAAGCCGACGTCGCGCTGCCGGTGGTCAAGGACTTCATCGAGGCGGTCAAGGCCCGTGCACTGGGACGGGAAGTGCTCACCAGCCTGTCGCCGGGGCAGGCGCTGATCGGCATCGTTCACGAAGAGCTCACCCGTCTGATGGGCGGCGAGAACGCCGATCTCAATCTCGCCGCCACCCCGCCCGCGGTGATCCTGATGGCCGGCCTGCAGGGTTCAGGCAAGACCACCACCAGCGGCAAGCTCGCGCTGCTGCTGAAGAACCGCAAGAAGAAAGTCCTGCTCGCCTCAGCCGACGTCTACCGGCCTGCCGCCATCGACCAGTTGCGACAGCTCGCCACCCAGCTCGACGTCAGCTTTTTCGAGGCGGGCGACGAACGCGACCCGCTGAAAATCGCACGGGCCGCACAGGATCACGCGCGCCGCCAGTTCTATGACGTGCTGATCGTCGACACCGCCGGCCGCCTGGCGATCGACGAGGCGATGATGAATGAGATTCGCGCGCTGCACGCCACGGTCAATCCGGTCGAAACCCTGTTCGTGGTCGATGCCATGCAGGGCCAGGACGCGATCAACGTCGCCCGCGCCTTCAATGAGGCGCTGCCGCTCACCGGCATCGTGCTGACCAAGCTCGACGGCGATTCGCGTGGCGGCGCGGCGCTGTCGGTGCGCCACATCACCGGCAAGCCGCTCAAGTTCATCGGCGTCGGCGAAAAGCCCACCGGGCTGGAAGCCTTCCACCCCGAGCGCATGGCGCAGCGCATCCTCGGCATGGGCGACGTGCTCTCGCTGATCGAGCAGGCGCAAGGCTCGGTCGACATGGCCGAGGCCAGGAAACTCGCCGACAAGGTCAAAAAGGGCAAGGACTTCGACCTCGAGGACTTCAAGTCGCAGATCCAGCAGATGCGCAAAATGGGTGGGCTGTCGGCGCTGATGGACAAGCTCCCCGGCGCCGGCCAAATGGCGCCGCCTGCCGGCGTCGACGACAAATCCGTCAACCGGCTGGAAGGCATCATCAACAGCATGACCCCGCAGGAACGCCGCAAGCCCGATATCATCAAGGCCAGCCGCAAACGCCGCATCGCCGCCGGTGCCGGGGTGCAGGTGCAGGAAGTCAACAAACTGCTGAAGCAGTTCGAGCAGGCGCAGAAGATGATGAAAATGATGGGCAAAGGCGGCCTCTCCAAAATGATGCGCGGCATGAAAGGCATGCTGCCCGGAATGCGGTAATGCCTGCCCACTGGCAAGTCGGGAGATTTTGGGTATAATTCCCGGTTTTCTCCGTTTACCCGGTGGGTCAAATCATGGTCGTTATTCGTCTTTCGCGCGGCGGCGCTAAAAACCGTCCCTTCTACAACGTGGTGGTGGCCGATTCGCGCTGCCGTCGTGACGGCCGCTTCATCGAGCGTGTCGGCTTCTACAATCCGGTCGCCGCTGCAGGTTCTGAAGCGCTGCGTCTGGATCAGGAACGCATCAGCTTCTGGACCGGCAACGGCGCGCAGCTGTCCGACACCGTCGCCCGCCTGGTCAAACAGAACAAGCCCGCTGCTGCCTGATTCCAATCAGGCGAGCCGGTCAACACACTTGAGCCAAGATAGCGACTGGGTCGTGATGGGGCGCATCGCCGCCCCGTTCGGCATCAAGGGCTGGGTCAAGGTGCAGACCTTCAGTGACGACCCCGGCACGCTGATGGATTTTGAATCCTGGCGTATCGGCCGCGGCGAGCAGCAGGCGCAATTCACCGTTGAGGCCGTCCAGGATCACAGCAACACCCTGGTTGCCAAGCTGGTCGGCATCGACGACCGCGACGCGGCGTTCGCCCTGCGTGGTCAGGAAATCTCGGTGGCGCGCAGCGACTTGCCGCCGCCGCAGGAGAACGAGTTTTACTGGTCGGACTTGATCGGCCTGAAAGCCGTCAACCGCGAAGGTGTCGAACTCGGACTGGTGGACAGCCTATTGGAAACCGGCGCACACGACGTGCTGGTGATCAAGGGCAAACGCGACCACCTGATTCCGTTCGTCGCGGCCTTCGTCGGCAAGGTCGACGTGGCAGGCGGCCAGATCGAGGTGGACTGGGGCGAAGATTACTAAGGAAGCAGGCGTGCGCTTCGATGCCATCACCCTCTTCCCCGAAATGTTCGATGCCGTGCTGGATTACGGCATCACCCGGCGGGCGCTGGATCGCGGGCTGTACCGGTTCAAGTCGTGGAATCCGCGCGACTTCACCGACGACCCACACCGCACCGTGGACGACCGCCCCTACGGCGGCGGCCCCGGCATGCTGATGCAGGCCGAACCGCTTGACCGCGCGCTGAATGCCGTACAGCAGGCGCTGGCCAGCGAGAATTTGACGCCGTGGGTGGTGCACTTTTCCCCCCGCGGCCTCCCGCTGACGCACCAGCGGATGATGGAACTGAAGGAAGCCGCGCTGAACCAAAATCGCGCACTGGTGTTGCTGTGCGGGCGCTATGAAGGGATCGACGAGCGCTTGTTGCAGCGCCGCGTGGACGAAGAACTCTCGCTCGGCGACTTTGTGCTGTCGGGCGGCGAACTCCCCGCGCTGGCACTCATGGATGCGATCATCCGGCTGCTGCCGGGCGCGTTGAACGACGCTGATTCGGCGCTGGAAGACTCCTTCGCCAACGGCTTGCTCGACTGCCCGCACTACACCCGGCCCGAAGTCTGGCAGGGGATGGCGGTGCCGGAGGTGTTGAAAAGCGGCAACCACGCTGCGATCGCCCAGTGGCGATTGCAGCAGAGCCTGACGATTACGGCGGCCCATCGCCCCGACCTGCTGGCGAAACGCGGCTTGTCGAAGCAGGAACAGGAACTTCTTGTGGCGCACCCACCCGGTGCGCCACAGAAAAAAGCGGCCCGGTAATCCCGGACCAATGTGAAACGGCGTGACGTCCGCCCGGCAGTCCAAACAGACCCGGTAGCGCACCTCTCCCGCCAGATGCAAGGAAACATCATGAACATCATCGAGCAACTCGAACAGGAAGAAATCGCCCGCCTGGGCAAAACCCTCCCCGACTTCGCCCCCGGCGACACCATCGTCGTTCAGGTAAAAGTGAAGGAAGGGACCCGCGAGCGTCTGCAGGCCTACGAAGGCGTCGTCATTGCCAAGCGCAATCGCGGCCTCAACTCCGCCTTCACCGTGCGCAAGATCTCGGCCGGCGAAGGCGTCGAGCGCACCTTCCAGACCCACTCGCCGCTGGTCGCCAGCGTCGAAGTCAAGCGCCGCGGCGACGTCCGCCGCGCCAAGCTGTACTACCTGCGCGAGCGCTCCGGCAAGTCCGCCCGCATCAAGGAAAAGCTGCCCGCCCGCAAGGTCAAGGCTGCAGCACCGACTGCCGGATAAGCAGTCTTCCTGCCGCCATGCAAAACGCCCGCTTCATGCGGGCGTTTTTGCTTATCCTTTATCCTGTTGACGGCAGCGGACACCGCTACAGGCAGTGGCCTGAGCACGGCGCCGGATTTGAGGCACCAAGGACTAGAATGTCCCGATGACAAAACGCTGGATGGCGAGACGGGTGACCGGCGCGGGGCCATCGCCAGCGGCAATTAAACGACCACGTGAAAACATATAGCCACATCCCCCCCAGCAACATCATGGATTTGCTGCTCGACGCGATCTGCGTTGTCGACGCGCGGGGATGCTTTGTTTTTGTCAGTGCCGCGGGCGAACGCATTTTCGGTTATACGCCGGCGGAAATGACCGGCAGGCCGATGATCGACTTCGTGTTCCCCGAGGATCGGGCGCGTACGCTGCAGGCGGTTGACAAGATTGTAGGCGGACAACCCCAGCCCCATTTCGAGAACCGCTATGTGCGCAAGGACGGCCAGATCGTCCATATCATGTGGTCAGCGCGCTGGTCGGAGACGGATCAAGTGCGGGTTGCCGTGGCGCGCGACGTGACGGAACGCAAGCGCGCCGAAACCATGCAGGCCGCACTCTATGCCATTTCCGAAGCAGCGCACTCAGCCGGGAACCTGATCGCTTTATTCGAGCACATTCATCAAATCATTGATGGATTGTTGCCTGCGGTCAATTTCTTCATCGCGCTCTACGATAAAAGCAAGGATGAGCTGACCTTTCCTTACTATGTCGACGAATACGATCAGGCCCCCGCCCCGCAAAAGCTGGATTCGGCGGTGCTGAGCGCACAGGTCATCCGCACCGGACAAGTCCTGCTTTACACACCCGATAGCGGGGCGCCTCCACCCGGGCAGGTCCACCCTGCGGTTGGCCGGGATTCATTGAACTGGCTTGGCGTACCGCTCAAGGCAAAAAAGGGCGTCATCGGCGCCCTTGTGGTGAAGAACTATTGCGCTGAGACACGATATACCCAAAAGGATGTCGAACTGTTGCAATTCGTCTCCGCCCAGATCGCGACGGCGATCGAGCGCAAGCAGATGGAAATCTGGCTGCAGCACATCGCGCGGCACGACCCGCTGACCGACCTGCCCAACCGCGAACTGTTCCATGACCGGCTGCAAACCGCGCTGCGCTGGGCACAGCGGAACCAGACGCTGCTGTCTCTGCTATACATCGATCTGGACAGGTTCAAGCAGGTCAACGATACCCTGGGGCATCCCATCGGCGATCTCCTGCTGCAGGAAGTCGCCCATCGCCTCAAGCAGTGCGTGCGTGAATCGGATACGGTTGGGCGCGTCGGGGGTGACGAGTTTTTGGTGCTGCTCCACGACATCCCCGTGCCGGAAGACGCCTTGGTGGTCGCCGAAAAAATCCGCGTCGCCCTCGGCCGGCGCTATGACCTGGCCGATCAACGGGTGCATATTTCGCCGAGCATTGGTGTCGCGCTTTATCCCGCACACAGCGACGATTACAAGCAGCTGATCCGGTATGCTGACGAAGCGATGTATGCGGCAAAAAAGAACGGCGGAAACCGGTTCAGGGTCACAGCCGGACCCCGCATCCGAAAATCCGGAAATGAGGGTGAATCCCTCGTCTAGAATGCCAGCATGTCTACGTACGACGCCATCCTTGCTGCCCCGATATGTCGTCTCGGTGTCCGTTTCACCGGCGACGCGCTGACGCGGCTGGATTTCTTGCTTGCGGACACCCGCGCATCGACCCGGCTGGACCTGCGGGCGAGGCAGCTGGTGCGCGAACTCGATGCTTACTGGCACAATCCGGCCCACCCCATCGACGTGCTGTTCGTGCCTGCCGGCACGCCCTTCCAGCTGCGGGTGTGGCACGCGCTGATGGCCATTCCGGCCGGCCAGCCCGCCACCTATGGCGCGCTGGCGAAACGGCTCGGTACCGCTGCACGCGCGGTGGGCCAGGCGTGCGGGGCGAATCCATTGCCCATTATCATCCCCTGCCACCGCGTGGTGGCGGCCAATGGGCTGGGGGGCTTCATGCATTCGGCCGCGGGCGCGCCGCTGGATGTCAAGACCTGGCTGCTAGCGCATGAACGACGCGCTGATTGACCGGTTCTGCGATCATCTTTGGCTGGAAGACGGGCTGGCGGATCTGACGCTGGCCGCGTACCGGCGCGACCTGAAGACTTTCGCTGGCTGGCTGGAAAAAGAACGCGCACATCGCCTGGATGCGGCCGTGGCAGGCGATATCGAAGCCTATCTGGCGTGGCGCTTCGCCGGCCGCGCGCAACCGCGCAGCGCAGCGCGCTACACCTCGGCGCTGAAACGCTTTTATCGCTATCTGCTGCGCGAAAACCTGATCGCCTTGGATCCCACGCTCAATCTCGACAGCCCCAAGCTGCCCCGCTCGCTGCCGAAGACGCTGACCGAGGCCGACGTCGAACGCCTGCTCGACAGCGCCAACGTCAATACTCCGCTGGGCCTGCGCGACCGTGCGATGCTGGAAACGCTGTACGCCACGGGCTTGCGGGTGTCGGAACTGGTGGGGTTGAAGCTGACGGCGGTGAACCTCAACGACGGCGTGCTGCGGGTGACCGGCAAGGGCAACAAGGACCGGCTGGTGCCGCTGGGCGAGGAGGCGGTGCAGTGGCTCAAGCGCTACCTGGGGGAGTCGCGGCCACTGCTGCTGGAAAGGCAACTCTCGGATGCGGTGTTCGTGACCACACGCGGCGGCGGCATGACGCGGCAGGCGTTCTGGTATCTCATCAAGCGGCACGCGCGCGCCGCCGCGATCACCCGGCCGCTGTCGCCGCACACGCTGCGCCACGCCTTTGCCACCCACCTGCTGAACCACGGCGCCGACCTGCGGGTGGTGCAGATGCTGCTCGGCCACAGCGACATTTCCACCACGCAGATCTACACCCACGTGGCGCGCGAACGGCTGAAGCAGCTCCACGCGGCCCACCATCCACGCGGTTGACTCAGGCGGGCGTCTTGATCCGTTCCATCAGGTAACACAGGCAGTCCTGGCGGATCACCTGTTCGTCGCGCGTCAGCATCGCCGGCATCAACGGCTTCCTCAAGGTGATCTCGCCGCGGCTGTAATCGAACAGGCGGTCGCCGATCTCTGCGCCGTTTTCATCCAGCGCCTGTAGCCTGGCCGGACTGCCCGGCCGCACCCGGCCCAGCAGATCGCCGTGTTTCAGTTCGCGGAAATTGTAGTGATCCAGCTCGGGCACAAAGTCGATATCCGCGTCTGGCGCGACAAAACCGAAGCTGACCTGTTCCGGCACTTTGACTGTGGCCACGGTATGAAACAGGTCGACGTCATGCGGCGCCACCGGGTGCACCGGGAATTCGGACAGATGCAGGCAGGCTTCCATGAACGCTGCGGCATGCTCGACGCCGCCAGGCGTACCCGGCTTGCCGCACTCCAGCGTGACTGCCGGACACAACTCGGCGAAAGCGGCCGACTGCACGCCGCGCGGCCGGACGAAATAGACCACGATGCGCGAAAACAGCGTGGCAAGATGCAGAAAATCCTGGTCCATCCGGTTCACGCAGGCGTAATGCGGATTGAGACCGGTGTTGTTGTGGATGTCGATGCTGGCAAACACCTCGCGGGCGCGCATCGCGTCGACCACCTGCTGCATCATCGCCCGTTCGGCCGGATGCGCTTCGTCGCTGCCCGGCCATACCCGGTTGTAGTCGGGCTGGCCGTCAAGCCGGCGCTGGCCTGTCCGGGCCGCCTCGATGTTGCCGATGAACAGCGACAGCGCGCGCGGCAATTCGGCCGTCGCGTATTTATTCAGCACCGCTTGCGCCGCCAGCCAGCCGGTGTCCTCGTTGCCATGCAGCAACACCGAAGCAAACAGGGGCTGCGTGCGCCGGCCCGGCAGGTGGATCAGCGCCGGCCCCGGCAGCACTTCGCCCAGACGGGCGGCGGGCAGGTCGAGCAAGCCGGGCGGCACGGCGTCGTATTGCGTCAGCATTACAGGTTCCATTCATGCACCGGCGCACCGGCGCGCTGGTTGTCCAGATAATCGTCCGTCAGGCGGTGCAGGTCGCCGCCCACCCGCGCGAGTCGCTGCAACTGCCACGCCGCGCCGGTCTGGCCGCTGCGCACCCGGGCTTCTACGACCCCCAGATAATGCTCGATCTCGGCATCCGACAGACCGAAATCGCGCAGCCCCTGGCGCGCCAGCGGCAGCCCGATCTCGAGCAGCCAATCGCGCACGGGATAGCGCCGGCCATCCAGCCAGGTCAGCTCGGCCTGCAGCCCATGGCGGGCAGCGGCATAAAAGTTGGCGCGCGCGTCGGCAAACGGCAGGCCGGATTCGGCGGCACCCGGCTGCCGCGCCAGCGCATGCACCAGGCCGAAATACAGCGCGGCATTGGCCGTCATGTCCAGCACCGTCGGGCCGCTCGGCAGCACCCGCTGCTCCAGCCTGACATGGGCCTGCCCGGCGGCGTCGAAGCCGATCAGCGGGCGCACCCAGCGCCAGATGGCGCCATTGTGTAATCGCAGATGCGGAAAGCGTGCCGCCGCCTCGGCCTGCGGCATCGGCAGCAGCACCGGGTAGTGTTCGAGGTTTTCCTCGAACAGTTCCAGCGGACTGCGCGCGACATAGTCGCGCCCGAACGTCACCCGCCGCACGCTGGGCTCGGCCAGCCCGTTGTAGCCGCCCAGCTCCACCGACTGCTCGAACAGCGGCACCCGCGTTTCCTGCCACAGGCGCTGGCCGAACAAGAGCGGCGAATTGACCGCCGCCGCCAGCAGCGGCGCGCATGTGATCAGGGAGGCGTTGTAGTAGCGCCCCGCCAGATCGAAGGGCACCTGCAGGTGCAGCTGGAACGAGGTGGTGGCGGCCTCCAGCATGACGTCCGGCCGACGCAGGTGAAGCTGGTCCGTGCCCTCGATGTCGATGCGGATGGGCGCGCCGCCGCGCTGCTGCAGCACCTGCGCATTGAGCACGTCAAAGCGGTTCATTGCCGACATGTTGGCGAGGCACAGATCCTCGTCGCGGATGGTCGGCAGGATGCCGATCATCGCCAGCACCGCATCCATGCCGTGCGCCACCCGCTGGCACCGGTCCCAGGTGGTCAGCAGGGACTCTTCCATGGCAGCCAGCACGCCCGCCCCCATCTCCAGCGGCGGTGCGTTCAGCTCGACGTTGAAACGCGACAGTTCGGGCACCACCAGCGGATCGCTCAGCGCACGCAGGTAGGCTTCGTTGATGGGATTGGGCCGGCCGGCATGATCGAGCAGCCAGGCCTCGAGTTCGAACCCGGCAACGTAGCGTACATCCGTGAACCCGCCGGACTGGGCAAACGACCGCAACGCCGCCGTTTCTCCTGCCAGCCGGGCGGAAAACTGCTCAAGGTCCGCTGCTGAAAAGCGGGTGCGATTGATTTCCTGTCCCATGTGCGTTCGCGGGTCACCCCATCGGTTGTGGATCAGCCCTGACCATCATATCCGACCGTCTCTTTTATAGGCGAGACCGGCTGAAGCCGGGTGCGATCACACCCGCGTGCTGCGCTTGGCGAGGTAGTACCACTCCTGTCCCGGCAGGGCGTTGGGGTTGGGAAAGACGATATAACCATCGCTGTCCGCCACCACGAGGGCGCCGTCATGTCGCGTGCCGATGACTTCGCCCGCGTGCACCCGGTCGAAGCTGGACCAGCCGCGCGCAAAGGCATCCGCTGCATGGACGCGGTCGACGACCTGGTACAGGCGCAACGCCTCGGTGTCGGCCACGGGGACCGGCGCGGGCACGTCGCACAGCCGCAGATGCGCGAGCGTGTTGCGGATCGCGCGGTAGGCCACTGCGGGGGCGGCCGGGTCGTCGTGCTGGCCGCATTCAAGCGTGAGCGCGATGCCGCCCTGCGCGCGCATGTATTCGGTCGTGCCCACCCCGTAATACACGTCGGCCTCGCGTGACGACGCGCCTGCCGCCAGGCGGCGCGCGACGCCGGCGGCGTAGGTGTCGAGCCAGCCATCGACGAAGCGGCGCACGCCCAGTCGCAGCGCCAGCGCGGTTTCCTCCGCCGCACGCGCGAACGGCTCCAGCGCGCCGCGGTTGTCCTGCGGCCCCAGCATGACGAAAGGCTGGCCGGCGGTATGGAACGAATGCAGGTCGAGCAGCACATCGTGCTGTGCCAAGAGCGGGCACAGCCAGTTGGCGATGCGGTCCTCATACTCGGCCGGCACGTCGGTCGGCACCAGGTTGCGGTTGAGATTGCGGTCGCCCATGCGCTGTTTGCGGGCGTAGGCCAGCGGGTTGGCGACCGGGACGAAAGTGAGGCTGCCGGCGGCGACGCCCAACTGGCCGGATTCGATCTCACCTATCACCCGGCGAATCGCCTGAGTGCCGCAGATTTCGTTGCCGTGTACCGCGCCCAGCACGATGAGGCGCGCGCCGGGCGCATGCCCGGTAAACGAGACGGACTGGAAATGCAGCGAATCGAGTTCACTCATATGGACAGGGCCTTGAATAACAATGACACGCTCGACACCAGCAACAATACGCCAACCAGCCGCGCCATCTGCGCCGGAGTGATCCCGACATGCACGCGCCCGCCCAGGTAGAGCGCGCCCAGCACGAGCGGCAGCGCGGCAAAAAACGCGACCCACACCGAAGCCGTCATCAGCAGCCCGGCCACCAGAAAGCTGCCGATTCGCGTCAGGCCCTCGGTGAAGAATAACGCCGAGAAGGTCGCCCGCAGTTCGCTCTTGTCGCGGATGCGGTGGCTCAGGTAGATGACATAGGGCGGCCCGCCGGTGCCAAACAAGGCGCCCACGGTGCCGCCGGTGAGCGAGGCCGGCACGGCCCAGCCGCGCGAGATCAGCTTGTCGCCGTGGAGGTTGAGGAGGCTGCGCATGGCGAAGACGAAGACAAACGCGGCCAGCGCAATCAGCATCGGTTCGGGCGGCAGATTGACCAGCAGGCTGGTGCCCAGGATCACGCCCACGATGCCGAACGGAATCAGCACACCGACTTCGTCCCACTTCACGCGCTTGAAATTGAAGCCGCCGATCACGATCGACGCGGTGAAATCGAGCAGCAGGATCAAGGGCACGACGAATTGCAGCGGCAGAAACAAGGCCAGCAAGGGCACCGAGATCAGCCCCGAGCCGAAGCCGGTGATGCCGCGGATGAAATAGGCCACCAGCAGGATGGCCGCCGCGCTTGCAACAGGGCCGGCGGCGATCTGCTCAATCACAGGCGCGCGCCGCGCTCGATGGTGATCCCCAATTCCTTGATGCCTGGCACAATGGCGAACTTGGTGACCGACACCTTCACCCACGGCGCGCCGAACTCATCGCGCACGATCGCGGCCACGTGCTCGGCGACCGATTCGACCAGCGTGATCGGCTGCGGCGCATGGTGCAGATAGTCCTTTACCCGCGTGGCCACCGCACCGTAATCGATGGTGTCGGCGACGTTATCGGTGCCGCCGGCCTTGCTGTCAGGCAGCCCGATCTCCAGATCGAGCCGCACCGGCTGCGGCACTTTGCGTTCCCACTCGTATATGCCGATAATCAGTTCGAGACGAAAGTCCCGCAGAAATAGAATATCCATTATTTATCCACGGCGCGGCCCCAAGGCCACCTCAAACCCGCTATTTTACTGACTTCACTATGATCACGCTGCTGTTTGTTGCTGCCGCCTATCTGCTGGGCTCGTTGTCGTTTGCCGTCATCGTCAGCCGCGCCATGCACCTGCCCGACCCACGCGAATACGGATCGGGCAACCCCGGTGCCACCAACATGCTGCGCAGCGGACGCAAGACGGCTGCCGTGCTGACGCTGCTCGGCGACGCGTTGAAAGGCTGGGTGGCGGTGGTACTGGCGCGTGCGCTGGCGCCGCAGTTCGGTCTCGACGACGGCATCGTGCTGCTGTGCGCGCTGGCCGTGTTCATCGGCCACCTGTACCCGGTGTTTTTCGGCTTCAAGGGCGGCAAGGGCGTCGCCACCGCGCTCGGCGTGCTGGTCGGCCTCAATCCCTGGCTCGGGCTGGCGTGTTTGCTGACCTGGCTGTTGATGGCCGGGGTGTTCCGCATTTCCTCGCTCGCCGCCGTGACCACCGCGGTGCTCGCCCCGGTCTACGCCGGGCTGCTGATGGGCTGGGAACGCACCGCGATTGCCGTGCTGGTGATCGCGCTGCTGCTGGTCTATCGTCATAAGCGCAACCTCATCAAACTGGTCAACGGCGAGGAAGGACGCATCGGCGTCCGTTCCTGACCCGGCCCCACGAAATATGGCCCTGTTCGACAAAACCATCGAGCACGCAAAGGACAGCCTCGCCGAGGTGTCGCGCGAGGCGATCGACCGCGCCAGCGAGCGGCTGTCGGATGTCGTGAAGGACGGCGTCCTGCAGGCCGGCACCGAACTGAAGGATGTCATCTGGCGCGCCAGCCAGGAAATCGACACCAAACTCGACAAGATTTCCGAGGAACTGCACGCGCAGCGCCAGTTCACCAAGGACGATGTGCGCGAAATGGTCGATTATGCGGGGGAAAGATTCGGCACCGTGCTGGACGCGCGCATCGTCCACGCCAAATCGGAAATCTCGGCGCTGGTGCAGGAAAAGGTCGAGTACTTCAAGCGCGAGATCGACAGCTTCTTCATCGAGCGGCAGCGCGACCTCGCGCGCGAGCGGCGGCGGCTGTTCATCAACGTCGCCATCGCCATCCTGGCGTCGCTTTCGCTCGGCTTCGTGTCCTGGCTGTACCACCAGTATCTGGGCGGCGGAATCGACGTGTTCGCCCTCTTTCGCATCGTGTTCGCCTCGCTGATGGGGGGCTATGCGGCCTACCTCGCGGTCAAGCTGCTGCGGCGCTGGCTGTTGATGTCGGAACACAAGAAGGACGCGCTATTTCTGGCCAGCCGCTACTGGGGCGTGCTGCGGCCGGAAAGCATTTTTGGCACACTTGTTCTGGTCTGCCTGATGGCGGTGCTGATCGGATTTTTACTGTTTCCGGAACAGATCGCGCAACTCACCGGCAGCGAAAAATGGCTCAAGGCCTTGCGCGAGGCCTACCCGATCTTTCAGCCTTGAATCGGCGTGACCTGGCGGCCCGTCACACGGCGTCGAGCGTCGCCAGTTCCCAGCGCGGCTTGACCGCAAACGTCAGATCCGGCGTCGAACTCGCCTGCGTCACCAGCCGCTGCGCGCCGGCGTAGGCGATCATCGCGCCGTTGTCGGTGCAGAACTCCAGCCGCGGGTAGAACACGCTGATGCCGCGCGCCGCCGCCTCGCGCGTGAGCCGCTCGCGCAAGTGCGTGTTGGCGCCGACGCCGCCCGCCACCACCAGCCGCGTCGCGCCGCTGTGCGCACAGGCCGCCAGGCTTTTTTTCACCAGCACCTCCACCGCCGCGGCCTGGAACGCCGCCGCGATGTCCGCCGCCTCGCCCAGCCCGACCTTGCGCACCAGCGTCAACACCGCGGTCTTGAGGCCGGAAAAGCTGAAATCGAAGTCGCCCGAATTCAGCATCGGCCGCGGCAGGCTGAAGCGGCCGGCGTCGCCGGTGGCCGCCAGCGCCGACAGCGCGGGGCCGCCCGGATAGCCCAGCCCCAGCAGCTGGGCGGTCTTGTCGAAGGCCTCGCCCGCCGCGTCGTCGAGCGTCTCGCCCAGCAGGGTGTAGCGGCCGACGCCGGACACCAGCATCAGCTGGGTGTGCCCGCCCGACACCAGCAGGGCGACGAACGGGAATTCCGGCGGGGTATCGGAAATCAGCGGCGACAGCATGTGGCCTTCCAGGTGATGCACCCCGACCGCGGGGATATCCAGCGCAAACGCCAGCGCGCGCGCCATCCCGGCGCCCACCAGCAGGGCGCCGGCGAGCCCGGGCCCCTGCGTGTAAGCAATGCCATCGATATCGGCAAGAGTGCGGCCGCTCTCGGCCAGCACCTGGCGGGTCAAGGGCAACACCCGGCGGATGTGGTCGCGCGACGCCAGTTCCGGCACCACCCCGCCGTACGCGTTGTGCATCGCGATCTGCGAATACAGCGCATGCGCCAGCAAGCCGTGCGCGCTGTCATACAGCGCGACACCGGTTTCATCGCAGGAGGATTCGACACCAAGCACCAGCATAATCGGGGACAGTCAGACCAAAACATGCGCATGATAGCGCGGCCAGCCAATCGCCCGATTGGGCGACGAGGAATTCGGGCACCCGCATGCGCTTGTTTGGTAAAATCGCCGGTCGTTTCAGTTTATGCGGACGGGGCATTTCGCCGTGCTGCCACCATCCAAGGAAAGTCCCATGTCGCACGATTCCATGCTGCCCCGCCCTGCCGAACGCTGCTGCGACGTCCTGGTGATCGGCGGCGGCCCGGCCGGCTCGACCGCCGCCACCCTGCTGGCGGAAAAGGGCCACCGGGTCACGTTGCTGGAGAAGGCGCACCACCCGCGCTTCCACATCGGCGAATCGCTGCTGCCGGCCAACCTGCCGCTGTTCGAGAAGCTGGGCGTGGGCGCCGAAATCGCGGCCATCGGCATGCAGAAGTGGGGGGCGGAATTCGTCTCCCCCTGGCACGAACACCGCCAGACCTTCGAGTTCGCCGACGCCTGGGACAAGTCGATGCCGCTCGCCTACCAGGTGCGCCGCTCCGAGTTCGACGAAATCCTGATCCGCAACGCCGCGCGCAAAGGCGCCGACGTCATCGAAGGCTGCCGCGTGCGCGAGGTGGAATTCCTGCCGAACGATGCAGGCGCCCTCGTGCGGGCCGAACACGACGACGGCCGCAGCGAGACCTGGCAATGCCGCTTCCTCGTCGATGCCTCCGGCCGCGACACCTTCCTCGGCAACCGCTTCAAGGCCAAGCAGCGCAACCCCAAACACAACAGTTCCGCGCTCTACGGCCACTTCAGCGGCGCCCAGCGCAACACGGGCAACAAGGAAGGCCACATCAGCCTGTTCTGGTTCGAGCATGGCTGGTTCTGGTTCATCCCCCTTGCCGACGGCGCCACCAGCGTCGGTGCGGTGATCTGGCCCACCTGCCTGAAAACCCGACGGACACCGGTGCGCGAGTTCTTCCTCGACCTCATTGCCACCTGTCCTGCCCTGGCCGCGCGGCTGAAGGACGCCGAACTCGTCTCGGAGGTGGACGCCACCGGCAACTTTTCTTACAGCTGCGACCGCAGCCACGGCGCCGGCTACCTGCTGCTGGGCGACGCCTACGCCTTCATCGATCCTGTCTTTTCGTCCGGCGTCATGCTGGCGATGAACAGCGCCTTCGCCGGCGCCGAGGCGGTCGACACCTGCCTGCGCCAGCCGGACCAGGCGGCGCAGGCGCTCAAGCGTTTCGATCAGGCAGTGAAGCACGGGCCGAAGGAATTCTCCTGGTTCATCTACCGCATCACCAATCCCACCATGCGCGACCTGTTCATGTCGCCGCGCAACTACTTCCGGGTCAGGGAGGCGCTGCTGTCGGTGCTGGCCGGCGACATCTTCGGCAAGACGCCCATCTGGCGTTCGCTGCTGGTGTTCAAGGCGATCTATCACCTCACCTCGCTGGCCAACCTGCAGCGCACGGTGACGGCCTGGAAGCGCCGCAAGCTCAATATCCGCCCCCTGGACGAAGTAGAAGAGGCCGGCGCCCGATGATGCCTGCGGAAGCGATTCTGCGGCTGGAGGTCCTGCCCGCGTCTCAGCTGTCCCGCCTGGCCGGGCAGGACAGCGTGCTGGGCGGCGCCTGCTTTTCCCATCCTGCCCGCTCGCTCGACGCGGGGGAGCTGCCGTTTCTGGCCGTGGACATGAGCCTGCCGGCCGGGGAGGAGGCGATCTGTGAAGTCTGGCATAGCCGCGAACCCCTGGCGTCCGGCCGGCACGGCCCCATCCGCTACCGTCAGGGCGAAACGCTGCTGTTCGGTTGCATCAGCCTGGACGAAACCGCGCCGCAGGATGCGCGTTCGCCGCTGCAGGCCACCACGGAGGCCGCCTACCAGGCCATCTTCGAGCTGCTGGAACTTCGCGGCTTTCATAGCGTCTTGCGTTTCTGGAACTACTTCCCCGAGATCAACCGGGAAAGCCATGCCGTGGAGCGCTACCGCCAGTTCAACATCGGCCGCCAGGATGCCTTCCTCGCCCACGGCCGCTCGGTCGTCGACAAGGTGCCCGCCGCCTGCGCCCTCGGCTCCGGCGGCGGCGGCCTCCACGTTGCCTTCCTGGCGACGCGCGCAAACGTGATCGGCGTCGAAAACCCGCGCCAGCTCAGCGCCTACCATTACCCCAGCCAATACGGCCCGCGCAGTCCGACCTTCGCGCGCGCCGGGCGGGTCAGGCTCGGCGGACGCGACATGCTGTTCATCTCCGGCACCGCCAGCATCGTCGGCCACCAGACCCTGCACCACGGCGATGTGGCGGCACAGACGCGGGAATGCCTGCACAACATCGCGGCCATCGTCGCCGAGGCCAACCGCCAGGCGCCGGGCGCCGGCTTCCGCCTCGACCAGCTGGCCTACAAGATCTATGTCCGTCATGCCGAGGACCTGGCCACGGTCCGCCGCGAAATGGCGCAATTCATCGGCGCCCCGGTGTCGGCGGTGTTCCTGCAGGCCGACGTGTGCCGCGCGGAACTGCTGGTCGAAATCGAGGCCTCGGGCGGCCATGCCATCGGCCCTGGCTGGACGGATATTTCAACGGGGAACACGCCATGTCTGACTACCGTCGCCTTAGCCTGACCGCGCTGCTGTTCGCCTGCTGCGCCGGCCACGCCTTCGCCGCTGAAAAACCCCTGTGGGAACTGGGCGCCGGCATCAGCGCCCTGTCCTTGCCGGACTATCGCGGTTCGGACCAGGCCAGCGTCTACGCCATTCCGTTTCCCTATCTCATCTATCGCGGCGAGTTTCTCAAGGCGGACCGGCACGGCATTCGCGGCACCTTCTTCGGCACCGACCGCATCGAACTCAATCTCAGTCTCGGCGCCTCGCTGCCGGTGAACAGCGACGACAACCGGGCGCGCCAGGGCATGCCCGACCTGCAGCCGACGGTGGAACTCGGCCCCTCGCTCGACCTCAACCTGTGGCGCACCGCCGACCGGCGCACCCGGCTGGATCTGCGCCTGCCGGTCCGCACCGCCGTCACCGTAACAGGGGGGATGGACGACATCGGCTGGGTGTTTTCGCCGCGCCTCAACCTCGACATCACCGATGTCGCAGGGCTTGCCGGCTGGAACATGGGACTGCTCGCCGGCCCCATGTATGGCTCGGAACGCAACCACGACTACTTCTATACGGTGGCGCCGCAATACGCCACCGCCGGCCGCCCGGCGTTCGACGCCAAGGGGGGCTACGCCGGCAGCCAGTTCATGATGTCGGTGTCGAAGCGCTACCCGAAATACTGGCTGGGCGCCTTTGCCCGCTGGGACAGCCTCAAGGGGGCCGCCTTCGCCGACAGCCCGCTGGTCAAAAGTGAAAATTACTTTGCCGCCGGCGTCGGCATCGCCTGGATCCTCGGCGAGTCGTCCACCCATGTCGAGGCCGTCGAGTGAACGCACACCTGGCTTCGCTGCCCAGCCTGCCCCGGCGCTGGCTGCATCGGCTCTACGAATATTTCGCGCTGTGGTTCGGCCTGGCGCTGCTCGGCGCGATTTCGCTGACCTGGACGCTGCTCGCCGTGCCCCTCTATTACGTCCTGCCGAAGCGCTGGGCCGTCCCGCTCGGGCGCTGGGCCAGCACCACCGGCTTCAGGATTTATCTCGGCGCGCTGTCCCTCATCGGCGCCTGCCGCTTCGACCTGTCCGCGCTCGATTCGCTGCGCGATGAAGGCCCGATGATCGTCGCACCCAACCACCCCTGTCTGCTCGATGCCCTGATGGTCATCTCGCGCCTGCCCAACATGGCCTGCATCATGAAGGTCGACATCGTCGACAACGTCTTTCTCGGCGCAGGTGCCCGTCTGGCGGGCTACATCCGCAACGACGCGCAATTGAGCATGATCAGGCAGTCCGTCGCCGAGCTGAAAAGCGGCAGCCAGCTGCTGATCTTCCCCGAAGGCACCCGCACCACCCGCTGGCCGGTCAACGCCTGCAAGGGCACCGCCGCGCTCATCGCGAGCCGGGCGCGGGTGCCGATCCAGACCGTGTTCATCGAGACCGATTCGGCCTACCTCGGCAAGGGCTGGCCGCTGTTCCGCCGCCCGCCGATGCCGATCACCTATCGCATCCGCCTCGGCCGCCGCTTCGCGCCGCAGGAAAAGGCCGGAACCTTCACTGAAGACCTCGAGCGCTACTTCATCGATGAGCTGCACGATGCCCCGCACTTCCTGCCGCCCGACGCCCCGCAGGCCGCCGAATCCCGTGCGGCCCGGCTCTGATGTCGCCTGACGCGAAGGTTTCCGCCAGCCACCTGGTGCTGATCCCCAGCTATAACCCGGGTCCCCAGGTCTACGAAACGGTGCGCGCCGCGCGTGCCCAGTGGGCGCCGGTGTGGGTGGTGGTGGACGGCAGCACCGACGGCACCGCCGCCGGCCTGCTGGAGATGGCGGCGAACGACCCGCAGCTGAAAGCGCTGGTGCTGCCCGCAAACGGCGGCAAGGGCGCTGCGGTGCTGCACGGCCTGGATCTCGCCGCGCAGCAGGGTTTCACCCACGCGCTGACGATGGACTCCGACGGCCAGCACCCGGCCGACCTCATTCCGGCCTTCATGGCCGCCTCGCAACAGGCACCCGAGGCGATGGTCCTCGGCAAGCCCGTGTTCGATGCCGATGCCCCCGCGCTGCGGGTGCAGGGTCGCAAGATCTCCAACGGCTGGGCCAACCTGGAAACCCTGTGGGCGGGCATCGGTGATTCGCTCTACGGCTTTCGCGTCTATCCGATCGAGCCCCTGCGCCAGGTGATGCGCGGCCAGCGCTGGATGCGCCGCTTCGACTTCGATCCCGAGGCCGTGGTGCGCCTGTGCTGGCGCGGCGTGCGCCCGATCAATCTGCCCGCGCCGGTGAAATACCTGCGCGCCGACGAAGGTGGCGTTTCCCACTTCAACTACCTGCGCGACAACACCCTGCTCACCTGGATGCACCTGCGGCTGATGCTGGGTTTCCTGCTGCGCGTGCCGCTTCTTTTGCTGCGGCGCCTAAATACTCGTCGGTCAAACACTCCATGAAAAACACCCCCGATTCATCCGCGCAAGCCGTGCATGCCCCGCATCCGCCCCTCACCGGCTACTACGCCAGCGAACAGGAACGGCGCGGTTACGTCGGCAAGCTGTTCGACAGCACCGCCTCCGACTACGACCGCATCGACCGCCTGCTCGCGCTGGGCAGCGGCCCTTGGTACCGCAATCAGGCGCTGCAGCGGGCGGGCTTGAAACCCGGCATGCGCATCGTCGACATCGGCGTCGGCACCGGTCTGGTCGCGCGCGAAGCCGTCAAGCTGGTGGGCGACCCCGCCCTGGTGGTGGGCGTCGACCCCAGCATCGGCATGATGTCGCAAGCCCATTTGCCCGGCGTCCAGCTCATCGAAGGACGCGCGGAAGCGATCCCGTTCCCCGATGCCAGCTTCGACTTCCTCAGCATGGGCTACGCACTGCGCCACATCGGCGACCTGTCGGCCGCCTTCAGCGAATTCCATCGCGTCCTCAAGCCCGGCGGCCGCCTTTGCCTGCTCGAGATCACCAAGCCGGAGCGCGCCTGGAGCCAGGCGCTGCTCAAGGTCTACATGCGCGGCGTCGTGCCAGTGCTGGCCCGAATGATCGGCAGCAGCGCCGAGTCGGCCAAGCTGTGGCGCTACTACTGGGACACCATCGAGGCCTGTGTGCCGCCGAGCGGGGTGATCGATACGCTGGAGGCTGCGGGTTTTGCCGGGGTAAACCGGCATATTGAAAGCCGGGCGCTGTCGATTCTGGGGGAGTATCAGGCGGTCAAGCCGGGTTGAGTTGCAACCGTCGTCTGCGAGCGAGACAAGTTTGCGGCAGTATGGGACAGCGACGAAGATGCCGTTTACGATCAGCTATAAAAGAAAGGGTAGTATCAGGCTGCACCTAAACCAGTTGGTCGGTGCCCCCAGAAATTTAATGCTCACACAGGAGAATCCGTATGCCTCTGATTAACTTGGTCATCGTCTTAATCGTGGTTGGCGTGCTGCTTTGGCTCGTCAATACCTACATACCCATGGATCGAAAAATCAAAAACATCCTGAATATTGTCGTAGTCATAGTTGTTGTGATATGGCTGCTGCAGGTGTTCGGCGTGTTGGGATCGATGGACAGCATACGTGTCGGCGGCTGACGACTAAGGGGGTCACCGTCGCAATCAGCCGTACGTGCGATGACCTAGCGCGCTCAGACCGGAATTAAAGGGGCAGCTTCGCAGAGTTTTTATTGCGAAGCTGGCCCCTTTATTTTTTGGTCATTGCGAGCGCAGCGAAGCAATCCAGTCAGAGAATCAGCGCGAAGCACGTTGCGTGTGAAACCTTCGTTGCGCTACTGACCGTTGGCCGGGGGTAGCCCGGCGGCTAGTCACTTTTCTTGTCTCGCCAAGAAAAGTAACCAAAAGAAGGCGACCCCGACATCCACGAAACCCCGAAAATCGAGCCTGCCGGGTGGGCGGCAAAGAACTCGCCCCGCTTTTGTTTGTATTTCGAAGGTGAGCGGGGCTCAAACACCTTTGCCGCTGATCCACCCGACAGGCTCAATTTTCGGCGTGGCTGAGAGGGGAGGAAAGTCAAAACCAGGGCGGTGATGACTGGATAACTTGAGTGCTTATGTTGCGATATACACCGACGCTATGTCCTTCGAGCATGGCACCCTAAGATGGCATCTATAGTGCCATCGCCCAGTCATTCTCACGAATGATCGCAATCTCAAATTCACCAGATTCCGCCATCTCAGCTGCTCTCTGAATCTTGCGTCCGAAGTTTGATTCGATCCATGCAGGTGAAGCCCTTGAGCCGATAACTAAATAGTTGGTTTTCTTGGTGACGTTATCGCCGGTTAAACCACCCCTAAGTTCTGTGGCTTTATGGCAGGCATTACGGGTGCCAAACATGAACTCACCAGTCATGACAAAGATGTTGTCACTGAAAACGACTGTCGGGTCATCATCAAAAACTCGTGCAATAGGTTCTGGCAACGTTGCTCCTGTTTTCCAGAATTCATTACCTGAAATTTCAGATAGAGATTTCAGCAAATGATCCCTTTCATCCTGCGTCAAAACACCGTCGGATAATGCTTCTCGAATTAGCCTGTGAATAATATTCGCAGGGTAAACAGTTTTTAGTTGCTCGTTTTCTTGTAACCAAGCCGAGAGAAAGTGAACTTCACTGTCGTGCAACTGGCCGTCACATACAACTCCATTAACGATGCCCATTAGCTGATTTAGGGAGCGTGTAATCAGACGCTGATGGATTGAGGCATCTATGGATATGTTGTTAGTCATAACAAGCTCGCAGAAGACAGATAGAGTGGCCAAGTAACCTAAATAGCTTGGTCAGCAGCTTGGATAGTAATCTGGAGCTTCAGTCATCGCCACCCTGGTTTTGACTTCCCCCCTCTCAGCCACGCCGAAAATCGAGTCTGCCGGGTGGATCAGCGGCAAAGGTGTCTGAGCCCCGCTCACCTTCGAAATACAAATAAAGCGGGGCGAGTTCTTTGCCGCCCACCCGGCTGGCTCGATTTTCGGGGTTTCGTGGATGGCGGGGTCGCCTTCTTTTGGTTACTTTTCTTGGCGAGACAAGAAAAGTGACTAGCCGCCGGGCTACCCCCGGCCAACGGTCAGTAGCCCTGCGAAGGTTTACGCAACGTGCTTCACGCCAATCCTCTGACTGGATTGCTTCGCTGCGCTCGCAAAGAAGGACGAAGCGAGCGGATACGCCTCAATGCCGCCCCGCAACAACCACCCCCATCTTCGGCAACCACCGCCGCAACCCCGGCGTCGTAATCACCGTGCTGAAAATCGCCATCAGCACCAACATGGTGAACACCTGCTGCGAGATCACGCCAAGATCAAAACCGACGTTGATGACGATCAGTTCCATCAGCGCGCGGGTGTTCATCATGATGCCTATCACCTTGCCCTCGTGGTGCGACATCCCGGCCCAGCGCGCAGCAATATAGCTGCCACCGAACTTGCCCAAAGTGGCCAGGGCAATCAGCAGCCCACACCAGCCCCACGCCTCAACCGAATCGAGGCCGCCGACGTTTGTGCGCAGCCCGGTGTAGGTGAAGAAGATGGGCAGGAAGAAGACCATGACGAAATGGCCGATGCGTTCCTTCCATGCCTCGATCAGTTCGTGCTCGTCGTGCAGGATCACGCCCATCATGAAGCCGCCGAAGATGGCGAAGATGCCGAGTTGGTAGGTGGTCATCGCCGAGACGAAGATGGCGGCGAGCAGGATGCCGAGCAGGTTGTGGGTGAGCTTGCCGCGCCCGGCCTTCTCGCCCACCGGAACAGGCTTCGCCTGGCTGGCACGGATCACGCGCTTCATCAGCGGCCGCACGACAAACCACCAGGTGGCGAAAAACACCCCGACCAGCGTCACCTTGAAGGCGAAGGCGGCGGCGCTGAATTCGGCCAGGGCGAGCGCGGTGATGAGCGCGAGCAGCAGCCAGCCGATGACGTCGTTGATGGCGGCGGCGCTGATGGCGATGACGCCGATCGGCAGGCGGGTGATCTTGAACTCCATCATGATGCGACCGAGGATGGGCAAGGCGGTGATGGAGAAGGCGGTGGCGATGAACAAGGACGTGGCGAGCGGGTTGATGCCGGGCGAGAGCAGCGGCGCGCTGAGCCAGCCGAAACCGAAGCCGAGCGCGAAGGGCGCGACCATGCTGGCGCTCGCGATGAGGGCGACGGCGCGGCGGTTGCTGCGCGCGGTCAGGTGGGCGAAATCGAATTCCAGGCCGATCTGGAACATCAGCAGCACCAGGCCGATCTGCGACAGCATCTGCATCGGCGCCGCCGGCGTCGAGTGAAATACATACTGGAACAGGTCGGGGGCGAGCAGTCCGAACAGCGACGGCCCCAGCAGGATACCGACGATGATCTCGCCCACCGCCGGCGACTGGCCGACGCGCTGCGCCAGTTCGCCGCCGAGGCGGGCAGCGAGCACAATCAGCGTCAGTTGCAGCAGGGTGAAGAACAGCAGCGCCTCGGTCTGGTGGACCGCGAGGGCGTGGATCGGCGGGATCAAATCATGCCGCCATTGACCGAGATGATCTGGCCGCTGATGTAGCTCGCCTGCTCCGAGGCGAGAAAGCCGACCAGGTCCGCCACCTCTTCGGGACGGCCGGCGCGCTTCATCGGCACCATGCCCGCGATGGCTTTGGCGTCGAAAACGCCGTCGATCATCTCGGTCTGGATGATGCCCGGCGCCACGGCGTTGACCGTCACCCCGCGGCTGGCGAGTTCCAGCGACAGCGATTTGGTGGCGGCGTGCAGCGCCCCCTTGGCGGCCGAATAGTTGACCTGGCCGCGGTTGCCTGTGAGTCCGGCGATGGAGGTGATGTTGACGATGCGCCCCCAGCGGCTGCGCAGCATCGGCAGCGTCAGCGGCTGGGTGACGTTGAAGAAACCGGAAAGCGACACATCCAGCACGCGGTGCCACTGCGCCGCGCTCATGCCGGGGAAGACGGCGTCGTCGTGGATGCCGGCGTTGTTCACCAGCACCTGGATCGGCGTGTCGGCAATGAGTGCTTCGAGTGTGGCGCGGCTGCTGTCGGCGTCGGTGACGTCGAAGGCGATGGCCTCGGCCTGGCCGCCGCCCGTCTTGATTTCCTCGGCCAGCGTTTGCGCTTTCACCAGGTTGCGGTTGGCGTGGATGTAGACGTAACAGCCGTCGGCGGCGAGGCGGCGGCAGATTGCCGAACCGATGCCGCCGCTGCCGCCGGTGACGAGCGCGCGTTTCATGTTTGATCTCCCTGTTTGTCGGCGTCCAGTACCGCCGCATCCAGTATCACCGCAGCCCGGCCGCTGAGCAGTTCGCGACCGGCGGCGCTGACGCGAAAGCCATAAAGGATGGTGTTGCCGTCGCCCGACAGGCGCTCCGCCTCGATGTCGAGGTCGGCGGCGATGTCATCCAGCCGCGCGACATATAGTTCGACGCTGCGCACGCTGGCCAGATAGCCGGCGCGCGGTGCGGCGTCGGCCGCCGCCAGCAGCGCGCCGTGGGCGGCCATGGCCTGCGCGGCGTATTCGATGCCGCAAGCGGCGCCGAGGCGGTCGTGTGCGCGCAGCGGGTTGGCGGCATCGCGGTGGCTGCTTGCGGTGCAGCGGATGCGCTGCGTGTCCCAGTCGGTGACAGCGTCGAGCAGGCACATGCTGCCCTGGTGCGGCAGGTGGGCGAGCAGCCAGGCGTGGTCTAGCGACATGCTTCGATCTCCACTGCCAGACTGAGCGGCGCCAAGTAGTCCAGAACGACCTTCCCGCCCTCCCCGCGCGCCAGGGTCTGCAGCAGTGGCAGCCCGCGCGCGCAGGGAATGGCGCGGCGCAGCGCTTCGAGCCCAGGCTCGGCCAGCGCATCGGGCGCGGCGTCATCAAGGCTGAGTTCGATCCGCGCCAGCGATTGCGCGCTGCGTTCGGGCATCAGCGCCAGCGCAATGCCGAAGGCGGCGGGGAGCGGACGCTTGGCGTGAAGCGGTTCGGGATAGGGCATGTCGTAGGTGACCAGCAGCGTGCCCCAGCCCTCGACCGCGACCTGGGTCAGCGCTTCCAGCAGGCCGGCGCCGAAGCTGCCGTCGTGGGCGCACAGCACCGTGGCCGGGGTCATGGCGCCGGAGGCGATGCCCCAGTAGCCCGCCGGGGCATTGTGCACCGAGTTGTGGAAGCGGGTCGGCGAGATGCTGCGGTCGTTGGAAGCCAGCGTCTTGCAGATGGCGTCGCAGTTGTCGTTGTCGGCACCGGAGGAGGAAAACACCGCGGCCAGTTGCCGGGCATCGAGCTGTCCGGCAGCGCAGGCTTCCTGCGCCACCGCCAGCGCGACCTTGATCGCGAGTCCGGTGCGGCGGCGCTCGGCCGGGGGCAGCGACGGCGGCGCGGCGACGGTGAGGGGGCGCGATTCGTAGGGGATGGTGCCCGCCAGGATGGGCCGCGCCGCGAGCCAGTTGTCGAGTCCCGGGCCGACCAGGCCGATGCCGTCGAGATAGGCGATGAGCTTCATTGCGCGCGCCCCAGGATCAGGCTGCAGTTGGTGCCGCCGAATCCGAACGAGTTGCTGAGCACCCGGCGCGGCGCGACTTCCCGGTTCGCGGTCAGGTACTGGACGGGTATGCCCGGATCGACGCGACGCGTGTTGACCCCGCCCGGCAGGAAGCCCTGCTGCAGCGCCAGCGCGCTGATGACCGCCTCCAGCCCACCGGCCGCCCCCAGGGTGTGGCCGGTCGCGCCCTTGGTCGAACTGCACGGCACGGTATCGCCGAACAGGGCCGCGACCGCCCTGCCCTCCGCGGCATCGTTGCTCGGCGTTGCGGTGCCGTGCAGGTTGATGTAGTCGATGTCGGCAGGCTGCAGGCCCGCAGCCTTGAGTGCGGATTCCATCGCCATGCGCGCGCCCAGGCCTTCCGGGTGCGGCGACGACATGTGGTGGGCGTCGCTCGATTCGCCCGCGCCCAAGAGCAGCACGGCATCGGCATCGAGGCTGGCAGCCGGACGCTCCAGCAAAATGAAGGCCGCCGCTTCGCCGATGGAGAGGCCGCTGCGGTCGGCGTCGTAGGGGCGGCAGGGTTCGGACGAGAGCAGCTCCAGCGAGTTGAAGCCGTAGAGCGTGGTCAGGCACAAGGAGTCGACGCCGCCGACGATGGCGGCGTCGATCACGCCGGCGGCGATCATCCGCGCCGCCGAGGCGAACACCTTGGCGCTCGACGAGCAGGCGGTGGAGACCACCACGGCGGGGCCTTCCAGGTTGAAGGCGCTGCGCACGAAGTCGGCCACCGAATAGGTGTTGTGCGTGGTGCGATAGATGAAGTCGTCCGGCAGCGCGCCGGTTGACGGGTCGCGGCGGCGGTACGCCTGCTCGGTCTGCAGAATGCCAGAGGTGCTGGTGCCGAGCAGCACGCCCACCCGGCGCCGGCCGTAGCGCGCGGCGGCGGCGCCGACGGCGGCATTGAAGCCATCCTGACGCAGCCCCAGGTAGGCGAGACGGTTGTTGCGGCATTCGTATTCGGCGAGGCTGGCCGGCAAGGGCGCCTCGTCCACGCCGGCCACTTCGCCGATGTACGTTGCCAGGTCGGTCACCGTCGCGAAGGCGCAGGGCACGAGCTCGCTCTTTTGCGCAAGCAGGGCGGCCAAGGTTGGCGCCAGGCCGTGGCCGAGGCAGCTTGCAGCCGTGAAATGGGAAAGCCAGAGCGAATTCAACACGTCAACCAATCCCGATACAGTGAGTTTTCAGTCAATTCCACAACCAGTTTCCTTCAGATCCGGCCCGGTGCGAGTTGCGCAGGCAGGGCTGCGCAGCGACAGCCAGGCTGCCACCCCGCCCAGCATGAGACCACCCCACACATCCACCGCCACATGCTGGCGGGTGGCGAGGGTGGAATAGATGATGCCGATGCACCACAGCCAATTGACCAGCCGACTCCAACGCGGCGCACCGAATCGACGCAGCAGCTGACCGAGCCAAATCCCCGAAAACAAGGCCGTGGCGACATGCAGCGAAGGGAAGGCATTGCCTGCGGCATCGACGTTTTTAAGGAACTCCACGCCGGGATGTCGGGCCCAGTCGATCTCGGCTGCGGGGACCGCGGTGGGCCAGAAGTAGAAAACAATCAGCCCCAAAAGGCAGGTTCCGCCCATCGCCATGCCATAGCGATAGAGTTCGCGTCGCGTTGCGAGCAATGCCGGCGGCAGGGAAACATACACCCACAGTGAAACATACAGCGGCATCGCCCACGGCTGAAAACTGATCATCTGATCCAGCCAGGTGATCGGCATCACCGTGGTGGGGTAGGCCGGGACTTTGAGCACGTAGAAATACGCGCCGAAAAACAGGCCGATGAAAAGCGGGATGCCTATGTTTTTCAGATACACATGCTGGATGATGGCTGCGGCAATCTGCCGGTACCAGGGCGTTGGCTGACTGTTTTTCAAGGCCTGTTCTCCCGGCTGCGGCAGCGCCGACGCGTTGCGTGGTGTGCTGTTCATGAAAGTGCGTCTCGCAAACGGACAAAACGCAGTCCGGCGGCGGCGGCCGCTTCCAGCACCGCAGGCAGCACGTCGAGAATAACCGGCGTGCCCCCCGGTGTCCGGGCAGCATTGCCGTCGTGCAGCAGCAAAATGGCGCCGCCCCGCAGCTCATGCAGCAGCGCATGCTTGACCCTCGCGGCGTCGCCGATGCGGGTGTCGAACCCCCGCGCCGACCAGCTGGCGAGCGTCAAGCCGAGTCGCGCCAGCACGGGATCGAGAAAGGGATTGCGCAAGCCGGCAGGGGCACGAAAGAACACCGGGCGCTGGCCGGTAATCAGGCCGAGGGTGCCTTGTGCGGCCTCCAGTTCGCGCAGGAAACCGCGCGGGCCCTGCAGGGCAAAATGATGGCGGTGATGCTGGCTGTGGTTTTCCACGGCATGGCCACGGCGGACAATTTCCCGGCAGACATCCGGGTAGCGTGCCGCTGTTTCGCCGACACAGAAAAAGGTGGCGCGTGCGGCATGGCGATCCAGAATGTCCAGCACCTGCGGGGTGACGAGAGGGTCGGGGCCGTCGTCGATGGTGAGGGCGATTTCATTCCTGGCCGCTGCGGCGGCGGGCAGCCGCGTCCAGTTCGGCCCCAGCCAGTTGCTGCGCGGCCACAAGCCGACCGCGGTCAGCAGCAGGTGGTTGATGACCACGGCGCCCAGCGCCCAGCGCCATTGCGCGGGTTCGGCGATCACGGCCACCAAGGCCAGCCCATGCAGCGCGACGGATGCGCGGATCAGCAGGCTGGGATGCCAGGCGGGGTCACGCATGACTGGATCCCGCATCGGCTTGGCGGGCAAAAACCGCCGCATAGAACAAGGCCAGGATGACACCCGGGGCGACGGTCACGCCCAGCGCCTGCAGGATGGAGACGTCGGAAAACGCGAGCAGGCCAAAACCCGCGACGGTGGTGAGGCTGGCAAACAGCATCGAGGCCAGCGTGCGCGGCAGGATCGGCGTGCGCGGATCGGGCCGATCAAAAAACAGGGCGTAATTGGAGCCCACTGCGGCCACCAGCAGCAAGCCCACCAGATGCAGAATGATCATTTGCTGGCCAAACAGGCTCAATCCCGCCGTGACGGTGACGACCGCAGCGGCCAGCGGCGCGATGATGCGCAGCACGCGCATGGGCGAGCGAAAAACCACGAGCAGCAACGCGACAATGGCGACCAGCCCGCCGAGCGACAGCGCAATGGCTTCGCGCAGGTAGCCGGAATACAGGCGATCCGACTCGGCCTTCATGTCGACGAACAGCACATCGGGGATTGCGCTCAAAGCAGCGCGGATAGGCTCGGCATCGATGCTGCCCCCCTCGGGCGCGGTCAGCGGCAACAAGGCACGCCATTGCCCGTGTTGCTGGATGAGCAGGGCATCGACCGCCATCGCCATCGAGGTCTGCTGCAGGTCGCTTGCCTGCAGCAAACGCTGGCTGCGCGCGACGGCGGCGTCGGCCAGAAACGGCGTAAACAGTTGCGCACGCACCGGCAGGCCCTGGACGGCTTGCGCCAGGTGTGTTTCCAGCACGGGTCGAGGAGGCAGACTGGCCTGGCGTGCGCGTTGCGTGGCCAGGCTGGGAAGGTAATGGCTCGGGCTTTCAAATCCGGCCAGTTCGCCTTGCTCGACGAGTGTCTGCAGCAACGTGGAAACCCGCTCGGCGGCGCGCAAGACGGATTCCTGATTGGCACCGGATACGACGACCAGGTAGCGCACATCCGGCGCCCCCATGTCGGCACGCAAGCGGGTATCGAGTTCCACATCCGCTTGCGACACCGGGCTGAGTGACGCGATTGTGTCATCCCACAAACTGGCGCGGTTGTTGACCACGATGGCGCAGGCCGCCAGCACCACGATCGCTGCAGGCCAGCGCAGGGCTGCCGCGCCCTGGACCACGCGGGACAGGGTGAGCCCGACGGCCGATAAATCATGGATGCGGAAGTTGGCGGGCAACAATGAAGGCAGGACGAAGCGCGTCACCGTTGCGGCCGCGATCAGCCCGGCAATCGCATACAAGCCGAGTTGCGCCAGGCCGGGAAAGCCGGACAGCAGCAGCGAGGCAAAACCGGCTATCGACGTCAGCACACCGAGGCGGATAGTGGGCCAGAAGCGCTTGATCCAGTTTTGATGATCCGCCCGGTTCTGTTCCGATTGCACAAACAGGTAGATCGAATAATCCACGGCCTCGCCGATCAGGGCGGTGCCGAATCCCAGGGTGATGCCGTGCACCGCGCCAAAGCCCAGGCTGACCGCCGCAATGCCGGCCAGCGCACCGCTGACAACGGGCAGCAAGCCCAACGCCAGGGCGCTGAAGGAACGGTAAACGAGCAGGAGCAGCGTGGCGATGAGGGCAAGGCTGATGATGGAGAGCCGGGTGACTTGGCGCTTGATGGTGTCGCGCGACGTCACCGAAAACACACCGGGGCCGGTCATCACCAGTTGGGCGGAGGCGGTCGCGCCGGGGGTTTGGTCCAACGCCTGGTCGAATGCCTGCCGGATGGCGGCCATGGCGAACTGCTGGGCATCGGTATCGCCCCCCGCTGCATGCGTTTGCATCAGCAGCAAGGCGCGCGTGCCATCGCGCGATGCCCATGCCCCCTCCACCAGTTTCGGCTGGGTGCCGCTGTCGAGCTGCTCGAGCAACTGCAGCATTTCCCCGGTCGGGTCGCGCGGCAGCAGGGATTTGACCAGCAGTCCGGCGGGCGAGGCCAGCAGGTCGATGCTGTCGCTCAGGGCGGCATGGAGGCCATCTGCGCTAAAGCGCCCAGGCGTCACGGCCGGGCTCAACAGGTAACGATTGTCGAACAGGAGAGCACGGTCGCGCTCGCTGTTGACCGGCTCGCCATTATTGACGCTGACAAATGTTGGGTCGGCGCGCAGACGCTGGGCGACTTGCCTGGAAAGCCGGGCGCGGGTGGGGGCGTCGGCGCCTTCGATGCCCACCAGAATCAGGCGCGAGGCGAGGCCGTCCTGGAGTTGATCCATGAGCAGCTGCTGCTCGGGCGTGGGGCTGCGCGGCAAGAAAGCCGACAAGTCGGTGGTGAAATGGGTGCGGCTGATGACGACGACACAAGCCAACAAAAAAATCAGCCAAAGCATGATGGCAGCGAGGCCGCGGCGGCGCGGGTGGATCATTAAGGCGTCGCCTGCTGTTCGATGGTCATCAGCGAGCGGTCGCCGTCAGCCTGGAGAATCTCGACGCTGCGTACCACATTCCGGCCCCCCTCCATCCGGATGCGGGCGATGACGGCACTGACCTTGGGGTCGAGCGGGGTGAGCACCAGGGTCCAGCGTTCCTGGCCGCCGTCCAGGGCCAGATGGTAGACCTGCTCCAGGGCCTGGAGGTCGCCGGCCAGTGTGGCGCGAATGCTCTCGATCATGCCGGCCACCTCCGGGTAGTCCTTCAGCTGCAGCACGTGTTTGCGGCGGCCGCGTTCGAGGGTGAGGGTGCCGCCGTCAAGCACCATGGTCTCGGGCTTCGGTTTCAGGGTGCGCTTTTCCAGGCGGGCCGGCGCGATAAACAGCAATTCGCCGGAAGACTCGATCGGCTGCTCGAGAATGGAAATGGTTTTTGTCTCGGTGAAGGTGGCCGCGCCTTGCGGGTGCTTCGCCAGCCCGGCCATGAGCTGGGCGATGCTCAGCGGTACGGCCTGAGCGAGGGGGCTGAACAGCAGCGCCAGCCAGACCAGGGCACATCGTCGAAAGTGGGGTCGCGTGAGTCGGGTCATGTTTAGGCGACATCCTTGGGGCGCCAGAAATCGAAGAAGTTGAACCAGTTGTAGGGGGCGGCGCGGCACTGGCGTTCCAGACAAGCCGCGTAGGCGGTCACGGCGGAACGGACGGCGGCATCGCGGTCGCTCCGTTCGAGCTCGCTGAAATCGGCCAGCCGCTCGAAGTGGATGGCATAGCGATTGCTGCCCAGGTAGAGGCCGCTCATGAACAGCACCGGTCGCCTCAGCATGGCGGCCAGGCGCATGGGCCCGACCGGAAACTCGGCGTCCGCTCCCAGGAAGGGGACGCGCAGGGTCGGATCGCCGCCGAGGGTGCGGTCGCTCAGCACACCGAGCACCATGCCCTGGTCAAGGCAGCCCTGCACCCGCAGCATCGAATCGAGCTGCCCCAAGGGGATGATGTCCTGCACCGCCGCCGGGTTGATGGCGGCCAGCGCGGCATTGAGCTTGCGGGCGTTTTCCTCATACATGACCATGACCACCCTGAGACCCGGCTGGCGGCGGCCGATGGCGCGCACCACCTCGAAGCTGCCCATGTGCGCGCCCAACAGGATGGCGCCGCGCCCGATGGCCAGCACCTCCTGGACGACATCCTCGCCATGCACCTCCACCTGAAACAGATCGAAACGCCCATTGAGCAGAAAGAGCCGGTCGTGGATGGTTGAGGCAAAGCTGTGGAAGTGCCGGAACACGTCGGCAAATGAGGGTTCCCGATCCAGCGCCCGGCGCAGATAGGCACGCGAGGCGGCCTTGGCTGCGGGCGCGAAAAGCAAAAAATAAAGGCTGATGCCGGCCAGGACAAAACGGGCGGGGGTACGACCCAGGCGAAGGGAGATCCAGGTCATCACGCGCAGCATGGTCCGATTGCTGCGCTCGGGGCGCCGGATCCACTCCGCTTGCTGCGAGATTTCCGGTGTGGTCATGCCGGGGCCGCTGGCGAAAAAACAACGCTGCCGCTGGCCACGCCGCGCTCGTTGCCATGGCTGTCCCTACAGCGGATCTCAAAGCGGAAGCCGCCGGCCGGCGATTCGGGGGCGTGCAGGGTGAGGGACTCACCGGGCTGGACCGGACTGTGGAACTTCACCGACTTGAGTTGCCAACCCCCATCCTGCCCGCCCAATTGCGCCGCTAGCGCATGCAGCGCCTCATCCAGCAGTACGACGCCGGGAAGGATGGGCTGACCGGGAAAGTGTCCGGCATAGGCGCGATGGTCGGCGGCGACGGGCAGCGGAATGACATGATCGCTCATGCCGGCATCCTGGCTTGGGCCTGCAGGATGGCCAGCAGGTCCTGGGTGATCTGGCCGGGGAGCTTGCCGGTGGCATTGCGCGGCAGGGCCTCGACGAACAGCAGCGGGCGCGGCAGAAAAACGGGGTCGATGCGCTCGCGCAAGGCCTGGATCAGCTCAGCCGGAGTGAGGCCGGGGGCGACCACCAGGGCGGTGAGGCGGCCGATGCGATCCGCGCTGTCCTCGCGGGGCAGCACGAAGACGCCGTCCTGCACCCCCGGGATGGCGTTCAGCTGGTGGTTGAGGCAGGCCAGCGAGGTGCGCTTGCCTGCGATGTTGACCAGGTCGGCATGCCGACCATGCAGCAGGAAGGTGGTGGACAGCGGGCCGTCGCCGGTGAGTTCGATGACATCGGAAAGACCGGTCGGGCTGTCGATGTGGCCGCCCTCGGCCCACAACGTCGGTCCCTCGCGGCGCAGCTGGATGTCCGCCAGCGTGTGCCATTCGAGGCCGGCCGCGGTGCGCCGCGAGGCGAGTTGCCCGGTCTCGGTGCAGCCGTAGATCTCGTGCAGCGGCGCGCCGAACCGGGACTCGGCCTCACGGGCCAGGTCCTGCGACAGCGGGGCGGTGGCCGAGAGAAGCTGGTCGGCCGCCGGCAGCGTGGCCTGCTCCGCGAGCAGGCCACGCAGGTGGTAAGGGGTGGTGACCAGCATGCGCGGGCGCGGCAGACTCGCCAGGGTGGCGCAGATGTCCGCCGGGTAGAAGGGCCGTCCGGCATGCAGCGCGGCGCCGCTTTGCAGCGGCATCAGGACGGTCGACTCCAGGCCGTACATGTGCTGCGGCGGAACGGTGCCGAGGATGGCATGATCCGCGCCGATGCCCAGGCGTTGTGCTTCCGCGCGCACGTTGCGCACCAGGCTGCCCCAGCGCTTGACATGCGGCACCGGCACGCCGGTGGAGCCGGAAGTAAAGACCTGGGCGACGACCTGCGCGCAATCGATCTCGGGAATGGCCGGGTTGGCCACAACCGGCATCGATTCGGGATAGCGAAAGGTGGGCAGATCCGCGCCCGCGTCCTGATCGACGATGCAAAAAACATCCGGGGCGATGCGCTGCATCTGCCGGACCATCTCCGGCGTATGGGTGGAGGGCAGCAGACTGACCCGGCCGCTGACGACGCAGGCCGCCAGGGCAACGGTGAAATGGTAGCGGTCGCCGCACAGGTTGAGCACATGACGCCCCGGCGGCAACTGGCTGGCGACGTGCTCGACCTCGCCCAGAAACTGCCTGACGCTGACCGGCGTGTTGCCGCGCCAGGCCATGACGGCATCGTGACGGCAATGGGCGACGAGCGGCAGCGTGGCCATGGACGGCAGGAGCACAGCTTAGAGGGGACCGGAAGGCGCGCCCGGTCTCTTCCAGTACGCACGCACGCCGTCCATGATGCTGTGTTTTTTCTGGTGCGGCAGCTTGCGCCGGCGAATCTGGAATTCGACGACGAACATCAGCAGGATCAGCGGAAAAGAGAGGAAGTTGGCGAAAATCGACCACACCTCGATGCCGGCAAACAAAAACAAAGCGCTGGAAACCAGGCTGATCGCCAGAAGAAACAGCGTCCACGCCAGGGTGACCTGGCGCGAATAACGGACCTCCTCCGGCGACAGGCTGCCGTGGACCATTTCGGCAAAATGGGTGCACAAGGGTTGCCGTCCGCGCGCCAGGGTGACGCCGAACACGGCGGCCAGCATGACATAGGTGCCCGCGTGCTGGAGGAAATAGACCCAGCTAAAATTGCGCTCCAGCACGCCCCAGAACCCCCACAGCAGCCCGCCCACGACAGCACACAGCAACACCATGGCCGGCCGCATGGGCGAACGCCAGGTCAGCCACAACAGGATGGCGAGAGAAGGCGCCAGAGAGACCGCCACTCCCAGCGACGGGAAGGTGGTGGCCGCCTTAGTTGCGCTGTAATGCGCCAGCACGGGATAGGCAATGCACGCGGCGGCGATGACGACCCAGCGGACCGCGCTTGACAGGGTCAAATTCATTTTTCCCGGTTGGCCGCGATATGCCGGGTCAGGCTGGCGAGCGAACTGAAGATGCTGACGTTGTCCGCGTTATCGGCTCGCAACTGGAATCCGAAACGCTTGGAAACAACCAGGGCCACCTCCAGAATGTCGATGGAGTCGAGCCCGAGCCCCTCGCCGTAAAGGGAGGCGTCGGGCTGAATCTCTTCCGGGCTGACGTCGAGGTTCAGGGTGGAGACGATGAGGCTGGCGACTTCGTCTTGCAATTCAGGGCTGGTATCGGGCATGGCGATTCACTTCAATAGGGGATCAGGCAACCCGATGATATCGGGCGACGCCATTATATTAGGTAAGCCGTCTACCCGACGCGTGCCTGAAGAAGTGCGGCGAGCCAGAACCGGGGGCACCGATCGCGCCACCCCCATCTTGCAAACTGCGGCAGGTGTACCCCACACGCAACAGCGCCGCTTCCATTTTGGAACCGGGCCAGTCGCAGGCCCGGGCACGGAGAACGCATAGGACGACGGCGGCAAAGCCGGCACCGCCATGAATTCATTGGTGTTTTTTATTTTATCCTCCCAGCAGGGACAGTGCGACAAACCCTGGCAGCCTATCGCCCCCCCCCTTTTCCCGATGCCGAACGGAGCGGAAACAGGATTGCGCTGGAAAAAATCGTGCGGGCTTGCTATTATTCTCGTTTTTCCAGTTCACAGGAAGCTTTCCCGGAAGCCCCCTTTAAATATGCCCCACGTCAAAGTCAAAGAAAACGAGCCGTTCGATGTCGCCTTGCGCCGCTTCAAGCGTTCAATCGAAAAAGTCGGCCTCCTGACCGAACTGCGCGCCCGCACGTTCTACGAGAAGCCCACCGCCGAACGCAAGCGCAAGCTCGCCGCAGCGGTCAAGCGTCAGAGCAAGCGCCTGCGCGGCCAGCAACTCCCCCCCAAGATGTATTGATTCTGCGTCAACGCAGAATCGCCCTCTCGTAAAAAGCCCACGCATGTCGCTCAAGGCTCGCTTCACTGACGACATGAAGGCGGCCATGCGCGCCAAAGAGGCGGTACGCCTCGGCACGATTCGCCTGCTCCTGGCTGCGATCAAGCAGAAAGAAATCGACGAGCGCATCGAGTTGGACGACGCTGCAGTCAGCAGCATCGTCGAAAAACTCATCAAGCAGCGCCGCGATTCAATCAGCCAGTTTGAGGCGGCCGGCCGGGATGACCTGGTGGCAACGGAGCAGGCCGAACTGAGCATCCTGCAGGCCTATCTGCCCGAACCGTTTTCCGTTGCCGAAGTCGAAGCCGCAGTCGCGGCAGCGATCGCCGAATCCGGCGCCGCCAGCGCAAAGGACATGGGCAAGGTCATGGGCCTGCTGAAGGCTCGCCTTGCCGGCCGCGCCGACATGGGCCAGGTGTCCGCGCTGATCAAATCCCGCCTCGCAAGCTGACTCCCACCCGGCGCCCGCCCGGGTTTATCATGCGGCTGCCATGATCCCGCGCGATTTCATCGACACCCTGCTCGCCCGCGTCGACATCGTCGACGTCATCGACCGGCGCGTGCCGCTGAAAAAAGCCGGACAGAACTATCAGGCCTGCTGTCCTTTCCACAGCGAAAAAACCCCCTCCTTCACGGTCAGTCCGACCAAGCAGTTCTACCACTGCTTCGGCTGCGGCGCGCACGGCTCCGCGATCGGCTTCCTGATCGAATACGAGCATATGGGGTTTCCCGACGCGGTGGCGGCGCTGGCGCAGGACGTCGGCCTGCCGGTGCCCGAGTCCGGCGAACCCGACCGCCCCAGACCACCGCCAGCATTATGGGAAGCGCTGGAACTGGCCGCCCAGTTCTACAAGAAACAGCTCAAGCAGACGCCGCGCGCAATCGACTACCTGAAGCAGCGCGGGCTGACCGGCGCCATCGCCGCCCGCTACGGCATCGGCTACGCGCCGGACGGCTCGCCGTTGAAGCAGGTCTTTCCCGATTACACAGCGGACGCCCTTGCCGCATCGGGCCTGGTGATCGACGGCGACCGCGGGCGCTACGACCGCTTTCGCGACCGCATCATGTTTCCGATCCGCAACATCAAGGGCCAGATCGTCGGCTTCGGCGGACGCGTGCTCGACCAGGGCGAGCCCAAATACCTCAATTCGCCGGAAACCCTCCTGTTTCACAAGGGCTCGGAGCTATACGGCCTGTTCGAAGCGCGCGCGGCGATCAAGGCGGCCGGACGCGCCATCGTGGTCGAAGGCTACATGGATGTGGTGGCGCTGGCGCAGCATGGGGTGGAATTTGCCGTGGCGGCGCTGGGCACCGCCACCACGCCGATCCATGCGCGCACCCTGCTGCGCCACACCGACCATCTGATCTTCGCCTTCGATGGCGACAAGGCCGGGCGCAAGGCCGCCTGGCGCGCGCTCGAAAACACGCTGGAATCGCTGCAGGATGGCAAGGATGTCAGCTTCCTGTTCCTGCCCGAAGGCGAAGATCCCGACAGCTATATCCGCACCAACGGCCAGGCCGCCTTTCTGCATCTGCTGGACACCGATACGCTGCCGCTCTCCGCCTTTCTGGTGCGCGAACTGTCACGCGGCCGCAAACTCGACAGTCAGGAAGGCCGCGCCGCGCTGATCAAGGACGCGAAGCCGCTGCTGGAGAAAATCGCCGCGCCGCTGCTGGCCCGCTTGATCCAGCGGCAGATCGCCGAACTCGCAAACCTGCAGGCCGACGAGTTCGGCCTCATGGGGGTCAGGCCCAGCGCCACCCGCCGGACGGCGCTGCGGCCGCAGCGCCGTCCGGCACCCTCGCGGGTGCGCAGCCTGGCCCGCACGCTGCTGATGAACCCGCAGCGCGTTGCCGAAGTCGATCCCTGCTGGCTCGATGCAAACGACCCGCTGAGCCGCCGCATGGGCGAACTGATGGCCTGGCTGCGTGAGGTTGGCCCGCTCAAACCACAGACGCTCAGCGTTATCGCCCAAGGCACTGAACTCGCGCCCTTGGTCGATGAACTGATGACGGATTTACTTGACAAAGATGATAGCTGGGACTGGAACGCGGAATTCGACGGCGCGGTCAAACAGTTGCGTGACGACTGGCAGCGCCGCCGCTGGCAGGAACTGGCCGCACGGCCGTTAAGCAGTTTGAGTATCAGCGAACGCCAGGAATTAATCGAACTGGCACGCTCCTAGCTTGCCAGAAACGCCGGGGCGAAGCCCCGGTTTGCGGTATAATTGCCGGTTGTTTTTGAACGTTTTTTCCTGCCCGCGCGCTTCGCACCGGGCAGAACCTGAGCGGAGATATGCCTGTGGCTGTACGTGGAAGAAAACCAGGCGGTGGCGCCAAAAAATCCGAAACGCTGCTCCCACTGAAAGAGCTGACGCCGGTGGAAGCCGAGGCGCGCCGCACCCAGCTGAAAAACCTCATTATCCTGGGCAAGGAGCGTGGTTTCCTGACCTATGCCGAGATCAACGACCACCTGCCCGACGAGGTGCTTGACGCCGACCAGATCGAAGGCGTGATCGGCATGATCAACGACATGGGCATCCAGGTCTACGACGAGGCGCCGGATGCCGAAACCCTGCTGATGCAGGGCGCCGCCCCGGCCGTCGCCGACGAGGACGTGGTGGCCGAGGCCGAACAGGCCCTGACCACGGTCGATTCCGAGTTCGGCCGCACCACCGACCCGGTGCGCATGTACATGCGCGAAATGGGCTCGGTCGACCTGCTCACCCGCGAGGGCGAAATCGAGATCGCCAAGCGCATCGAGGAAGGCCTGCGCCACATGGTGCAGGCGATTTCGTCGTGCCCGCTCACCATCCAGCAGATTCTGGACATGGCAGCGCTGATCGAAAAAGACGAGATGCGCATCGACGAGCTGATCGACGGCTTCGTCGAGGTGGAAGCCGCAGCGCCCGCCGCCGAGGAAGACACGTCAGACGATGACGCTGACGACACTGACGAAGCCGACGACAGCGACGACGAAGAAGACGACGAAGAAGCCAGCGCCAAACAAGCCGCGGCCAACCTGGCGCAGCTCAAAGCCAACGCGCTGACGCAGTTCGAATTCATCCGCAAGGCCTACAAGAAGGCACAAACCGCCCACGCCAAATTCGGCCTCGGCAGCCCGCAGCACATGAAGGCCCAGGCCGAAGTCACCGAGCTGCTGATGGCATTCCGCTTCTCGGTGCGCCAGGTCGACCGCCTGTGCGAACAGATCCGCAATGCGGTGGAAGAAGTGCGCTCGCACGAACGCAAGATCATGGCGTTCTGCGTCAACCGCTCGGGCATGCCGCGTGCGCACTTCATCAAGACCTTTCCCGGCAACGAAACCAACCTGGCCTGGGTAGACAAGGAAATCGCCGCCAAGAAGGCGTATTGCTCGACGCTTGCCAAGGTGCAGTACGAGGTCAAGTCGCACCAGGAAGCGCTCATCGCGATGCAGGACCGTATCGGCCTGCCGATCAAGAGCCTGAAGGACGTCAACAAGCAGATGTCCACCGGTGAAGCCAAGGCACGCCGCGCCAAGCGCGAGATGATCGAGGCCAACCTGCGCCTGGTGATCTCGATCGCCAAGAAATACACCAACCGCGGCCTGCAGTTCCTCGACCTGATCCAGGAAGGCAACATCGGCCTGATGAAGGCGGTTGAGAAATTCGAATACCGGCGCGGCTACAAGTTTTCGACCTACGCCACCTGGTGGATTCGCCAGGCGATCACCCGTTCGATCGCCGACCAGGCGCGCACCATCCGCATCCCGGTGCACATGATCGAAACCATCAACAAGATGAACCGCATCAGCCGCCAGATCCTGCAGGAAACGGGCATCGAGCCCGATCCGGCCACGCTGGCGCTGAAGATGGAAATGCCGGAAGACAAGATCCGCAAGATCATGAAGATCGCCAAGGAGCCGATTTCCATGGAAACGCCGATCGGCGACGACGAAGACTCCCATCTGGGCGACTTCATCGAGGACTCCAGCACGCTGTCGCCCGACGATTACGCGGTCTACGCCAACCTGCGCGACGCCACCCGCGAAGTGCTGGACAGCCTGACCTCGCGCGAAGCCAAAGTGCTGCGGATGCGCTTCGGCATCGAAATGAACACCGACCACACGCTGGAAGAAGTCGGCAAGCAGTTCGATGTCACACGCGAGCGGATTCGCCAGATCGAAGCCAAGGCGCTGCGCAAACTGCGCCACCCGACCCGTTCCGAAAAGCTGAAAAGCTTCGTCGGCAGCGGCGAACAGTAAGCGTCCCGCCCCGCTCACCGCGGGGCTTTCAATTTTCGGGTCTGTAGCTCAGCTGGTTAGAGCAGGGGACTCATAATCCCTTGGTCCACGGTTCAAGTCCGTGCAGACCCACCATTTAACCCAGCATCAGCGATAATCTCTCCCATAAAAACAAGGGGAGTGACTGATGGAAGGGGAAGCCAGAAAACCCGGCGAGCGCCGTTTGCAAATTCTGCAAACGCTGGCTGCAATGCTGCAGGAACCCAAACCGGAAAAAATCACCACGGCGGCACTTGCGGCACGCGTCGGGGTGTCGGAAGCGGCGCTGTATCGCCATTTCGCCAGCAAGGCGCAGATGTATGAAGGCCTGATCGAATTCATCGAACAGACGCTTTTGGGGCTGATTGCGCGCATCACGGCCGATATGCCGTCGCCGGCCGCCCAGATCGAGGCCATTCTCGGCATGCTGCTGAACTTTGCGGAGAAGAATCCGGGGATGACGCGGGTGCTGATCGGCGACGCGCTGGTGCACGAAAACGAGCGACTGCAAAAACGCATCAACCAATTACACGACCGCATCGAGGCACAGTTGCGGCAATGCCTGCGCTTTTGCGGCGACCGCCAGTCCGAACTCAGCGCGCCGCTGGCCAACCTGTTGCAATGCGTGGTGGTGGGGCGCTGGCACCAGTTTGCCAAGAGCGGGTTTACCCGTGCCCCGGGCGGCGACATCCCACTATTGCTGTCACGCCTGCTTGACGTTCACCCGGCCTGAACAGCGGCTTGCCCGCACACCGGGCAGGCCGGGTCGCGCGGCACTTTCATCACGCGGGCGGCGGCCTGCAGGGCATCCCACAGCAGCAGCCGGCCGATCATGGGTTCGCCCGCCCAGGCCAGAAACTTCAGCGCTTCCAACGCCTGCATCGCGCCGATGACGCCGACCAGCGGCGAAAACACGCCCGCTTCGGCGCAACGCAATTCGGGCTCGTCGGCGTGGTCAGGGAACAGGCAGTGATAGCAGGGGCTGTTGGCGCGGCTGGAATCAAAAACTGCCAACTGTCCGGAAAACCCGATCGCCGCGCCCGACACCAGCGGCTTGCCCAACGCCACGCAGGCGCGGTTGACGGCATGCCGGGTGGCGAAGTTGTCCGACGCATCGACCACCAGATCGACCACTGCCACCGCCTCAAGCAAGGCGGCATTCGCCAGCATTTGAGTCATCGGCCGCACGTCGATTTGCGGGTTGATGGCGCGCACGCTGCGGGCCAGCGAATCAGCCTTGTATTCGCCGATCGCCGCCGTGGAATGGCCGATCTGGCGCTGTAAATTAGTGAGGTCGACGGTATCGCCGTCCGCCAACACCAGCCGCCCCACCCCCGCCGCCCCCAGATACAGCGCCACCGGGCATCCCAGGCCGCCGGCGCCGACGATCAGCACCGCGGCGTCGCAGATGCGTGCCTGTCCGGCCACGCCGATTTCCGGCAGCAGGATGTGTCGGCTGTAGCGCAGCAGCAGGTCGTCGGTCAGTTCCATGGGGGCGCCGGAGCGTTATTTATATCCGCGCCACTCTTCCGGCGTGTCGTCACGGTCGCCATGCAAATGGCGCTCGTAGACATTGATGAAGGCCTGCTGGGATTTGATGTCCGGTTCGTCGGCCGCGACGTTGCGCCGCTGCACGCTCTCGCTGAAGTAGGCCAGCGCGCGCCTGAGCTTGCTGAGCAGGCTGTTGTCGAGATGGAAGCCCTGACTCGCGAGCGCCATTTCCAGGCTTTCCAGGGTGTATTCGCAGATGTGATAGCGCACCAGCAGGCAGTTACCCTGAGGACCGACCGTCACCACCAGTCCATCCAATCCTTCGAGCAAAATCAGCGCGCGCTCCGCCTGCCCTGCCGGCACGTCATGGAAAACGATTTCGCGGATTTTTTCGAGGTCACACGGGCGCATGGCACACCAAGTCAAACAACACTTTGCTCAGTATAGCGCTGCCGTTGCCGCTGTGGCGGCATCGCAGCCACAGCAGCTTTGTCAGCGGCCCTGCATAATCTGCAGGCCTTTCAGCAGGTTCAGCGCCTGATTCATCTGGAAATCGTTCTTCGAGACAATTTCGCCCGGTTCCAGTGCTACCGGCTTTTTGTCCTCGTCGTTCCTGCCCGGCTTGTCCGCCGGCGCCTTCTTGATGGTGTCCCCCGGCTTATCCGTGGGGGCGGCGGGTTCGTCGCCCGCAGGATTGGCCAGGTGCTTGTCGAGATCGGCTTCGCGAAGGCCGAAACCATTCTCCGATTCCGGCATTGCCGGGTCTTCCACCACGATGTCGGGCTCGATGCCCTTGGCTTGAATGGAGCGTCCATTCGGTGTGTAGTAGCGCGCGGTGGTGAGCTTGATCGCCGTGCCGTTGCCGATCGGCAGGATGGTCTGCACCGACCCCTTGCCGAAGGTGCGGGTGCCCATGACGATCGCACGCTTGTGATCCTGCAGCGCACCCGCCACGATTTCAGATGCCGAGGCCGATCCCATGTTGACCAGCACCACCATCGGCACGCTCTTCACGCCCTCCGGCAGGTTTTTCAGGTAATCGGCCTGCATTGGCCGCAGATAATGTTCACGGCTGGCCGTCAGCCGCATCTTGGCGTCTTCGCTGCGACCCTCGGTATACACCACCAGGCTGTCGGGCTTGACGAACGCAGCGGTCACCGCGACCGCGCCATTCAGCAAGCCGCCCGGATCGTTGCGCAGATCCAGAATCAGCCCCTTCAACGGCGCCTTGTTGTCCTTGTAGAGATTATTCAATGACTCGGCCAGCAGTTCGCCGGTGTGTTCCTGAAACTGCGTCACGCGCACGTAACCGTAGCCGGGGTCGACCAGCGTGGACTTCACACTGCGAATCTTGATGACCGCGCGGGTCAGGGTCAGCACGATCGGCTGCGCCGCATCCTTGCGCGCGATGGTGAGCTTGATGCTCGTTCCCGGCTTGCCGCGCATCCGCTTCACAGCATCGTTCAGCGTCATGCCCTTCACCGGCGTATCGTCGAGCTTGATGATCAGGTCGCCCGGCTTGACTCCGGCCTTGAAGGCGGGCGTATCCTCGATCGGCGAGACGACCTTGACGAAGCCGTCTTCCATGCCGACTTCGATGCCGAGGCCGCCGAACTCGCCCTGGGTGCCGACCTGCAGATCCTTGAACCCCTCGACATCCAGATACGCGGAGTGCGGATCCAGCCCGGTCAGCATGCCGGTGATCGCTTCGGTGATGAGCTTTTTGTCCTCGACCGGCTCGACGTAATCGCTCTTGATGCGGGCAAACACATCGGTAAAGGCGCGCAGTTCCGCGACCGGCAGCGCGGTCGCCGCATCCTTGTCGGCGATCGCCGACAGGTTGACCGTCAGCGCTGCGCCGGCCAGCAGGCCGGCCAGACCGACGAGTACGAATTTCGCCTTTTGTGTCATCTCACTTCACCCACAGGAGGGGATTAACAGGACGGCTTTGATGCCGCATTTCGAAATACAGGCCGGTGTCGGGTTGGCCGCCACTGTTGCCGACCGTGGCGATGGGATCGCCAGGCTGAACCCGTTCGCCCACCTGCTTATACAGACTTTCATTATTGCTGTACAGGCTCATATAGCCCTCGCCGTGGTCGACAATAATCAGGTTGCCAAAGCCGCGCAGCCACTCGGAAAACACCACTTGCCCGGAAGCGATCGCCTTCACCACCGTGCCCTCGGCCGCACGAATGAACAGGCCTTTCCAACTGACGCCGCCGCCTTCTCTCTGAGCACCGAAGCGGTTCATCAGTTCCCCGGCGACGGGGAGCCGCAGCGAGCCTTTCAACCCGGAGAACGGCTTGGCGGAGCGAAACGCCACCGGTGTTTCGGTGTTGACGCCCAGGCCACGGCGCGGCTGGCTGGCCGCGCGCTTGTCGGTTTTTGGGTTTTTTTGCGCCTGCTGTGCGCGTGCGCGCGCCGCTTCACGTGCCGCCTGCTGCGCCATCACTCGGTTGAGGCGCTCCACCAGCTGCGTCAAGCGGCGCTCGTCGCGCTTGAGGTTGGAAATTTCGCGCTGCTGCTTTTTGATTTGCACCGACAGTTTTTGCAGGACCTGTTCGCGTGCGCGCTTGTCGGCCAGCAATTTCTTTTGCTCGGCTTCGCGGTCCATCTGCAGCTGGGTCAGCTCGGCCGACTTTTGTTCGGTTTGCTGTTGCAGCGCGGCCAGTTGTGCCAAGTCGGCCCGCAGGACCTCGATCGTCTCGTGCTGGGCCCGCGACAGGTGCGTCAGATAACGCAGATCGCGCGCGGTCTGGTTTGGGTCACCGCCGTTGAGCATGAGTTTGAGCGCATCGCCCTGACCGCGCTGGTGGGCGGCCTTGAGCGCCCGGGCGAGGTGGGCCTGCTGCTGGCGGATGCGCGTCTCGGTCGCGTCAGTCTGTTGCCGCAGTGCCTGCAAATCAGTCTGGGCACGCTGGCGTTCGTCATCCAGCTGGCGCAATTGGCGCACCGCACCACTGATCGCGCGTTCGGATTGGCGTAGCTCGTCGGCCGCTTCCCGACGATTCGCCTGCGTGCTGCGAAACTCCTTTTGCAAGGTTTGCAGGCGCTGCTTGAGGGAATCGAGTTCGGATTGCTTGCGATCGGCCTGGTTGGCGCTAGCGTACAGCGGCCAGACCAGCAGCAGGACGAGAAATGGTCTGAAGTTCACCCTAATGAGCTTACCCGAACTCCACCCGCTTTACTCAAATTGCACGAGGGCTTCGCCGGTCATTTCAGTAGGGGGCGGCAGGCCCATCATTTTCAGCAGGGTCGGGCTGATGTCTTCGAGTGCCCCGGTTTCCGCCAGCGTGGCCGGGCGCCGCCCAACGTAAATCAAAGGGACCAGGTTGAGGGTGTGCGCGGTATGCGCCTGCCCGGTTTCGGTGTCGCGCATCAATTCGGCATTGCCGTGGTCGGCGGTTATCAAGACTTCGCCGCCGCGCGCCAACTGCGCTTCCACCACCCGGCCGAGGCAGGTGTCGACCGTTTCGATCGCCTTGATGGCGGCCTCCAGGTCGCCGGTGTGCCCGACCATGTCCGGGTTGGCATAGTTGCAGACGATGACGTCATATTGCTTGCTCTCGATCGCAGCAACCAATTTTTCGGTCACCTCGAAAGCGCTCATTTCGGGCTTCATGTCGTAGGTGGCGACGTCCGGCGACGGCACCAGCACCCGGTCTTCGCCGGGGAAAGAGACTTCCTCGCCGCCGTTGAAAAAGAAGGTGACGTGCGGATATTTCTCGGTTTCGGCGATGCGCAGTTGGCGCAAGCCGAGTTGGGCGATGTACTCGCCGAGACCGTTCTTGATGCGCTCGGGCGGGAATGCCACCGAAACCGCAAAGTCATCGCTGTAACCGGTCAGGGTGCAGTAGGTGGCCAGGCGCGGTGTGACCTCACGTTCAAATTCGCTGAAATCGCGCTCGATGAACGGCCGCGACAGCTGACGCGCGCGGTCGGAGCGGAAGTTGAGGAAGATCACCGAATCGCCGTCTTCCATTTTCACGGGTTTGCCGTCCGGCGGCAGGATCGCTGTGGCCTTGACAAACTCGTCACTCTCGCCGCGCGCGTAGGCGGCTTCCAGGCCAGCCTGCGGACTCTCCGCCATGAATTCGGCGCGACCTTGAGTCAGCAGGTCGTAGGCTGACTGGACCCGCTGCCAGCGGCGGTCGCGGTCCATCGCAAAGTAGCGGCCGATCATCGACGCGATATGACCGACGCCGGTCTGCTCGATTTTTTCGTTCAGCCGACGCAGATAGACCTCGGCACTTTTCGGTGGCGTGTCGCGTCCGTCCAGGAAAACATGCAGGCACACCTTGTTCAGCCCTTCGCGCACTGCCAGATCGAGCAGCGCGTGGAAGTGCAGCTCATGGCTGTGCACCCCACCGTCCGACAGCAGGCCCAGCACGTGCAGGGTCTTGCCGTTGTCGCGTGCCAGGTGCACGGCATTCAGCAGGGCGGGATTGGTATAGAAATAGCCGGACTCGATGGCACGGTCGATGCGAGTGAATTCCTGATACACCACACGCCCGGCACCGATATTCAGATGCCCCACCTCGGAATTGCCCATTTGTCCCTTGGGCAGACCCACCTCAGATTCCGACGCATGGATGAGCGTGTGCGGATGGTGTTTCCACAACCGATCCCAATTAGGCTTGCTGGCCTGGGCGATTGCATTGTCGGCGCGTTCCGCACGGCAACCAAAACCGTCAAGGATGATAAGGAGAACCGGCAAGGTCTTCATGAAAAATATTTATATAACCTGACTCGTTTTTGTGGAATCATTTTAATATATGCGTGATTTCTAATCTATACACAACGTGCAATATTGCCCGAAATATGCCGTGCGTGGCGGGCGTTTCCACCCCGGAAGCCGACCGCGTCAGGGTATGACACGAATAGGACCGAGGTTATGAATATGGCAGCAGACTGGGACGAAGTGGATCTCATGGACAAGGACGAGCACATCGAGCAGGCCTCGCGTGCAATGAAGGCCATGTCGCATCCGCTGCGCCTGAAAATTCTCTGCGTGCTGGGCGACAAGGAAATCAGCGTGCAGGAAATTGTCGACCACGTCGGCACCTCGCAGAGCAACATCTCGCAGCACCTCGCCATCCTGCGCGACAAGGGCGTGCTGCGAACCCGCAAGGTCGCCAACCGCGTGTACTACCGCGTCGGCGACACCCGCACGCTGAAGTTGCTGGGCATGATGCGCGACGTATTTTGCGGCTTCGCCAAGTAAATCCCCGCAAGCTAGTCCCATCGGCAGCGCAGGCCCGGCTACGCGCAAGCGTGTCGGGCCTTTGTTTATGGTGCATACTAAAAAAACAGTCACGCCGGTGCAATTCGCCTCAGAAGCACCACCCAAGCGCTTGAATAAAATGATAAATTAGAATATTCTAATGAACGCTTTTCTGGAGGTTTCCCTGTGCTGAACCCCGCCCGCTTGCTGGCCTGCCTCATTCTTGCCGCCCCATCCGCCTGGGCGGCCCTGCCTTTCGACACCGTTCCCGTTAAATACCAGACTGCCGATACCGGCTACTCAACCGAAGCCATCGTCGAGGCCGTCAAGCAGTCCACCATCGCGGCGCAAGTCACCGGACGCGTGTCGGCGGTCAATTTTGACGCGGGCGATTTCGTCAAGGCAGGCGCGGTCATCGTCCGGCTTTCCGCCCAGGAACTGTCGGCCGCTGTGGCTGGCAGCCAGGCGCAGGTAGCGCAGGCCAATGCCACGCTGGCCAATGCCCGCGCCAACTATCAGCGCCAGCAGCAGCTTTTTCAGCAGAAATTCATCAGTCAGGCCGCACTCGACCGCGCCACTGCCGAGTTTCGGGCCGCCGAGGCGGCAGCACGCGCTGCTCGCGCCGGCGTCGGCCAGACCGCGGCGGTGAGCGGCTACACCGTGATCACCGCGCCGTATTCGGGCGTGGTTGCCGCCCGCCACGTGGAAGTGGGCGAAACGGTCGCGCCCGGCACCCCGCTGATGACCGGCTTCGACCCCAAAGACATGCGGGTCATTGCCAACGTCCCGCAGTACAAGCTGGCGGAGATCAAGGCCGCGCCGCGCGTTGCAGTCGAGATCCCCTCGCTCAACAAATGGATCGACGCCACCGGCATCACCGTGCTGCCGTCCGCGGATGTGGCCACCCACACGGTCAAGGTACGGATCGACCTGCCGGCCAGTCTGGAAGGCGTCATCCCCGGAATGTATGCCCGTGCGCATTTTTCGGTGGGCAGCGCGCGCAAACTCACCATCCCGTCGACCGCGGTGGTGCACCGCTCCGAGCTCACCGCGGTGTACGTGGTCAAAGACGACAGGGTAAGCCTGCGGCAGATCCGCCTCGGCACGCCCAATGGCCGCGGGCAGATTGAAGTGCTCGCCGGCCTCAATCCGGGCGACGTCATTGCGCTCGATCCGGTCAAGGCGGGGATTTACGCCAAAAGCACCGCCAACCAGCCCGCGAAATAAACGGAGACGCGCATGGGACTCTCCGGACGCACCGCCCGCTTCTTCCTCACGTCCCAGCTGACCCCGCTGATCGCGCTGATCGCGGCGCTGCTGGGCCTGTTCGCCATCATGGTCACGCCGCGCGAGGAAGAACCGCAGATCAACGTGACCATGGCCAACGTGTTCATCCCCTTCCCCGGCGCTTCGGCACGGGACGTGGAAGCGCTGGTCGCCACACCCGCCGAACAGGTGCTGTCGCAGATCGCCGGCATCGAGCACATCTATTCGGTGTCCAAGCCGGGCATGGCGGTGCTGACCGTGCAGTACCTGGTGGGGCAGGACCGCACGCAGGCCCTGGTGCGGCTGTACGACACCATTCAGGCCAACCGCGACTGGGTGTCGCCCGAGCTCGGCGTCGGGGAACCCATCATCAAGCCGCTCGGCATCGACGACGTGCCCATCGTCACCGTGACCCTGTGGACGCGCGACGAGACGCGCGGCGCCTACGAGCTGGAGCAGGTGGCGCACGCCGCGGAAATCGAGCTGAAGCGCATCGCCGGCACGCGCGAAGTCACCACCCTCGGTGGCCCCGGCCGCGCGGTGCGGGTGCTGATGGACCCCGACCGGATGGCGGCCTTCAAGGTGTCGGCACAGGACATCCGCGACGCGCTGCAGGTGTCCAACGCGGCGCAGCCGACAGGCACGCTGGTGTCGGGCAACCAGGAAATACTGGTGCAGACCGGCACCTTTCTCACCGGCGCCGATGACGTCAAGCAACTGGTGGTCGGCGTGTCGCAGGGTCGTCCGGTCTACATGACGGACGTGACCAGCGTCGTTTCCGGCCCCGACCAGCCGACGCGTTATGTCTGGCACGCCCCGGGCGCGGGCAGCCCGCACCAGGCCGACCAGGGCCAGACCTTCCCGGCGGTGACACTGGCCATCTCCAAAAAAGCAGGCGAAAACGCGGTCGACGTTGCCGAAAAGGTGATCGAGCGCGTGAACTCGCTGCATGGCAGCATCCTGCCCGAGGGGGTCGAGGTCAGCGTCACCCGCAACTACGGCGCCACCGCCGACGACAAGGCAAAAAAACTGATCCAGAAGCTGATCTTCGCCACCGGCTCGGTGGTGCTGCTGGTGCTGTTCGCCATCGGCCGCCGCGAGGCGCTGATCGTCGGCGCAGCGGTGCTGCTGACGCTGGCGGCCACCCTGTTCGCCTCGTGGGCGTGGGGCTTCACGCTTAACCGGGTGTCGCTGTTCGCGCTGATTTTCTCGATCGGCATCCTGGTCGACGACGCCATCGTGGTGGTGGAGAACATCCACCGCCGCATGGGGCTGGACCACGACGGTCTCGAGGCCATCATTCCGCGCGCGGTCGACGAGGTGGGCGGCCCGACCATCCTCGCCACCTTCACCGTGATCGCCGCGCTCTTGCCGATGGCCTTCGTCTCCGGCCTGATGGGGCCGTACATGAGCCCGATCCCGATCAACGCCTCGATCGGCATGCTGATTTCGCTGGCGATCGCCTTCGTCATCACGCCCTGGCTGGCCCTGCGGCTCATCAAGCAGGCGCCGCACGGCGCCCCCGAAGCGGGCGACAACAAGCTGCTCGCCCTGTTCCGCAAGCGTCTCGCGCCCTTCCTGCGCGGCACCGAAGGCCGCGGCGCGCGCCGCATGCTGTGGCTGGGCATCGGGCTGGCCATCCTCATTTCGGTCGCGCTGCCGGCGGTGCAGCTGGTCATCATGAAAATGCTGCCGTTCGACAACAAGTCTGAATTCCAGATCATCGTCGACCTGCCGGTCGGCACGCCGCTGGAAAAAACCGCTCAGGTGCTCGCGGAAATGGGCGCGGCCGTTGCCGCCGCGCCCGAGGTCACCGACTATCAGGCCTATGCCGGCACCGCGGCGCCGATCAACTTCAACGGCCTGGTGCGGCAGTATTACCTGCGTTCCGGCCCCGAGGTCGGCGACCTGCAGGTGAACCTGGTCGACAAGCACGAACGCGACCGCAAGAGCCACGACATCGCGCAGGCGCTCCGCCCCGCCGTCGAAGCCATCGCGAAGAAACATGGCGCCGACGTCAAGGTGGTCGAAGTGCCGCCCGGGCCGCCGGTGATGTCGCCCATCGTCGCCGAAATCTACGGCCCCGACTACGACGCACAGATGCAGGTCGCCAAGCAGGTACGCGCGGTGTTCGAGAAGACCGATGGCATCGTCGCCATCGACGACACGGTGGAGGACGACGCCCAGCGCTTCGTGCTGCGCGTGCTGCAGAACAAGGCGGCGCTGGCGGGGGTGGCACAAAAGGATATCGTCGAGGCGATGAAGATGGGGCTGGCCGGCGATAACGTCACTCCCATCCACGGCAGCGGCGCCAAATACGAAGTTCCGGTGCGCATCACCCTGCCGCCGGCGCGCCAGAGCGAAATCGGCGAACTGCTGAAGCTCACCGTGCGCGGCAACAACGGCAATCTGGTGCCGCTGTCCGAGCTGGTGGAAGTGATGCCGAGCGCGCGCGAAAAGACCATTTATCACAAGAACCTGCTGCCGGTGGTGTTCGTGCTCGGCGACACCGGTGGCGTGCTGGATTCGCCGCTCTACGGCCTGTTCGGCATGCGCGGGGACTTGAAGGACATGGCGCTTGAACAGGGTGGCACGCTGTCCGAGTATTTCATCCGCCAGCCCGCCGACCCCTATGCCGGCTTCAGTCTGAAGTGGGACGGTGAATGGCAGGTGACCTACGAGACCTTCCGCGACATGGGCCTGGCGTATGCTTTCGGGCTGATGCTGATCTACATCCTGGTGGTGGCGCAGTTCAAGAGCTATCTCACACCGCTCGTCATCATGGCGCCGATCCCGCTCACCGTCATCGGCGTGATGCCGGGCCACGCCCTGCTCGGCGTCCAGTTCACCGCCACCTCGATGATCGGCATGATTGCGCTGGCCGGCATCATCGTGCGCAACTCCATCCTGCTGGTCGACTTCATCAACCAGCAGGTCGCCGAGGGCATGGCGTTCCAGGAAGCCGTGATCCAGGCCGGCGCCACCCGCGCCAAGCCCATCGTGCTGACCGGCGCCGCGGCCATGATGGGGGCCTTCTTCATCCTCGACGACCCGATTTTCTCGGGTCTCGCAGTATCCTTGATCTTCGGCATTTTCGTTTCCACCCTGCTCACGCTGGTGGTGATTCCGGTGCTGTATTACGCAGCCAATTTCCGCAAATTTCCGTCTCACTAAATCAGGAGTCTTACCATGACCGTTGAACGCCTCGTCCGCATCATTGCCGGTTCTTTCATCATGCTGTCGCTTGCGCTGGCGCATTTCTCCGGCAATGTCGACATGACCCAGATCTCGTGGCTGTGGTTCACCGCCTTCGTCGGCTTCAATCTGTTCCAGTCCGGCATCACGCGTTTCTGCCCGATGGACATCATGCTGAAAAAGGCCGGCGTGAAAACCGGCTGCGGCCTGTAAGCGGGAAACACTCATGGACATGCAATTCCTGCAGGACAACTGGATGCTGGTGGCGCTGGCGGTGGTTTCGGGCGCCATGCTGGCCTGGTCCCTTATCGGCGGCAAACTCTCCGGCGTGGAGCAGGCCGACACGCTGAAAGCCACTCGGCTGTACAACGACGACGCGCTGGTGCTCGATGTGCGCGAGGACAAGGAATATGCGGCCGGCCACATCCCCAAGGCAAAGCACATTCCGCTCGGCCAGCTGGCCGGCCGCCTCAAGGAGCTCGAAAAATTCAAGACCAAGCCGATCCTGGTCACCTGCCGCAGCGGCCAGCGCTCGGCACGCGCCTGCGGCATGCTGAAAAAAGCCGGCTTCGAAACCGTGTACAACCAGGCAGGCGGCATCATCGCGTGGGAACGCGCCAATCTGCCTGTCACCCAGAAATAAGGAGCCTCCCATGGCCAAAGTCGTGATGTACTGCACTGCCGTCTGCCCCTACTGCGTTGCTGCCGAGCGCCTGCTCAAAAGCCGCGGCGTGACCGATATCGAGAAGATCCGCATCGATCTCGACCCGGCGAAGCAGGCAGAAATGATCGCGCGCTCCGGCGGCCGCCGCAGCGTGCCGCAGGTGTTCATCGGCGACACTCACGTCGGCGGTTTCGACGACACCTCGGCGCTGGACGCAGCGGGCGAACTGGTGCCGTTGCTCGCCCGCGCCTGATTCTTACGCCTTGCCGGCGTGCGCTTGAATTTTTAGCGCGCGCCGCCATCCTGAAGGACAGATCGTTCGCTTCAAGGAGACCCAATGGAACTTGCCTGCCCCCACTGTCTCGCCGTCAACCGCGTGCCGGACGACCGCCTGGCCGACGCGCCCAAATGCGGCCAATGCGGCTCACCGCTGCTGCCCGGCAAGCCGGTTGACCTCACCGCAGACAGTTTCGACCGCTTCATCGCGAAGGCCGGCCTGCCGGTGCTGGTCGACTTCTGGGCCGACTGGTGCGGCCCGTGCAAGATGATGGCGCCGATCTTCCAGCAGGTGGCGGCCGAGATGGGCGCCCGCGTGCGTTTCGCCAAGGTCGACACCGAAGCGCATCCGCAGGTGTCGATGCGCCACCACATCAAAGGCATCCCCAGCCTGATCCTGTTCAAGAACGGCGCTGAAGCGGCGCGCACCTCGGGCGCGATGGAAGCCCATGCACTCAAGCGCTGGCTGGCGTCACAAGGCATTCAATAAGCCCGTGTAAAATGCACCGCATTCCCGGGGCACAGGCTCCGGTTTTCTTGTTCAGGGAGCCCTCATGACCGACGCGCAACAACCCGTTTTCAATATCGAAAAACTCTACGTCAAGGATCTGTCGCTGGAAGTCCCCAACGCGCCCGCCATTTACCTGGAGCGCGAGGCGCCGCAGATCGACGTCAACATGTCGACCGAAAGCCGCGCGCTGGGCGAAGACATGTACCACACCAGCATCACCGTCACCGTCACCGCCAAGATCGGCGACAAGACCATGTTCCTGGTCGAATGCACCCAGGGGGGCGTCTTCCGCATCCAGAACGTGCCGCAGGACCAGATTCCGATGGTGCTTGGCATCGGCTGCCCCAACATCGTCTTCCCGTATCTGCGCGAGGCGGTATCCGACGTGGTGATCCGCGCCGGCTTCCCGCCGCTGTTGCTGAACCCGGTCAATTTCGAGGCCCTGTTCCATCAACAACAGCAGGCGCAGCAGCAACAGGCCGCGCCCGAGCAGACGCATTGAGGCCGAGGCATTCATTGAAAAAGCGCCTGCGCCCGATCAGTCTGTGCCTCGCGACCGGCCTGCTGCTCACGCTGGCGCACCCCGCCTGGGCGCTTGAATACCGCAGCACAGGACGCGCCGCCCTGCTCTACGACGCGCCCTCGACCGCGGCCAGCAAGATCGCCATCGCGGGCAGCGGCCTGCCGCTTGAAGTCGTCGTCGACACCGATGTCTGGGTCAAGGTGCGCGACCCGAGCGGCCGCCTGGCCTGGGTCGAGAAATCCGCCCTCGGCGGCGCAAAAACCGTCATGATCAAGGCCGACGCCAGCGTCGTCCGGCAACAGCCGCGCGCCGACGCCGAGGTTGTGTTCCGTGCCGAACGCGGCCTCCTGCTTGAAATCGCGGGCGAAGCCAACCCCTACGGCTGGCTGCCGGTGCGGCATGCCGACGGCCTCGCCGGCTGGCTGCCTGCACACGAGGCATGGGGTAGGTGAAACCAGCGACGATGAGACTGTCTGTACTCGGCGCCGGCGCCTGGGGCACCGCCCTGGCGGCCAGTTGGGCACCGCACCATGCGGTCACCCTGTGGGGGCGCAACGCGGTCGAGCTCGACACCATGCGCGCGAGCCGCGTCAACCACCGCTACCTGCCCGACTGCCCGTTGCCGGACGCCCTGCAATTCAACCCGGATTTCAATGCCGTCGTCGATGCGGCCGAGCTCATCGTCATCGCCGTTCCAACGTGCGGCCTGCGCCCCACCCTGGCTGCGCTGGCCGCCCGCCCCCACCTGCCGCCGCTGGTCTGGGTGTGCAAGGGCTTCGAGCATGGCAGCCGCAAACTGCCGCATCAGCTCATTGCCGAACTGCTCCCTACGCACACGCAAACGGGTGTGCTGTCCGGCCCCAGCTTTGCCCAGGAAGTGGCACAGGGCTACCCCACCGCGCTCACCCTCGCCGCCAACGACAGCGAACTGGCACAGCACCTCGCTGAGGCGCTGTCCGCCCAGCGCCTGCGCATCTACGCGCACGACGACGTGATCGGGGTCGAACTCGGCGGCGCGCTGAAGAACGTCATGGCGATTGCCGCGGGCATCTGCGACGGCCTCAAGCTCGGCCACAACGCGCGCGCCGCGCTCATTACCCGCGGACTGGCCGAAATGACCCGCCTCGGCGTCGAGCTCGGTGGCCGCTTCGAAACCTTCATGGGATTGTCCGGCCTCGGCGACCTCATCCTCACCACCACCGGCGATCTCTCGCGCAACCGCCAGGTCGGCCTGCGGCTGGCGCGCGGCCAGACGCTCGACACGATCCTTGCCGAACTCGGCCACGTCGCCGAAGGCGTTTCCACCGCACCCGAAGTCGCCGCGCTCGCCAGCGAGCTGGGCGTCGACATGCCGATCACCCGCAAGGTCTGCCAGATGCTGTTCGAAGGCCTGCCCGCCGCCGAGGCGGTCGATGACCTGCTGAACCGGGATATCAAGGCTGAATTCTGAGGCAAAGGCGGAGGGCTTTGCCGTTCAGTGCGCCGGGCAGGCCGGCAGTGGCAGGCAGGTTCCAGCGCCTGGCCCGGGCAGGCTTTCCATCTCCTTCAGGGTATGCGTGAAATCGGTGTTTTCAGGCCCGATACGCGTGGCGCAACGCGCTGATTCCCGGGCTTGGCGTATGCATTGGCGGGCAGCCAGGGCATAGGCCAGATTGTTCCAGACGACCGCCGCACCCGCCTGGTAGAGGAGCGCGTGGCGAAATGCCGCTTCGGCCGGCTCGGCGTGGCCCAGGGCGTACTCGGTGTTGCCCAGGCCCAGCCATGCAAGCGGATTGTCCGGCCATCTTGCAGTCGATGCCTTGTAGGCCTCCCGGGCTTCCTGATGCCGGCCCAGGCGCTCCAGGGCGCTTGCCGCTTCCAGGTAGGGGGTTGGCTTGGCCTGCGCCGGGAAAGCACCCGGGGCGAGCACGACAATGCCCCATCGCGCAGACCGGTTCCAGGTCGTCAGAAACACGCCGAAGGGCGTGATGCGGCGGGGCTCGGTTCCGGAGCGCAGGACAAGTGCCTGCCGCGCCAGGTCATAACCGACCACCACCGCATAGTGCCAGCGCGGCAGCCAGTTGAGCCCCAGATTTTGCAAAACCAGCACCGGGTGGCCCGCTGCGATTTCTGCCAGCAGGGCATCGAGCGCGGGTTCGACCGGGACGGCCAGCAAGCCCTGCCGGCGCACAGCCGCCTTCATTTCCGCCTGCAAGCTGCCCTCGCGGGCGGGCAGATAGACCTGGGAAACAAGCTCATCGGGGGTGACCGTCACACCGCGCGCATTGAGCACCGTGGCGAGCGCCGCCGGCCCACACTGATAGCGCGTCTGGGGGAAAAAGGGCGTGTCGGCCAACTCCACCCGGGCCGGGCGTCCGGCCGTCTCAATGAGGGGCGCACGATGGGCACAGGCTGCAAGCAGGCTCGCGCACAACCAAACGCCCGCCAACAGGCGGGCGTATCGGAGAACGCTCATCGAAACGGACTCACTTGATGGGATGCACAAACGGGAAGATGTCGGTTACACCCAAGGCGTCGGTGATGATGAAGACAATGAAAATGAACAGAACAACCCCCAGCGCACTCCCGCCGGCAGGCAATTCAGCGACCCGCTGGTTGATCCTGGCCACCTCGGCATCGGTCAGCGCCGCCACCCGCTCTTGGGCGTGTTGAACATCGACCCCCATGGCAGACAGCTGGCGCTGCAGGTCTTCCCGCGCCAGCAGGGACACCAGCTCGTCGCGGTCCACCCGGCCCTGTTCGGCGGCGAGTACTTGAGCGGTGCCGACCATCCCGGCCTGAACCGGGGCGACCTGCGCGCCGAGCAGCGCGGCAGCCAGCAGCAGGGAGCCGCATTTTTTAAGCAAATGGTGAAAACGCATGGTACCTCCTCGAAAAGTTGATCTCAGGACTGCGCAAGGATCCAACATGCGGAGCGAAGCGCACTTTTAACCTAGCACAGCCTGACGTTCATGCCCGGATTGGGGGCGCCGCCCATTTTTCGCGAAACTGGAGGACCAGGCACTTGGCTGAATGCACCCAGCCTGCTTTTGGCGAGGCCAAACAACGGGCGAATCTGCGAGCCTTGAAACCAGCTGGCATCGGCGTCACCGGTGGGGGCCAAGGTTGACTGCTGCTGCATGGGCGGGATAGACTTTGTAACCAGTGCCGCGTTCGTCGCGCCCTCGGCCATCGCTGCACACCCATCAATCATCGGCACCACTAAGCAGTCCTCGACGACTACGCCAGGCTGCGGCTGCTAAGCGCAGCGCGGCCTCATCGCCTTGTTTTTCGCGCCGATATCCGGCTCCGCCGCGATCCCTCGCCGAGAAGCCGGCCCACCTCATGCCGCTGCCGCACGCCTCGAAGGCAGTGCCCGGGATCATGGCTCGCCCGGGGCACGCAACGGCACCTGCCCATCCGCTGTCGGCATCCACGTCGGCAAGTTTCCATTCGACAGGAGAACCCTACCCATGCTGCTTGCAACCGATCTGGACGGCACTTTTCTCGCCGGCGACCCCGAAACCCGCCTGCGCCTATACCAACTGATCGCTGACAATCCCGAGATCAAGCTTGCCTTCGTCACGGGGCGTGGGCTCGAGAACGTGATCCCGCTGCTCTCCGACCCGACCATTCCGGTCCCCGATTACATCATCTGCGACGTCGGCGCGACGGTCGTCGAAGGTGTCACCCGGCAGCCGGTGCAACCGCTGCAGGCGGCGATCGACGCCCGCTGGCCGGGCGAGCGGACGGTGGTCGACGCCATGGCGCTATTCGAGCGACTGGAGCGTCAGGATGTCCCGCAACAACGGCGCTGCTCGTATTACTGCAGCACCGCCGACGTGCGCCATTCGCTCGCCGGCATCGAAGAGGTCGCGGCCGGACTCGGCTGCGAGGTGCTCTATTCGGCCGAACTTTACCTGGACATCCTGCCGCGCGGCGTGAACAAGGGCAGTACGCTGAAGGCACTGGTCGAGCATCTGGGCATCCACCCTGACGAGGTGGTGGTCGCCGGCGACACGCTCAACGATCTGGCGATGTACGAGCATGGCTTCATCGGGGTGTGTGTCGGCGAATCCGAACCCGCCCTGCTCGAGGCCACCGCCAAGCGCGCCCGCGCCAAGCGTGCCCGCGTGCTGCATTCGCCCCACACCGGCTGCGGCGGCATCCTCGATGCGCTCGAGCATTTCAATTTCCTCGACCTCACGGGCGTCGACGCCGAGCCGCGCGCGACCGAACCCCCGGGCAAGTCCGACCTGGTGATGGTCTATCACCGCCTGCCCTACGAGGAGAGCTTCGAGGACGGCCGCCTCATGCGCCGCCGCCCCGCCTCGCCCAACGGCATCATCCCGACCCTGCTCAGCTTCTTCGGCGACGGCAAGAAGGGCTCCTGGATCGCGTGGGCGATTCAGGACCCGAAGAAGGCTGCGAGCTTCGTGACCCACACCGAGGTCGACACCCAGAAATACCCCAGACTGGTGGCCGCACGCGTGCCGCTCACCAAGAACGACGTCGACATCTTCTACAAGCGCTTTTCCAAGGAGGCCTTCTGGCCCACCCTGCACACCTTCTGGGAGCGGGCCCGTTTCCGCGAGGAGGACTGGCTGGTGTTCCTCAAGGTGAACCGCCTCTTCGCCGAGCGCACCGCGGCGGAGGCCGCCGAGGGCGCGGTCGTCTGGCTGCACGACTACAACCTGTGGATGGTGCCGGCCTACCTGCGCGAGCTGCGTCCCGACGTGAAGATCGCCTTCTTCCACCACACCTACTTCCCCTCGGCTGACGTCTTCAATGTGCTGCCGTGGCGCCGCGACATTGTCGGCAGCCTGCTGCAGTGCGATTACATCGGATTCCACATCCCGCGTCAGGTCGAGAACTTCGTCGACGTCGCGCGCGGCGTCGCGCCGCTCAAGGTGCTCGAAACCCGCGCCTGCGCGCCGCGCTACCTCACCTACGGCTGCGCCGTCGGATTGGACGAGGTGACCACCGCGATCGAGGTGCATGGCCGACGAATCGGCCTGGGTGCGCACCCGGTCGGGCTTGACGTCGATCGCGTGCGCCAAGTGCTCGACGATCCGAAAACGGCCGAACGGACGGCCGCGCTGCGCAACCAGTTCACCGGCACGCGGGTCATCCTGTCGGTCGAGCGGCTCGACTACACCAAGGGCACGCTCGAAAAACTGGTGGCCTTCGAGAAGCTGCTCGAGTCCCATCCTGAACTGCACGGCACGATCTCGCTGATCAACGTCTGCGTGCCAGCCGCGAAGGAAATGACGATCTACCGCACCCTGCAGAACCAGATCGAGCAGGCGGTCGGGCGCATCAACGGACGTTTTTCGCGGGTCGGCTGGACCCCACTGCAGTTCTTCTTCCGGGCCATCCCGTTCGAGGAACTGGTCGCCTATTACGCGGTGACCGACGTGATGTGGATCACCCCGCTGCGCGACGGGCTCAACCTGGTCGCCAAGGAATTCGTCGCGGTCCAGGGCCTCACCAACGGCAGCGGCGTACTGGTGCTGTCCGAATTCGCCGGGGCCGCAGCCGAACTGCATGGCGCGGTGCTCACCAACCCGCACGACCCGCACGACCTGGTCGAGAAGTGTATCTACGCGCTGGAGATGAGCCCGGATGAGGCCGAGGCACGCCTGCGCGGGCTCTTCGATGTCGTCCAGCACAACGACGTTCATCGCTGGGGGCAGGATTTCCTCGATTCGGTCGAAGAGAGCTGCGCCGCGGGATCCGCGACGCCCAGCGCAACGCCGCAACCGGCGCTCGCCCAGGCATAGTGGAAGCGCCTGCAGGCAAGAGGATGCTGGGCGCGCAGCCCTGAAAACACAGACGGCCGTTAACGACACGGCGCGAACTGCCCTATCATCGTGCCGATGAATGATTTTCAGGTTTCACACGACCGCGGCTGGCTGTTCGTTTTCATCGCCTGGCTGATGGCCAGCGTGGCGACGCTGGGCGCCCTGTTTCTCGGCGAGGTCATGGGGTATACGCCATGCGTCCTCTGCTGGTACCAGCGGATTTGCATGTTTCCGCTGGTGCTGATTCTGGCAGCGGGGCTGTTTCCGTTCGACCGCCGCGTCGTGCGCTACGCGCTGCCGCTGGCGCTGGCCGGCTGGCTGCTGGCGGTTTTCCATTGGGCGGTAGCCAGCGGAATCGTGCCGGAGCGCGCCACGCCATGCAGCCAGGGCGTGCCGTGCTCGGTGGATCTGATCAGCTGGTTCGGCTTCCTGACCCTGCCATTGCTTTCCGCCCTGGCTTTTTCCACCATCATCGCGTTGCTGGTTCTGACGCGCTTCAAGGCACCCAAATGAAAAAAATGCTGTTTATCGCCTCCGCCGTGATCCTGCTGCTGGCTTTTGTGGGCGGGGCCATTTTCTACGGCACGCAAAAATCCGAACAGGCGGGACAGCTCGCCTATGAAAACAAGTCCTCACTGGTGCGCGAACACTCGCGCGTGCTCGGGCATGCAGACGCCCGGGTGGAGATTGTCGAGTTCATCGATCCGGCATGCGGGACCTGCCGGCACTTCTATCCTATGGTCAAGGAGATGCTGGCCGCCCACCCGGACCGGATTCGCCTGGTGCTGCGCTACGCGCCCTTCCACCAGAACTCGGACTATGTGGTGGCGCTGGTCGAGGCGGCGGACAAACAGGGCAAGTATTGGGAAACCCTGGAGGCCCTGCTGGCGGCCCAGGACGACTGGGTAGTGGATCACGCCGTGCAGCCGGAACGGGTCTGGCGGCATCTCGAAGGGCTCGGCCTGGACCTGGCGCGACTCCAGAACGACATGAATGCGCCGGACATTGCCAGTCTGATCGCGCAGGACATGGCAGACGTGAACGCGCTGAACATCAACAAGACGCCGGAGTTTTTCGTCAACGGCAAGCCGCTGCCCAGCTTCGGCTACGAGCCCCTGAAGAAGCTGGTGGACGAGGCGCTAGCCAGCGAATATCGTTAACCGGAATTTGGGGCAACCGGTACGGTGGACGCGAAGGTCGCGGGGATACCCTCTTCCTCATTGACCCTCGGCGTCTCCCGTTCGCCCGGTCTTGCCGGCAGTCGTCTCCGCAATGCGCTGAATCGTCGCTACAAATCCCGGGTCCTCGCCCTGGAACAAGGCAGGCAAGGCCGCGCGGAAATCTTCGCGCTGACACCATTCGTACATGTAGTCCTCCCACGACTGCCACAGGCGTGCCTGCTGGCGCCCCATGTTTTCCTCGTACACCAGCACATAGGCGCGCTCGAACAGGCTGACCAGAATGGCAAACAGCGCGTGCTTGCGCTCCAACTGGTCTTCGCTGAGCGTGCCCTTCACCACGGGCGACAACAAATGCAGGTCGGCGTTTTCGATCACCAAGCGCATGAAGTCGGCATATTCGTCGGACAAGCGCAGGAAGATTTCCTCCTCGTCGCTCTGGCGCTCGCGCTGGCGGTCGTAGACATACACGCCGATGGCGAGCGGCAAGCCGACGATGGTGACGATGTAGCTGGCGGCTTCCAGCCATTCCAGTCCGCTCAATTCACGCCCCTCCTGCAAAACCGTTTTGCCGCCAGGCTTCGAACACGACCACGCTGACGGCATTGGACAGATTCATGCTGCGCGAACCCGGCAACATCGGCAAGCGCAGGCGATGCGCCGCGTCGAACTCAGCCAGCAGGTCCGGCGGCAGGCCGCGCGACTCGGGGCCGAACAGCAGCACGTCGTCGGCCTGAAACGCGGTGTCGGCATAGCGCGCGCTGCCCTTGGTGGTGAGCGCAAACCAGCGCCGGCCGGGCAGCGCCGCCCGCACGGCGGGCCAGTCGGCATGCACCCGCACGCAGGCCATGTCATGGTAATCCAGCCCCGCGCGCGCCACCTGCTTGTCGGACAGATCGAACCCCAGCGGCTCGACCAGATGCAAACGACAGCCGGTATTGGCCGCCAGGCGGATGAGATTGCCGGTGTTGGGCGGGATCTCGGGCTGATATAAAACGATGTCAAACATCCGGCTTGGCCTAAAATAAAAACATTATTGGAGTCCGCCTATTCTATGGTCCCTTACCTCACCACCGCACTCACCGGCCCGCTGCTGGAACTGGAAAAACGCCTGCTCGACGCCCAGCCGATGATCGAGCACTGGTTTCGCCAGCAGTGGAAGGACCAGTCGGCGCCGTTCTACACCTCGGTGGACATCCGCAATGCGGGCTTCAAGCTGGCGCCGGTCGACACCAACCTGTTTCCCGGCGGCTTCAACAACCTCAACCCGGCTTTCATGTCCTTGTCGATCCACGCGGCGATGGGCGCGGTGGAAAAAATCTGCCCCTACGCCCAACGCTTATTGCTCATCCCCGAGAGCCACACCCGCAACACCTTCTATCTGCAGAACGTCGCGGTGCTCGCGCACATCCTGCGCCAGACCGGCCTGATCGTGCGCATCGGCACGCTGATTCCCGAGATCACCGAGCCGACCACGCTGGAACTGCCCGCCGGCGGACGTCTCACCCTGGAGCCGCTGGTGCGCAAAGGGAACCGCGTCGGGCTGGAGGGCTTCGATCCCTGCGCGGTGCTGCTCAACAACGATCTGTCAGCCGGGGTGCCGGACATCCTGAAGGGCATCGAGCAGAACATCATGCCGCCGCTGCACGCAGGCTGGGCAACGCGCCGCAAGTCGCGCCACTTCGCCGCCTATCAGCATGTCGCCGACGAATTCGCCCAACTGATCGGCATCGACCCCTGGCTGATCGACCCCTACTTCGACCAGTGCGGCAAGATCGACTTCCAGGCGCGCCAGGGCGAAGACTGCCTGGCCGAAAAGGTCGGCGACATGCTGGCGAAAATCCGCGTCAAGTACGACGAATACGGCATCGACCAGCCGCCCTTCGTCATCGTCAAGGCCGACGCCGGCACCTACGGCATGGGCATCATGACGGTGAAGTCGCCGGACGACGTGCGCGAGCTCAACCGCAAGCAACGCAACAAGATGGCGGTCGGCAAGGAAGGCGTGGAAGTGAGCGAGGTGCTGATCCAGGAAGGCGTCTACACCTTCGAGAGCATCAACGGCGCGGTGGCCGAGCCCGTGGTCTACATGCTCGAACACTTCGTCGTCGGCGGCTTCTACCGCGTGCACACCAGCCGCGGATCGGACGAAAACCTCAATAGTCCCGGCATGCACTTCGTGCCGCTGGCGTTCGACGACACCTGCGTGATGCCCGACCGCAGCGCCAATCCAGACGCCAGCCCCAACCGCTTCTATGCCTACGGCGTGATCGCGCGGCTGGCGATGCTGGCCGCCAGCATCGAGCTCGACGAAACCCTGAACGAAGCGGCATGAAGCTGCTGTTCGTCGTCGATCCGCTGGCGAGCCTCAAGCCCTACAAGGACAGCTCGGTGGCGATGATGCGCGCGGCGGTGGCGCGCGGCCACGCCGTGTTCGCCTGCGAGGCGCGCCACCTCTTTATCCGGGACGGCTTCGCACGCGCCGCCTGCAGCGCGCTCGACGTGCGCGCCGACGACGACTGGTACGACCTTGCCCACACGGCCACCTGCACGTTGAAGGATTTCAACGCCGTGGTGATGCGCACCGATCCGCCGGTGGACACCGACTACCTGCTCGCCACCCACCTGCTCGGCATCGCCGAAGCCAACGGCGCGCGGGTGCTGAACCGCCCGGTGTGTCTGCGCGAGTTCAACGAGAAGCTGGCCATCCTCAACTTTCCGCAATTCGTCACGCCCACGCTGGTTGCCGCCGACGCGGCGGAGATTGGCGCGTTCCTCGCCGAACATGGCGACATCATCGTCAAGCCGCTCACCGAAATGGGCGGCAGCGGCATCTTCCGCCTGCTGCTTGCCGACCCCAACCGCAACGCCATCCTGGAAACGCTGACCCATCGCGGCCGCCGCGCCATCATGGCGCAGCGCTACCTGCCGGCGATCAGCGAGGGCGACAAGCGCATTCTGCTGATCGACGGCGAGGTGGTGCCGTGGGCGCTGGCGCGCATTCCGCAGGCCGGCGAGACGCGCGGCAACCTCGCCGCCGGCGGCACCGCCCGCGCCCAGCCGCTGTCGGCGCGCGACCGCGAAATCGCCGAGACCATCGCGCCGTGGGCGCGAGATCACGGCATCTTCCTCAGCGGCCTCGACGTCATCGGCGACTGCCTGACCGAAATCAACGTCACCAGCCCCACCGGGTTTCAGGAAATCACCGCGCAGACCGGGCACGACGTGGCGGCGCAGTTCATCGCCGCCGTCGAGCGCATGGGTTCGACCCTGGTTCGCGCGTGAGGTCGGCACGATTCAGCGTGTGGCTGATGCTGCTGTGGGCGCTTGCCGCCTGCAGCCCGCCGCCCTTGCACTCCCAGCAGGCCTACGTGTTCGGCACCCTGGTCGAGGTCAGCATCCACGGCGCACCGGAGGCGCAGGCCAAGCAGGCGACCGCTGCGGTGCTGGCGCGCTTCGACGAGCTGCACCGCGCGCTGCACGCCTGGCAGCCGAGCGAATTGTCGCGGCTCAACGCCGCGCTGGCCCGGGGCGAGCGCGCCACGGTCACGCCCGAGCTTGCGGCGATGTTGCGCGATGCGCAGGCCTGGTCGAACCTGACGGACGACCTGTTCAATCCGGCCATCGGCGGCCTGATCGCGTTGTGGGGCTTCCACGCCGACACACCGCAGTCGCGGGTGCCGGAGGCCGCCGCGATCGCCGGATGGGTCAACCAGCGGCCGCGCATGGCCGACCTGCATATCGAAAACAATACCGTGTGGAGCAGCAACCCGGCGGTGCAGCTCGACCTCGGCGGCTACGCCAAGGGGCATGCGCTGGACGACGCGGCCGCCATCCTCAAAAAGCACGCCATCGCGAACGCACTGGTGAACATCGGCGGCAATGTGATCGCGCTGGGCGCCCACGGCGACCGCCCGTGGCGCGTCGGCATCCAGCATCCGCGCCAGCCGGGCACGCTGGCAACGCTGGAATTACGCGACGGCGAAGCGATCGGCACTTCCGGAGACTATCAGCGCTACTTTGAAGCGGACGGGCGCCGCTACAGCCATTTGATCGACCCGCGCAGCGGCCACCCGGCGAACGGCATGCAGTCGGTGACGGTGCTGGTCACCGGCAAACAGGCGGGAACGCGCTCGGACGCCCTGTCGAAACCGCTCTTCATCGATGGCGCCGCGCGGCTGGCCAATCACGCGTCCAGCCTGGGCGTGGCCCACTATCTTGCGGTGGATGGCGCCGGCCAAATGCATATCTCCCCGGCGATGAGGGCGCGGCTTCGCTAGAATGCTGTTTTTGGCCTGATGCTCCCCCCATGATCGGTATCCTCATCGTCGCCCACGGCTCGCTCGCCGAAAGCCTGGTCGAGTGCGCCACCCACGTGCTGGGGCAGCGTCCGCGCGGTCTCGCCACGCTGGATTTCATCGGCCACGCCGACCCGGACGAACGCCAGAAGGCCCTGCAGGCCCGGCTGGCCGAACTGGACGAAGGCGATGGCATCCTGGTGCTGACCGACATATACGGCGCCACCCCCAGCAACACGCTGTGCCGTCTGCTCGAACCGGCCCACATCGAGGGCGTCTCCGGCGTCAACCTGCCGATGCTGCTGAAGGCGCTGAACTACCGCGACACGCTGGCGCTGCCGCAACTCGTCGAGCGCATCGTCGAAGGCGGGCGCAACAGCATCAAGCATATTTCCGAGCCCATGTGCCATGCAGCAACGGGACGTTGAGATCGTCAACAAGCTGGGGCTGCACGCGCGCCCGTCGGCCAGGCTGACCCAGCTGGCATCCGGCTTCAAGAGCAATGTGTTCATGTCGCGCAACGGCCGCCGTGTCAACGCCAAGAGCATCATGGGCGTGATGATGCTGGCCGCTTCCAAGGGCAGCACCATCACCCTGGAAACAGAAGGCGAAGACGAGGCAGAGGCGATGGACGCGCTGGCGGGGCTGATCTCCAGCGGCTTCGGGGAGGAGCTGTGAGCTTCTCAATGCATGGCATCGGCGTCTCCGGCGGCATCGCCATCGGCTATGCGCACCTCACCTCCAACGCGCGGGTCGAAGTCCCGCAGTACATGCTCGATCGCAAGTACATCAAGGAGGAACTGGCGCGTTTCGACGAGGCCATCCTCGCCACCCGCGCCGAGCTCGAAACCCTGCGCAACCATATCCCGGCCAACGCGCCGGCCGAGCTGTCGGCCTTTCTCGACATGCACTTGATGTTCCTCGGCGATTCGATGATCGCCGAGGAACCCAAGCGTCTGATCCGCGAAACCCAGTGCAACGCCGAATGGGCGCTGGCGCAGCAGATGGAGGCGCTGGTGGCGCGCTTCGAGGAAATCGACGACGCCTACCTGAGGAGCCGCCAGGAAGACGTGGTCCAGGTGGTACAGCGCGTGCTCAAGGCGCTGACCGGCCACCCCAGCCATCTGCCGCTGGATGTCGACTTCGGCGTCGAGCGCATCCTGGTCGCGCACGAGCTGTCGCCGGCCGACATGGTCCTGTTCAAGAACGTGCATTTTGCCGCCTTCATCACCGACCTCGGCGGCGCCACCTCGCACACCGCGATTCTGGCGCGCAGCATGGCGATGCCGTCGGTGATGGCGCTGCACAATGCGCGCGGCCTGATCCGCGACCACGACCTCCTGATCGTCGACGGCCGCGACGGCGTGGTGATCGTCAATCCGGACGAATCGGTGCTGGCCGAATACCGGCTGCGGCAGAACCAGTGGCGCATCGACACCGACAAGCTGAAGCGGCTGAAAACCAGCAAGTCGTCGACGCTCGACGGCACCCCGATCGAACTGATGGCGAACATCGAACTGCTCTCCGACGTCGATGCGGTGAAGGCCGCCGGCGCGCATGGCATCGGCCTGTTCCGGAGCGAATTCCTGTTCCTCAACCGTTCCGACCTGCCGACCGAGGACGAACAGTACGAATCCTACAAGGCGGTGGCCGAGGCGCTGGACGGCAAGCCGGTCACCATCCGCACGCTCGACCTGGGGGCCGACAAGCAGGCGCCGTGGGGCCACAACGTGGCCGACAACCCGGCGCTGGGCCTGCGCGCGATCCGCCTGTGCCTGGCCGAGCCGGGGCTGTTCAAGACCCAGCTACGTGCGATCCTGCGGGCATCGATCCACGGCAAGGTCCGCATCCTCATCCCCATGCTGGTGAGCTTCATGGAGTTGCGGCAGACGCTGCAGCGCATCGACGAAGCCAAGGACTCGCTACGCCGTGACGGCCTGAAATTCGACGAAGGCATCCCGCTCGGCGGCATGATCGAAGTGCCCGCCGCCGCGCTCTCGGCCGGGTTCTTTGCCGAGCAGCTGGACTTCCTGTCGATCGGCACCAACGACCTGATCCAATACACGCTGGCGATCGACCGCGCCGACGACAGCGTGGCGCATCTGTACGACCCGCTGCATCCGGCAGTGCTCAACCTGATCCAGTACACACTGCGCGCCGGCGCCAAGGCAGGCAAGCCGGTCTCGGTATGCGGGGAAATGGCGGGCGATCCGCTGTTGACGCGGCTGCTGCTGGGGCTGGGACTGCGGACGTTCTCGATGCAGCCGGCCAGCCTGCTGCAGGTCAAGCAGCAGATCCTGAAATCTCACCTGGAAGCGTTGACGCCGATGGCGCAGAAGCTGCTCAAGAACACCGACCCTGACAGGACGGCGCTGTTATTGAGCCGGATGAACGGCTAGGCAACAAGCTGCGCGGCGATCCGGCCCAGTTCCACCTTGTCCTGGCGCAGCTCGCCGATCTCCTGCTTGACCTGCGCCATGCGGCTGTGCAGCGTGCCCATGTTCTCCAGAATCCGCTGCAGGCTGGCCAGCCGCGTGTCGAGATACTGCTTGTGCTCGCGGATGCGCGTCATGATGGGATCGAGTGCGATGCGCAGCCAGCGCTCGGCTTCCACCCGCGCCAGGTTGAACGCCTTGCGTGACTCTTCGGCCAGGCCGGCATAAAAACGCCGGATCATGAAACGCTTCTCCAGCATCAGATTGGCCGGGTCCTTGCAGAAAGCTTCGGTCTCGCGCGTCAGCGCTTCCAGCCGGTTGCGATAGGCACCCAGATCGAGTCTGGGCACCTGCATTTTGGGCAGATTGTGCTGGCGGTGAAAGCGGGTGTAGGCCTGATCGAGCACATCCAGAATATTGTCGGCCAGCCGGGTCGCGTGCTGCAGCCGTTCAACCATCTGCCCGCTCAACTGGCGGATGCCACTGGTGAGCCCGCGCGTGGTGAGGCTGGATTCCATGGCCGCGCGCCCGGCCTTGCAAATGACGCTCAACGTATCATCCGACAATTGCGACACCAGGTGTTCGCCCTGCTTCTGCACCATTTTCCGCGTCACCCGGAACTGGTCGGCCGTGGCGTCGTAGCTGTCTTTTTCCTTTTGCAGGGTGGCGCGCGTCTGTTCGATCAGTTCGCGATTCTTGCCCGACAGCTGGCTGAGCTGAATCAGTTCGTCGCTGCTGCGCTTGAGTCGTGCGGACAGATCGACCTGGCTCTCGTCGAGCAGCGACACCACCTCGTGGCTGACCGCATGGTAGAGCATGTCGCGGCGCGCCGGGATCACCTGGTGCGCCAGCAGGTATTCCAGCGATTCGATGCCGGAACGCACGCGCAAGGCGGCATCGCCGCGGATGGTGGCCACCAGCGCTTTCTGCGCCGACACGGTGAACACCCGGCTGCGCGGCAGCTTCAGCACACGCGCGGTTTCTTCGGCCTGGCGTTCGATGGTGGCCTGCACCTCGGAATCGCTCTTCAGCTCGTCCCACAGCATGTCGATCTTGTTCAGCACCGCCACGTGATAGTTGGCATGGCGATGCACATGCTTCTGCCAGATTTCCAGATCCGAGCGCGTCACCCCGGTATCGGTCGCCAGCAGATACATCACCGCATGGGCATTGGGGATGACCGACAGGGTGAGTTCGGGCTCGGCCCCCAGCGCGTTGAGCCCCGGGGTGTCCAGGATCGTCAAGCCGGCCTGCAGCAGCGGATGCGGATAGTTGACCATGCCATAACGCCAGGCCGGCACCTCCACTGTGCCGTCGTCGCGCAGCAGGTGGCGCTCGCTCGGGTCCTCGCTGTCCCACAGCCCCATTTCGATGGCATCCGCCGCCGCCATGGACTTGGTTTCGGTGAGCTTTTTCAGGCTTTCCTGCAGCTGGCGCGGGTCGGAGGGGTCGAGCAGCACCCGGCACCACTTGATCGGCATGTGCTTGAGGCGCGCCAGCGACTCGTCACGGCTGCGGGTTTCGATCGGCAACAGGCGCAGACTCGGCGGCTCGTCCGCACTTGCATACAGCTCGGTCGGGCACATGGTGGTGCGGCCGGCGTCGGACGGCAGCAGGCGCTGGCCGTGGTCGGCAAAAAACAGGGCGTTGATGAGTTCGGTCTTGCCGCGCGAAAATTCGGCCACAAAGGCCACCACCAGCTTGTCCTGGCGCAGACCGGATGCGGTATCGGCCAGCCGCAGGGTGCGCTCGGCATCGATGCCGTGCTGGCGGTCGAGCCAGTCGGCATAGTCGGTGATCGCAGTTGCCAGGCGCATGCGCCGCGCGCTGTAGTCGGCAACTTCCTGTTCCAGATGGATGCTCATGCTTTATTGATTTTCTCGATATAGCCAGGGGGTCTCAATCCCCGACGCCGCCACGGTCTTTTGCCGCGAGGTTTCGCTGCGAATCAGGCCAGCAGATGCGCATTCGTCTCGTTATCGACCGGTAATGCTGAAATCTTTAATTTGGCCTGCCGCCGTAGGCCCAGCAACAGTCGGTGCCGGCTCGACGTAGCCAGATTGGCCGTTCAGAGGGAACCCAGCAGCGCCCGCTCCAGGGCCAGCAGGGGCACCATCAGCACCAGCTGGCACAGGATGAACAGCACCAGCGGCGTCAAATCGATATTGGAGATCATGGGAACGACGCGCCGCAAGGGGCGCAGGAAGGGTTCGGTCAAGGTATACACCACCGGCACCAGCGGGGTGTCTGAATTGACCCACGACAGCACCGCCCGGATCAGGGTCAGGCCGATGACCAGGTAAACCGTCAGGCTCAGCAGCTTGACTGCCGCCAAACCCATCATCACCGGCCAGATCTTGCCGCCTGCCAGCGCGAACGGAAAGCCGTCCAACCAGTAGCCGGCCGTCACCACCACCAGTTCGACCAGCCAGGCGAGCACCAGGCACGCCCAGTCGAGGCCCCACAGGCCCGGCACCACCCGGCGCAGCGGCTTCACCGCAAAATCGGTGAGGGCGACGATGAACTGGGCGAACGGATTGCGAAACGGCACCCGGAACAGCTGCATCATGAAGCGCAGCAGCACCGCGATGGCGAACAGGTTGCCCAGCGTCTGGATGAGAAATTTCAGTGCGGCTTCGATCATGCCAATCGCCCCAGCTCATCGCCGAGTTCGGCGCTGCGGCGGCTGGCCGCTGCCACCGCCTGGCCGATGGCCGGCTTGACCGCGGCAGCCTCGAGCACGGCAATGCCGCGTTCGGTGGTGCCGCCCCTGGAGGTGACGCGCTGCCGCAGCACGGCCGGTTCCTCGCCTGATTCCAGCGCCAGCTTGGCCGCGCCAAAAAAGGTCTGCAGCGCCAGCTGGCGTGCGGTGTCTGGCGACAGCCCCTGCGCCACCGCAGCGGCTTCCAGCGACTCGAGGAAATAAAACACATAGGCCGGGCCGCTGCCCGACACCGCGGTCACCGCATCCAGCTGGGGTTCGTCCTCCACCCACACCACGCCGCCGACGGCGCGCAGCACCGCCTCGGCCTGCGAACGTGAATCCTGGTTGACCGCGGTTGACGCAAACAGCCCGGCAATCCCGGCCTGCACCAAGGCCGGGGTGTTGGGCATGGCGCGCACGATCCGCGTGTGCCCCCCCAGCCAGCGGCTGAGGTCGGCCACCCGCACCCCGGCGGCGATCGACACCACCAGATGACCGGCCAGACGCGACGCCAGCGCGGCCGCCACCTCGGGCAGACTTTGCGGTTTCACTGCCAGCACGATCAGGGCATGCAGCCGCGCCTGCGACAGGTCCGTATGCGTCACCACCCCGAAGCGCGTGGCCAGCAGCCCGCGCGCGTCGGCATTGATTTCGACGACCTCGATGTCGGTGGGCTGGGTGCCACTGGCGATCAGGCCGCCGATGATGGCGGCCGCCATATTGCCGCCGCCGATGAAGCTCACTTTATGCATTTTTTATCCTCTCACCAAAAAGTGCGGTGCCGATTCGAACGATGGTCGCGCCTTCCAGAATTGCCGCTTCAATATCGGCCGACATGCCCATCGACAGGGTGTCGAGCACATGGCCGCGCGCGATCAGCGCTTCGTATGCCTCGCGCACCTGCCTGAACGCGGCGCGCTGTGCGGCCAGCTCGGTCGCCGGGGCGGGTATCGCCATCAGCCCGCGCAACTGCAGACCCGGCAGTTTCGACACGGCCTTGGCCAGCGCGGGCAGTTCAGCCACGGCCACCCCGCCCTTGCTGGCTTCGCCGCTGACGTTGAGCTCGATGCACACCTGCAGCGGTGGCAAGCCGGACGGGCGCTGCGCGGACAGCCGCTCGGCGATCTTCAGCCGGTCCACGCTGTGCACCCAACTGAAATTTTCGGCAATCGCCCGCGTCTTGTTGCTCTGGATCGGCCCGATGAAATGCCACACCAGCCGCAGGTCGCGCAAGGCCGCCTGCTTGTCCAGCGCCTCCTGCAAATAATTCTCGCCGAATGCTTGCTGGCCGCAAGCCGCCATGGCACGCACCGTGGCGGCGTCAAAGGTCTTGCTGGCCGCCAGCAGGCGCACCGTTGCCGCGTCGCGCCCCGCATCGGTGGCAGCGTGCGCGATCCGCGCCTGCACGGCACGCAAACGCTCGCATGGCGTGCCGGCAAAAGGATGCGGGGCGGGCTCAAGTTTGGGGAAATCCGGGCCGTTATCCATTGCGATCATTATCTGTCAAAACCCCATCCATTACAGAACGAGGCGCGCGTGGATATTTCCGAACTGCTGGCTTTTGCCGTCAAAAACAAGGCGTCCGACTTGCACCTGTCGGCAAGCCTGCCGCCGATGATCCGGGTCAACGGCGACATCCGCCGCATCAACCTGCCGCCGATGGAGCACAAGGACGTGCACCGCATGGTGTACGACATCATGAACGACAGCCAGCGCAAGGTGTACGAGGAAACGCTCGAACTCGACTTCTCGTTCGAAATCCCCTCGCTGGCGCGCTTCCGCGTCAACGCCTTCAATCAGCAATACGGCGCTGGCGCGGTGTTCCGCACGATTCCATCGAAGGTGCTGTCGCTGGAAGAACTCAACTGCCCGCCCATCTTCAAGGAAATCTCCGATCAGCCGCGCGGCATCGTGCTGGTGACCGGGCCGACCGGTTCGGGCAAGTCGACCACGCTGGCGGCGATGATGGACTACGTCAACGAAAACCAGTACGCCCACATTCTGACGGTCGAAGATCCGATCGAATTCGTGCACCAGAGCAAGAAGTGCCTGATCAACCAGCGCGAGGTCGGCCCGCACACGCTGTCGTTTTCCAACGCCCTGCGCTCGGCGCTGCGGGAAGATCCGGACGTCATCCTGGTCGGCGAATTGCGCGACCTCGAAACCATTCGCCTGGCGCTGACCGCCGCCGAAACCGGCCACCTGGTGTTCGGCACCCTGCATACCTCGTCCGCCGCCAAGACCATCGACCGCGTGGTCGACGTCTTTCCGGCAGCGGAAAAGGAAATGGTGCGCTCGATGCTGTCCGAATCGCTGCGCGCGGTGATTTCGCAGACGCTGCTGAAAACCAAGGACGGCACCGGCCGCGTCGCCGCGCATGAAATCATGATCGGCACCCCGGCCATCCGCAACCTGATCCGCGAAGGCAAGGTGGCGCAGATGTACTCGTCGATCCAGACCGGCGGCAACATCGGGATGCAGACGCTCGACCAGTGCCTGCAGGATCTGGTGAAACGCAATATGGTGGCCTCGGGCGTGGCGCGCAACATGGCACAGAACAAAGACGCATTTTTGGGTTGAGGATTGAACGATGAACGCTGAAAAAACCGTCCACGATTTGCTGCGTCTGATGCTGACGAAAAATGCTTCCGACCTGTTCCTGACCGCCGGGTTTCCGCCTGCCATCAAGGTGGACGGCAAGATCACACCGGTGTCGAACCAGACGCTGACGCCCGCGCACACCAGCGAACTGGCCCGCTCGATCATGAACGACCGGCAGTGGAAGGACTTCGAGGCGAGCAACGAATCCAACTTCGCCATCAGCCCGCCCGAAATCGGCCGCTTCCGCGTCAACGTATTTGTGCAGCAGGGCCGTGTCGGCGTGGTGATGCGGACCATCGTCACCAAGATTCCGAAAATGGAAGACTTGAACCTGCCGCCGATCCTGCGCGACGTCGCGATGATCAAGCGCGGCCTGGTGATCTTCGTCGGCGGCACCGGCACCGGCAAATCGACCTCGCTGGCGGCGATGGTGGGCTTCCGCAACGAAAACGCCTGCGACCACATCATCACGGTCGAAGACCCGATCGAATACGTGCACGAGCATCGGAAATCCATCATCACCCAGCGCGAGGTCGGCATCGACACCGACAACTGGTTCTCGGCGCTGAAGAACACCCTGCGGCAGGCGCCCGACGTCATCCTGATCGGCGAAATCCGCGACCGCGAAACCATGGAATACGCCATCGCCTTCGCCGAAACCGGCCACCTCTGCCTGTCGACCCTGCACGCCAACAGCGCCAACCAGGCGCTCGACCGCATCATCAACTTTTTTCCCGAGGAAAAGCGCGACCAGCTGCTGATGGACTTGTCGCTGAACCTGAAGTCGTTCATCTCGCAGCGCCTAATCCCGCGCAAGGGCAGCACCGGCCGCGTCGCCGCGGTCGAAATCCTGCTCAACTCGCCGCTGATCTCCGACCTGATCTTCAAGGGCCACGTCCATGAGATCAAGGAAATCATGGCGAAATCGCGCGAGATGGGCATGCAGACCTTCGACCAGGCCCTGTTCGACCTGTACGAGGCCGGGATGATTTCCTACGAGGATGCGCTCAGGAACGCCGACAGCCTCAACGACCTGCGCCTGCAGATCAAGCTGCACGGCCAGGAGGCCAAGGGCCGCGACATGATGGCCGGGCTGGATCACCTCGACCTCGTCTGACCTGCCGGTCCACGTCAAAACAGGGTGCTAGGCGCCCTGTTTTTGATTGTCGCAGCCGAACGCTTCGCCACCCTTATTCCGGGTTGATCACCACCCTCACCTCCAGCCCCTGATTGCCCGGCAACGCCTTGATCGCCTCGGCGGCGGCTTTCAGGGCGGCTTCCTCGCCGCCGTGCTTCACCGCCAGATGATCGTCGTCCGGCATCGGCGCCCCCATCGACAGCGGGATGATCGACGATTTGCCGCCGCCATGTTGGCCAAAATCGGCCACCAGGTAGTAGCTGCGGACCACCTCGGCGCCGTCGTTGAGGGTGCCGGTAAGGCGGATCGATGCGGTGATCATGGTGAGGCGCTCGTCAGAGAAGGTTTAGGCGCGCGCGCAAATGGGATGCCGCTCAATCGGCCGCGACGGCAGGTTTTTTATCCCGCATCGAGCCGGCAATCAGCTTGTATTGCAGGAAGCGGGTTTCGATCGGGCCGTTGAACAGCGGGATGCGGCGGCTGGCCTTGAGGCCGAGCAGTTTCGGCAACAGGGGGTCGCCGGAAATGATCCACGCCTCCCAGCCGGAAAAATTCTTCTTCAGCCAGTCGCCCAGCAGCGGGTACCACTCGGCCAGTTCCTCGGCCTCGCCGATGCGCTCGCCGTAGGGCGGATTGGTGACGATGGTGCCAACCGGCGTCGGCGGCTTCAGGTCCAGCACATCGGACACGCTCAGCTCGATCACCTCCGCATAGCCGGCGGCGGCGAGATTGTTGCGCGCCTTGTCGAGCACCCAGCGGTCTTGGTCGGCGCCGAAAATGGGCAGGCGGGCGAGCGGCTTTTCCTGCGCCTGCGCCTCCGCCTTGATGCGCTTCCACAGCGCCGCATCGAAATCGCGGTAGTGCTCGAAGGCGAAATGGCGCCCCCGTCCCGGCGCGCGGTTCAGCGCCATGTCCGCCGCCTCGAGCAAAATGGTGCCGGCGCCGCACATCGGGTCCAAGAGCGGCGTGCCGGGTTCCCAGCCGGACAGCAGCAACAGTCCGGCGGCGAGGTTTTCCTTGAGCGACGCCGCGCTCGCCTCGCGCTTGAAGCCGCGCTTGAACAGCGGCTCGCCGCTGGTGTCGAGATAGAAGGTCACCGCGTCCGTCGTGAAAAACGCATACACCGGCACGTCGGGCGCCTCGGTATCGACGCTGGGGCGCTCATGCGTTTCCTCGCGGAAACGGTCGCAGATCGCGTCCTTGATCTTCAGCGTGATGAAGTTGAGGCTTTTCAGCGGCGCATTCTGCGCGCCGACCTTCACCGCAATGGTTTTTTTCACGTCGAACCAGTCCGGCCACGGCAAGTCGAGCGCGGCACGGTAGATGTGCTCTTCCTTGCGGTAGCGGGTGAATCCGACCTTGCGCAGGATGCGGGTGGCGATACGCGAAGTCAGGTTGACGCGCATTTCGGCAGCCGCGTCGGCCATGAACAGCACGCCGGCCGGCACCTGGCGCACCACCTCGGCGCCGGCGGCGGCCAGTTCGGTTTCGAGCAGCGCCTCAAGTCCGCGCGGGCACGTGGCGAAATGGCTGGCAGGCGGCAGCGCCTCGCGTTCGGGACGAACGGGATGCGGCGTTTTGGTACGACGGGATTCGGGTTTCAAACTGGACTCTCAAAAACGTTTATCCGCGAAGGACGAGAAGCATCGCGAAGTTAGGAAACCGATATTGCTTGTGGTTTTCTTCGCGTCCTTCACGGATGAAAAAAAAGAAGTTAAAACGGCTTCAATACCACCAGCAGCACAACGACCAGCAGCACAATCACCGGTATTTCATTGAACCAGCGGAACCATACGTGCGACTTGGCGTTCTGTCTTGCTTCGAACTGACGCAACAGGCTTTTGCAGACATGGTGATAGCCGACTAACCCCGCGACCAGCGCGAGCTTCGCCCACATCCAGTTCATGTCGATCGGGAAATATGCAAACCACAGCCAGAAGCCGGTAATCAGCGTCAGCCACATGATGGGCGACACGAAACGATACAATTTGCGCGCCATGATCAGCAAGCGGTCGTACGCCGCATCGTTGGTTTCCATCGCCAGGTTGACGAAGATGCGCGGCAGATAGAACAACCCGGCGAACCAGCTCACCACCATCACGATATGAAACGACTTCAGCCACAGCATGGATAGACAAGCTCCCAGGAAAATAAAGGCCGCCAGGAAATGGATGCCGAGTCCGCTGACCCTGATTTTACTGGGTTTGGTCGCCTGGCTGTGGTTTCGCCCGCCTGCCACCGTCAGCGACGAAAATCATGCTGCGCCGCCGTGGGCCGTGGCCCTGCCCGGCGGGCAGGCGCTGAGCAGCGACGAACTCACGGGAAAGGTCGTGCTGGTGAACTTCTGGGCGACCTGGTGCCCCTACTGCCGCAAGGAAAAACCGGTGATCGACCGCTTCTGGAAAGACCATCGCGACCAGGGGTTCGAGGTCATCTCGATCAGTGTCGACGACCCGCCGGAAAAAATCGCCGCCTGGATGCAGGACAAGGACTACGCCTTCATGGCCGCGCCGACCAATGCCTCGGTGGCCGCCGCTTTCGGCAACGTGGCGAGCGTGCCCACCTCGTTCATCGTCGATGCCGAGGGCCGCATCCGCCACAAGATCGCGGGACAGGTGCATTATCCGCGGCTGGAAAAACTCGTCGCCCCCTTGCTCGCCGAAGCCAAACAGCCATGACCGAATCCCGTCTCACCGAACTCGAAACCAAGCTTGCCTTCGCCGAAGACCTGCTCGAAACGCTCAACCAGACGGTGATCCGCCAGCAAGGGCAACTCGATTCGATGCAGCAGCAGTTGCGCCTGCTGCACCAGCGGCTGGAGGACACGCGGCCGGACGAGGCGCACACGCCGCGCGACGAAATTCCGCCGCACTACTGACCCGGGATGGCTGGGAGCCATTTAAATGTAGGCGTGCCCGCAAGGAGTAGGCCGTGGTTAACAAGCCGCTGAAGCGGCAACAACCGCGCACTGCCGTCCTCGGCGCGATTTGCGCTCGCTATCGCGCCGAGGGCGGCGCTCCTACAGCGGTATGTCAAACCGCAATCTTCACCACCACCTTTCGGATCATGCCCGCGCTCACCAGCGGCGCGTGCGCGTCGTCGGGGAAAAACAGGCAGAACGACCCCGGCGGAGTGGCAATCCAGCTGGCCGGCGCGTCGTTGAAAAAGCGGATGTCGCGCGCGTCGTCGTAATCCGTCGCCGGGTTCGCGCATTCGGCCAGCGGCTTCCATCCCATCTCGTCGACGCCTTCGAGCACCAGCTGGATGTCGATGTAGCGGCGGTGGCATTCCAGTTGCGCTTCTGCCCGCGTGCGGCCGGTGCACGCCTCGACGATGGCAAACAGCTGCTCGCCCTGGATCGTGTGCATGCCGGGCGCCAGTGCCACCAGATCCGTGCTGCGCAGGAATTCGAAGGCGCGCGCAAACAACGGGTGCAAGGCGGTGTAGCGGTCGGCCTCGGCCAACATATCGAGAATCATGGGCGGGTTAAGATCAGCGGGTAAAAAGCCTTATTGCGCAGCAACTGTCGACTGTCGCTGCGACACTCGCTTGTCACGCACATAAACGCCCTTGTCCTTAGTTTGAATTTCGAACAGGCCGATCGCCTGATACAAGTCTTTCAGCTTGGCATAGCCATAGTTGCGTGAGTCAAATGAAGCCTGCTTGGAAATATGCTGGCCGACTGCCCCCAAGCCAGCCCAGCCCTCGTCGTCAGCCCCGGCCTCAACAGCCTTGCGCAACAAACTTACCAGGCGGGTGTCGCTTTTGAGTTCCTTGGCGGCTAACCTGACTGCAACCACCTTAGGCGCTGGAGCAGCGACACTTCCAGTTTCTGCTGCTGTCACCTTGATATCAGTCTCGACTGGCGCCCCTAGGGTTTCAAGATAGAGGAACTTGGAACATGCACTGACAAAGGGCGACGGTGTCTTTTTTTCACCAGATCCGAATACTTTCAGACCATTGGCGCGAATACGCATCACCAGCGGCGTGAAGTCAGAATCGCTGGAAACGATACCAAACCCATCAAGCTGCTTGGTATAGAGCAGATCCATTGCATCGATAATCATTGCGGCATCGGTTGCATTCTTGCCCTTTGTGTAGGCGAACTGCTGGATCGGTTGGATGGCGTATTCATGGAGTACGTCCTCCCATGCATTCAAATGCCTACTCTTCCAGTCACCATAGGCACGCCGTATATTGATGACCCCATAATTTGCCAGTTCGTCGAGAACTTCATCGATTTTGCTGGCAGGGCTGTTGTCCGCGTCAATCAACAGCGCAATGCGGGTTTCGTGCGTCATGATCCACCCCTGTTAGCAGGCTAAGTAGTTTAACGGCTGATGGGCTTGTAGCGGATGCGTCGGGGCTTGGCGCCCTCCTCGCCCAGCCGCTTCTTCTTGTCGGCTTCGTATTCCTGATAGTTGCCGGGGAAGAACGTCACCTGCGAGTCGCCCTCGAAGGCGAGGATGTGGGTGGCGATGCGGTCGAGGAACCAGCGGTCGTGCGAGATCACCATCACGCAGCCGGCGAATTCCAGCAGCGCGTCTTCCAGCGCGCGCAGGGTTTCCACATCGAGGTCGTTCGACGGTTCGTCGAGCAGCAGGACATTGCCGCCGGCGATCAGCGTCTTCGCCAGATGCAGGCGCCCACGCTCGCCGCCCGACAGGTTGCCGACCCGCTTCTGCTGGTCGCCGCCCTTGAAATTGAAGCGGCCGAGATAGGCGCGCGAGGGGGTCTCGTAGCGGCCCACGGTGAGGACGTCGCGGCCTTCGGCAACCTCGTCGAACACGGTCTTGTCGGCCGAGAGCGCATCACGGCTCTGGTCGACGTAGGCGAGTTTGACCGTCTGGCCGATCTCGACCTCGCCGGAATCCGGTTTTTCCAGGCCGGTGATCATCTTGAAAAAGGTCGACTTGCCGGCGCCGTTGGGGCCGATGATGCCGACGATGGCGCCGGGCGGGACCGAAAAGCTCAGGTCGTCGATCAGCAGGCGGTCGCCGAAGGACTTCGTCACGTGGTGGAAGTCGATCACCTTGCCGCCGAGGCGCTCGCCGACCGGGATGAAAATTTCCTGCGTCTCGTTGCGCTTCTGGTATTCGACCGAGTTCAGTTCCTCGAAGCGCGCAAGGCGCGCCTTCGACTTGGCCTGGCGCGCCTTGGGGTTCTGCCGCACCCATTCGAGTTCCTGCTTCATGGTCTTGATGCGGCCGACTTCCTGCTTGGATTCGGTCTCCAGCCGCGCCTCCTTCTGCTCCAGCCAGCTGGTGTAGTTGCCCTTCCACGGAATGCCGTGGCCGCGGTCGAGCTCCAGAATCCACTCGGCAGCGTTGTCGAGGAAGTAGCGGTCGTGCGTCACCGCGACCACGGTGCCGGGATAGCGCACCAGGAACTGCTCCAGCCAGTCGACCGATTCGGCGTCGAGGTGGTTGGTCGGCTCGTCGAGCAGCAGCATGTCGGGGTTGGACAAGAGCAGCTGGCACAGCGCAACGCGGCGCTTTTCGCCGCCCGACAGCGTGCCGATCAGCGCGTCCCAGGGCGGCAGGCGCAGCGCATCGGCGGCGATTTCCATCTGCGTATCGAGGTCGGTGCCGGCGGTGGCGAGGATCGCCTCGCAGCGCGCCTGCTCCTCGGCCAGCGCATCGAAGTCGGCGTCGGGCTCGGCGTAGGCGGCGTAGATTTCATCGAGCCGGGCCTTGGCCCCGACGATTTCGCCCAGCCCCGCCTCCACCGCCTGCCGCACCGTGTGCGCCGGGTCGAGCTGCGGCTCCTGCGCCAGATAGCCGATGCGGATGCCCGGCATCGGGATCGCCTCGCCCTCGATGTCGCGGTCGACCCCCGCCATGATGCGGATCAGCGAGGACTTGCCGGAACCGTTCTGGCCCAAGAGGCCGATCTTGGCGCCGGGGAAAAAGCTGAGGGAAATGTCTTTCAGAATCTGCCGCTTCGGCGGCACGATCTTGCCGACCCGGTTGAGGGAATAAACGTATTGCGCCATGAATCAAAATCCAGAAAAAGTTTATTGGGGGCGTTCGCCCGGGCAGGGATTGAACGCGCAGCCACGGGCCGGATCGCGGCTGACGTAGCTGCCGTCGGGGCACAGTTTGACGTCGGCCGGACAGACGATGCGGTCGTCCGGCATCGGCGGGGGCGGCGGCCCGGCCGGCGAAGGCTTGCCGGCGGCAGGCTGCGCGGGAAGCGGGCTGCACGCGCCCAAGATCAGCAGCAACGACGCTGCGGCCAGAAACCTGATCACGACAGCTCCCGCTCCAGCAGGGCATTCAGCCGGACGAAATCGAGCTCGCCCAGCTTCTGTTCGAGGATGCGGCCGTCCTTGCCGATGATGAAGCTGGTCGGCGTGAGCTGCACGTTGCCGAAGGCGCGCGCGTGCGCGCCGTCGACGTCAAGCGCGACCGGAAACGGCAGCTGCCGCGTCTGCACAAAATTCAGCACGTAATTGGGCGGGTCATAACTCATCGCCACTGCGATGATTTCGAAGCCGCGGTCGCGGTACAGCTTGTAGCTTTCGACCATATCCGGCATTTCCTTGATGCAGCCGGGGCACGAGGTCGCCCAGAAGTTGACCAGCACCACCTTGCCCCGCAGTTCATCGAGGACGATGGGCTTGCCTTCCAGCGTGGTGAAGGTGACCGCCGGCGCGCCGGGCCTGTCCATCAGGGCGTAGAAAATCGCGCCGGCAATGGCGAGCACGGCGACAGCGATCAGAGCGGGTTTGGCGAATTTCATGCGGGTTCCACAGGGTTAAACATCTTGGTACGACCGCGCCAGCGCCACATAGTGCTGCGCGGAATAGCCGAAATAGGCGATTTCTTCCTCGCTCAGCGCCCGCACCAGTTTGGCGGGGCGCCCCAGATACAGGTGGCCGGATTCGAGCACGCGGCCCTCCGGCACCAGCGAGCCGGCGCCCAGCAGCACGTGCGTTTGCACCACCGCGCGGTCGAGGATGATGCTGCCCATGCCGATCAGGCATTCGTCCCCGATGGTGCAGGCATGCAGGATGACGGTGTGGCCGACGGTGACGCGCGCACCGATCACGAGCGGCCCGCCCGCCGGGTTGGCCGGCGTCCTGTGCGACACGTGCAGCACGCTGTTGTCCTGGATATTGCTCGCCTCGCCGATGGCAATCGAATTGACGTCGCCGCGAATCACCGCGCCCGGCCACACCGAGGCGTCAGCCCCCAGGCTGACTTCGCCGATCACCGTGGCGCGCGGATGCACCCAGGCGCCGGCGCCGAGGGTCGGCGCGACATCGTGATGCGGCGCCAGCGGCTGCGCGTAAACCTTGTCTGTCATGGGGTTGAAAATCCATTCACAACCCGAAAGTATAATTCCCCTGTCCCTCCATTCCCGAATGCCGCCATGAATCCCCTGCTCGATTTTTCCGGTCTGCCCCGCTTCGCCGAATTCAAGCCCGAATACGTCACCCCCGCCATCGACCAGCTGCTGGCCGAATGCCGCGCGGCGGTGGCGCGCGCGGAAGCCGCCGACACGCCGGCCGAATGGGACGCCTTCGTCGCCCCGCTCGACGACGCCAACGAGAAGCTGGGCCGCGCCTGGGGCCAGGTGTCGCACCTGCATTCGGTGATGGACTCGCCCGAGCTGCGCGAGGTCTACAACGAAAACCTGCCCAAGATCACCGTCTACTACGCCGAACTGGGGCAGAACGAGGCGCTGTTCGCCAAGTTCAGGGCGCTCAAGGCCAGCGCCGGTTACGCTGCGCTATCCGCCCCGCGCAAGAAGATCGTCGACAACGAGCTGCGCGATTTCCGCCTCGGCGGCGCCGAACTGCCGGACGACAAGAAGGCCCGCTTCATGCAACTGCAGGAAGAGCTGGCGCAGTTGTCGGCCAAGTTCGAGGAGAACATCCTCGACGCCACCAACGAATTTTCCCTCACCCTCGACGATGCCGCCCAACTGGCCGGCGTGCCGGACGACGTCCTGGCGATGATGAAGGCCGCCGCCGAAGCCGACGGAAAATCAGGCTTCAAGATCACCCTGCAGATGCCGTCCTACCTGCCGGTGATGCAGTACGCCGACAACCGCGCGCTGCGCGAGGAACTGTACCGCGCCTACGTCACCCGCGCCTCCGAATTCGGCAGGTCCGAGCTCGACAACACGCCGCTGATCGGCAGCATCCTCAGGCTGCGCCGCGAAGCCGCGGAACTCCTCGGATTCAAAAGCTACGCCGAGGTGTCACTGGCGGCCAAGATGGCCGACACCCCGGCCGAGGTGCTGACGTTCCTCGACGAGCTCGGCGTCCGCGCCCGCCCCTATGCCGAAAAGGACTACGAAGAGTTGAAGGCCTTCGCTCGCGACGAACTGGGCCTCGCAGACCTGCAGGCGTGGGACACGACCTACGTGTCGGAAAAACTCAGCGTCGCCCGCTACAGCTTCTCCGACCAGGAAGTGAAGCAGTACTTCCCCGAGCCGCGCGTGCTGGCCGGCCTGTTCCGCCTGGTCGAGACGCTCTACGGCCTGCACGTGCGCGAGGACAGCGCGCCGGTGTGGCACCCGGACGTCAAGTTCTACACGCTCACCGACCACAGCGGCCAGCGCGTCGGCCAGTTCTACCTGGATTTGTACGCGCGCGCCTCCAAGCGCGGCGGCGCCTGGATGGACGACGTCATCAGCCGCCGCAAAAAGGACGACGGCATCCAGACACCGGTGGCCTATCTGAACTGCAACTTCTCCGGGCCGGTGGGCGACAAGCCCGCGCTGTTCACCCACGACGAGGTCATCACCCTGTTCCACGAGGCCGGCCACGGCCTGCACCACCTGCTGACGCAGATCGAGGAACTCGGCGTGTCCGGCATCAACGGCGTCGAGTGGGACGCGGTCGAGTTGCCCTCCCAGTTCATGGAGAACTTCTGCTGGGAATGGGACGTGCTGAAGCACATGACCGCGCACGTGGAGACCGGCGAGCCGCTGCCGCGCGCGCTGTTCGACAAGATGCTGGCGGCGAAGAACTTCCAGTCCGGCCTGCAGACGCTGCGCCAGATCGAGTTCGCCAGCTTCGACATGCACCTGCACGACGACTTCGACCCCAACGGCGGCCGCACCGCGCAGGACCTGATCGACGACATCCGCAAGCAGGTCGCACTCATCATGCCGCCGGCCTACAACCGCTTCCCCAACAACTTCTCGCACATCTTCGCCGGCGGTTATGCAGCCGGCTACTACAGCTACAAATGGGCGGAAGTACTGTCGGCCGACGCCTACGCGCTGTTCGAGGACGAGGCCGAAGGCTACGGTGGTGTGCTGAACCCGGAAGTCGGCCACCGTTTCTGGAGCGAGATCCTGGCCCAGGGCGGTGCCCGCCCGGCGCTCGAATCGTTCAAGGCCTTCCGCGGCCGCGAGCCGACCATCGACGCCCTGCTGCGGCACAACGGCATGGCGTGAGCGGCTTTAGAGCGTGGTTGTTGCCGCGTCAGCGGATTTACAACCACGGCCTCCTCCTTGCGGGTAAAGCTTCACCCCACGCTGGCCGTTAAGAGGGGGATCACGTCTTTCGGGAGCACGGCATGAAAGCAGGACTCATCTTGGCAACGGTATGCGTGGCCCTGGCAAGCGCGCCGCTTGCCGCCGCTCAGTTGTATCAATGGAAGGATGCGCAGGGCCGGATGCAATACAGCGACCAGCCGCCGCCGCCCAGCGTCCGTAATGCCCAGCAGAAATCGTTCAAGGGCAACCTCATCGAAGTTGGCGAATCCTACGCCGCCAAAACCGCGCGCGAGAAAAGCCCGGTTACTTTGTACGCCAGCGCGTGCGGCGCCCCCTGCGACCAGGCGCGGCAATTGCTCTCCGAACGCGGCGTGCCCTTCAGCAACAAGGATCCGCAGGCAAGTCCCGAATCCCAGGCCGAACTGCAAAAGCTCACCGGGCGCCTGAGCGTACCGGTGCTGGTGGTCGGCAGCGACAGGATCGACGGCTTCGAAACCGGCCAATGGCAGGCCATGCTGGATCGTGCCGGCTATCCGAAATCCGCCCCGCCCGGGCGCAAGCCGGTGCCGGCAGCAGCGCCCGCGCCTGCCGCACCCTGACGATCTCGCCGCGCCAGCCGGCGCGGCTGCCCTGTAGGATTCTTTTCACCTCCTGCGGGGTACTCCGATCCACCACGGGCTCAAGCCCATGTGGAATCGTATGCCCGAAAGGACTCCGATCCACTATGGGCTGAAGCCCATGTGGAATCGTATGCGCTACACTGCGCGGCATGAAAATTGCCGCCTGGAACGTCAACTCCCTCAAGGTCCGCCTGCCCCAGTTGCTGGACTTCCTCGCCACCCGCCAGCCCGACGCGGTGTGCCTGCAGGAAACCAAGCTCACCGACGACAATTTCCCGGTCGCCGAGTTGGCCGCGGCCGGCTACCGCGTCGCCTTCGCCGGGCAAAAAACCTATAACGGCGTCGCCCTCGTCAGCCGCGGCGAACTGACCGACGTCAGCGTCGGTATCCCGGGATACGAAGACGAGCAGAAGCGGGTCATCGCCGCCACCGTTGACGGCGTGCGAATGGTGTGCGTGTACTGCCCCAACGGACAGAGCCTCGATTCCGACAAATACCCCTACAAGCTCGCCTGGTTCGACGCGCTCACCGCCTGGCTGAAGGACGAACTGGCCCGCCATCCCAAGCTTGCCGTGCTCGGCGACTACAACGTCGCGCCGGAAGACCGCGACGTGCACGATCCCGAGGCATGGGCGGGCTGTGTGCTGGTGTCGGAGCCGGAACGCGAACGCTTCCGGAATCTATTGGCGCTGGGTCTCACGGACAGTTTCCGCCTGTTCGAACAGCCCGAAAAAACCTTCTCCTGGTGGGACTACCGCATGATGGGCTTCCGCCGCAACCACGGCCTGCGCATCGACCATATCCTGCTCTCCGCGCCGCTGGCTGCCGCCTGCACCGCCGCCAGCATCGATCGCGACATGCGCAAGCTGGAACGGCCCTCGGACCACGCGCCGGTGCTGGCGGAGATCAGCCTGCCCGCTTGAGGAAAAGGCGTTCCCACACGCCTGGCCCTGCAAGGGGCTGCAATCGCGTATTTCAGCCCCGGCAACGCCTCAGCCGGCGTTTTATTCCTACAGATTGTCGCTCGCGAGCCGCTATCATTTCCATGAACTGACTTGAAGTCGTTCATGGAGACCATCTTGATCAAGCACTCCCTCCTTATCGCCAGCGTCCTTTTGCTGATGACGGCTCCGGCTCGGGCTGCCACGTTGCCGGTGCTCGTGCTCAACGACACCAACGCGCCGCCCTTCACCGAACCCGATCAAAGCGGCTTTCTCGATGCCGTGGCCAGCGAAGCGTTTCGCCGAGCCGGGGTCAAGCTGAAGCTGGTGAAACTGCCGGCGGAGCGCGCCCTGCGCAACGCCAACGCCGGCATCGGAGACGGTGAGCTGACACGCATCGCCGGGCTCGAAGCGCAATACCCCAACCTGGTTCGGGTGCCGGAGAAGCTGGTCGACTGGAGCTTCACCGCATTCAGCAAGGATGCATCGACTCCCGCGCGCTGGGACATCCTCCGGCAACGACAGGTGGGGCATATCAAGGGCTGGAAAATCTACGAAGAGCAATTGGCGGGCGCGCCCCACGTCATCAGCGTCGACGACGCGGCGCAGCTGTTTCGCCTGCTCGAACTCGACCGCATCGAGGTCGCGTTGCATGCCCGCTGGCTGGGCGACGCGCTGGTGCGGCAGCAGGACATCAAGGGCGTGCATGCGCTCAAGCCGCCGCTGGCCACGCGAGAAATGTTCATCTACCTGCATAAACGCCACGCCGCGCTGGCGCCCAGGCTTGCGGCGGCGCTGCGCGCGATCAAGGCCGAGGGACTCTACGATCGTCTGTACCGCGAAAAAGTGCTGGCGCTCACGGGGTCCGCCGCCAGGTGAGCTACCCGTCGCTCGCGTCACACCCGCTGAAATCCCTGCTGGCGCGACGCCTCATCGTCGCCATCATCCTGTTCAGTGCCGCGATGGTGCTGGTGATGACAGCGTTCCAGCTCTATCAGGAATACCGGCGCCAACTGCATGACGTCGAAGCCCAGTTCCAGCAAATCGGCGAGGTGCACCTGCGCTCGCTGACGCAATCGCTCTGGGCGACCAACAACAAGGAAGTCCAGATCCAGCTCGAAGGCATGCTCCAGGTGCCGAACATCGTGCATGCCGCCGTCCATGAGAAAGACCAGCTGTCTGCACAGGCCGGCCGCAGTGATTCGGTCCGCACGATCGAACGCCACTACCCGATGCGGTATGAATATCAAGGCCAACCGCACGAAATCGGCACGCTGACGGTGGTGGCCACGCTGGACGGCATCTACCAGCACCTTTATCGCCAGGCGAGCCAGGTCCTGCTGGACAATGCGCTGCGGACCTTCCTGGTGGCGCTCTTCGTGTTCGTGCTGTTCCATCGCCTGATCACGCGCCACCTGGCCACCGTGGTCGAATACCTGCGCTGTGCCGACCCGGCCACCGCCACTGCACCGCTCGCCCTGGCGCGCGCGCCGCGAGCCCAACCGGATGAACTTGACGCCCTGGTCACCGCCACCAACGACATGCTGGCAAAGACCCACGCCACGCTCGATGCGCTACGCGACAGCGAGGTTCGCGTGCGCCTGCTGCTGGATTCCACCTCCGAAGCCATTTACGGCGTGGATATCCAGGGAATTTGCACGTTCGCCAATCCGGCCTGCCTGCGCCTGCTGGGCTACGGCAGCGAGCGCGATCTGATCGGCAAGCGCATTCACGAGCTGATTCATCACACGCATACGGACGGGCGGCACTACCCAATCGAGGCATGCGCGGTTCGCCTCGCCACACTTGCCGGGCAAACCTGCCATCGCAATGACGAGGTGCACTGGCGCGCGGACGGCTCGAGCTTTCCGGTCGAGTACTGGTCGCATCCGATGACCAAGGACGGCGAACAAATCGGCACCGTGGTCGCTTTCATCGACATCAGCGAGCGCAGGCAGGCCGAAGCCGACCTTCACCGGCTCGCCTACTATGACAACCTGACGGGGCTGCCCAACCGGATCCTATTCAACGACCGCGTACACCAGGCGCTGATCGATGCCAAGCGCCGCAACCGCTTTGTCGCCCTGATGATGCTCGACATGGACCGTTTCAAAGTGATCAACGACACCATGGGGCACGATGCGGGTGACGCCTTGCTGTGCGAGATCGCCGCGCGGCTGCAGCGCAGCATTCGGGAAACCGATACCGTGTCGCGCCTCGGCGGCGATGAATTTGCGCTGCTGTTTACCGATGTCACCGATATCCAGCATGTCGCACACCTCGCGCAACTCGTGCTGGCGCAGTTCGTCACGCCGGTCGCAATCGACGGCCGCGAAATATTCAGCGGCGCCAGCATCGGCGTCGTGCTGTACCCCACGGATACCGAAGATGGCGATTCGCTGCTCAAATTCGCCGACTCGGCGATGTATCACGCCAAGGAAAGCGGCCGCAACAACTACCAGTTCTACTCGCAGGACATGACCGCCAGCGCGCAGCAACGACTGCGGCTGGAAACCGAGTTGCGGCGGGCGGTCGACCGGGGCGAACTCTTCCTGCATTACCAGCCGCAGGTGGATGCCCGGAGCGGCCGCATCACCGGCGTCGAGGCATTGCTGCGTTGGCAGGACAGCGCCGGCGATTCGATTTCCCCCGCGCAATTCATCCCGCTGGCGGAAGAGACCGGACTGATCGTCCCCATCGGCAAGTGGGTGCTGAAAACCGCGTGCGAACAGCTCAAGCGCTGGCACGAAGCGGGCCACGAAGACATCGTCATGTCGGTCAATGTCGCCTCGCGGCAATTCCGCGACCTGCTGTTCCATGACACGGTGAAACAGGCGATCGAATCCTCCGGCATCCCGCCAGGTGCGCTGGAGCTTGAAATCACCGAAAGCATTCTGCTCGAAAACAGCAGCGACACCCGGCACACCCTGCAGGAAATCAAGGCGCTCGGCGCCTCGCTGGCGATCGACGATTTTGGCACCGGCTATTCCTCGCTGAGCTATCTCAAGCGCTTCCCGATTGATCGGGTGAAAATCGACCAAAGCTTCGTCCGCGACCTGGCCACCGACAGCGAGGATCTGGCGATTGTCAAAGCCATCATCGCGCTGGCGCAGGCGATGCGGCTGCAAGTCATCGCCGAGGGCGTGGAAACGGCGGAACAACTGGCGCTGCTGCAAAGCGAGAATTGTCACGATTACCAGGGTTACTTCTTCGCGCGGCCGATGGACGCCGACAGCCTCAGCACAATGCTCCTGTCACAAACGACGACGAGGCCATTGGGTCATGCCGGCGCCTGATTGAAAGCAGCGCAGGAAAGGCCACCGCCCGGTTTATATCAAGCCCGACAGGCTGCTAGTACTGCACCACCGCCGGATCCAGGCTGCGCCACAGATACCAGGTGGCAACGGTGCGCCACGGCGCGTGACGCTCGCCGTGCTGGCGCAGGGCCGTGGGCGTGGGGCGTTCGCCTGCCAGGTAATACGTCGCGACGGCCTTTTGCAGGCCGATGTCGTCGACCGGCCAGACGTCGGGACGGCGCAGGCTGAAGATCAGGAACATCTCGGCGGTCCAGCGACCGATGCCGCGCACGTCGATGAGTTCGGCGATGACGGCTTCGTCTTCCATTTTTTCCCAGCGCGCCGGCTCGACGCGGCCATCGGCAAAATGCCCGGCGAGATCGCGCAGATACTCGGCCTTGCGCCGCGACAGGCCGCAGGCGGCGAGCGCTTCGAGTTCCAGGGTGGCGATGTGCTCGGGGCGGATGATCTCCGCATAATCGGCAAAGCGTGCCCACACGCTGTCGGCGGCCTTCACCGAAATCTGCTGGCCGACGATGGCACGCGCCAGGGTCTGGAAGGGGTCGCCGCGATTGGCGAGGATGGCGTCGGGATAGCGCGCGATGAGCGCGGCCATCACCGGGTCGGCGGCGGCGAGTTCAGCGCACGCCGGTTCCCAGTACGCCGGTGCGGCCAGCGTTTTCACAGCAGAATGATGTCGTACTGCTCCTGCGGGTAGCTCGTTTCGACCTGCAGCGATACCGGCTTGCCGATGAAGTCGATGAGCTGGGCAAGGCTGCCGGACTCCTCGTCGAGGAACAGGTCGATGACGCTTTGCGAGGCGACGATGCGGTATTCGCGCGCCTCGAACTGGCGCGCCTCGCGCAGGATCTCGCGCAGCACGTCGTAGCACACGGTCTGCGCGGTCTTGATTTCGCCGCGCCCGGCGCAGGTGGGGCACGTCTCGCACAGGATGTGCGCCAGCGACTCGCGGGTGCGCTTGCGCGTCATTTCCACCAGCCCCAGCGCGGAGAAGCCGCTGACGGTGCTGCGGGTGGGGTCGCGCGCCAGGGTCTTCTTCAACTCGGTGAGCACCGCGTCCTGGTGCTCGGCGTTGTCCATGTCGATGAAGTCGATGATGATGATGCCGCCGAGGTTCCGCAGGCGCAGCTGGCGCGCGATGGACTGCGCGGCTTCGAGATTGGTCTTGAAAATGGTGTCGTCGAAGTTGCGCGCGCCGACGAAACCGCCGGTGTTGACGTCAACCGTGGTCAGCGCCTCGGTCTGATCGATGATGAGGTAGCCGCCGGATTTGAGGTCGACGCGCCGCCCCAGTGCCCTGGCGATTTCGTCTTCGATGGAATGCAGGTCGAACAGCGGCCGGTCGGCGCTGAAGTGCTGCAGCTTATCGAGCACGGCAGCGGTGTAGTTTTGCGCGAACTCGGCCATGCGCTGATAGGTCTCGCGCGAGTCGATCAGGATGCGGGTGGTGTCGCGGTTGACGAAGTCGCGCAGCACGCGCAGCGACAGGTCGAGGTCCTGATACAGGAGGCACGGCACATCGCAGTTGCCGCGCGCCTGGATGTTGCTCCACAGCCGGCGCAGGTAGTCGATGTCGGCCTGCATTTCGGCGTCTTCCGCGGTTTCCGCCATGGTGCGCACGATGAAGCCGCCGGTGGCGTCCGCCGGCATCAGCCGGTGCAGCTTCTGGCGCAGCTGTTCGCGCTCTTCCTCGCCCTCGATTTTCTGCGAAATGCCGATGTGGCTTTCCTGCGGCAGATAGACCAGATAGCGCCCGGCGAAACTGATCTGGGTGGACAGCCGAGCGCCCTTGGTGCCGATCGGGTCCTTGACCACCTGCACCATCAGGCTCTGGCTCTCGTGCAGGATCTGCTCGATCGGGCGCTCCGGCTCGCTGCCGTGGCGCTCTTCCCAGATGTCGGCCACGTGCAGGAAGGCCGCGCGCTCGAGGCCGATGTCGATGAACGCCGACTGCATCCCCGGCAGCACGCGCACCACGCGTCCCATGTAGACATTGCTCACCAGCCCGCGACATTGCGCGCGCTCGATGTGCAGTTCCTGCACCGAGCCCAGGTGCAGCACGGCGACGCGGGTTTCCTGCGGGGTGACGTTGACGAGGATTTCTTCGCTCATGGTGGGATGGCCCGCAATCCTCAGACGGCGAGGCCGAAGGCTCTCAATAAAACGGCTGTTTCATATAACGGCAAGCCCATGATGCCGCTGTAGCTGCCGTCGATATGTTCGGCAAATGCGCCGGCGCGCCCCTGGATGGCGTAGGCGCCGGCCTTGCCAAGGTATTCGCCTGTTTCCAGGTAGCGTGTGATGGTGGCGGCATCAAGATCGGCGAACTTGACCCGGCTGGACGACAGGCGCATTTCCAGCCGGTCTTCATGCTGCACCGCCACCGCGGTGTGCACCTGGTGTTCGCGCCCGGACAGCCGCGCCAGCATGGCCGATGCCTCGGCGCGCATGGCCGGCTTGCCAAGGATGGCGCCGTCCAGTTCGACCACCGTGTCCGCACCCAGCACCGGAAAGCGCAGCAGGCGGCGGGTATCCACCGCATGCCAGCCGCAGGCGGCCTTTGCGGTCGCCATGCGCTGCACAAAATCGGACGCGGCCTCGCCCGCGTTCGGGGTTTCGATGACGTCCATGCGGCCGACCACGGCACGCAGCGGCAGCACGTCGTAAGCAACCCCGATCTGCTTGAGGAGTTCGCGCCGCCGCGACGATTGCGAAGCCAGGTAGATCCGTTTATCAACCAGCATGTTCGTTATTTTCCTTAATCACGATGGTAAGGGTGCCCCTTGATGATACATACGGCACGATACAACTGTTCGACCAGCATGACCCGCGCCAGCGCGTGCGGCAAGGTCAGTTTCGACAGCCCCAGCAATTTGCCCGCACGCGCTTTCACACTGTCGGCAAGGCCATCCGCACCGCCGACCACGAACGCCGGCGACACCCCCTCGGCCATCCAGCCCTCCAACCAGGCGGCCAGTTCGCGCGTGCTCACTTGCGTGCCGCGCTCGTCGAGCACCACCGGCACGCAGCCGGCAGGCAGTGCGGCCAGGATGCGCTCGGCCTCCAGCTGCCGCGCGCGCGCGCCGTCCTCGCCGGCCACACGATGGCCCGGCTTGATCTCGGTGAGCAGCAAAGGCAGGTCGGGCGGCATGCGGCGCGCATAGTCGTCGTAGCCCGTGTTGATCCAGCCAGGCATCTTGTGGCCGACGGCGATCAGGTGCAGTTTCACCTAGCGGTCCAGGTGTAGTTAAACCTAGTGGTCCGCTTGTATATGGCGGGCGCGCGCCGCTTCGGCTGCGCCCCACAACTCCTCCAGATTGTAATGCGTGCGCGTGGCGGGCAGCATCACATGGACGATCACGTCGCCGAGGTCGAGCAGCACCCATTCGCCAGTCTCCTCGCCTTCCGTGTTGCCCACGTATTCGTCGGCTTCCTTCATCTTGATCCGCACATTGTCGGCGAGCGAGCGGGTCTGGCGATTGGACGTGCCGCTGGCGATCACCATGCGCTCGAACAGCGAGGTGAGCTTGCCGGTATCGATCACGGTGATGTCTTGCGCCTTGACGTCTTCGAGGGCGGCGACGATCAGTTTGATTTTGTCTTCAATGTTCATGGGTTGTGTCGGTAAAGTTGGTGTTCGTCAATATAGTCGAGCACGGCATCGGGCAGCAGATACCGTGCGCTGCGGTGCCGTGCCAGGGTTTCGCGGATGGCGGTGGCTGAAATGGCCAGCGGCGTCATTTGCCGCAACAGCACCGAACCGGCCGGGCCGGAGACCGGACCGTCGGTGAGCTGCCGTTGCGATACTTCATTTTTCAAAATCTCCGGCATGGCATCGGACTGTAACAGCTGCGCGCCGGGGCGCGCGGCCACCGCAATATGCGCCAGCACGAACAGCTGCCGCCATTCGTGCCAGGTCGGCAGCCCGAGAAACGCATCCGCACCCAGCAGCAGCCACAGCGGTTGCTCGAAACCCAGTTCGGCACGCAAGGCTGCCAGCGTGTCCACCGTGTAGCTCGGGCGCGGGCTTTCCACCTCTCGCGCATCCACGGAAAAAAGCGGGTTGCCGGCAATCGCGCGGCGCACCATCTCCAGGCGGTGGGGGGCCGCGGTGCGCGGTGCCCCGCGGTGCGGCGGCTGCCCGGCGGGAATGAACCGCACCCGCGCCAGCCCTAGCGCCTCGGCCATTTCCTCGGCCAGCCGCAGATGACCGAAGTGGATGGGGTCGAAGGTGCCACCGAAAACGCCGATGGCGGGATGGGTGAGGCGATAGGGGTGAGGGCTCATGCGCCCGACCTCACCCCTATCGCCTCACGCCTCACCGTTCTGCTCACCCGCGTACGTGCCCGTCGCCCAACACGACCCACTTCTGGCTGGTCAGCCCCTCGAGCCCGACCGGGCCGCGCGCATGGATCTTGTCGGTGGAAATGCCGATCTCGGCGCCGAGGCCGTATTCGAAGCCGTCGGCAAAGCGGGTCGAGGCATTGACCACGACGCTCGCCGAATCCACCTCGCGCAGGAAGCGGCGCGCGCGGCCGTAGTCCTCGGTGACGATGGCGTCGGTGTGATGCGAGCCATGGGTGTTGATGTGGATCATTGCGGCGTCGAGGTCGTCGACCACCTTGACCGCGATGATGGGGCCGAGGTATTCCTCGGTCCAGTCGGCGTCCACGGCGGCCTTCAGCTTGTCGGCCGCGACGCCGGCGCCCCTGAGGATCGCCAGCGCTTCCGGACAGCCACGCATTTCCACGCCCTTGCCGGCCAGCATTTTACCGATCTCCGGCAGCGCTGCGGCGGCGACGCCGCGCGCCACCAGCAGCGACTCGGTGGTGTTGCAGGTGCCGTAGCGCTGGGTCTTGGCGTTCTCGACGATCTTCAGCGCCTTGGCCAGGTCGGCGCGGTCGTCCACGTAGACGTGGCAGTTGCCGTGCAGGTGCTTGATCACCGGCACCCGCGCCTCGCCGGTGATGCGCTCGATCAGACCCTTGCCGCCGCGCGGCACGATGACGTCGACGTAGTCCTTCATGGTGATGAGTTCGCCCACCGCGGCGCGGTCGGTGGTCTCGACCACCTGCACCACGGTCGCCGGCAGACCGGCGGCCTCCAGCCCTTCGCGCACGCAGGCGGCGATGGCTTGATTGGAGTGCAGCGCCTCGGAGCCGCCGCGCAGGATCGCGGCGTTGCCGGATTTGAGGCACAGGCCTGCGGCATCCGCCGTCACGTTGGGACGCGCCTCGTAAATGATGCCGATGACGCCGAGCGGCACCCGCATCTTGCCGACCTGGATGCCGGACGGGCGGTACTTGAGGCCGTCGATTTCGCCGACGGGATCAGGCAGCGCGGCGATCTGCTCCAGGCCTTCGGCCATGCCGGCGACGGTCTGGTCGGACAGTTGCAGGCGGTCGAGCAGCGCGGCGTCGAGCCCGCTGGCGCGCGCCTGCTCCATGTCGCGCGCATTGGCTTCGAGCAGCCTGGCGGCATCGCGCCGGATCGCCGCCGCCATCGCCAGCAGCGCGTGGTTCTTCTGGTTGGTGTCGGCGCGGGCAATCGCGCGCGCGGCTTCGCGCGCCTGCTTGCCCAGCGTCTGCATGTAGCTTTTAACGTCCATATCGTTTTCCATTGCCTGCCGGTTCAGCCAGCGTCAGTCCCATGCGCAGCAGCGTATCCCACGGATCGCCCACCCGCTCCAGCCCCTTGGCCTGGCGGTCGACCAGTGCCAGGTCGGCCAGCGCGGCCTCGATCCGGGCCAGGTCCAGGCGCTTGAGCGCGCGTTCGATCTGCGGCGCGCGCTGCTTGTCGCGCCCCCACAGCGTCCGCATCAGGCCCGGCAGGCTGTCGCCCTGCACAAGGGCTGATTTTAGCCTGAGCAGCAGCCCGACCGCCGACGTCACCTGCCACAGGATGGCCGGCACCGCCTCGCCCGCATCCTTGAGGTCGATCACGATCTGCGCAAAGCGCGCGCCGTCGCCGGCGTAGAGCGCATCCGCGAGGGCGTCGGCCTCCAGCCGGCTGACGTCGACCACCGCATGCTCGACATCGGCCAGCGTCACCGCCCCCGCCGGCAGCAGCAGCGCGAGCTTGTCGATTTCCTGCTGCGCCGCCAATAAATTGCCTTCGACCTGATCGGCCAGAAATTCCAGCGCGGCGCGCTCGGCGCGCAGGCCCTGTTTGGCGAGCCGGCGCTCGATCCAGCCGGGCAGCTGGGAACGGTCGAGCGGTCGCGCCTCGACCACCACGCCGGCGACTGCCAGGGTGGTGAACCAGCGGCTTTTCATGGCTTTCCAGTCCAGACCCGGCAGGCTGATCAGCGTCAGCGTATCGGCCGGCAGTTTGGCCGCATAGGTTTCCAGCGCCTTGGCGCCATCAATGCCGGGCTTGCCGGAGGGCACGCGGATTTCGGTCAGGCGGCGCTCGGCGAACAGCGAGAGGTTGTCGCTGCCGGAAAAAATGCTCTGCCAGTTGTAGCGCCCCTGCACGGTGTACACGTTGCGCTCGCTGTGTCCGGCCGCACGCGCCGCCACGCGGATGGCGTCACACGCCTCCTGTGCCCCCAGCGGCTCGTCGCCCACCACCACGTAGAGCGCAGCGAGGCCGCGCGCAAGCTGGTCAGGCAGACGATCGGCCGCGATATTCAACTGGCGGGGCCGATGTTTTGCAGGCGGCGCAAGATCCGACGGGTGGCGCCGTCTTCCATGTCGCGGTACAGCAGTTGCTCTTCGGCCGCCTTGGCCAGCACCTGCGTGTCGTCATAGGTGATGTCGCGGCTGAGTTCGATGACCTCGGGCGCGGCCAGCGTGCGTCCGTCCTTGTCGTTGACGCGATAGGTCAGCAGCAAGCCGAGCCGGTATTCGGTGACGCGGCCGGCGCCGGACAGCGAAAGAATGACTTTGCTGCGCGTTTCCTGGCCGAGAACCAGCACCGCCTCGGCTTCGCCGGCGCTCGCGGCCAGCCGGGTCTGCTTGCTCGAGGTCAGCGCACTGCGGACGCGCTCGGCCACCGCGCCGCCGTGGGGCGCGTCGATATACAGGCTGGCAAACGGAATGCCTTCGAAACGGCGCAGCTTGAATCCGCATCCGGTCGCGAGTGCCGCGGGAATCGCGGCAAGAAAGAGTCGACGGTTCATACGACGATATTAACCAAACGACCGGGCACCACCACCACTTTTTTCGGTGGCTGGCCTTCCAGGTATTTCTGCGCGGCTTCGCTTGCCAGTGCAGCGGCCTCGATCGTTGCCTTGTCGGCCGTCGCCGCGACCCGTATCTGCCCGCGCAGCTTGCCGTTGACCTGCAGCATCAGCTCGATCTCGTCCTGCACCAGCGCGGACTCGTCCACCGCCGGCCAGGCCATGGCCGCGCCCGGCCTGAGTTCGGCGTACAAGGCCTCGGCAATGTGCGGCACGATGGGCGCCAGCATCGTCACCGCCGCTTCGAGCGCTTCCTGGCGCACGCTACGGGTGACGGCGTCGTCGCCGTCCAGCCGGGCCAGCGCATTCATCAGCTCCATCACCGCGGCGATCGCGGTGTTGAACTGCTTGCGGCGCTCGATATCGTCGCTCACCTTGTGGATGGTCTGGTGCAGCTGGCGGCGCAGGGTTTTGGCCGCTTCCGGCAGCTCGCCGCCGGCAAACGCCGCCACCGCGCCGCCCTGCACATGCTCGTAGGCCAGCTTCCACAGCCTTTTCAGGAAGCGGTGCGCGCCCTCGACGCCGGCGTCCGACCATTCCAGGCTCTGCTCCGGGGGCGCGGCGAACATGGTGAACAAGCGCGCGGTATCGGCCCCGTACAGGTCGATCAGCGCCTGCGGGTCGACGCCGTTGTTCTTCGACTTCGCCATCTTTTCGATGCCGCCGGCGATCACCGGCTGACCATCGGCCTTCAGCCGCGCGCCGCCGTCGTCGACCACCACATCGGCCGGATTGAACCAGGTCTTCTTGCCGTCGGGCGTTTCACGGTAATAGGTGTTGGCGATCACCATGCCCTGCGTCAGCAGGTTGACGAAGGGCTCGTCGCTCGCCACCAGCCCCTCGTCGCGCATCAGCTTGTGGAAGAAGCGCGCGTACAGGAGATGCAGGATGGCGTGCTCGATGCCGCCGATGTACTGGTCGACCGGCAGCCATTGGTTGGCGCGCGCGTCGAGCATGCCGCCGTCGAAATCCGGGCAGGCGTAGCGCGCGTAGTACCACGACGACTCGACGAACGTGTCCATGGTGTCGGTCTCGCGGCGCGCCAGCGCGCCGCACTTCGGGCAGCTGCAGTTGACGAAATCGGCGCGGCGGTTCAGGGGGTTGCCGGCGCCGTCCGGCACCACGTCCTCCGGCAGCACCACCGGCAGCTGGTCGGCCGGCACCGGCACGTCACCGCAGGTCTCGCAATGGATGATCGGGATCGGGCAGCCCCAGTATCTTTGTCGTGAGATGCCCCAGTCGCGTAGGCGGAACTGGGTTTTCTTTTCGCCAAGCCCCTTGGCGGCGAGGTCGGCGGCGATGGCGTCCACAGCCTCCCCGTAGACCATGTCATCGTATTTGCCTGAATTAGTGCACAACTTATTTTCTTTTTCGCCGTACCACTCCTTCCAAGTTGTTTCAGAAAAGTCGTAATACTCGTAATCAGGCCCAAGTACGCTGGAATCACCCCTCTTCCGCAGAATCTCGGTAGGGTTGGTAATTACTTGCTTGATTGGCAAATTGTGTTTTGGGTTCTTGGCAAACTCAAAATCACGTTGATCGTGCGCCGGCACCGCCATCACTGCGCCTTCGCCGTAGCTCATCAACACGTAGTTGCCGACCCACACCGGGACCGATTCGCCGGTGAGCGGATGCGTCACCTTGAAGCCGGTGTCCATGCCCTTCTTTTCCATCGTCGCCATGTCGGCTTCGGCGACGCTGCCCTGCTTGCATTCGGCGATGAAGGCGGCGAGCGCGGGATTACTTTCAGCCGCGCGGGTGGCGAGCGGATGCTCGGCGGCGACCGCGACGAAGGTCACACCCATTAGGGTGTCGGCGCGGGTGGTGAACACCCACAGCTTGTCATGCTTGCCGTCGAGCTCATACGGGAAGGCCAGCCGCACGCCGACGCTCTTGCCGATCCAGTTGGCTTGCATGGTCTTCACCCGCTCGGGCCAGCCCGGCAGGTTGTCGAGGCCTGAGAGCAATTCGTCGGCGTACTGGGTGATGCGGAAGAAGTACATCGGGATGTCGCGCTTTTCGACCAGCGCGCCGGAGCGCCAGCCGCGCCCGTCGATCACCTGCTCGTTGGCGAGCACGGTCTGGTCGACCGGGTCCCAGTTGACGCTGGCCAACTTCTTGTAGATCACGCCCTTTTCGAACAGGCGGGTGAACAGCCACTGCTCCCAGCGGTAGTAGTCCGGCTTGCAGGTGGCGAGCTCGCGCGACCAGTCGACGGCGAAGCCCAGCGCCTTGAGCTGGGTGCGCATGTGGTCGATGTTGGCGTAGGTCCAGGCGGCGGGCGGCACGTTGTTGGCGATGGCGGCGTTCTCCGCCGGCAGGCCGAAGGCGTCCCAGCCCATGCGCGCCAGCACGTCGCCAATGGTGTAGTTGCGCACATGCCCCATGTGCAGCTTGCCCGACGGATAGGGGAACATCGACAGGCAGTAATATTTGGGCAGGTCGGAATCGTCGCGCGCGCGGTAGACCTGGGTGGCCGTCCACTGCGCCTGGGCGGCATGTTCGATTTCCGTAGGAAGGTATTTTTCTTGCATCGCAACAACCGCTTAGAATCAAGCCGGCGATTATACCGTCCGCCCGGCGTGGCCCGCTTGCCTGAGCTGCCCGCAGGGAACGCACGACGACTGCCCCGGCCGCTGCGTCCCTATATCCAAGAAGGAGACTCCATGAAAAAGCTGCTTCCCCTCGCCCTGCTGGCCGCCACCCTGCCTGCCATGGCCGCCCAGCCTGACATCCTGCCCGTCAAGCAAATCGGCCTGGAACTGGCGCGCGACATCGCCATGGCCTCGATCGATGCCTGCCGCCAGGACGGCTACAACGTGGCCGCCGTGGTGCTCGACCGCGCCGGCAACCTGCAGGTTGCGCTGCGCGACAGCCTGGCGGCGCGCCACACGCTGGAAATCGCCGAACGCAAGGCCGGCATGGCCATCATGTCGGGCGTCGACTCCGGCGAATTCCGCGCCGCCCGCGCCGACATCCGCCCCGAGCTCAACCACATCAACGGCCTCATCGTCATGGACGGCGCTCTGCCGATCCGCGCCGCCGGCAGCCTGATCGGCGCCATCGGGGTGTCCGGCGCGCCCGGCGGCGACAAGGACCGCGCCTGCGCCGCCGCCGCTTTGCGCAAGCTGGAGGAGCGGCTGGAGTTCGCCCTGTAGGGCCGGCCGGCCGGCGCGCGCATACCCGGGTGACAAGCCCCGCCCCGCGCGGGTAAAATGTTGCGGTTTCGCTTAATCATCACCCATCCTCAGGGAGTCCCACATGTCCAAGAAGCATCCCGTCATTGCGGTCACGGGTTCATCCGGCGCCGGCACCACCACCGTCAAGCGCGCGTTCGAACACATTTTCTTCCGTGAAAAAATCAACGCCGCCGTGATCGAGGGCGACAGCTTCCACAGCCTGTCGCGCGTCGAATTCAAGGAAGCGGTGAAGAAAGCCGAAGCCGAAGGCAACATGTCGTTCAGCCACTTCGGCCCGCAGTCGAACCGCTTCGACAAACTGGCCGAGCTGTTCGAAACCTATGGCAAAACCGGCAGCGGCAAGAAGCGCTACTACATCCACAGCGACGAAGAAGCCGCCGAGCACAACAAGCGCCTCAGCACCAGCCTCAACCCCGGCGAATTCACCCCGTGGGAAGACGTGCCCGGCGGCTCCGACGTGCTGTTTTACGAAGGCCTGCACGGCCTGGTGAAGACCGACGACATCGACGTCTCCAAGCACGTCGACCTCGGCATCGGCGTGGTGCCCATCGTCAACCTCGAATGGATTCAGAAAATCCACCGCGACGGCGCCGAGCGCGGCTACTCGGCGGAAGTGATCGTCGACACCATCCTGCGCCGCATGCCGGACTACGTGAACTACATCACCCCGCAGTTCTCGCGCACCGACATCAACTTCCAGCGCGTGTCCACGGTCGACACCTCCAACCCCTTCATCACGCGCGACATCCCGACGCCAGACGAGAGCTTCATCGTGATCCGCTTCCGCGAGCCGAAGGGCGTCGACTTCCCCTATCTGCTGAACATGATCCCGAACTCCTTCATGTCGCGCCGCAACACCATCGTGGTGCCGGGCGCCAAGATGGGCTTCGCCATGGAACTGATCCTGGCGCCGATCATTCAGGACATGATCGCGAACAAAGGCAAGTAATCACCAAGTTGGGTGGAACAAAAACGGAGCCAAATGGCTCCGTTTTTTTGTTTATGCAGATAAAGCTCAAAACCGGGAATCGTTCTCACAAGGGTTGCCGTCGAGGTCGCCATCCATCTTGGTGCCGGGGCAGTTCCTGGTGAAATACTCCGCCTCTTCTCTGGAAGTCATGTCAGAACAATAAACCCTGCCATCGCAGTTGAATGACCGCGGCGCAGAAGCTTGGACAACAGGTTCCGCCAATCCGGATTTTCTCGAAGAGGCTGACGCCTCGTCGAAATGGGGAGTGGGTTGTTTCTCGTTATATTTCCATGCACCGATCGCGATCAAGATTACCAAGATCAATTTTTTCATTTATCCCATCCCCTTTCACACCACCGCGAATCCCACCAGCGCGATCTCGTCGCCGTCCTGGATCGGCGCGGATTTTTCGGCGAACTGCTTGTTCACGGTGACATTCAGCTTGGGATTGCCCAGCAGCATTTTTTTCCACATCTCGCCGCGCTTGGACAGCACGAACAACAGCCGCTCGACGTCGGTCACGTCCGGCGGCAGGGCGATTTCGTCGGCGGCCATGCCGAGGGTGTCGACAAGATCGCCAAAAAACAAAATTCTCACCATCTGTGGACCTTTATAATCTGCAATTGACCGCCCGATTTTACCCCCGTATGTCTGCCCATCTGCTGGAAAACCTCAACCCCGAACAACGCGCCGCGGTGACGCTGCCGCACGAATCCGCGCTGATTCTGGCGGGCGCAGGCTCGGGCAAGACGCGCGTGCTGACCACCCGCATGGTGTGGCTGATCCAGACCGGCCAGGTGTCGCCGCTGGGCGTGCTGGCGGTGACTTTCACCAACAAGGCGGCGAAGGAAATGATGATGCGCGTCTCGGCGATGCTGCCGATCAACACGCGCGGCATGTGGGTCGGCACCTTCCATGGACTAGCCAACCGCCTGCTGCGCACGCATTATCGCGAGGCGGGGCTGCCGCAGTCGTTCCAGATCCTCGACAGCCAGGACCAGCTGTCGGCGATCAAGCGCCTGATGAAGGCGATGAACGTCGACACCGAGAAATACGAGCCAAAGAAGGTGCAGCGCTTCATCAACGGCAACAAGGAGGCCGGACTGCGCGCGCGCGACGTCGAGGCGTTCGACGAATACTCGATTCGCATGACCGAGCTGTACGAGGCCTACGACGCACAATGCCAGCGCGAGGGGGTGGCCGATTTCCCCGAGCTGCTGCTGCGCGCCTACGAGCTTTTGTACCGCAACGAGCCGCTCAGGCAGCATTACCAGGATCGCTTCCGCCACATCCTGATCGACGAGTTCCAGGACACCAACACGCTACAGTACCGCTGGCTCAAATTATTCGCCGGCCCGCACACGGCGCTGTTCGCGGTGGGCGACGACGACCAGTCGATCTACGCCTTCCGCGGCGCCAACACCGCCAACATGGCCGAATTCGAGCGCGAGTTCGCCCACGGCAACGTGATCAAGCTGGAGCAGAACTACCGCAGCCACGGCCACATCCTCACCGCCGCCAACACGCTGATCTCGCAGAACGCGCACCGCCTCGGCAAGAACCTATGGACGGCGGAAGGCGACGGCGAGCCGATCCGCGTGTTCCACGCCTACTCCGACCAGGACGAGGCGAGCTTCGTGGTCGACGAGGTACGTGCGCTCAACCGCGAGGGGATGAACCTGTCCGACATGGCGCTGTTGTACCGCTCCAACGCGCAGTCGCGGGTACTGGAGCACGCGCTGTTCTCGGCCAGCGTGCCGTATCGGGTGTACGGCGGACTGCGCTTTTTCGAGCGCCAGGAGGTCAAGCACGCGCTGGCCTACCTGCGCCTCTTGACCAACCCGGAAGACGACGGCGCAATTTCCCCACCCGCGGCATCGGCGCGCGCACCCTGGAACAGCTGGCCGACCATGCTGCGCGCGCGGGCATGAGCCTGTGGCAGGCGGCCTGCACCAGCAGCGGCAAGGTGGCCGGCTTCGCCAAGCTGATCGAGCAAATCAAGCAGGTCACCGCCGACCTGCCGCTGGCCGAGGCGATCGACCACGTGATCGAAGCCAGCGGCCTGGCCGACTACTACCGGGCCGACAAGGAAGGCGCCGACCGCCTGGAAAACCTCAACGAACTGGTCAACGCGGCGGCCTTGTTTGCCGAGGAATCGGGTTCTTCGGTGGCCGTGGGTTCCGACCTCACGCCGGAGACCGCAGCCTCCGCCGAAGCGACCCAGCCCGAGCTGGATCGCTTTCTCGCCCACGCCGCGCTGGAAGCCGGCGAGCATCAGGCCGGCGCCGGCCACGACGCGCTGCAGCTGATGACGGTGCACGCCGCCAAGGGGCTGGAGTTTCACGCCGTTTTCATCACCGGACTGGAAGAAGGACTGTTTCCGCACGAGCAGAGCGCATACGACTCCACACGCGCTTCAGCACGTAGTGGATCGGAGTCCTTTAGGGCGAACGAGGAAAGCGGCCTGGAGGAGGAGCGGCGGCTGATGTACGTGGCGATCACCCGCGCCCGGCGCCGCCTGTATCTGTCGCATGCGCAGTCGCGCATGCTGCACGGACAGACCCGCTACAGCCTGCCGTCGCGCTTTCTCGAGGAACTGCCGAAGCAGGTGCTGCTCGACCTCAACCGCCGCAGCGAGCCGGCCTATCCGTCAGGCGGCTACAGCGCGCCGGCGCCGGCGCCGCGCAGCCCGCAAACGGGCAACGACACCGGTTACAAGGTCGGGCAGAGCGTCACCCATGCCAAGTTCGGCACCGGCATCATCATCGACTTCGAAGGACGCGGCGCGGACGCTCGGGTGCAGGTGAAATTCCGCGAGGTCGGCACCAAGTGGCTGGCGCTGGCCTACGCCAAGCTGGCGCCAGCCTGAGTACAGGCGGCTAGAGCGACACCACGTTGCTGGGCGCGGGTTCGTCCGCCCACACTGCGAAAATCGCCTGATACGAGGCATACAAGGAGCCGAACAGCACCGGCATCGCGACCAGCAGGCCGAGCAGCATCGGCACCAGTGCCGCCAGGAACAACAGCAGGCCGAGTGTGATGCCGTTCACCATCATCGCCGCCCAGTTCCTGGCGACAGCCTTCAGGCTCACGCCCAGCGCGGTGGCGGGGCGGGCGCCGCCGAACAGGATCAGCGCGGGGGCAAACCAGGTGGCCATGATCACCGGGGTGAACAGCAACAGCCCGGTGAACACCGCCGGCATCGCCTGATTCAGTAGCGCCTGCATTTCGACCGGGTCTTTTTGCGACTGTGCCGCCGCCATGATCGCCTGCGCATCGAAGCCCATGCCGAGCATGATCTTGCCGATCAGCAGCGTGCCGAGCAGCTGCACCGCGCCGACGGCCATCAACGGAATGGCCGGGCCGCTCACCCCGGCCAGGAAATTCGGCAGCTCGAGTTCGCCGCCGCCGTCGAGCACGCGATAGGCCGCCATAAAACCGGCCACCATCAGCGGCGAAGCCAGTTCCGACAGCGAACCGCCCACCACCGGAATCAGGCCGAGCGCCATCACCACGCCGAACAGCACGCCGAACGCGGCGGATAGCAACAAGGGGTTTTTTCGGTACAGGCGAAAGCCCGCGGCCACCCAATGAAAACCCTGGCTGGCCGCGACCTTGCGCGGAATGTCTTGATTGGATGCGGTTGTCATGCGGCGGATTTTAACCGACGCGCAGGACTATTTTGGCGCGCATTTGAAGCGGGATGCGAAAGGAAGACTGTGCTTGCGGCAAACTGCCGACGACAACGTCTCGCTTCAAACGCGTGCCGGAATCAGAACTCCTTGATCACCCACATCGGCGGACGCATGCCGGAATCAAGGCTGTCCTGCCGCGCAAACTGGCCGTCTCCGCGCTGGTCGATCAGATAATACGGCTTGCCGTAGCGGGGGATGACTTTCAGCATGTAGAGCCTGCCGTTGGCGCGGTATTCAACGACGCGGCCCGGGCTGCTCGGTTGGATCGTCACCGGCGGGGCATCACCGGGGCCCGGTGCGCCATCGGGAACCGGCGCCAAGCCGGGCGGACGATCGGCGGATTCGGCGGCGACGGCCAGGCCGCTCAACAACAAGGTCAACAGCAAAACGGAATAACGCATGGCACGCTCCAGATAACAGACTTTGAACCTAGATTACAGGCAGGACGGCAACTTACAAACTGAACTGGATTTCGCGCTCGGCCAGCGACGGCATGAAGCCGCGTTTTTCATAGTGGCTGAAGATGGCATCGACCACGTCTTCCGGCTTGTCGATGATGCGCAGAAGGTCGATATCCTCGGGCGAAATCATGCCGTCGTCCACCATCCGGGTCTTCACCCAGTCGGCCAGCCCCGCCCAGAAGCTTGATCCGACCAGGATGATCGGGATGGGCGCGATTTTCCCGGTCTGCACCAGGGTCAGCGCCTCGAACAGCTCGTCCAGCGTGCCGAAGCCGCCGGGCATGACGACATAGGCGGCGGCGAACTTGACGAACATGACCTTGCGCGCGAAGAAATGCCGGAAGGTCTGGCTGATGTCCTGATACGTATTGGCGCTTTGCTCGTGCGGCAGCTGGATGTTGAGACCGACACTGGGCGACTTGCCGAAATACGCGCCCTTGTTGGCGGCCTCCATGATGCCGGGGCCGCCGCCGGATATGACCGAGAACCCCGCATCGGACAGCTTGCGCGCGATGTCTTCGGTGAGCATGTAATTGGCATGGTCGGGCGGCGTGCGGGCGCTGCCGAAGATCGAAACGGCCGGACGGATGGACGCCAGCCGCTCGGTTGCCTCGACGAACTCTGCCATAATCCCCAGCATCCGCCATGACTCGCGCGCCGAATAATCGATCTCGGCGGTGCGCCGCGGGTCGGCGCTGGCCGGCAATTTATCAAAGTGCATTTTCGAGCGCCTCGTGAACGAATCTAGTGTAAGTCAAGCCAGAAAAACCCTGCTGCTGGTGGACGGTTCGTCCTACCTGTATCGCGCGTTTCATGCGCTGCCCGATTTTCGCAACCTGGCGGGCGAACCGACCAATGCGATCAAGGGCGTGCTGTCCATGCTGCACAAGCTGCGCCGCGACCATGCGGCCGATTATATCGCCTGCGTGTTCGACGCGAAGGGCAAGACCTTCCGCGACGACCTCTATCCGGACTACAAGGCCCACCGCCCCGCGATGCCGGACGACCTGCGCTGCCAGATCGAACCGCTGCACGCGCTGATCCGCGCCGAAGGCTGGCCGCTCGTCGTCATCGACGGGGTCGAGGCCGACGACGTCATCGGTACCCTGGTGCAGCATGCGACACTAAAGGGCATCCACAGCATCGTCTCCACCGGCGACAAGGACATGGCGCAACTGGTCAACGACCAGGTGACGCTGGTCAACACCATGAGCGAGGAGACGCTCGACGTGGCCGGCGTGGCCGCCAAGTTCGGCGTGCCGCCGGAACGCATCATCGATTACCTGACGCTGATCGGCGACACCGTCGACAACGTGCCCGGCGTCGCCAAGGTCGGCCCAAAAACCGCCGTCAAGTGGCTGACCGAATACGGCACGCTCGACAACTTGATGGCGCACGCCGACGAGATCAAGGGCGTGGTCGGCGACAACCTGCGCGCCGCCCGCGACTGGCTGCCGCAGGCACGCGCGCTGCTCACCATCAAGATGGACGTGGCGCTGCCGTTCAATTTCGACGACCTCACCCTGAAGCCGCGCGATACCGATGCGCTGCGTGCGCTGTTCGAGCGCTACGAATTCCGCGCCTGGCTGCGCGAACTCGATAGCGCCGGCGCCCCGGCAGCCCAAAAGGACGCCACGACATCCCGCGCCAAGATCGCGCAAGGCGGACCGGAATCGGATGCGCCCGTCTTGCTGGAGCAGGACTCCAGCGGCGAGCACCGCGTCCACTACGAAACGATCCTCAGCGAGGCCCAGCTCGACGCCTGGATCGCCAGGCTGGACGCGGCGCCGGCGTTTGCGTTCGACACCGAGACCACCAGCCTCAACCCCATGCAGGCCGAACTGGTCGGCATCTCGTTCGCCATCGGCCACGGCGAGGCGGCCTACCTGCCGCTGGCGCACCACTATGCCGGCGCGCCAGCGCAGCTGGATCGCGACGGCGTGCTGGCGAAGCTGAAGCCGCTGCTGGAAAACCGCGAACCCAAAATCGTCGGCCAGCACCTCAAGTACGACCGCCACATCCTTGCCAACTACGGCATCACGCTGGGGGGGATCGAACACAGCGGCGTAGTCGACGACACCCTGCTGCAGTCCTACGTGCTCGAGGCCCACCAGCCGCACGAGCTCGGCAGCCTGGCGTCGCGTCACTTGGGGCTGGCGACGATCAGCTACGACGACGTCACCGGCAAGGGCGCGTCGCGCATCGGCTTCGAGCAGGTCGAACTCTCGCGCGCCAGCGAATACGCGGCGGAAGATGCCGACGTCACCCTGCGCGTGCGCGATGCGCTGGCGCCGCAGCTTGTCGCGTCTGACAAGCTCGAGTTCGTCTACCGCCAGATCGAACTGCCGGTGGCCGCGATCCTGTTTCGCATGGAGCGCACCGGCGTGCTGCTCGACCGGAATTTGCTCGCGGTGCAAAGCGGCGAGCTCGGCAGGAAGATGCTGGACCTGGAACAGCGCGCCTTCCAGGAGGCCGGGCAGCCGTTCAACCTCGGCTCGCCCAAGCAGATCGGCGACATCCTGTTCACGCAAAAGGGTCTGCCGGTGGTCAAGAAAACCCCCGGTGGTGCGCCCTCCACCGACGAGGAGACGCTGGCGCTGCTGGCGCTCGACCACCCCATTGCGCGGGCGATTCTCGACTACCGCGGGATGGCCAAGCTGAAGTCGACCTACACCGACAAGCTGCCGCAGATGGTCCACCCGGTCACCGGGCGCCTGCACACGAGCTATTCGCAGGCCACCACGGTGACCGGGCGGCTGTCGAGCGCCGAGCCCAACCTGCAGAACATTCCCGCGCGCACCGCCGAGGGCCGCCGCATCCGCGAGGCCTTCATCGCGCCGCCCGGGCACCTGCTGGTGTCGGCCGACTATTCGCAGATCGAGTTGCGCATCATGGCGCACCTGTCGGATGATCCCGGCCTGCTGTATGCATTCGCACACGACCTGGACATCCATACCGCCACCGCCGCCGAAGTGTTCGGCGTGCCGCTGGAAGAAGTGAGCAAGGATCAGCGGCGCATGGCCAAGGTCATCAACTTCGGCCTGATCTACGGCATGTCGGCGTTCGGCCTGGCCAGCCAGCTCAATCTCGAGCGCGCCGCCGCGCAGGCCTACATCGACCGCTACTTCGCGCGCTATCCCAGGGTGGCCGACTACATGCAGCGCACGCGCGAGGCGGCGCGCAGCCAGGGCTACGTCGAGACCGTGTTCGGCCGCCGTCTGTACCTGCCCGAAATCAACGCCAAAAACGGCCAGCGCCGCCAGGGCGCCGAGCGCGCCGCCATCAACGCGCCGATGCAGGGCACCGCGGCCGACCTCATCAAGCTGGCGATGATCGCGGTGCAGGGCTGGCTCGATGCCGAAAAGATGGAAAGCCGCCTGCTGCTGCAGGTGCACGACGAACTGATCCTCGAAGTGCCCGAGCACGAACTCGACCGCATGCGCGCCGATCTGCCCGGGCACATGTGCAACGTCGCTGCGCTCAAGGTGCCCTTGCGGGTGGGCGTGGGCGCCGGCAGCAACTGGGAAGCGGCGCACTGACCCTAGGCAGCGCCCGCAAAAAAGGGCAACCCGGCCAAGCCGGGCTGCCCTTCAAAAAACGTCGGGTACGTCGCCTTATTTTTTCAGGCTGTCGCGGATTTCACGCAGCAGCATGACGTCTTCCGGCGTCGCGGCGAGCGCGGCAGGCGGCGCTTCCTTCTTCAAGCGGTTGAGCTGCCTGACGATGATGAAGACGATGAACGCCAGAATGATGAAATTGAGCAGGATGGTGAGGAAATTGCCATAGGCGAATACCGGCACGTTGGCCTCCTTTAATCCATCCAGCGTCATCACCGCGCCTTCCGGGACGGCCCCGAGCGTAATGAAGAGATTGGAAAAGTCGAATCCGCCGAACACCGCGCCAATGATCGGCATGATCAGATCCTTGACGATCGAGTCGACGATCTTGCCGAAGGCGGCGCCGATGATGACCCCGACCGCCAGGTCCATGGCATTGCCCTTGACCGCAAATTCCCTGAATTCCGACACAACACTCATGCTTCCTCCCCCTTTGTTGATGTAAAACCACCCGGTTCATCCTAGACGCCACGGCAGCCTATCGCCAGTATTGAATGTAAATTCTCTCTGCTTGGTGGGGGCCCGTGGTGAGGGTAAAATTCGTCTCCTTATGCGCATCGGCAGCCACCTCCTCAAGAACCGCCTGATCGTCGCCCCCATGGCCGGGGTGACCGATCGGCCTTTCCGCCAGCTTTGCAAGAAGCTGGGCGCGGGCATGGCCGTGTCCGAGATGGTGACGTCGAACTCGTTGCTGTACGGCTCGGCCAAGACGGCGCGGCGCGCCAACCACGAGGGCGAAGTCGACCCGATCAGCGTGCAGATCGCCGGCGCCGACCCGACCATGATGGCCGAGGCTGCACGCCACAACGTCGACCGCGGTGCGCAGATCATCGACATCAACATGGGTTGCCCGGCCAAAAAGGTGTGCAACGTGATGGCCGGCTCCGCACTGTTGCAGGACGAGGCGCTGGTCGGGCGCATCCTCGACGCGGTGGTGAAGGCGGTTCCCGAAGTGCCGGTGACGCTGAAAATCCGCACCGGCTGGGACCGCGAGCACCGCAATGCGCTGAACATCCTGAAAATCGCCCAGAACGCCGGGGTGCAGGCGCTGGCGATGCACGGGCGCACCCGCGCCTGCGGCTACACCGGCGAGGCGGAGTACGACACCATTCGCGCAGTGAAGGCCGAAGCCCGCATTCCCGTCATCGCCAACGGCGACATCACCACGCCGGAAAAGGCGCAATACGTGCTGGAATACACCGGCGCCGACGCCGTGATGATCGGCCGTGCCGCACAGGGCCGCCCGTGGATCTTCCGCGAGATCGAGCATTTTCTGCAGACCGGCCAGCACCTGCCACAACCGGAGGTGGCCGAAATCCACGCCGTCCTGCTCGAACACATCCACGACCTATATTCGTTTTATGGTGACATTACCGGGCTGCGCGTGGCACGCAAGCACATCTCCTGGTACACCCGCGGCCTGGTCGGCAGCAGCGCCTTCCGCCACACCATGAACCGGCTTGATTCGGTGGCTGAGCAACTCGCTGTCGTCAACGAATACTTTGCCCAGGCGGCACGTGCCAACAGCCGCCTGAGCTACGAAAACAGTCACGACAATAATTGCGCGCAGGACATGCCACTGGCATCCCTGCTCGCAGCATAAGGGGAGCTTCAAAATGATCGAAGAAAACGAGATCGCCGCCTGTATGCGGCGGTCGCTCAATCGCTATTTCAAGGATCTTGACGGCGAAACGCCGAGCGAGATCTATGGCATGGTGGTGAGCGCGGTGGAGAAACCGCTGCTGGCCTACATCCTCGACCGCGCCGAGGGCAACCAGACCCGCGCCGCCGACATGCTCGGCATCAACCGCAACACGCTGCGCAAGAAAATGCGCGAACACGGCCTCTCCGAATAAACCCATGACTATTAAACGTGCCCTGCTCTCCGTGTCGGATAAAACCGGCCTGGTCGACTTCGCCCGCGCCCTTGCCACGGCCGGCGTCGAACTGCTGTCCACCGGCGGCACCGCCCGCGCCCTGCGCGACGCCGGCCTTGCGGTGATCGACGTCAGCGAATACACCGGCTTCCCGGAGATGCTCGACGGCCGCGTCAAGACGCTGCATCCCAAAGTGCACGGCGGCATCCTGGCGCGGCGCGACCTGGCGGAGCACGTTGCCACCATGGACGCGCACGGCATGGGCTACATCGACCTGGTGTGCGTGAATCTCTATCCCTTCGTCGCCACGGTGTCGAAGCCGCACACCCTGGACGAGGCGATCGAGAACATCGACATCGGCGGCCCGGCCATGGTGCGCTCGGCGGCCAAGAACTACCACCATGTCGCCATCGCCACTGACCCCGCCGACTATCCGGCGCTGGTGACCGAGATGCAGACCCACGGCGGTTCTCTGACCGACGCTACCCGCTTCAATCTGGCGAAGAAGGCCTTCACCCACACCGCGCAGTACGACGGCCACATCAGCAACTACCTCACCGCGCTCAACGAAGCCGGCGAGCGCGAAGCCTTCGGCGAGCAGCTCACCCTGCAGTTCTCCCGCGCGCAGACCTGCCGCTACGGCGAAAACCCGCACCAGGCCGGCGCCTTCTACGTCGAGGCCAACGCCCCCGCCGGCACCATCGCGACGGCGCGCCAGATTCAGGGCAAGGAGCTGTCCTACAACAACATCGCCGACACCGACGCCGCGCTTGAGTGCGTCAAGCTGTTCGACGCCGCGCCCGCCTGCGTCATCGTCAAGCACGCCAACCCCTGCGGCGTCGCCTACGGCACGAGCCTGCTGGACGCCTACAACCGCGCCTACCAGACCGACCCCGAGTCGGCCTTCGGCGGCATCATCGCCTTCAACGGTCGGCTCGACGGCGCGACCGCCGCCGCCATCGTCGAGCGCCAGTTCGTCGAAGTCATCATCGCGCCCGAAGTCAGCCCCGAAGCCTCCGCTGCCGTCGCCGCCAAGAAGAACGTGCGCCTGCTCGAATGCGGCCAGTGGAGCGGCGCAGTCGCCCAGCTCGACATGAAGCGCGTGGCTGGCGGCCTGTTGGTGCAGGACGCCGACGTGCTGCTGCACGGCGAGCTGAAGACCGTCACCGAGCGCGCACCGACGCCGCAGGAAATGGACGATCTCCTGTTCGCCTGGCGCGTCGCCAAGTTCGTCAAGTCCAACGCGATTGTCTACGCCCGTGACCGCATGACGGTCGGCGTCGGCGCGGGACAGATGAGCCGCATCAATTCCGCCCGCATCGCCGCGATCAAGGCCGAGCACGCCGGCCTGCCGGTGCCGGGCTCGGTGATGGCCTCCGACGCCTTCTTCCCCTTCCGCGACGGCATCGACCAGGCCGCGGCGGCCGGCATCAAGGCGGTGATCCAGCCCGGCGGCTCGATGCGCGACGACGAAGTGATCGCCGCCGCCAACGAGCACGGCATCGCCATGGTCTTCACCGGCACCCGGCATTTCCGGCACTAGGGACCAGGGGTAGGGATTCAGGGATCAGGGAATGTGCGGCCGAGGCCGCGTTTCTGAATCCCGCCCCTGCCCCGACTCCCTGAATCCTGACCCCTGAATCCTGACCCCTGAATCCTGACCCCTATTATGAAAATCCTTGTCATCGGTTCCGGCGGGCGCGAACACGCACTGGCGTGGAAGCTCGCGCAATCCCCCCGCGTTTCGCAGGTTTTCGTCGCGCCCGGCAACGGCGGCACGGCGACCGAGGACGGGCTCGTCAACGTGCCGCTGACCGAGATGGCCTCGCTGGTTGAATTCGTCCGCCGCGATCCGGACATCGCATTCACCGTGGTCGGCCCGGAAGCGCCGCTGGCGGCCGGCGTGGTCGACGCCTTCGGCGCCGCCGGGCTGAAAATATTCGGCCCTACCCAGGCCGCCGCCCAACTCGAGTCCTCGAAGGATTTCGCCAAGCAGTTCATGGCGCGCCACGGCATTCCCACCGCGACCTTCGGCACCTTCACCGATGCCGCCGCCGCGCACGCCTACATCGATACGCACGGCGCCCCCATCGTGGTGAAGGCAGACGGCCTGGCCGCCGGCAAGGGCGTGGTGGTCGCGGCGACGGCGGACGAAGCGCACGCCGCGGTCGACGCCATGCTCGCTGGCAACAGCATGGGCGACGCCGGCCACCGCGTGGTGGTCGAGGAATGCCTCCTCGGCGAGGAAGCCAGCTTCATCGTCATGGTCGACGGCGAGCACGTGCTCGCATTGGCGTCGAGCCAGGACCACAAGCGCCTCGGCGACGGCGACACCGGCCCCAACACCGGCGGCATGGGCGCCTATTCGCCGGCGCCGGTGGTCACCCCCGAGCTGCACGCGCGCATCATGCGCGAGGTGATTCATCCCTCGGTGGACGGCATGGCCGCCGATGGCATCCGCTACACCGGCTTTCTCTATGCCGGTATCATGGTCGGCTTGGATGGCGCGCCCAAGGTGCTCGAATTCAACTGCCGCATGGGCGACCCGGAAACCCAGCCGATCATGATGCGGCTCAAATCCGACCTCGTCGCCCTGCTGGAAGCCGCCGTCAACGGCAGGCTCGACCAGGTCGAAGCCGAATGGGACCGCCGCACCGCGCTGGCCGTCGTGCTCGCCGCCGCCGGCTACCCCGACGCCCCGCAGAAAGGCGCTGTCATCAGCGCGCTGCCGCCGGCTGCCGACGACCTGCACGTGTTCCATGCCGGCACCGCTGCCGAGGACGGCCAGACCGTGGTGAGCGGCGGCCGCGTACTGGCGGTGACCGCGCTCGGCGACAGCGTGCGCATGGCGCAGAAGCGCGCCTACGAAGCGGTGGCGGCCATCCACTTCGACGGCATGCAATACCGCCGCGACATCGGCTGGCGCGCGCTTGATCGGAAAAAGTGAGGCGTGAGGCGTGAAGGGTGAGGCGGCGGACCTGCGGGCGCACCTGCGGCGCGGCGGGCTCGTCGCCTACCCGACCGAATCCTGCTACGGCCTCGGCTGCGACCCGCGCAATCTGCGCGCACTGAAGCGGCTCATTCAGCTGAAGGGTCGCGACGCTGCCAAAGGCCTGCTGCTGATCGCCGACCACATCAAGCGACTGCAGCCCTTCATGAAACCCCCAAGTACGGCCGACCGGACACGGATGCAGCGCAGCTGGCCCGGACCCGTCACCTGGGTGGTACCGGCGGCGTCCGCCTGCCCGCCGCTGTTGACCGGCGGACGCCCCACCATTGCGGTGCGCGTCACCGCCCATCCCGTTGCCGCGCGCCTGTGCCGCAGCCTCGGCATGGCGCTGGTCTCCACCAGCGCCAACAAAAGCGGCCAGAAACCCGCTCAAACCGCTGCGGAATGCCGCAGAATGTTCGGTGCGCAGGTGCGCGTGATCGCGGGCCGCATCGGCCAGCGCCGCCGCCCGTCCACCCTGATCGACCTTGCTACCGGAACCGTCCTTCGCCCCTGATGCCTGCCAAAGCCCCCTCCCCTTTTGATACCCTGGCAGTCAAAACTTGGCTGCTCGACCTGCAGGCGCGCATCGTCGCCGCGCTCGAGGCCGCCGACGGCCTGCCCTTCCGCACCGACGCCTGGGAACGGCCCGAAGGTGGCGGCGGCATTTCGCGGCTGATCGAGGAAGGCAATGTCCTGGAGCGCGGCGGGGTGAATTTCTCGCACGTGCTGGGCAGCCAGCTGCCGCCGTCGGCCAGCGCGCACCGGCCGGAACTTGCCGGCCGCCGCTGGGAGGCGATGGGCGTCTCGCTGGTGCTGCATCCGAAGAACCCCTACGCGCCGACGGTGCACATGAACGTGCGCTGCTTCGTCGCGATGAAGGACGGCGAGGATCCGGTGTGGTGGTTCGGCGGCGGCATGGATCTCACGCCCTACTACGGCTTCGAGGACGACGCGCGCCATTTTCACGCCACCTGCAAGACCGCGCTCGATCCCTTCGGCGCCGACCTGCACCCGCGCTTCAAGCAATGGTGCGACACCTACTTCTTCCTCAAGCACCGCAACGAGCCGCGCGGCATCGGCGGCCTGTTCTTCGACGACTTCGCCGAAGGCGGCTTCGATCACGCCTTCGCCATGACGAAAAGCGTGGGCGATACCTTTATCGCCGCCTACCTGCCCATCCTCGAGCGCCGCAAGCACGTCGAATACGGCGAGCGCGAACGCGATTTCCAGGCCTACCGGCGCGGCCGCTACGTCGAATTCAACCTGGTGTACGACCGCGGCACCCTGTTCGGCCTGCAGTCGGGCGGGCGCACCGAATCCATCCTGATGTCGCTGCCCCCGGTCGTGAAATGGCGCTACGACTGGCACCCCGAACCCGGCACGCCGGAAGCGGCGCTCTATACGGATTTCCTCAACGCACGCGACTGGGTCTGATTCATGTCAAAAACATCCCGCCGCATTTTGCTCGGCACAGGCATGCTGCTGCTACTGGCCGGCCTGGTCGGACTGCTCGTCTGGGAACTGCTGTCGTCGGCCCTGGAAGCGAAATATCTCACCAAAACCGCACAGAAAATGACCTGGCAAATCCAGCCGGGGCCGTCCGAGCGCATCCGTTATCCCGGCGAGGGGCCGTATGACGTGCGCCTCGGCTACACCAGGCTGCCGGATTATCTGGCGCGTCTTGAGCAGGCCGGCTGGCAGATCGACCGGCAGGCCGAAATCAGCCGCGAGATGGCGCGGGTAGCCGACCTCGGTCTGTTTTTGCCGTACCACGAGAAGGACCAGGCCGGCCTCAGTCTGCTCGACAGCGATGGCCAGCCCCTGTACCAGGCGAAATACCCGACGCGGGCTTACAGCCGCTTCGAAGACATTCCCGACGTGCTGGTCGAGGCCCTGCTCTACATCGAGAACCGCGAACTGCTGGACGAGCAGTTCCCGACCCGCAACCCGGCGGTGGAATGGAGCCGCCTGGCGCAGGCCCTGATCGAAAAGGGCATCAGCCTGGTCGACCGCAATCGCAATGTGCCGGGCGGCAGCACCCTGCCGACGCAGATCGAGAAGTATCGCCATTCGCCCGACGGCCTCACCGCCAGCATGAGCGCGAAGCTCCAGCAGATGGGGACCGCCAGCCTGCGGGCCTATCTGGACGGCCCCAACACGCTCGAAATGCGGCGCGAAATCGTCACCGCCTATCTCAACACCGTGCCGCTGGCGGCGGCACCGCGCTATGGCGAGGTCAACGGCATCGGCGACGGCCTGTGGGCGTGGTACGGCCTCGACTTCGACGAGGTCAACCGCACCCTGGCCCAGCCGCCGCGCGGCAAGGACGCCGCCTATGCCAGCATGCTGAAGCACGCGCTGTCCTTGATCGTCGCCGAACGCCGCCCCTCGTACTATCTCGCCGCCAACCGCAAGGCGCTGGATGCGCTGACCGACGACCACCTCGATCTGCTGGCCAATGCCGAGCTGATTCCGCGCGAGCTGGCCGAGCGGGCCAAGCAGGTCGTGCTGCGCACGAGCAGCCACCGCGTCGACCCGCCGCCGCCCCGTTTTGTCGAGCAGAAAGCCGCCAATGCGCTGCGCATTCGTGTTTCCGCGTCACTCGGCGAATCGCGCCTGTACGACCTCGACCGGCTCGATCTTCAGGTCGACACCAGCATCAACCAGCCGGCGCAGAAGATCGTCAGCACCTACCTGCAAAACCTGGCCAAACCGCAAGCCGCCGCGGCATCCGGGCTGATCGGGCATCGTCTGCTGCAACCCGGCAACCCGCTTGGCGAAGTGATCTACAGCTTCACCCTGTATGAAAAAACCGCGCAGGGCAATCTGCTGCGCATCCAGGCCGACAACCTCAACCAGCCGTTCGACATCAACAGCCAGGCCCGCCTGGACCTCGGCTCCACGGCCAAGCTGCGTACGCTCGTCACCTACCTGGAAATCATCGCGCGGCTGCACGCTGACTACCATGTGCTCGACGCCGCCATGCTCAGGCAGAAGGCGCAGCCGCAGCGCGACGTGCTGGCGCAGTGGGTGGCGGCCATCCTGCTGAACCAACCCGACATCCGCCTGGATGCCCTGCTCGACGCCGCGATGCGCCGGCGCTATTCGGCCGGGCTGGAGACCTTCTTCACCGGCGGCGGCCTGCACAACTTCGTCAATTTCGACGTCAAGGACAACAGCCGCGTGATGGACGTGTGGGAAGCCACGAAGAATTCGGTCAACCTGGTCTACATCCGCATCATGCGCGACATCGTCCGCCATTACGCCAGCAGCACCCCGGGGGCGGGGGCGCGCATTCTGGATGACGCCAGCAACCCGATGCGGGAAACCTACCTCGCCCGCTTCGTCGACCAGGAAGGCCGCGTTTTCACCAACCGTTTCTACCAGCGCCACAAGTCACTCACGCCGGCGCAAATGGCGGAAGACCTGTACACCCGCATCGGCCACAGCCCGCGCCGCTTCTCAGCCGTGTTTCGTTATCTGGAACCGCAGGCGAAACTTGATGCCTATGTGGACGTCCTGCGCGCGCATGTGCCCGCCAGTGCCAGCCTCAGCCAGGAAGCGCTCAAATCGCTGTATCAGGCGCATGCACCCGAAGCCTACAGCCTGACCGACCGCGGCTACATTGCGCAGATTCATCCGCTGGAACTGTGGGTGGTGAAAACCCTGCGCGGCGCACCGGGCACCGATCTCAAAGCCCTGTATGAATCCGGCACCGGGGTGCGCCTCGAAGTCTACGAATGGCTGTTCAAGACAAGCCGCAAGAATGCACAGGACATCCGCATCCAGAGCTTCCTCGAAGTCGAGGCCTTTGAAAGCCTGCTGGCCGACTGGAAGCGCCTGGGCTACCCGTTCGACAACATCACGCCGTCCTATGCCACCGCGATCGGCAGCTCCGGTGACCGTCCCGCCGCGCTGGCCGAGCTGATGAGCATCCTGGTCAACGACGGGGTGCGCGCGCCGATGGTGAGCCTCACCGGGCTGCATTTCGCCGCCAACACGCCGTACGACACCCGCCTGTCGAGGAAGCCGCCCAAGGGTGAGCGCCTGATGCCGGCCGAAGTCGCGCAGACCGTGCGCCGTGCGTTGGCCAACGTGGTGGAATCCGGCACGGCCGTCCGCCTGGCCGGTACGCTCAAGGACTCAGCCGGGCAGCCGCTCGTCCTGGGCGGCAAGACCGGTACCGGCGACCACCGCTTCGAGCGCTTTGGCCGCGGCGGCCAGCTGCTTGAATCGCGCGTGGTCAACCGCACCGCCACCTTCGTGTTCTATATGGGCGACCGTCATTTCGGCACGCTGACCGCGCTGGTGCAGGGCGAGCAAGCCGGACAGTTCGGCTTCACCAGTTCGCTCACCGCGCAGATGCTGAAAACCCTGTTGCCGCAGCTGCAGTCGCATCTGAATCTGCAGCCGGTGGCGCCCCCCAAGGTCGCAGCCGATGCGGTCGCCAAGCCCACCCTTCCCACGCCTAAAGTGGCCCCCTCACCCCGTGCGCCCGTGCAGGAAAAACCGGATGGCTCGACCAGTCAGGCCGACCCGCCGATCAAGCAACCCGAGCCATTTCAGGGCGGCTTCCCCGAAGATCTTGAACCCAGCGTGGTGGTGCCGGTCCCAGTGATACCTGAGCCGCCTTCGCCACCTGACGGCGCAGCGGAACCGTAATGCCGGGCTTGGGCACTTTAGGGATTGCTAATAAATCGGATATGCTCAAAAACTGATTCTTGATCACAGCACCATGAATGACATTCACCCCCTGATCCAGCACACCCCCCCCGACCCCGGCAATGACAGCATTCCGGCGCTGCGGGTGCTGTCTGAAATCACCACCAGCCTGTCCTCCGATTCCAACGTCGAGCAGCTGCTGGGGCGCTTCCTCGCAACCATGATCCGCCTGGCCGGCGCGCAGGCGGGCGCGGTGCGCGTCATCACCGACGACCGCACCCACTTGCGGCTGATCGGCTCGGTGGGCCTGCCGCCCGAACTGGTCGAGCACGAGAGCATGGTCAGCGTCGATTGCGGCGTGTGCGGCAAGGCCGCGCGCGAGGTGACGGTGAGCAGCTGGAACAATGTCGCCTTCTGCAAGCGCCAGGCCAACGACGCCTATTTCAGCGACACCTGCAACACCGTGGTGGCGGTGCCGCTGATGCACAAGAACCAGGTGATGGGCGTCTACAACCTGTTCCTGGAAGAAGGCCACGTCGTGCCCGAAGACGTGCGCCTCTTGTTCCGCTCGATCAGCGAGCACCTCGGCATCGCGCTGGAAAACGCGCGGCTCACCCGCGAGAACATGCGCATCTCGCTGATGAACGAGCGCCAGATGCTGGCCAACCAGATTCACGATTCGCTGGCGCAGACGCTGGCCTACGCCAAGATGCGGCTCACCGTATTGAGCGACGCGATGGGCCACGAGGACTACCCGAAGGCCAACCGCTACCTCGGCGACGTCGAGGAAGCGGTCGACCTCGCCTACGCCGACCTCAGGGACCTCATCACCCAGTACCGCGACCGCATCAACCCGCGCGGCCTGGTGCCGGCGATCCAGGAGCTGGCCAAGAGCTTCCGCAAGAAGGCCAATGCCGACGTCGATTTCCTCAACCTGGTGCAGGACGTCTCGCTCACGCCCGACGAGGAAATCCAGGTCTTCCACATCATCCAGGAATCGCTCTACAACATCGCCAAGCACGCCCGCGCGCGCCATGTCGTCATCACCTTCGACCTCGAGAACGGCCAGTACATCGTCAACGTCGCCGACGATGGCGTGGGCGTGCAGCGGAAGAACGACGAGTCCTCCACCATGGGCAAGAGCTTCGGGCTGACCATCATGCGCGAGCGCGCCGCCAAGCTGGAAGGCAAGCTCATCGTGGAGTCGCGTCCCGCCGGCGGCACCGTCATCCGCCTGGTCTTCCCCCAGCGCAAAAGCGAGCACGCCGCATGAGTCTCACCCGCATCATCCTCGTCGACGACCACACCCTGTTCCGCAAGGGCCTGGCCGAACTGCTCGAACAAAGCGGCGAAATCGAGGTCACCGCCTTCACCGGCAAGCCGGAAGAGGTCGCGATGCTGCTGCGTGCGCACCGCCCCGACGTCCTCATTCTCGACCTCAACATGCCCGGCACCGACGGCATCACCCTGATGCAGGAGTTGCGCGCCGACGGTTTCGAGATGCCCATCCTCATCCTCACCCTGTCCGAAGCCGAGGACGACCTCGCCCGCGCACTGCGCGCCGGCGCCAACGGCTACCTGCTCAAGAGCATGGAACCCGACGAAGTCGTCGACGCCATCCTGCGCGCCCAGCGCGGCGAAACCGTCGTCGCCCCCGCGATGACCGCCAAGCTCGTCAACCTGTACGACAAGAAAGGCCAGGACGCCGGCTCCCTGCTCGACGCCCTGACGCCGCGCGAACGCGAGATCCTCACCCACCTGTCGCGCGGCGAATCCAACAAGGCCATCGCCCGCACCCTCGACATCAGCCACGACACGGTCAAGCTGCACGTGCGGCACATCCTCGCCAAGCTGAATCTGTCGTCGCGTGTGGAAGCGGCAGTGTTCGCGGTGGAGCATCGGGTGGCGCCGGGGGGGCGCGAGGGGCGGTAGAAAATATCGTGTCCGACCCCGACCCCATTTGTTTTCTACAGCAGATACAAGACGATATGTTTGAAAAGATCGCGTTCGTGTTCTTAGGCTGGCTACTTGGGCTCCTGGGCCCGGTCATCATCGATGCAATAAGGCGCAAACGAGAGAACGATCTCGGTAGGCTAGCGATCAAGACCGAGCTTGCCAACCTCCGAGTTAAACTTGCTTTTGCCTCATACACCATCGAAGAGCACCAAGGGAGCATGACGCGGCTAAAGCTCAAGTGGGTTATCAAACAGCTTGGCCTGCAACCAACCGACGAACAGCTTGCATCCGTAACTGACACTCTAAAAAAGCTCCTTGAAGCCTCCGACGAGGAACTCAGCCAGCACTTTGCAAGCAGGAAGGGCCCGCCGGGCAAGAGCCTTACCCTTCAGCGATACAACACCCCATTACTGGATGCACGAGTGTCCGCACTGTGGAGCTTTGATACCTCATCCCAACGTATCCTGCTTGAGATTAGAAGTGCATTGGACATTGCAGCTGAGATCATAGACAGAGCAACGCACTTCACCAACCTAACATTCCAGAAGCTGGAAAACGGCAATCATCAACGAGCCGTCGAAAACGTGACTGGGTGCTATGACCAATATGCTGCACAGGCCAAGCGCATCGTTGAGCTAATTGATGAGTTTCAAAAAATCACCACGGCCTAACTGGTCGTTCAACACGGACGCTAACAAATGGGGTCATTCAGCCTTGGACACAGCCTTGGACACCTTATCTGGAATTCGTGAAGAAGGCGTAGCGAGTTGCGCCCTACCCTACGACCACACCCCCGGCCGCGACGTGAAACTGTCCAACACCCTGAGATAGCTGGCCCGTGCGACGACCGAGGGGTCGGGCAGGTTCTGCTGGCTCATGCTGCCTTTCAGCTGGGCGACCGATTCGTATTCCTTTTCCTCCATCCAGTTCTGCATGCCCGCCAGAATTTCGGTGAGCTTGTCAGGTCCGTGCTCGAGCAGGCAGGACGCGAGGTGGACGACGTCGGCGCCGGCCAGCAGGAGTTTAAGCGCCTCGCTCTCGCTGTGGACGCCGCCGGTGGCGGCGAGCGTCAGTCGGGTGCGGCCGTGCAGAATGGCGATCCAGCGGATGCGCAGCAGCGCTTCTTCCGCCGAGGACAGATGCAGCTGGTCGATCATGCGCAGTTCGTCGAGGTCGATGTCCGGCTGGTAGAAGCGGTTGAACAGCGCGACGCCCTGCGCGCCGGCATGTTCGAGCTGCTGCACGAAATGCGGTAGCGAGGAAAAATAGGGCGACAACTTCATCACGATGGGCAGGCTCACCGCGCGGCGCAATTCGATGAGCAGGCTGAGATAGCGCGCCTCCACCGATGCGCAGGAATGCCGGGTATCGGCGGCGACGTGATAGACGTTGAGTTCCAGCGCATCGGCACCGGCCTGCTCCAGCGCGCGCCCAAGCCGCACCCAGCCGGATGGCGACGCGCCGTTGAGGCTCGCCACCACGGGGATTTCGAGGCGGCGCTTGAGCTGATGCAGGTGCGTCAGATAGCGCTCGAGGCCGCCGCGGAATTCGCCGTAATCGGGCAGAAAGCCGTTGGCCTCGCCGTGCCCGAGGTCGGCATGCAGCAGGAAGCGATCAAGCATCGCGTCCTCCGCCCGCAGTTCCTCCTCGAACAGCGAATACATCACCAGCGCGGCGGCACCCGCATCCTCCAGCCGCAGCGCGGTGTCGAGGTCGCGCGACAGGGGCGAGGCCGAGGGCACCAGCGGGTTCTTCAGCTTGAGGCCGAGGTAGTCGGTGGAGAGATCGATCATGTCAGGCGTCCTTTTTGGGTTCGTCGGCATGGCCCTGCACCCGCGAGGGGTACGCCGCCAGACCTTTATGCCCTTCAGGGTGCTCGCCCTCCGGGCGGTGCGTGGTTGTTGCCGACTTGTCGGCTTTACAACCACGGCCTACCCCTTGCGGGTGGTCTTGGCGCAGCGCCATGTCCTGATACGTCTTGAAGCGGCGCTCTGCTTCCTGCTGCGCCTGCTCCATGAAACGTTGCGCGGCTTCGGGGTGGCTGCGCTGCAACATGGCGAAGCGGGTTTCGGATTCCATGAAGGCCTTGATCGGCTGGCTGGGCGCAGCAGAATCCAGCTTGAAGGGGTTGCCGCCCGTTTCTGCCAGCCGCGGGTCGAAGCGGATGAGCGGCCAGTGCCCGCTCTTCACCGCCAAGTCCTGCTGGCGCTGGTTGTAGAGCAGGTCGTAGCCGTGAGCAATGCAGGGGCTGTAGGCGACGATGAGCGAGGGGCCGTCGTAGGCCTCGGCCTCGTGGAACACGCGCAGGGTCTGCACGTCCTTGGCGCCGTAGGCGGCGGTCGCCACATAGACATGGCCGTAGTCGGAAGCCAGCTTGGCGAGATCCTTCTTCACCGTGGGCTTGCCGCCGGCAGAAAACTTGGCGACGGCGCCGATCGGCGTGGCCTTGGAGGTCTGGCCGCCGGTGTTGGAATAGACCTCGGTGTCGAGCACCAGGATGTTGACGTCGTAGGGCAGCGCGAGTACGTGGTCGAGCCCGCCGTAGCCGATGTCGTAGGCCCAGCCGTCGCCGCCGATGATCCACACCGAGCGGCGGACCAGCCATTCTGCGACGCTGGCGAGCGTCTTCGCGCGCGGATGCGTCGACGAGGCCAGTTTTTCGAGTAGCCGGGCGACGCGGCTGCGCTGTTCGACGATGCCGGCCTCCTCGCGCTGGTCGGCGCTGATGAGCGCCTCCGCGAGGTCGCCGCCGATGTCCCTGGCCATCTCCTGCAGCAACTGTTTTGCGTAGGCCATCAGCTGATCGGCGGCGAGCCGCATGCCGAGGCCGAATTCGGCGTTGTCCTCGAACAGCGAATTGCTCCAGGCCGGGCCGCGCCCCGCGCCGTTCACCGTGTAAGGCGTGGAGGGCAGGTTGCCGCCGTAGATCGACGAGCAGCCGGTGGCATTGGCGACCAGCATGCGGTCGCCGAACAGCTGGGTGGCCAGCCGAATGTAGGGCGTTTCGCCACAGCCGGCGCAGGCACCGGAAAACTCGAACAGCGGGTCGAGCAGCATCGCGCCCGGGATGGTGCCGTGCTTGATCAGGCTACGGTCGAACTCGGGCAGCGTGAGGAAGAAGGCGAAGTTCTCACGCTCCTGATCGCGCAAGGGCCCGACCGGCGCCATGTTCACCGCGCGCCGGCTGACATTGGACTTGTCGTGGATCGGGCAGGCCTCGACGCAGTCGCCGCAGCCGGTGCAGTCCTCCGGCGCCGTCTGGTAGCTGATGTGGGTGCCGGCGGGCAGGTCCTTGCTTTTCGCCGGCACGTGCTTGAAGCTCGGCGGCGCATCCTTCGCCGCCTCTTCGGCGAAGGCGCGCGCGCGGATCGCGCTATGCGGGCAGACCAGCACGCACTTGCCGCACTGCGTGCACAGGTCCGCATCCCACACCGGGATTTCCAGCGCGATGTTGCGCTTCTCGAACCTGGCGGTGCCGAGCGGATAGGTGCCGTCAGCCGGCAGCCGCGACACCGGCAGGGCGTCGCCGTGGCCCTGGTAGATCGGCAGGGTGAGGTCGCGCACGAAGTCGGGGATCATCGCCGTCGCCGCGGGCGGTTCCGTTTTCATACCAACCTGCCCGGCCGGGGCCGGGATCGCGACCTGATGCAACTCCGCCAGCGTCGTGTCGATGGCGCGGAAATTCAGTTCGACCAGGCGTTTGCTCTTCCTGCCGTAGGTCTTTTCGACCGCCTTTTTGATCGCGGCGATGGCCTCGTCCTTCGGCAGGATGCCGGAAATGGCGAAGAAGCAGGTCTGCATGATGGTGTTGATGCGCCGCCCCATATCGGCCGCGGCGGCGACGGCGTAGGCGTCGATCACCCAGAGCTGCAGGCGCTTGTCGACGATCTGCGTGCGCAGCGTCTGCGGCAGCGTGTCCCACACCGCGTCGGGCGGCGCTGGCGTGTTGAGCAGGAAGATGCCGTCGGGCGCCGCATGTTCGAGCAGTTCATAACGGTCGACAAACATCGGCTGGTGGCAGGCGACGAAGCCGGCCATGCCGTGCTCAACCAGGTAGGTGGAGCGGATCGTCGCGGGACCGAAGCGCAGGTGCGACACGGTGACTGCCCCGGATTTCTTCGAGTCGTAGACGAAGTAGCCCTGCGCCATGAGGTCGGTGGCCTCGCCGAGGATCTTGATCGAGTTCTTGTTGGCCGACACGGTGCCGTCGGCGCCCAGCCCCCAGAACACCGCGTGCTGCAGCTTTCGCGAGGCGTCGGTGCGGAACCCGGCGTCCCACGGCAGCGAGAGATTCGTCACGTCATCGTGGATGCCGACGGTGAACTCGCGCTTGGGCGCAGGTTGCGCAAGCTCGTCGAACACGGCCTTGACCATGCCCGGGGTGAATTCCTTGCTCGCCAGCCCGTAGCGGCCGCCGATGATTCTGGGCATACGATCTTTCATGGGCTTTAGCCCATCGAAAGTCGGAGTCCCCTTGTGGGGCATGGCGCGGGCGCCGCCGGCCGCTGCCTGCGCCAGCGCGGTCAGCACGTCCTTGTAGAGTGGCTCGCCGTCGGCGCCCGGCTCCTTGCAGCGGTCGAGCACGGCAACGGAGGTTGTCGTGGCCGGCAGCGCAGCGATGAGCGCGCTCGGCGCAAACGGCCGGTACAGGCGCACCTTCAGCAGGCCGACCCGCTCGCCGTGCGCATTGAGATGCTCGACGGTTTCGTGCGCGGTCTCGGCCCCGGAGCCCATCAACACGATGACGCGTTCGGCATCGGGCGCGCCGACATAGTCGAACAGTTTGTAATGGCGTCCCGTGAGATCGCCGAAGCGGTCCATCGCATCCTGCACGATCTGCGGGAAGGCGTCGTAATAGGGATTGGCGCGCTCGCGCGACTGGAAAAAAACGTCCGGATTCTGCGAGGTCCCGCGCAGCACCGGATGCTCGGGCGACAGCGCGCGGGTGCGGTGCGCGACGATCAGTTCCGGGTCGAGCATGGCGGCGACGATGTCGGGGCCGACCGCGGTGATCTTCGCCAGTTCGTGCGAGGTGCGGAAGCCGTCGAAGAAATGGATCACCGGGATGCGCCCGGCAAGCGTCGCCGCCTGCGCGATCAGCGCCAAGTCCTGCGCTTCCTGTGGTGAGTTGGCGGCGAGCAGCGCGCAGCCGGTGGCGCGGCAGGCCATCACGTCTGACTGGTCGCCGAAGATCGACAGCGCATGGGTGGCCAGCGTGCGCGCGGCGACGTGCAGCACGAAGGGCGTGAGTTCGCCGGCGATCTTGTAGAGGTTGGGGATCATCAACAGCAATCCCTGGCTGGCGGTGAAACTGGTCGCCAATGCACCCGAGGTGAGCGCGCCGTGCAGCGCGCCGGCGGCGCCGCCTTCCGACTGCATTTCGATGATGGTCGGCACCGCGCCCCATAAGTTGGGGCGGCCCTGCGCGGCCCATTCGTCGGCCCACTCGCCCATGGGGGAGGCGGGGGTGATGGGATAGATCGCGATCACCTCGTTGCCGAGGTAGGCGATGCGGGCAACGGCTTCGTTGCCATCGATGGTGAACGTGGTTCTTGACGCTTTAGCGTCTTTAGAGCCACGGCCTACCTGCGGGTGGAGCGTGGTGGTCATGGCGGGATCTTTCAGGACACCTTCGCCTTCTATTCTAGACCCAGCCCGCCCAAGCTGCCCCTTCGAAGCGCGCAGGGTGCGCGCGCCTCAGTCTTCGGACACGACCATTCGCGCGACGATCCAGCACACCAACGGCACGCCCCCCATCACGGGGAACGCTACGCTCAAGCCGCGCGCGTTGCGGGGCGCAGCCGTCATCCTGGTGTCAACGCAGGTGGTCCGGCGCTTCGAGCGGGGTGCGGTGCGCCTGGTCGCTGTGCAGTTCGGGCTGGTACCAACCCAGCTTTTCGCGCAGCTTGACGACGTTGCCGACGATGATCAGCGTGGGCGCCTTGAGTCCCGCTTCCTCGGCCAGCGCAGGCAGCGTGGTGAGGTCGCCGGTGATGACGCGCTGGGTGGGCAGCGTGCCATGCTGCACGATGGCTGCGGGGGTGTCGGGCGTGAGGCCGTGCTTGATCAGCGCCTCGCACAGCAGCGGCAGGCCTTTCAGCCCCATGTAGATGACGATGGTCTGGTCTTTCCGCGCTATGCCTTCCCAGTTCATGTTGAAGGTGTTTTCCTTCAGATGGCCGGTGACGAAGGCGACCGACTGCGCGTAGTCGCGGTGGGTGAGCGGGATGCCTGCGTAGGACGCCACGCCGGCGGCAGCGGTAATGCCGGGCACCACCTGGAACGGCACGCTGTGCTCGGCCAGGGTCTCGATTTCCTCGCCGCCACGGCCGAAGATGAAGGGGTCGCCGCCTTTCAACCGCAGCACGCGCTTGCCTTCCTTGGCCAGTCGCACCAGCAGCAGGTTGATCTCCTCCTGCGGCACGGCGTGGTCGTCGCGCTCCTTGCCGACGTAGATACGATCGGCATCGCGCCGGCACATGTCGAGGATGGGCTGCGAAACAAGCCGGTCATGCACGATGACGTCGGCCTGCTGCATTAGCCGCAGCGCGCGGAAGGTCAGCAGGTCGGGATTGCCCGGGCCGGCCCCGACCAGATACACCTCACCGCGGCGGATGTCGTGTTCGGCGCCGTCCCTGATCATGGCATCGAGCTGTGACTCGGCTTCGACGTCGCGCCCGGAGAACACCATTTCGGCGACCGGGGAGAGAAACACCTTTTCCCAGAAAGCGCGCCGCTGTTCCGGCTTGATCGCCGCGCGCACGCGGTCCTTGTAGCGCGACGCCAGCGCGCTCAGGCGGCCATAGGCCGCGGGAATCAGGGTTTCCAGCCGCGCGCGCAGCATGCGCGCCAACACCGGCGACTCGCCGCCGCTGGACACCGCCACCATGATCGGCGAGCGATCGATGATCGACGGCAGGATGAAGCTGCACAGCGCGGGCTTGTCGGCCACATTGACCGGGATGTTGCGCGCGCGCGCCGCGTCAGCGACCACCTTGGCGCGGGACACGTCATCCTCCACCACGATCACCAGATCCTTGCCCGCCAGCAGCTCAGGCGTGAAGGCATCAGCCACCCGCTGCAGATGGTCGGCATGCGGCAGGCGCGCAAAGCCTTCGTGCAGCGTGGGCGCGGCAACCTCGACGTGCGCGCCGGCGCGCAACAGCAGCTCAGCCTTGCGGGCGGCGGTTTCGGAACCGCCCACCACCAGGCAATGGCGGTCACGCAGGTCGAGGAAAATGGGCAGGTAATTCATGGGATTTACTCGGCGGGGGCGGCTTGGTCGTCAGACTCGGCAGGGCCGTCTTCTGCTGAATAGGGCGGGATGAAAATGAAACGCAGGTCGCCCGGGCTCATCTCGACGAAATCCAGCGTGACGCCCTGCAGGTAGGGGGTGCTGGAACTGGCGATCAGCAGCTCGACGCCGTTGACGATGAGCTGCTCGTCGGCCTCGCGCTCCTGGTCGAAGCCCATGCCGAAGTTCACGCTGCCATCGTCTTCCTGGTAGGCGGCGACGCGCAGCACCATGCCGTGAACATCGGGATTGTTGGCCGCGGCGCGAATTTGCTCGGCGGCGGCGTCGGTGATCTTGATCATGGAATGTCCTTTGTAAATTAAGCGACCAAAAAATTAATCCGTGGCGCGCGCCTTGTGCACGCGCACCTGCTTCAAAAACGGCGCGATCCAGCCTTGCGCGCCCGCGCCTCGGCGGTGCATGTAGCCGGCCAGCAGGTTGTGCCGCTGATAGCCGTCGTGCTGGCCATCGATGCCATGCCCGCGGGTTACTTGATACGCATACATGGAGTCGGCAGGCAGATTTTCCAAGCTCGAATAGTGAAATTCGTGTGCCGGGATGCTCGCCGTTTCCTGCCAGCGGTCGTCGCCTGTAGGCTGCAGCCGCGCATAGCCGCGGCCGACCGGACGTTCGTGCATCACGGTGTCGCCAGGCACCACGCCGACCATCTCCCGCGTCTGCCCCTGCCAGCTGAGACGCTGCGACAGATACATCAGGCCGCCGCATTCGGCATAAGCGGGTAGTCCGCCTTCGATGGCGCGGCGAATGCTGGTGCGCAATGACGCGTTGGCTTCGAGCTCCGCCATGAGCATTTCGGGGAAGCCGCCGCCAATGATGAGGCCATCGACCTCCGGCATTGCCTGCGCATGCAGGGTGTCGATGTCGACCAGCTCGACGTTCGCGGCACGCAAGGTGTCGAGATCCTCGCTGTAGTAAAAGCCGAAAGCCTGGTCGTGCGCGATGCCGATCCGCAACCGCTCGGCCGATGTCTCGGCATCACGCGGCAGCGCGATGCTTAACTCTGGCGCGCTGTCGCCAATCGCCAGCAGGCGGTCGAGATTGACCTGCGCCGCCACCCGCTCGCCCACATGCTGAATCCGGGCGCGAGCGGCCCCCTGCTCGTTGGCCGGCACCAGACCAAGATGACGCTCTGCAATCTGCAGACTGGCGTCGTGCTGGACCGCACCGATCACTTCGACGTCGGTGTAGTGCTCGATCACCGCGCGCAATTTGGACTCGTGGCGGCTGCCGCCGAGGTTGTTGAGGATCACGCCGGCAATGCGGATCTCCGGGTCGAATGCCTGGTAGCCCAGAATCAGCGGCGCCACCCCGCGCGTCATGCCACGCGCGTCGATCACCAGCACCACCGGCGCACCCAGCAGCTTGGCGAGCGCCGCGTTGCTGTTGCTGCCGTCGAGATCGAGCCCGTCGTAGAGTCCCTTGTTGCCCTCGATCAGGCTGATGCGCGCACCGCTTGCCGCGCGGGCGAACTGCTGCTCGATTTCGTCACGCTGCATCATGTGGAAATCGAGGTTATAGCAGGGGCGCTGCGCCGCCATCCCCAGCCACAACGGATCGATGTAGTCGGGCCCCTTCTTGAAGGGCTGCACGGCATGGCCGCGCGCGTGCAGGGCCGCACACAACCCGAGCGTGAGCGTCGTTTTGCCGGACGATTTATGTGCGGCAGAAATGAAGACGCGGGGCATATGAGCCCCGCGCCGGGAAGATTCGTTTGAGGTGACTTGCGGGTTCATGCTGGCCAATCCCCTGCCAGGCGATCACCTGGCAGGTTCATGCAAATCAATGTTCCAGCTTGGCGACGGTGGTGTCGTCCAGGCTGGCCGGCAACAGGCGCAGCACCTTGATCGCAAAGGTGGTCACCAGCAGCGCGATCGCCACTCCGCCGAGGCCGAGGAACAGTTCGGGCAGGCTGGGCGTGTAGCCGTGCACGACGCCATCATAGAAACTGCTTTTCTCGATCAGGCCGGGGAACATGTCGAGCGGGTAAGCCTGCGCACCGATGATGGTGACGTACATCTGCGCCATGCCGCCCGCGATGACGAGGCCGCACGCAACCATGATCCAGGTGCGTTGTTTGCCGAGGCCGCTCAGCAGGATCACCAGCGGCGCCACGCAACCGATGACGATCTGTCCCACCCAGAACAGGGTGGTGAAAATGCCGCCGTCGCGCAGGATGAAGGCTTCGACCCCGTGAAACTTGGCGAAGTAGAGGTTGGTGAGATGATGAACGACGATGAAATACAGCACCGCCGCCACAAACACCACGAGCAGGCCCTTCAACCGCATCATCACGGCATCGCCCAAAGTCCGGCCGGTCCAGGCATAGGCTGCGGCCAGCACCATCAGGTAGATCGCGAGGCCATAGGCGAACGACATGATGATGAACATCGGCGCCAGCATGGCGGTGCCGTACAGTTCACGCGCGATCAGGAAGCCGAACAGCGAGCCGGTGCCGGTCGTCAGCACCAGGCGCCAGATGAAGGCCGCCGTGCCCGCTGCTTTGGAGTAGGACTTGACGCTACGGTCCAGCATGGTCCACAGGTAGATGCCCACCAGCCCGAAGAAGCCGGAATACAGGAACACGTTCCAGGTGAACATCGACTTGAAGTTGAAGTGCGTCATCGCCACGATCAGGCGGTCGGAGCGACCCAGGTCGAGCACCAGCACCAGGAGACCGCCCAGCATCAAGGCCAGCGACAGGATCGCCGACAACGGCGCCAGCGGCTTGTACATCGGCTTGTTGAACACCGAGGCAATCGACGCGACGTTCAAGGCGCCGGAGGCGGCCACGATCAGGAACACCGCAAAGACGTGCGGCAGCCCCCAGACGATCTGGTTGTCCATCCCGGTCACGACGTGGCCGTAGTGGTGCATGGTATTCCAGGCCAGTGCGCCAAACAGGACGAAGAGGCCCAGGCCCCCGAACAGCAGCCAGTACTTCATGCTGCTGCCTTCTACTTCGCGGAAGGTAATGCTTGCCATGTTGTTTTAGATTCCGTGATAGCGAACGCCAAGGTTGAGATTCAGATCGGCACGCACCTGCTTGGTCGGCAGTTCGCGCAGACGCTTCGAAATCTCGCTCTCGGGATCATTCATGTCGCCGAACAGCAAGGCGTTGTGGCCGGCGGCAGTGCAGGCTTCGGCACAGGCGGTGTTGCCGTCGCCACGATCGATCTTCTGCACGCACAGGGTGCACGACTCGACACAGCCGATGCCGCGCGGTACGTCCGGTTTCTGCGTGTCGTCCAAATCCTCGTGCACCAGCGAACGCGCCTTGTAGGGACACGCCATCATGCAGTAGCGGCACCCGATGCAGGTGTGGCGGTTGACCAGCACGATGCCGTCGGCACGCTTGAACGAGGCGCCCGTCGGACAGACATCCACGCAGGGCGGCTCGGCGCAGTGCTGGCACATCATCGGCAGGTTGGTTTCCATCTGCGTCAGCGGATCCTGCAGTTCCAGCTTGCGGATCCACTGCGGCGCCTGCTTCGGATGCTTGCTCTCCGCCACCGGCGTCCAGCCGTTTTCGGTGCTGCACGCGGTCACGCAGTCATCACAGCCTGTTGCACACTTGGTCGCATCGACCAGCATGCCCCAGCGCACGGCGCTGCTGGCAGCCTGTTCTTCCGGCCGGCCATGCGCCACTTGATAGAGCATCACGCCCGGCGCAATCGTCAACCCCGCAGCAGTCGCCGTGGCGGCGCCGACAAAGCGGCGACGTTCGGGCGATGCAGGCACCTGGTCAGACATTGGTTTCAGTTTACTCATTGGGCAACCCCAGCCATCTCTTCAACACTGACCTTGCTTGTCGCCTGCGCGGCAAGCTTGTGCTTGTAGTGCGCCGTTTCAGCATTCAGCGAATGCATTGCGATCGAGCCTTGCGGTTTGGTGGAATGACAATCGAAACAATCGATCTTCACCGCTGCATAGCTGTGGCAACTCACGCAAAAGTCATCCTTGGCGGCTGCAACGCTGCCCGTCGTTTCGCTGGCGTGGCAGTTGATGCACTCCTTGAGGCTGTACTTCTTGGTGCGGATGCCTTCAATTACCGTCTTGTCACGATGACCATCCAGCACTTTCATGTGGTTGCGCCGCATGTAGTCGGTGTCTTCCACACACTGCTCGCCCTTGACGGCTTTCGTGATCACCGGTTTGGGGGCGCCATCGGCCTTGGGCGGGTTATCAGACCCGGCCCAGGCCATGGCAGCCGTCGTCAGCACGACCGCACCCAGCGCCAGGAGGCGTTTCATTTTGCCTGCCACGCTTAGTCACCCATACCCATGATGATGTAGCCGGTCGGGCAGACGTCGGCACAAATGTGGCAGCCGATGCACTTGCCGTAGTCGGTGTCGACGTAGCGGCCCACGGTGGGGTTGTCCTTCTTCTTCACCTTGAACACAGCGACCTGCGGGCAGTACACCACGCAGTTGTCGCATTCGAAGCACTGGCCGCAGGACATGCAGCGCTTGGCTTCGTCGACGACGTTCTTGTCGGACAAGGCATGCAGACGCTCTTCGAAGTTGCCCAGTGCGCCTTCCTTGTCCAGCACGGTCACGTCACGGATGTGACGCGGCACATTGGGGAAGTGGCCGAGGAACAGGTCATCGTGCGGGATGATGTGGCGCGCCGACCGGTCTTCGAAGTTGTGGAGAATGTCCTTGCGATCATCGGTACCGCGGATCTGCCCCTTGACTTCCGTGTACTCGTGGCCCGTCTCGAGCCACTTGCGAATTTCATCGAAGTGGTGAACGTCCACTTTCGGCCGCTTGTCGAGTTCGCGGCCTTTGAGGAAGGCATCGATGCCATCCACGGCAATGGATGCGTGGCCGATTGCGGTGGTCAGCAGGTGCGGACGCAGCACGTCGCCGCCAACGAAGATGTGCTCTTTGCCGGGGAAACGGTAGTTCTTGTCGGCTTTCATGAGGCCATTGTTGTTGTTGAACTGCTCAAGGCCGGTGAAGTCGACACCCTGGCCGATCGCGGAGACGATCAGGTCAGCCGGCAAGTCACGCTCGGTACCTTCGACAATCTTGGTTTCCTTGCCGTCCATCACGAAGTCGGCCACGCGCAGCGCAGTGGCGCGGCCTTTGTCGTCGACGACCACGCCCACCGGGGTCACACCGCCGATGATCTCGATGCCTTCCTGCTGGGCATGCTCGACTTCATGCTTGTTGGCGGCCATCTTGTCGATGGTCGAGCGCGACACCAGCACCACCTCGGCGCCTTCGCGGGCGGAGATCGAGGCAACGTCGGATGCCATGTGGCCGGCGATCACGGCTTCCGGACGTTCATCCGCAGTACCCGACTTGGTCACATTACCCAGGCGGCGGGCGACAGTCGCCACGTCGATCGAGGTGTCGCCACCACCGATCACCACCACGCGATTGCCGACGTGCTGCAGACGGCCTTCGTTGAACGCGCGCAGGAACGCCACGGCGGTCACGCAGTTGGGCGCTTCGGCGCCGGGCACCGGCAGCGGACGGCCAGCCTGGGCGCCCATTGCCATAAAGATGGCGTCGAACTCCTTCTCGATTTCGTCGAAGGTCACATCGGAACCGATGCGGGTCTTCAGGCGGGTTTCGACACCCAAGTCGATGATGCGCTTGATTTCGGCATCAAGCATTTCGCGCGGGGTGCGGAAACCGGGAATGCCGTAACGCATCATGCCGCCGAGCTCTTCATGCTCGTCGAAAATGGTCACACCGTGGCCGCGCAGGCGCAGCTGGTAGGCGGCTGCCAGGCCGGCAGGGCCGGCACCGATAATGGCTACTTTCTTGCCGGTCTCGGCTGCCGTGGAGGCGTAGGCCATGTTGTTTTCAATGCCCCAGTCGCCGATGAAGTGCTCGACTGCATTGATGCCGACATGATCTTCGACCATGTTGCGGTTACATCCGGATTCGCACGGTGCCGGGCAGACACGGCCCATCACGCCGGGGAAGGGGTTGGCTTCGGTGACACGACGGAAGGCATATTCCTGCCAGGTCACGCCCGCCGGCGGCTTCTCGATGCCGCGTACGATGTTGAGGTAACCACGGATGTCTTCGCCGGCGGGGCAGGAGCCCTGGCAAGGCGGCGTGGAAAGCATGTACTCCGGGCACTTGTGCGTCCAACTCGACTGGAAAATCTTGTCCTGAGAAGAGCGGAAACTTCCCTCTTTCTCGCCTTCCTTATAGCGACGCCATTCAATGCCTTCGGTTTTTGCTTTGTTCGTCGTGACAGCCATGTCGGTTCTCCTAACGCCTACGTTACTAAAGATAGTTAAATCGCAATCTTCCAGACCGGGTTCAGTCCAGCTTGATTGCCTTGCTAACCAATTGATGCACTCCGCCCACCATGCTCATGTTAAAGCCATACTTGGGCAATACTTTGGTGAACTGCGCCTTGCAGATGGCGCAGATCATGGCCATGAAATTGACCTGGTGTTCCTTGACTACGTTGTTCAGCGCCGTGGCACGCGGCATTGCGCCCTTGACCCGGACTTCCATCAGATCGTCGGTCAAAAGGCCGCCGCCACCACCGCAGCAGAAGGTGGATTCGCCGATGGTTTCGTCCGCCATGTCGTGGAAATTGTTTACCACCGACTTGATCAACTCACGCGGAATGATGAACTGGCCGCCGGGCTCGGTGCCCATGCGCGATGCGCGCGCAACGTTACACGAGTCGTGATAGGTCACGACCAGATCGTCGTTCAGCGACGGGTCGACCTTGATCTTGCCGGACTTGATCAGATCGTTGGTCAACTCGCAAATGTGCTGCGGCTGCGGATAGGTCGGGTCGAGCTGCTTTTGCAGCTCGATCGAGAACGGATCGTTACCGCCATAGCCGATGCCGGTCAGGGTGTTCCAGAAGCTGTAGGCAACGCGCCAGGCGTGGCCGCATTCGCCGACCACGATGCGCTTGACGCCAAGTTCCAGCGCAGCATCGCGAATCCGCATGGCGACCTTGCGCATGCTCTCGTAGTTGCCGTTGAACAGACCGAAGTTGCCGGCCTCAGAAGCGTGAGTGGACAAGGTCCAGCTGATGCCAGCGGCATGGAACACCTTGGCGTAACCGATCAGCGACTCCACATGCGGTTCGGAGAAGAAGTCCGCCGACGGCGTGACCAGCAGCACTTCCGCGCCTTTCACGTCGAGCGGCAATTTCACCGCCACGCCGGTGTCGGCTTCGATGTCTTCTTCCAGGCCTTCCAGGGTGTCTTCCAGCGCAGGGCCGGGCAGGCCGAGGTTGTTGCCGATTTTGTGAACCTTGCTCAGAATCTCGTTGGAGTACTTCTGCCCCATGCCGACATGGTTGAGGATTTCGCGGCCGGCCATGGTGATTTCGGCGGTGTCAATGCCGTAGGGGCAATACACCGAGCAACGACGGCACTCCGAACACTGATAATAGTAGCTGTACCAGTCGTTGAGAATGTCCTTGGTCAGATCCTTGGCGCCCACCAGCTTGGGAAACAGCTTGCCCGCTGTGGTGAAATAGCGGCGGTAGACTTGGCGCATCAGATCCTGGCGCGCTACCGGCATGTTCTTGGGATCGGACGTGCCCAGATAATAGTGGCATTTATCGGTGCACGCCCCGCAGTGCACGCAGGCATCCATGAAGACTTTCAGCGAGCGGTACTTGCCCAGCAGGTCGCCCATCTTGTCGATGGCACGCTCTTTCCAGTCCTCGCCCAGCTCATGCGGATAGCCCATGAAATCCTGGACCGGCTGGCCCGCAGGAAAGGTCTTGGCATGCGCCATCACGCCTTCCCGCAGCTTGGGGATTTCGATGTCGTCCTTGAGTTCCGGAATGTCAAATTCAGCAGCTGCCACTTGAGGGTCCTTTGTCCGTACTTACGCGTTCGTTAATCGATGTCAACGAATCAGTTTTTCTGATCGAGCCGGGCCGCCCACGCCGCCACATGGCGATGCTCACGCGGGTTGTCCACCTGGTTGCGGGTCGGGCTAAAGAACAGGCCCGGCGCATGCAGCAACTTGCTGATCGGGAAGATCACCATCAGCAGCGCCACCAGCGCAAGGTGCACCAACAGAGTCAGATCCTGCGGTAGCGGCTGCACATCGAGATACATCAAGCCCAGGAAAAAAGCCTTCAGCGCCACGATGTCGGTATGGACGACAAAGGTCATCAACATGCCGGACAGTCCGATCGCAATCAGCAGCACCAGCATCAGGTAGTCGGACGGGGTCGAAATGTAGCGCACCCGATCAACCAGGAAGCGGCGTGCCAACAGCCCGGCCATACCGATCACCATCATGATGCTGGCGTATTTTCCGAACGGCTGCACGATGCCAACCCAGAACCAGACCGGCTCGGTGAAATAGCGCAGATGACGCAGCAGCACCAGCAACAACCCGAAATGAAACATCCAGCCAAACACCCAGATCCATTTGTTGGCCTTGAACAGCGATTCGAACAGCACGACTTCCTTCGCCATCCGGTACGTCACGCCCTGTCGCGTGGTCGGCGCAGGGGTCGTCGGAATCTTCAGCGGCGCGGGGGTGCGGCTGTAGTCAAAAATCTTGTAACCCAGGCCCACCACCAGCAAAAAAGTGGCGAGGTAGAACATCCCGGCATAAATCATCGTCACAGTAGACAAACCCATCTCCCAACAACGTTGTGTTTACGAATCAAACGCGAACTCTGGCATAGCCCAGCCACATTCGATTGGGAAACACAGCCTGAAAATCGAAGCCACCCCGATTAAGCCCGGGGTGACCCGACAAAATTACAACTTAAATACAGCCAGTCGGCTTGGGCAGGCCGGCGATCTTACAAGCCTGCTTGGCGGGACCGTAGGGGAACAACTCGTACAGGTACTTGTTGTTGCCTTTCTCAGCACCCAGTTTCTTGCCGATAGCCTTGGTCAGCACGCGCACCGCAGGAGCGATCTGGTATTCGGCGTAGTACTCACGGAGGAAGTTGACCACTTCCCAATGGCTGTCGGTCAGTTCGACTTTCTCTTCCACCGCCATATATTTAGCGACGTCTTCGTTCCACTGCGACAGATCGACCAAATAACCTTCTTCGTCGACTTCGTAGTCTTTACCGGCGATATCCACCATGGGCATAGCAATACTCCTTTAATTTAAGTTACAGCCAAGACTGACAGTTGCTGTGCTCTGCGACCAGATCCACAAAACCGCCGTAATCCACGACATTGACTCCGTCCAGCACGCGCCCGGCCATGCCGCCAGATCAGGACCGAGTGCGTAAATCTTGAGGTCAGCCGCCGCTGCCTGGATTTTCGCCGCCGCCGCGTTGCCGTTCGTCGCCGCATACACTGCGTCTTCGATCAGCAATACAGCAGAACCTTTGGTGGCCATGCGCAAGCAGCTTTCCAGCGTGCTGCGCTCAGTGGCCGATTTGTTCACAATATGCAGCATGTCTATCCCCTTAGAAGCTGATCACGACGTCTTGCTCGGCCATGAGATTTGCCATCTCATCGACGGAGAGCACCGTCACATCCACAATCAGGTCATCTTCGGTCAGACCGCGTGCATCCAACGACGCCTGATCGACATAGAGCTTCTCGATGTCGTAGCCTTCCAATGCACGGTAGGTCCTGGAGAAATCCTTGACTTCGATGCCCTTGGTGTCGATGCCCTTCATCAGCTGATAGATACCGTCATCGGTAAACACCATGCTCACATCCTGATCGAAAGCAGCCGTAATCAGCACCACTTCCAGCCCTTCCAGCGCATACACGGTACCGTGCGGCGCCTTGCGGTTCAGGAACATGAATTTCTTGACGATGCCGGAGCCGTCTTCCATCTCATCCATATCGCTCATCTCGTTTCCTTAATCACCGAACGTCACGAGACGATCGTACTGAATACCCATCTCCACCAGCTGACCCAGTCCGGAAATACGGAAACCGGGCGCCAGCACATCATCGTTAATGCCGCGGCGCTGTGCAGCAGCCACACAGACGACCAGGTCGACCGCGTGCTCTTCGGCCAGCTTGGACCAGCGGCTGCTGACGTTGCGATCATCCTGCGGGGGCGTTGCCAAACGCGTGGAATTGTTCACACCATCATGGTAGAAAAAAACACGCGGCACTTTGTGCCCCTTCTCGATCGCCGTACGGGCGAAGAGATAGGCAGTGTCGCTGGCCTGATGGGTATAAGGCCCTTCGTTTACAAGAATACCGAATTCCATTTGTCTATCTCGAACTCCGAAAAATCCAGCCATTGTTGTCACACTTGCCACCCGTCACGGGGAACCGCGACGGGGCACCCCTATTAGAAGCGGATGTGAGCAGAAGCGTTCAGGTTGGCACGACCGCCACGCCAGTTATCGATGTGATACTTGGTGAAGGGCAGACCGGTCTTTTCGAAGAATGCGGGCCAACCAATACGGTCGATCCAGTCGATCATGCGCTCCCAAGGCTTACCGTCTTCCTTGTAGGTGGCGAGGATCTTCTTGACCACCTCACCCACTTCCGGCCAACGCGGTGCATTGTTCGGCAGGCCGGCAGCGACCAGCTTGTGGAAGGTCGGCTTGGAACGGGCGTTGGAGTTCTTGCCGCCCACCCAGATCGCAATCTTGGAGTGCTCGGGATCGTTGATCTGCATCGGCGGGCAGGGCGGGAAGCAGGCGCCGCAGCAGATGCATTTCTTTTCGTCGACTTCCAGCGAAGGCTTGCCGTTCACCAGGGCGGGGCGGATCGCAGCCACGGGGCAACGTGCCACGACGGAGGGACGCTCACACACGTTGGCAACCAGATCGTGGTTGATCTTCGGCGGCTTGGTGTGCTGGACGATGATCGCGATGTCGGCCTGGCCGCCGCAGTTGATTTCGCAGCAGGAAGTGGACAGCTTGACGCGGTTGGGCATCTCGCACTTGACGAAATCGTCGTATAACTCGTCCATCAGCGCCTTCACCACGCCGGAGGCGTCGGTTGCAGGGATGTCGCAGTGCAGCCAGCCCTGAGTGTGCGCAATCATGGACACCGAGTTGGCGGTACCACCGATGGGATAACCCTTGTCGTTGAGCGCCTTGATCAGCGGCTCGACCTTGGAACCATCCGTGATCATGTACTCGATATTGGAACGTGCGGTGAAACGCACGAAGCCGTCGGCATACTGGTCGGCAATGTCGGCCAGTTCGCGGATCGTGTAATGGTCCATCTGACGCTGGGTACCGGCCTTGACCGTCCAGATTTCGTCGCCGGACTCAGCACGGTGGTAAAGGACACCCGGCTTCGGATGGCTGTGGAATGCCCACTTGCCATAGTTTTTCACCATCACGGGGTGCATGTAGGGCATCGGATCCGGTGCGCCGGACTCGATAGGCGGACGTAGTTCTGCCATGTTTTATCTCCAACTGATTTATACACGGGTCCCGGCTCGCGCCGGATCCCGGGGTAAGCAAAAAATTAGGCGGCGGACTGCTTGTGCTCGTTCCACTTCTCGACTTGCTCGTCCCAATCGTCGGCACGGAAGTAGGGGTTGGAACGCGGTTCTTTGATCATGTTGGGATCAACCGGAATATCCAGACCTTCGAGGAAGTTGGTCAGGCCGATACGCTCGATCATTTCACCGGTACGCTCGTGCTCCAGCGCGTTTTCCGCGAAGAAGTCGAGAATGTTGCGGGCCAGTTCGTTCAGCTTCTCGAAGTCCTCGTCGGACTCCAGCTTCATGAACGGAATCACCACGGTACCCATGGTCGCGCCGATTTTCAGCACGCCCTTGCCGCCCACCAGGATGGACACGCCCTTATCGCTACCGGGCAGCAGGCCGCCGGGGATAACGTTCAGGCAATGCATGCAGCGCACGCAGTTCTTGTTGTCGATGCACAGGGTGTTGCCGTCGCCCAGGCTGGCGGCAGACACGTTTGCGCTGGCCTTGAACTTGTCGCTGGAGACCAGGGTAATGGCCTTGGTCGGGCACTTGCTGATCACGTCATTGACGAGATCGTTCATGCCGTGGGCCTTGTAGTAGTCCTGAACCTGCGCTTCGTTGACGCGGATGTTGTCGCGCCAGGTGCCGATGGTGGCCATGTCGGAACGCTGGATGGCGTTGACGCAGTCGTTCGGGCAGCCGGAGAATTTGAACTTGAACTTGTACGGCAGGGACGGACGGTGCATGTCGTCCAGGTTGTTGTTGATGACGGTACGCAGCGCCTTGGCTTCGTCGTAGCAGGACATTTCGCAACGGGCAGCACCGACGCAGGACATCGAAGTGCGCAGCGCGGGGCCCGCGCCACCGAGGTCGAAGCCCATTTCGTTGAATTCGTCGAAGGCGCGCTGGACGTCAGCAGTCTTGATGCCTTGCATCATGATGTCGCCGGACTGGCCGTGGAACGCGATCAGGCCCGAACCACCGGTTGCCGACCAGACATCGCACATCTTGCGCAGCAGGTCAGAGGTGTAATGCATGCCAGCGGGCGGCTGGATGCGCAGGGTGTGGAATTCAGCTGCCTCGGGGAACAGCGGCTTGTTGTTTTCGTCCTTCAGCTCGGTGAAGCGAGGGATCACGCCACCACCGTAGCCGAACACACCAACCGTACCGCCCTTCCAGTAACCCATCTTGGTCTGATAAGACGTCTCCAGCTGACCCATCAGGTCAACCATCATGTCGTTATCTTTGGCCAGACGCTTGAGGCCGGTCACGAAGCTGGGCCACGGGCCTTTCTCGAGTTCGTCCAGATTGGGCGTATCAATCATTTGCTTTGCCATTATCTTCTCTCCTAGAAAATTTCGAAATGCCCGCTCAGCAGACAGCTCAACGGTATATCAGCATCTTATTGGCTGGGCCGCCGCGCCACCATCATTCTCATGGGTAAATCGTGTACGCCATGCAGGTAGTCTTGCACCTACCCATATGGCGTATACGGCAATCCCCAACGCGGTAATGTCCCAGACCCGCAAAGAGTGAGACATTACGTGCCCGCCACAGGAACCCATAAGAGTATTAAAATATTGTTGCGAACGCAAGCCCATGCGCAGATCAGGGTTGAAATGCCGCGTCGCACCCTCATTGAAATGCAGTATCTGAGGTGGGTTGCCCCGACAACAACATCCCGATCAAGTTATTGCCACACCACGGATTAAGTTCACATGCCAGAAATCACGCCCCTAGACAAGATGCGCCTGCCGTTCGGCGGCCAGGAAATCGAGTTCCAGCACCTGACCCACGAGTCGGGCGGCGTGCCGTTTCTGCGCATCCGGATCCGCGAGAGCAAGCGCTTCACCATTTTCGACGTCGACCCGGTCAGCGCGCAGAAATGGGCCGACCTGATGCAGGCATGGGCCAGGGACCATGCCGGGGATGCGCCATGACCTGGGACTGGCCTGAAAACAAGCCAGAGGTGTACACGCCCCACATGATCGATCTGCAGTTCGATCTGGTCGGCACGACCATCCCGGCCGAGAATGCGCGATTGCTGGCCGACGCGCTGCAGCGCCTGCTGCCGTGGCTGGGCGAGAATGCCGGCACCGGCATCCAGCACCTGAAGGGCGCGGAAACCAACCGGGGCGATGCCACGCTCAACATCAACCGGCGCACCAAATTACTCCTGCGCGTGCCCAAGGCACGGGTAGAGGACATGCAGCACCTGGTCGGGCAGACGCTCGATCTGGCGGGTCACGCCCTGCAGATCGGCCGCTTCAAAACTCGTGAATTCACTCCGTTTGCCAATATTTACGCCCACTTCGTTGACACCGGCAGCGCCACTGAAGAACAATTCGTGCAGGATGTGATGCGCGAACTGGATGGCCATTTTCTGCTGCGTTGCGGGTTTATCTGCGGCAAGCCGCAAATCCTGCAAAGTGCATCCGGCCCGCTGCATGGCTTCAGTCTGATGCTGCACGACGTGCCGCCGCACAAGTCCCTGCAACTGCAGGACGAAGGCATGGGACGCAATCGTTTGTTAGGCTGCGGGATTTTCATCCCGCATAAATCCATCGCGCCGGTCGCACCGGCGAATCATTGAAACCAACCCGAAAGGAGAAAGCATGTCTTATGTTGTAAATGGTGAAGAGCTCGAAACCGGTGAAGAGAACTTCCTGCTGGAAGCTAATTTCAGCGACGACGTCCCCCCGGTCATCGCCGAGGCTGAAAAAATCTCGCTGACCGACGAGCACTGGCAGGTCATCAACTACCTGCGTGAAAAATACAAGGAAGACGGCCAGACCCCGAACTTCCGCAACATGGTTGCTGAACTCGACGAAATGCACGAAGGCGTGGACTGGAAGAAGAAGCTGTATGAGCTGTTCCCCAACATGCCTGCTCGCCAGGGCTGCCGCGTCGCAGGCCTGCCCAAGCCTTTCGGCAAGGGCGGCTACTGATTCAAGCAGTAAGCAGTAATCAGTCGTTGAGCGGGCAGCGTGGCGTTCGTCACGCTGCCCGCTTCAACTTGCAGTTCACCTCTCACGGGGCCATTCATGTTTTCTAATACTCTCGTTACCACTGAAGACCTGGCCGCCCATCTGGACGATCCGAACTGGGTCATTCTGGACTGCCGCTTCACCCTCACCGACACCGGGGCGGGTCGTCAGGCTTACGAGAAAGCACACATTCCGGGTGCGCGTTACGTGCACCTGGACGACGACCTTTCCGCGCCCGTCGGCGAAACCACGGGGCGACACCCGCTGCCCGATCCCCGCGTGTTGGCCGAAAAGCTCAGCGCGTGGGGCATCGGCGTCAACAAGCAGGTGGTGGTGTACGACGACAGCTATGGCGCCATGGCCGTCCGGCTGTGGTGGATGATGCGCTGGCTCGGCCACCCGGGCGTCGCCCTGCTGGATGGCGGCTACCCGAAATGGCTGCGCGAAAAACGCCCGGTCAACGCCGACATCCCTGCGCCGCACAAGGCGGCCTGCGCCTGCCTCCCCGAGCCCAGCCAGATCGTGACGGCAGACGAAGTGCTGCGCGCATCGCAGACTGGTGAGCAACTCATCATCGACGCGCGTCCCGATCGCCGCTTCTCCGGCGAATTCGAGCCGCTCGATCCGGTGGCCGGGCACGTGCCCGGCGCGATCAACTGGCCGTTCGACGAAAACCTCGATGTGGACGGCACCTTTCTGCCCCCCGAGGCGCTGCGCGAGAACTACCAGGCACTGCTGAAAGGCAAGCCGACCTGGCAGGCCATCCACATGTGCGGCTCCGGTGTCACCGCCTGCCACAACATTCTGGCGATGGAAATCGCCGGCCTCCCCGGTTCACGGCTTTACCCCGGCTCATGGAGCGAGTGGATCACCGATCCCGCCCGCCCCGCCGCCACTGGAGACGTCGCCTAGGCGACTCAAGGAGAACACTCATGGCCATGCCTATCCGCGTTAAAACCATCTGGTTCAAGAAGGACGGCGAGCGCACCCCCGAGGAAATCGCCGGTGCCGTCGCAACCACAGCCTGGCGCGTCGCCGATAAAGCGATCGACAATCTGGGGCGCGAGAACTACGACATCATCACCCCCGATCGCGGCTTCAAACTGATCGCCGAATTCCTCGCCTTTCTGGTGCATTACTGCGACCGCATGGCGTATGCGACCCTCCCGCCGGAACGCCGCGCCGCGGTGCTTCAGGCCGTCAGCAACCGCCTGGCCGAAGTGATGGAGCTGAACGTGCGCGAAGTCGTGGGCAAGGATGACCCACGCAATTACAAACAGGAATTCATCGATTTTCTCAACCGCCGTTTTGCCGATTACGCCGCATTCGAATTTCCAGACGACGACAAGGCCAGCTTCCCGGCATTGCGCTTCCTCGGCCTGCAGATCCGCGAGGAGATGGGCGACGACGACAAGACCTGGGTCATGGACCAGATCATGGACATCGAAATGCCCGAAATGATGGGCACGGTGCGCAAGAGCTTCAAGGGCCTCCTGTCCGACGCACCGGTCAAGCGCGGCTTCGGTTCGCCCGACATGCTGCCGCCCGAGTGATTGCGCCCCTGAATCGGACATGGCTTTGTCTCCTTCGCCTTGCCGTACATGAGTACTGTCTTCGGCTCGGCTTCGCGCCCTCTCCGATTCAGGAACGCAATCTGGTAACTCTATGATCACTCCCTTCGATCTGGCCAACGAAACCGGCTACCGCGCCTGGCGCGACGCCAGGCTCGCGGCCTACCCGCGCAGCGTCGACGAACTGATCGTGCCGCTGGCCGATCCACGCCACCTCACGCTGGCCGAAGTCGACGCGCTCGAATCGCGCTGCGCGCGCGCCAACATGGCGATCTACAGCGCGCCGCACCTGCCCGCCGCCGACAAGTCGATTCCCAAGCAGCTCGGGCAGCAGCTCGGCCTGGTCCGCCTGGAGGGCAACTACCTCGCCGACGAGGACGGCCTGTCGAGCATCACCCCGGCGGGAGCAGAAGGCAGCGCGCGCGGCGACTTCATCCCCTACACTCACAAGCCGATCAACTGGCACACCGACGGTTACTACAACGCGCTCGATCGACGCATCCTGGGCATGACGCTGCACTGCGCGCAGGATGCCGAATCCGGCGGAGAGAACGCGCTGCTCGACCACGAGGTCGCCTATATCCAGCTGCGCGACGCCAACCCCGATTACATCGCCGCGCTGATGCGGCCCGACGCGATGACCATCCCCGCGCGCATGGACGAAGACAACGTCGCCCGCCCCGTACAGGGCGGCCCGGTGTTCGCGGTCGACCCCGAACAGGGCTTCCTGACCATGCGCTACACCGCGCGCACCCGCTCGATCGTGTGGAAGGACGACGCCATCACGCAAGCTGCGGTCAAGACCCTGGCCGACATCCTCGCCGGCTCGGAGTACATTCTCACTGCACGTCTCGCCCCCGGCATGGGCCTCGTCTGCAACAACGTCCTGCATACCCGCAGCGCGTTTTCCGATTCGCCCGAGCACCGCCGCCTGCTCTATCGCGGGCGTTATTACGACCGCCTGAACTTCACCGCGCACGCAGCTTAGGCGGCGGGTAAAGTAAAATAGCGGTCTTCATTTTTCGGCCATCTGCCGTCATGCAGCTTCTCACCCTCGGAGTCAATCACCACACTGCGCCCCTCGCGATCCGTGAGCAGGTGGCGTTCGGCCCCGAAAAGCTGGTGCAGGCGCTGCATGAACTGACGCAGAGCCGGCGCGCGTCCGAAGTTGCCATCCTGTCGACCTGCAACCGCACCGAGCTGTACGTCAACACGCCCTCACCCGACGACGTGGCGCAGTGGCTGGCCGATTTCCACCATATCGACCATCGCGAACTCGCGCCCTACCTGTATGCGCTGCCGCGCGAACAGGCAGCACAGCATGCCTTCCGCGTCGCGGCCGGACTCGATTCCATGGTGCTGGGGGAAACCCAGATCCTCGGGCAGATGAAGCAGGCGGCGCAAACCGCCGAGGAAGCCGGCACCCTCGGCCTTTTGCTGCACAAGCTTTTCCAGCGCACCTTCTCGGTCGCCAAGGAAGTGCGCACCAGCACCGAAATCGGCGCCAACTCGGTATCGATGGCCGCTGCCGCGGTGCGGCTGGCCGAGCGCATTTTCCCCAGCATCAAGGAGCAGGCTTGCCTGTTCATCGGCGCCGGCGAGATGATCGAGCTGTGCATCACCCACTTTGCCGCGCAGCACCCGCGCCGCATGACCGTGGCCAACCGCACCGCCGAACGCGCACGTCCGCTGGCGGAGCGCTTCGGCGCCGCGGTGATTCCGCTCACCGCGCTGCCCGACGAACTTCCCGCCTACGACATCATCATCACCTCCACCGCAAGCCCCTTGCCGATCCTCGGCAAGGGCATGCTGGAGCGCGCCATTAAACAACGCCGACACCGCCCGATTTTCATCGTCGACCTCGCCGTGCCGCGCGACGTCGAAGCCGAAGTCGCCGACATGGACGATGTTTTCCTCTATAGCGTGGATGACCTGGGGCAGGTGGTGCGCGAAGGCATGGACAACCGCGTCGCCCAGGTGGCCCAGGCCGAAGCCATCATCGAAACCAGCGTGGAGAGCTTCGTCCACTGGATGGAGGGCCGCGAACTGGTGCCGGTGATCCGGAGCCTGCGCGACAGCGCCGAGCGCCATCGCCGCCACGAAATCGAAAAGGCGGAAAAGGCGCTGGCGCGCGGCGACGACCCGCGTGCGGTGCTCGATGCGATGAGCCACGCATTGTCCAACAAGCTGCTGCACGCGCCGACCCACGCGCTCAACCACGCCACGCGCGACGAGCGCGACCAGATCGCCCGCCTGATCAGCCAGCTCTACGGGCTGCATCAAGAATGAAGCCTTCCCTGGCGGATAAGCTTGCTCGCGCCGACGAGCGGCTGGAGGAACTCGACGCCCTGCTGTCGCAGCCGGAAATCGCCGGCGACATGGACCGCTACCGCAAGCTCACGCGCGAGCATGCCGACCTCACCCCGGTGGTGGCGCTTTACCGCCAATACAAACAGGTTGAAGCGGACCAGAAATCCGCCCGCGGCATGCTCGAAGACCCGGACATGCGCGAACTCGCCGAAGCCGAACTCGCAGACTGCTCGACCAAAATCGAGCGACTGGAAACCGAACTGCAGACCGCGCTGTTGCCGCGCGATCCCAACGACGAGCGCAACATCTTTCTGGAGATCCGTGCCGGCGCCGGCGGCGACGAATCGGCGCTGTTTGCCGGCAACCTCTTGCGCATGTACACGCGCTACGCCGAACGCTGCGGCTGGAAAGTGGAAATCGTGTCGGAAAATCCCGGCGAAGTCGGCGGCTATAAGGAAGCCATCATCCGTATCGTCGGCCACGGCGCCTATTCGCGGCTGAAATTCGAATCCGGCGGCCACCGCGTGCAGCGCGTGCCGGAAACCGAGTCGCAGGGCCGCATCCACACCTCTGCCTGCACCGTGGCGGTGATGCCCGAAGCCGACGAGGTCGGCGAAATCGACATCAACCCGGCCGAGCTCAGGATCGACACCTATCGTGCGTCCGGCGCCGGCGGCCAGCACATCAACAAGACCGATTCGGCCGTGCGCATCACCCACCTGCCCACCGGACTGGTGGTGGAATGCCAGGACGACCGCTCGCAGCACAAGAACCGTGCGCAGGCGATGAGCGTGCTGGCGGCGCGCCTGAAAGATCGCGAACTCCAGGCGCAGCACGCCGCCGAGGCGAGCACCCGCAAGAGCCTGATCGGCACCGGCGACCGCTCCGACCGCATCCGCACCTACAACTTTCCGCAGGGGCGCATCACCGACCACCGCATCAACCTCACGCTCTACAAGATCGACGCGGTGATGGACGGCGACCTCACCGAACTGCTCGACACGCTGGCGGCCGAGCATCAGGCCGAACTGCTGGCGACGCTGTCGGGTGAGGGGTAAGGCGTGAGGCGTGAGGCGGCGACGGTCGCCGGCCTGCTCGACGCCGCCACCGCCCGCATCGCTGCCGCGCTCGGCCTTGCGCACCGCGATTCTCGGCTCGATGCCCGTGTCCTCGCCGCGCATGTCTTGGGGGTGGACGCCGCCTGGCTGATCGCACATGACACCGACCCGCTGAGCGGCAGCCACGTCGCAGCGTTTGACGCTCTGTTGGCGCAACGGCTGGAGGGCGTGCCCATCGCCTATCTTGTCGGCACGCGCGAGTTTTACGGCCGCCCTTTTCTGGTCTCGCCCGACGTCCTGATTCCGCGCCCCGATACCGAACTGCTGATCGAACGGGCATTGGCATGCATCCCGCTCGATCAGGCCGTGGCAGTGCTCGATTTGGGAACCGGCAGCGGCTGCATCGCCATCACCCTCGCCCTGGAGCGTCCGCTCGCACGGGTGACAGCAGTGGACCGTTCACCGGCGGCACTGGCCATGGCACAACGCAACGCCGGCATCCTCGACGGCCGTGTCGAGTTTCTGACCAGCAACTGGTTCGCCGCGCTTGGCGACCGGCGCTTCGACCTTATCGTCAGCAACCCGCCCTATATCGCCGCCGGCGATCCCCATCTGGCGCGTGGCGACGTGCGTTTCGAACCCCTAGCCGCGCTGGCCGCCGGCCGGGACGGCCTCGACGACCTGCGCCGCCTCACCCGCGCCGCCTGCGCCCACCTCAGGCCGGGCGGGGTGCTGCTGCTGGAACACGGCTATGACCAGTCGGACGCCGTCCAGGCCCTGCTGCGGGAGAGCGGGATTCGCCACCCGCAAAGCTGGGCCGACCTGTCTGGCATCCTGCGCGTCAGTGGCGGGGAAGTGTCGGAATAATTTACACTCCCAGCATGGCCAAGGGACACCACGCACGGCGGATGCCCAGAAACACGGGGCTTCCAAGCCGATGGCCTATGGATTGGTGTGATTCTTGCTATAACATCCATACTTAGCAATCAAACGATTATCGAGGCTTGCCATGTCTGACCACACACCGAACACTCAAGACACCCCGCCCGAGGTTTTGCAAGACGATTCGATCGATCATTCCCGCCGCAAGCTGACCGGCGCCGCGCTCGGCGTATCGGCGGTTTTCACGCTGGCCAGCCGCCCGGTCTGGGCCAACCAGTGCAGCATTTCAGGCATGGCTTCCGGCAACCTCTCCCAACCGCAAGAAACCTGCGAAGGCTGCACCCCCGGATACTGGAGAGAGTGCCAGCACTTTGACTCATGGTCCGGCTTCCAGACGACCGACACCTTTAACAGCGTTTTCGGCGTCAGCGAGTACGTGGATTGCAAAAAAGTACCCTATACCTTGCTGGATGTCATGTACCTGAATGGCGGCAGCTATGTCTGCGGCCTTGAATCCACAGACACTGTCAGTTTCCTTACCACAGGACAGGGCAACAGCAACAGCAACAGCAACAGCAACAGCAACAGCAACAGCAACAGCAACAGCAACAGCAACAGCAATAACAATAACCAGGACGCCCATCCGGATGGCGCTCCCGACACTTGCACGACGGGTACTGCTTTCGGCGACCTGGGCGGCGACCCCATCTCCCCGAACCTGGGCTTTCATGCAGTCGCCGCCTTGCTCAATGCTGCGCATAGTGGTGTTAACTACGGCTACACGCCTGGCGAAATCCTAGATTTGTTCAAGAACAACTACAAGACCAATTCAGAGGCGTTGAAGAACTCGCTTACCCTGCTGAATGAGCGCGTCTGCCCGCTGAACTGATGCGATGACGCGTGTTTTGCCGCTCCCGACACGTCTGTTGAAAAACTGGGGGGACGAAGCGGTCGTCTACGATGCAGCGTCGGGCGACACCCACTACTTGAAGCCGTTGACCCTAGCGTTGTATCAGATCTGTCGTGACCATCCCGGCTACACCTCGACCGAGATCGCCGCCGAACTGTCCACCCGCCTTAGCGAGGCGAATACGCCGCAACTGCGCGAACTGACTGAAGAGACGCTCACCAGTCTACGCAAAATCAGCCTGCTGGAACCCGCATGAAACTGCTGCAACTGCCTCGCCCCGAGTTGCGGCGCCAACTGGCTGGCGCCGGCATCTGGCTGCGAACCGGGCCATTTTCGCTCAGACTGCGATCGCGCTTCCCCGCCGTGGCAGAAGGTCTGGCTGAACTTTACGGCCAGTTCGAAGTGCGCAACGCCCACGAGGCCTTTACCGACTTCCACGTGTCGGTGAACCCGCCTGCCACCCTGCGCCGCTGGCTGCGTCCCCAGGCTGCGTTTTCGTTCGACGGCATGCAGCCTTTCAAGCCGCTGCCGCGCGACCAGGCGTTTCCGATGCTGGAATGGGGGCTCAACTGGTGCGTGTCGACGCAAGCACATCAGTACCTGATCATCCACGCGGCCGTGGTCGAAAAGAATGGCCTGGCAGCGATCCTGCCGGCGCCGCCCGGTTCCGGCAAAAGCACGCTGGCGGCCGGGCTGGTGTTGTCTGGCTGGCGCCTGCTGTCGGACGAACTCACCCTGATCGACCGCAAGACCGGCCTGATCCAACCGCTGCCACGGCCCGTCAGCCTGAAGAACAAGTCGATCGACGTCATTCGCCAGTTTGCCCCGGACGTCCACATCAACCGCGCCTCGCACGACACCGTCAAGGGCACGGTGGCGCATATGCGGCCGCCCCGCGACAGCGTGCGGCGCCAACATGAAACAGCGCGCCCCGGCTGGGTAATTTTCCCCAAGTGGGAAGCCGGCGCGGCGGCCACCCTGACCCCCCGTTCGCGGGCGCAGACCTTCATGTTCCTGGCACAAAATGCATTCAACTACAGCCATCTCGGGGCGGATGGCTTCCGGGTCGGCACCACGCTGATTGACCAGGCGGACTGTTACGATTTCCACTACAGCGCACTGGACGAGGCCATTGCCACGTTCGATCGTCTGGCCGAGCACCGCACGTCCTGAAGCCATGAAGCCCCTATCCCGCAACCTGCTTTCCCGCACCCTGCGTTCGCCCGATATCGCCGCCCAGTTTTCCATGAGCGAATGGGACATGCTGGTACGCCAGGCCCGGGCGGCGGGACTGCTGGCCCGTCTGGCGCACCGCTTTTGTCAGCACGGGCTGACGGCTGCCATCCCGGCGGTGGCGCGCTGGCATTTCGACGCCGCCGAGACGCTGGCCGACAAGCAGCAAACGGCCGTGCGCTGGGAACTGCAACAGCTTCGCGCCGCGCTGGTCGATCTCGGCAGTCCGCTGATCGTGCTCAAGGGGGCGGCCTATGTCGCCGCCAACCTGCCTGCCGCGGCGGGGCGGCTGTTCAACGACATCGACATCCTCGTGCCGCGCGAGCGGCTGAAGCAGGCCGAATCCTCGCTCATGCTGGCGGGCTGGCATGCCACCGGCCTGTCGGAATACGACAAGCGTTACTACCGCCGCTGGATGCACGAGATTCCCCCGATGCAGCACGTCCAGCGCGCCACCGTGATCGACGTGCATCACGCGATCCTGCCCGACACCGCGCGCTACCACCCGGATTCCGCCAAGTTGCGCAGCCGCGCCGTCGCGGTGGAAGGTCTGCCCGGCATCCATGTTCTGGCGGCGGAAGACCGCATCCTGCACTCGGCCACGCATTTGTTCCACGACGGCGAACTGCCGCACGGCCTGCGCGACCTGACCGACCTCGACCTGCTGCTGCGCGACGCCGCGCTCGATCACCATTTCTGGCCGCGCCTGACCGCGCGCGCCGACGAACTGCAACTGAGCCGCTCGCTGTTCTATGCCCTGCGTTATCTGCGCCATTTCCTCGATACACCGGTTCCCGACGACGTCACGGCCACCCTCGACGCCGCCGCCCCCAATCGAGTCACCCTCGCGCTGATGGACCGCATCTTCAGCCGCGTGCTCGCCCCCGATCATGCGAGCTGTGCGGACAGTTTCACCCCGGCTGCACGCCTGGCCGCCTTCGTGCGCGCTCACTGGTTGCGCATGCCCGCGCATCTGCTGATCCCGCATCTGTTTCACAAGGCTTTCGTCAGCCCCTATCAACGCACGCCCAAACCGGCTTGACGCGGGACGCGGCGTGCGTATAATTCCCGAGTATTCCACTCAAGTATTGTTCAGGAGCCCCAGATGACCGCGCTAGACCGCATTCGTGACCAAGTCACCACCAACACCGTCGTGCTGTACATGAAGGGCACGCCCCAGTTTCCGCAGTGCGGCTTTTCGTCGCGCGCGGCGCAAGTGCTGCAGGCCTGCGGCGTGAATGACTTTCTGGCGGTCAACGTGCTGGCCGACCCGGAAATTTTCGAAAACCTGAAGTACTACGCCAACTGGCCGACTTTCCCGCAGCTCTATGTCAAGGGCGAACTGGTCGGCGGCTGCGACATCATGATCGAGATGTACCAGAAGGGTGAAATGCAGAAATTGCTGGAAGAAGCGCAGGCCGCCTGACACCGCGCCCCGACCCCAAAAAAGCCGACTTTGTGTCGGCTTTTTTGTTGTGGCTTCAAACGCGCTCCCAGACGATTACCTGGTTTCATCCGCCTCGGGCACGGCATCCATCCCCAGTTCGTGAATCTTGCGCGTCAAGGTATTGCGCCCCCAGCCGAGCAGGTGCGCGGCCTCGATGCGGCGCCCGCCGGTATGGCGCAGCGCCACTTCGATCAGCGTCTTCTCGTAGGCCTGGGTGAGTTCGTCGAGTATCGCCGCCTCGCCGCGCGCCAGTCGCGCGCCCGCCTCGGCCGCCAGGCTTTGCAGCCAGTCGCCGCCTGCCGCCTCGGCCGGCCCCTGCATGAGGTCGGCCGGCAGGTCGCTCACCTCGACCACCTGGCCCGGTGCCATCACGGTCAGGTAATGGCAGACGTTTTCGAGCTGGCGCACGTTGCCGCTCCACGACAGGTTGACCAGCGTCTTCATCGCGGCCTCCGACACGCCCTTGGCCTCCATCCCCAGTTCGCGCGCGCTTTTCTGCATGAAGTGCCGCACCAGCAGCGGGATGTCCTCGCGCCGCTCGCGCAGCGCCGGCAGCCGCAGGCGGATGACGTTCAAGCGATGGAACAGGTCCTCGCGGAACAGGCCTTCGCGCACCCGCACCTCCAGATCCTGGTGGGTGGCGGCAATCACCCGCACGTTGACCTTGATCGGCGTGTGCCCGCCGACGCGATAGAACTGGCCGTCGGACAGCACGCGCAGCAAGCGGGTCTGCAGTTCGGACGGCATGTCGCCGATCTCGTCGAGGAACAGGGTGCCGCCGTCGGCCTGCTCGAAGCGGCCGCGCCGCTGCGCGGCGGCGCCGGTGAAGGCGCCGCGCTCGTGGCCGAACAGCTCGGATTCCAGCAGGTCCTTGGGAATGGCCGCGGTGTTGAGTGCGATGAACGGCCCGGTCGCGCGCGGGCTGTGGCGATGCAGGGCACGCGCGACCAGTTCCTTGCCGCTGCCCGATTCGCCGGTGATGAGCACGGTGGCATGCGACTGGCTCAGCCTGCCGATGGCGCGGAACACTTCCTGCATCGCGGGTGCCTGGCCGAGCATTTCGGTCATCGGCGCCTCGCTCGGCGCCGGGGTGTCGCGGCTGGCATTTTCGGCCAGCGCGCGGCGCACCAGTTCCAGCGCCTGGTCGACGTCGAAGGGCTTGGGCAGATATTCGAAGGCGCCGCCCTGAAACGCCGCCACTGCGCTGTCGAGGTCAGAATACGCGGTCATGATGATGACCGGCACCTTGGGCAGACGCTCTTTCAGCGCCTGCAGCAGTTCCAGGCCGGATACGCCCGGCATGCGGATGTCGGACAGCACCACCGCAGGCAGGCTGCGTTCGAGCTCACGCAGCGCATCGCTGGCCGAACTGAAGGTCATGCACGGAATATCATCCCGCAGCAGCGCTTTTTCCAGCACCCAGCGGATGGAGCGGTCGTCGTCGATAATCCAGACACAGCTTGGTTTCGGCATGATGTTCAAGTAGGTAAGGGAAGAAAAATCGAAAACACGGTATGGCCGGGGCGGCTTTCGCAGTCGATGGTGCCGTGATTTTGCGCAATCAGCGTCTGCGCAACGGCCAGCCCGAGCCCGCTGCCGCCTTCGCGCCCGGATACCAGCGGATAGAAAATCTGTTCGCGGATGTCCTCGGGAATGCCGGGACCATTGTCGATGATCTCAACCCGCATGCCCAACCGATAGCGGCGGCTTTCCAGCGTGATCTGCCGCGCCACGCGGGTCCTGAAGACGATCTCACCCTGGCCGTGCATGGCCTGCACCGCATTGCGCGCGATGTTGAGCGTGGCCTGGATCAGCTGTTCGGCGTCGGCGCGGATTTCCGGCAGGCTGACGTCGTAATCGCGCCGCAGCGTCACGCTCGGCGTTTCGGCCAGAATCAGGCTGCGCACCCGCTCCAGAACCTCGTGGATATTGACCGCACCAAAACGGGGCATGCGGTGCGGCGTCAGCAAGCGCTCCATTAACGACTGCAGGCGGTCGGATTCCTTGATGATGACCTGGGTGTATTCGCGCAGGCTCTCGCGCGGCAGCTCGTACTCCAGCAATTGCGCCGCGCCGCGGATGCCGCCGAGCGGATTCTTGATTTCGTGTGCCAGGTTGCGCAGCAGGTCGCGGTTGGCTTCCTGCTGCAGGCGCGCCTGCTCCAGCCGGGCGATGCGCAGGTGCGGATCAACTGCCCGCATCTCGATCAATACGGCTTGCGGCGGCGTATCCAGCGGGGAAATGCTGCACCCCAGGCGGATCGGCGGATGCCCACTCACCGCCACGTCAAGCTCGTATTCGATGACGGTTTCCTGCTCGCTGCGCGCGGTCCGGATTGCCGCCCGCAGCTCGGGACTGCGCTCGAACACGTGGTCGGCAGGGTTGGCAACCAGCAGCGCGCCCGATACGCCAAGCAGCGTTTCGGCAGCCGGATTGACATAGTGGATGCGATCATCCGCATCCAGCACCATGGCGCCGGTGGACAGGCAATCAAGTCCGGAAAATTCGCTGGGGGACGTCGGCAGCATGCTCATGCACTCACTGGAAGCACTGATTGTGCCAGAGCAAGTGGAGCCGTGCGTTTACTTCAAATTGGCCAGTTCGCGCTGGATCGAGGCGACGTTCTGCTCGTGCTGCTGCACGCTGGCGCGCAATCTCGTCACACGATTGATATAGCTTGCATCGGTCGCGCGCTCGCCGGGCTGAAGACGCTCGCCCAGCGCCAGCTGGCGGCGCGCCTCGTCGGCATTGCGGCGCTCGCCGGCAATTTCGTCCTGCAGCACCTGGCGGCGGACGTCGTCGCGCCGCTTCTGCGTGCCGGCATCGATGCGCGGAAAATCCGCTGGACTGGGATTGTAAGACGCCCGCCGCGGCGATTTGGCCGCCGGCGGAAGCGGCGCCGGCGCACCTGGCAGAACAATGCGCTGGGCACCCTTCTTGTAGACATCGGTAAACGTCACCTGACCGTTTTCATCGACGTATTTGTAGATGTCCGCCTGCACGGGTGCGGCCAGAATCAGACACAACAGGAAGGGAAAACGGGCGATTGGCATGGGATCAAGTTTAACGTACCCATTTCTTAACGGCCAAAAGCCGGCAATCTTGACCGCAAGCCGGCCACAAAAAAAGGGCGGCCGAAGCCGCCCTCGTTGCTGCGCGCCGCGATTACAGCGAGTAATACATCGCGAACTCGGCCGGATGCGTGGTCATGCGGAACTTGGTGACGTCTTCCATCTTCAGCTCGATGTAGGCATCGATCATGTCGTTGGTGAACACGCCGCCGCGGGTCAGGAACTCGCGATCCTTGTCGAGCTCCTCCAGCGCCATGTCCAGGCTGTGGCAGACCTTCGGGACCATCGCCTCTTCTTCCGGCGGCAGGTCGTACAGGTTCTTGTCCGACGGGTCGCCGGGGTGGATCTTGTTCTGGATGCCGTCGAGGCCCGCCATCATCAGCGCGGCAAAGCACAGATAGGGGTTGGCCATGGGGTCGGGGAAACGGGTTTCGATGCGACGGGCCTTTTCGCTGGCGGCGATCGGAATCCGGATCGAAGCCGAACGGTTGCGGGCCGAGTAAGCCAGCATCACGGGCGCTTCGAAGCCGGGCACCAGACGCTTGTACGAGTTGGTCGACGGGTTGGTGATCGCGTTCAGCGCCTTGGCGTGCTTGATCACGCCGCCGATGTAGTACAGCGCCAGCTCGGACAGGCCGGCGTAGCCGTTGCCGGCGAACAGGTTCTTGCCGTCCTTCCACAAGGACATGTGCACGTGCATGCCGGAGCCGTTGTCGCCAACGATGGGCTTGGGCATGAAGGTCGCGGTCTTGCCATAGGCGTGGGCGACGTTGTGCACGATGTACTTCAGGATCTGCGTCCAGTCGGCGCGCTTGGTCAGCGTGCTGAACTGGGTGCCGATTTCGCACTGGCCGGCGGTCGCCACTTCGTGGTGGAACACTTCGATGTTGCCGGATTCGAATTTTTCAGCCGACGACCAGGCCGCTTCTTCGGAATTGATTTTCACGCCGCAGCCCGACATGTCTTCGTGCCAGGTGATCGAATCGAAAATGAAGAATTCGGGTTCGGGGCCGAAGTAGGCGGTGTCGGCGATGCCGGTCGATTTCAAATACGCTTCGGCGCGGCGGGCCACCGAACGCGGGTCGCGCTCGTAGCCCTTGCCGTCGGACGGCTCGATCACGTCGCAAGTCAGGATGATCGTGGGCTCGTCGAAGAAGGGGTCCATGTAGGCCGTGTCGGCATCGGCCTTCAGCAGCATGTCGGAGGCCTGAATGCCTTTCCAGCCGGCGATCGACGAACCGTCGAAGGGGTGGCCGTCTTCGAACCATTCCTCGGTCACCAGACGCGCGGGGATGGACACGTGCTGCTCCTTGCCGCGGGTATCGGTAAAGCGCAGGTCAGCGAATTTTACTTCGTTGTCCTGAATCATCTTGATCACGTGTAACGCATCCATGCTGAATCTCCTCAAACTGAAATAGACGAAATGATGGCCTCCAACGGGAGGCCGTAATGATTGTTGAAACTGTTTTGTAATTAGCAGCAACCGTGCCATGCGGAAAATCAGGCTCGGATCATTGTGCCACAAGGCCTATGCAGCGGATAGCACAGTGCATACTTTCGTTGATGCACCAATAACATGCACCAGCACCTATTCGCGCACTATTTTGGTGCGAATTGTGCCGGGCAGTGAATTTCATATAATGCGCATTAACAATAAAGGAGCCGCCATGGGACGCATCACCGAGTTGCTCGACACCGCACACAGCCGCAGCCACGCGAATTCCTGGTCTTTTGCAGGCGCCCTGCTGCCGCACGAGGCACTTGAATTGCTCCAGCTTGCGCCCGGGGCCCGCCTGATCGACGTGCGCTCGCGCGCGGAACTCGAATTGAATGGCGTCATCCCCGATGCGCTGCATGTCGAATGGCAATTCTGGCCGGGATGGGGCCTCAACCCTCATTTTCTGACACAGCTCGCCCAGGCCACCGATCCGGAAGCGCTGCTGATATTCATCTGTCGTACCGGCGCGCGCTCGTATCGCGCCGCGTCCGCTTGCACCGAAGCCGGACGCGGCAATTGCTACAACGTCCTGGAAGGCTTCGAAGGCGACCTCAACAAGGCCGCCGGCCACCGCAACGAGCTCAACGGCTGGAAATTCCGCGGCCTGCCCTGGACCCAAAGCTGAACGGAAAACCCGGCGCGTCCGCTTAGCCGCTAGAATACGGCCGCCATGACCGACCGCTACGCCGTATTCGGGCACCCGATTGCCCACTCCAAATCCCCGCTGATCCACGCTGCCTTTGCCCGCCAGACCGGGCAGGACATGACGTACGAGGCAATCCTCGCGCCGACCGACGGCTTTGCCGACAGCGTGGCCGCTTTCATCGCGGCGGGCGGGCGCGGCGCCAACGTCACGGTGCCGTTCAAGCAACAGGCGTTTGCGCTGGCGAACCGTCGCACCCCGCGCGCCGAACATGCCGGGGCGGTGAACACGCTGAGCTTCGAGGCAGGCAGCATCCTCGGCGACAACACCGACGGCGCCGGGCTGGTGGCCGATCTCACGCGCAATCTGAGTTGCGCGATCGCCGGCAAACGCATCCTGCTGCTCGGCGCCGGCGGCGCGGCACGCGGCGTGATCGGGCCGCTGCTCGACCAGCACCCCGCCACGCTCGTCATCGCCAACCGCACCGTCAGCCGCGCCCAAGCACTCGCCGAACAGTTCGGCCACGGCATCCGCGCATGCGGCTTCGATGGCCTCGACACACCCTTCGACCTCGTCATCAACGCCACCGCCGCCAGCCTGGCCGGCGAACTGCCGCCGCTGTCGCCGCGCGTGTTCACCGCCGACACCCTGGCCTACGACATGATGTACGGGCGAGACACGCCCTTCCTCAGCTTCGCACGCGCGCACGGCGCGGCCACCGCCGACGGCCTCGGCATGCTGGTCGAACAAGCGGCCGAAGCGTTTTATCTGTGGCGCGGCATGCGCCCTGACACCGCCCCGGTCATCGCGAGCCTGCGCACATGATGCGCACCGCGTTGCGCTGGCTGGGCAAGGGCATCGCCCTGGCGATCGCACTGGTGCTGCTGTATCAGCTGTGGATCTTCGCGCATGTGCTGTGGTGGATCGACCACAACCCCACCTCCACTGCGTTCATGGCGGCAGGCCTGGCGCGCCAGCAGGACAAGAACCCCGATGCCGAGCTGCGCCACAAGTGGGTTCCCTACGACCGCATTTCCAGCCATCTCAAGCGCGCCATCGTCGCCGCCGAAGATGCGAAATTCCTGGCGCACGAGGGCTTCGACGTCGAAGGCATCCAGGCCGCCGTCGAAAAGAATCTGAAGAAGGGCAAACTCGTTGCCGGCGGCTCCACCATCAGCCAGCAGCTCGCCAAGAACCTGTTCCTGTCCGGCGAGCGCAGCTTCATCCGCAAGGGCCAGGAGGCGGTCATCACGCTGATGATCGAAGCCACCTGGAGCAAGCGGCGCATCCTCGAGGTGTATCTCAACGTCATCGAGTGGGGCAACGGCATCTACGGTGCCGAAGCCGCCGCCCGCCGCTACTACAAGACCTCCGCCGCCAACCTCAATCGCGACCAGGCCGCCCGCATGGCCGCGATGGTGCCCAACCCGCGCCTGTACGAGCACAACCGCGGCTCGCGCACGTATCAGCGGCGCGTTGCCGTCATCAAGCGCTACATGGGTTACTCGCAGGTGCCGCGCTGAGCCGAGTTATTTTTGGCTCCTCATTTACCCCTGAATGAGTGAAGCGTGACCCGACCGTCTCTTGTTCGGCCTTATGTGGAGCTCCACATAAGGCCGAACATGAGACGTCCGCCGCAAATCCCTGAAGTCCATTACGGGTCGATTTGGCTTTGCGCCCCAAAGAAATCCCCATCAGGGTAAGCTAGCTATTGGTCGACTTTGGCAGCATTTAGCCAAGCCGGGACACGCCTGCAAACCCTGGCGCGTTACAATCGCGGGGCTTTTAGCCGACCCGCCCAATGACCGAAAACCTCGAAAACCAGTCGCAGGACAATCTCGAAACCAGCCTGGCGCAGGTGCAGACCCTGCTCGCCAAGATGCGGCTGGTGGAGGAGCTCGTCCACAAGCAGGGCGGGCCGCGGCAGGATCTGGTCGAGAACCTGGTGCACAAGCAGAACCTGGCTGAGTTGCAGCGCAAGCTGGAAGAGCTGCACCCGGCCGACGTGGCCTACATCCTGGAGGCGTTGCCGCTGGACGAGCGGCGGCTGGTGTGGGGCCAGGTCAAGTCCGAGCGCGACGGCGAGATTCTGCTGGAGGTGTCCGACTCGGTTCGCGAGTCGCTGATCCAGATGATGGACAAGGCGGAGCTGCTGGCCGCCGCCGAGTCGCTCGACACCGACGAGATCGCCGACATCGCGGCCGACCTGCCGCATGACGTGATCCAGGAACTGCTCACCAGCCTCGACGCGCAAAAACGCGCGCACCTGCAATCCGCGCTGGCCTATCCCGAGGACACGGTGGGGGCGCTGATGGATTTCGAGATGGTGACGATCCGCGTCGATGTCACGCTGGAAGTCGCGCTGCGCTACCTGCGCCGGCTGGGCGAACTGCCCGACCAGCTGGACAAGCTGTTCGTGGTGGACCGCGAGGACGCGATCATCGGCGTGCTGCCGTTAAAACGCCTGCTGACGACCGACCCCGAAGCCTCGGTGGCGGCGGTGATGGTCGAGGACTTCATCAAGTTCCACCCCGAGGACGAGGCGCAGGAAGCGGCGCAGGCGTTCGAGCGCTACGACTTGGTGATGGCGCCGGTGGTGGATGCGCAGGGGCGGCTGATCGGGCGGCTCACCGTCGACGCGGTACTGGACTACATCCGCGAATCGGCCGACGCCGACATGCTGTCGATGGCCGGCCTGAAGGAGGAGGAAGACCTGTTCTCCACCGTCTGGCGTTCGGCGAAAAACCGCTGGATGTGGCTGTCGATCAACCTTGCCACCGCCTTCATCGCCTCGCGCGTGATCGGCGCATTCGAGGGCTCGATCGAAAAACTGGCGGCACTGGCGGCGCTGATGCCGATCATCGCCGGCATCGGCGGCAACACCGGCAACCAGACCATCGCGCTGATCGTGCGCGGCCTCGCGCTGGGCCAGATCACCCAGGCCAACGCGCGCCGCCTGGTGGTGAAGGAGCTCGGTGTCGCCCTGTTCAACGGCCTGCTGTGGGGCTCGGTGGTCGGCGTGTTCGCCTGGCTGCTGTACGACAACCTGGCGCTGGGCGGGGTGATGGCGCTGGCGATGCTGCTCAACCTGATCGTCGCGGCGCTGGCCGGCATTTTCATTCCGATGACGCTGGAACGGATGAAGCGCGACCCGGCCGTCGGCTCGTCGGTTCTGCTGACCTTCACCACCGACAGCATGGGCTTCTTCATCTTCCTCGGGCTCGCCACCGTGCTGCTGCTATGACCCCGGCGCCGGATAGTAAAGCGCTGTATCTGCGCCTGCTCGGCTATGTGAAGCCGTATTGGCGCATGTTCGCGCTGTCTCTCGTCGCGCTGGTGCTCACAGCCGCCACCGAGCCGCTGCTGCCGGCGCTGTTCAAGCCGCTGCTGGACCAGGGCTTCGTCGCCAAGGACCAGGATTTCATCCGCTGGATTCCGATTCTGCTGCTGGGGCTGTTCCTGGTGCGCGGCGTCACCAGCTTCGTCAGCACCTACTGCATGGCGTGGGTGGGCAGCCGCCTGGTGATGGACCTGCGCGGCGCCATGTTCGACAAGCTGATGACGCTGCCGACGCGCTATTTCGACCAGAATCCGAGCGGGCAGCTGATTGCGCACCTGGCGTTCAACGTCACCCAGGTCACGCAGTCGGCTACCAGTTCGCTCACCACCTTGGTGCGCGACACCGTCACGATCCTGGGCTTGCTCGGCTATCTGCTGTGGCTGAACTGGCAGCTGACCCTGATCGTGTTCGGCATGGTGCCGCTCACGCTGTGGATCGTGCGCATCGCCAGCACACGCCTGCGCGGGCTGTCGCGCAAGGCGCAGCGCAACATCGGCGACCTCACCCAGGTGGTGGACGAAGCGGTCGGCGGGCATCGCGTGGTCAAGCTTTTCGGCGGCGAGGATTACGAGCAGGCCCGCTTCCGCCATGCCGCCAATCTGGCGCGGATGTTCGAGATGAAGCGAGTCGCCGCCAACGCGGTGTACGAGCCCGTCATCCAGTTCATCGCCGCGGTGGCCCTGGCGATCATCGTCTTTATCGCGGCCGGACAAGCGACCAGCAACGCCATCACGGTGGGCGGCTTCGTCGCCTTTTTCATGGCCATGCTGCTGCTGTTTGCGCCGCTGAAACGCCTCACCGCCGTCAACGACCAGCTGCAGCGCGGGCTGGCCGCCGCCGAAACCATTTTCGCCATGCTCGACCAGGACGCCGAACGCGACAGCGGCACCCGCACGCTCGACCGCATCGAGGGGCGGCTTTCCTTCCGCGACGTCGCGCTCACCTACCCGGGCAAGGCCCTGCCGGCGCTTGATAACATCACGCTCGACATCGCGCCCGGCGAGACGGTCGCGCTGGTCGGCGCCTCCGGCTCCGGCAAGACCACGCTGGCCAACCTGGTGCCGCGCTTCTACGACCCCGACGCCGGCGTGATCGAACTCGACGGCATCGACGTCTGCGACATCCGCCTGCAGAACCTGCGCAGCCATATTGCGCTGGTGTCGCAGGACGTGGTGCTGTTCAATGACACGCTGGGGCACAACATCGCCTACGGCACGAAGCGCGACGCCACCCCCGACGAAATCCGCGCCGCCTGCGTCGCCGCCCACGCCTGGGACTTCATCCAGGCCATGCCCGACGGCCTCGACACCCTGGTCGGCGAAAACGGCATGCGGCTTTCCGGCGGCCAGCGCCAGCGCATCGCCATCGCGCGCGCGATCCTGATAAACGCCCCGCTGCTGATTCTCGACGAAGCCACCTCGGCGCTCGACAGCGAATCCGAACGCCACGTGCAGGCCGCACTCGACACCCTGATCAGCAACCGCACCACCCTGGTCATCGCGCACCGGCTGTCCACCATTGAACGCGCCAACCGCATCGTGGTGCTGGAAGGCGGCCACATCGTCGAGATCGGCAGCCACGCCGAGCTGATCGCCAAACAGGGCCGCTACGCGCAGCTGCACGCGCTGCAGTTTTCCGCATGAACGCAACAACAACAGGCTGGGTCAAGCCCTCCCGCTCGCTCTCCACCGCGGCCGGCCGCGCCATCGGCGACTACCGCATGATCCGCGACGGCGACCGCATCCTGCTGGGCTTGTCGGGCGGCAAGGATTCGCTCTCCTTGCTGCACACGCTGCACCACCTGCAACAGAAGGCGCCGGTGAAATTCGAGCTGCTGGCGTGCACCGTCGACCCGCAGTCCGACCAGTACGACCCGTCTCCGCTCACGCCCTATCTGGCCGAACTCGGCGTGCCCTACTTTCTCGAGTCGCAGCCGATCATGGTCGAGGCGCAGAAGACGCTGACCAAGGACTCCGATTCCTACTGCGCCTACTGCTCGCGCATGCGGCGCGGCATCCTCTACCGCGTCGCGCGCGAGCAGAACTGCAACGTCGTCGCCATGGCCCACCATCTGGACGACCTCGCCGAAACGCTGATGATGTCGATGCTGTTCGGCGGCAAGCTGCGGACCATGTCGCCGCACTATCTCAACGACGCCGGCGACCTGCGCATCATCCGGCCGTTTGCCTACGCGCGCGAACGCCAGACCCGCGCGTTTGCGGCAGATTCCGGCCTGCCGGTGATTTTCGAGAACTGCCCGGCGTGTTTCGCCAAGCCGCAGCAGCGCTACGCGATGAAGCAGATGCTGGCCGAGCAGGAGAAAGTGCATCCGCGCATCTTCAACAGCCTGCTGACGGCGATGCGGCCGCTGATGGGCGAGCCGCCCGCCTGAGCGACCTTAGCCCGTCCGGAACACCAGCGGGTGGTCCCGTGCAGGTCTTGCAGGACAAGGCCGCATGGGTCATGAGTGGCGGAAGAGAGTGGGAGTCGAACCCACCAAGGACCGTCTGACGGCCCTTACCGGATTTGAAGTCCGGCCGCCCCACCGGGGAACGCATCTCTTCCATGAACGCCCTCGAGCGCGACGCCCGAGGGTACACAGCAGCGGCTAATTACTCAACAGTAGTTCCGCATGGCGCAACTGGTGCCTCTCGCGCACCCGCCGGGTGAAGCCCACCCGGTCGAAGAATTCCAGTATCTGGATCGCCAGCTTGCGCCCGCTGCCAATGCGGTCGCGGAAAACGGCGGCTTCCAGCGTGTCGTCTGCCGCCAGTTCGCGGACGACGACGGCCAGCGCATGCACGGCCTCGCGGGTGAAAAAATGGTCGTGGGCCACCTGGAACACCAGGCCCTGCCGCGCCACTCGCTGCAACAGCAGGCGCACGGCGCGCTCGTCCGCGCCCAGCGCGGCGGCGATATCGCGCACCCGGGGCGGCTGCCAGGGCACGGCCTCGAGTAGCGGGCGCGCCCTCGCCCACAGCCTGTCCTCGTGCGGCAGCAGCGTGACCGTGTGTCCGGGCAGGTGCAGCCACAGGCCGCTGGCCGCGATGCGGCCCGCGGCCAGCAGCTCGTCGGTGAGCGCCAGAAAGGCCGCGCGCGGCAAGGCCGGGGCAGTCATCCGCCGCAGGCGTTCGCGGTCGACGCCGACCATGTCCGGCACGCGCGCGTGCTCCGCCGCCAGCGTATCCAGCAGCCGCTGCCCGAGTGCTTCCCACGCGGCCAGGGAAAATCCGCTGGCGAGGCCGCCCTCCTCCACCGTGCGCATCGGCAGGGTCGCCCACAAGGCGCGGGCGTCGTCCAGGCACAGATTCCAGTTCAGCGCGAAGCGGCGCAAATCCACGCCGGTCGCGCAGCTCTGCAGCGCGGCCAACAGGGCGTCCGCCGGGTCGCCGGCGTCCAGCGCGCGCAGCAGTTCGAGCCGGGCGGAGGTACGCCGTCCGCGCGCGGGCGGGAAGCTGTCCAGCACCCGGCCGCCGCCCAGGGTGCGGGTGGCGGACTGGTCGCGCACGATGAAGCGGTCGCCGTGCAGGGCGGCCACGGGTTTGTCCAGCACCAGTTGCACCAGGGTGTCGGCCCCGGGCGCGATCGCTTCGCCTTCCAGCACCGCCACCCGGCCGGTCACGTCCGCCGCGCCGAGATGGATGTGCACCGGCGTCCAGTGACGCAGCGGCTTGTCCTCGCTGCCCAGGAGACGCAGCCGGGCGTCGAGCCGGGTCGCCGGCGCGTGCAGGGACTCGGCCAGCACCCAGTCGCCGCGGCGCACGTCCGCCTTGCCGAAATCCGGCCCCGTCAGGTTGAGCGCGCAGCGCTGCCCGGCCACGCCGGTCTGGACGGGGCGGTCCTGGGCATGGATGCCGCGCACCCGCACCGGGATGTTCGGCGGCGACAGCACCAGTTTGTCCCCCACCGCCACCGTGCCGGCGAATACCGTGCCGGTCACCACCGTGCCGGCGCCCGCGAGGGTGAAGCAGCGGTCCACCGCCAGCCGGAAACAACCGCCGGCGGGACGCAGCCGCAAAGCCTGCGCTTCCGCCTCCAGGCGCGCGCGCAACGCGGCCACGCCGCTGCCGGTCAGGGCCGAAACGGGGTAAATGTCGCTGCCCGCGAGGCTGCTGCCCGCGAGCAGGGCGACGATTTCGGCGTGCGCTTCCGCCAGCCGGCCGGCGCTGACCCGGTCCACCTTGGTCAAGGCCACCACGCCCCGCTCCAGCCCGAGCAGGTCGAGGATCTGCAAGTGCTCCCGGGTCTGCGGCATGGGACCGTCGTCCGCCGCCACCGCCAGCAGCGCGAAATCGATGCCGGTGGCGCCCGCCAGCATGTTGTGGATGAATTTCTCGTGGCCCGGCACGTCCACGAAGCCCAGCACGTCGCCGCTGGGCAGGGGCATGTAGGCGTAGCCCAGGTCGATGGTGATGCCGCGCGCCTTCTCTTCCTTGAGGCGGTCGGCGTCGACGCCGGTCAGAGCCTTGACCAGCGCGGTTTTGCCATGGTCGATGTGACCCGCGGTGCCGACGATCAAAAGCGCAGGTCCCCGAGTTGTGCGCGCAGCAAGTCGGGCTGTTCCAGGCAGCGCAGGTCGAGGCAGAACGCGCCTTCGCTCACCCGGCCGATCACCGGAACCGGCAGCCTGCGGAAGGCCAGCTCGATTGCCTTGAGGGCGCTGCCCTCGCCCTTGCCGCGGCGAAGCGGCGTCATGGCGAGGCAGAAGCTGGGCAGGCGATCGACCGGCAGCGAACCGCTGCCGATCTGGCTGTGGCAGGGGCGCACCTCGACCTGCGCCGTGCCCGCCAGCGCCGCGCTCACGGCGGGCGACAGGGCGTGGGCGCTGCGCTCGATGTCGGCGCCGGCCCGCGTCAGCAGTCGCAGCGTGGGCAGCCGCGCCGCCAGCCGGTCCGGATCGCGGTAGAGCTGCAGCACCGCCTCGAGTGCGGCGAGGGTCATCTTGTCCACCCGCAGCGCGCGTTTCAGCGGGTTTTTCTTGATTCTGGCAATCAGTTCGCGGCGTCCCACCAGAATGCCCGCCTGCGGCCCGCCCAGCAGCTTGTCGCCGCTGAAAGTGATGAGATCGACGCCGGCGGCCAGGGAATCCATCGGGGTAGGTTCCTGCGGCAGGCCATGGTCGCGCAAATTGACCAGAGTACCGCTGCCCAGGTCCACCATAAAGGGGAGGCCATGCTGGTGGGCAAGATCCGCCAGCGCCTTTTCCTCCACCGTAGCGGTGAAACCCTGGATGGCGTAATTGCTGGTATGCACTTTCAGTAACAGGCCGGTTTTGGCGTCGATGGCCTCGGCGTAATCCTTGAGGTGGGTACGATTGGTGGTGCCTACCTCGCGCAGCCGGCAACCAGCCCGCGCCATGATGTCGGGCACCCGGAAGGAACCGCCGATTTCCACCAGTTCGCCGCGCGAGACGATCACCTGCTTGCGCAGCCCCAGGCTGTTGAGCGCGAGGAACACGGCGGCGGCGTTGTTGTTGACCACGGTGGCCGCTTCCGCGCCGGTGATTTCGCGCAGCAGCGGCTCGATCAGGTCGTCGCGGTCGCCGCGCGCGCCGCCCGTCAGGTCGTATTCCAGATTGCAGGCCTGGGTGGCCGCCGCCACCACCGCCGACACCGCCTCGTCCGGCAGGCGCGCACGCCCCAGGTTGGTGTGCAGCACGGTGCCGGTGAGATTCAGCACCGGGCGCAGACGGGGCTGCCGGGCCGCAACCAGGCGTTGCTCCAGAACGGCTGCCAGCCGGGTTTCCGCGAAGGCGTCGGCGGGCAGCTCCAGCTTGCCGGAGAGGCCCTCGCGCAGTTCCGCCAGCAGTTGCCGCACCGCATCCAGCGTGAGCATCCGGCCATGCGCCTCGGTCAGCACGCGCACCGCGGGCAGGTTGAGCACCCGGTCTACCGACGGAATGGCGGGCATCGTCCCCGCCTTGCCGCCGCGGCCGGCAGGAGCCAGACTCATGCGTCGGCGTCGCCCGGGAACAACAACAGATTGGGCCCGCTGCGCAGAAAGCCCGCTTCGTCCATGAGAATATCCAGGGCCAGGGTCGCCAGGTCGTCGGCGACGGGGTCCACTGCCGGATTTTTTTCCATATTGAGAATTTTCAGGTAGCTCCTGCATTCGTCGCAAGCCTCCGCCTTGACCGCTTCGTCGCCCCCTTCGACGCCGAAATAGGCGATGCCCTTGGTGGATTCGCAGTGGCTGCATTTGACGCGCACCATATTCCACTCGCTGGCGCACAGCGAGCAATGCAGATAGCGCAGCCCCTGCTCCGCGCCGCCGATGCGCACCATGCTGGCGCCGGGCAGGGAGCCGCAGGCCGGGCACAGCGTGTGCGCCTCGGGACGGGAAAAATCCGCCTGCTCCAGGGCCGTGGCCAGACGCACCCAGTAAACCTGAAGCGCCGCCCCCACCAGGGGCGCCGCCGCCAGGTCCAGTCCGGCGTAATCCCCATCCAGCAGCCGGTCGGCGAAGGCTTCCAGATCCGCCTCGGGCAGCGCTGCAAGCCGCTGCATGGCGGCGCGGGTGGCGTCGTTGGCCTGGCTCTCCACCTGCGCCAGGAGACTGTGCAAGCCCTCGCGCCAACTCGGATCGCGGCGCAGGGTTTGCGTGCCCAGCGGCGGCATGCCGTGCGCCTTGCACAGCTTGATTTGCCCGGCGCCGGGCAGCACCGGCGCGCCCTGGGCATCCAGTGTGCGCTGCTGGGCCTCGGCCAGATGTCCCATGAAGCGCAAAAAATCCGCCATGACGTGGCCTTGGGCCAGCGTCATGAAACGCCGCGCCCGCAGGCCGAAAACCGCCGCGCGCTCGGCGCGGCGCAGAAAGGGCGCCTCCGCCCCGTGCGGCGGGATCACGCCGGGCTCAATAATGGTAGTAGCCATGCGTATTCCTTTATTTTACTTGTCGCGCTTGCTGACTTCGTCACACCACGCAGCGTGATGATGCTTGGCCCAGGCATGCGTGACGGTGCCGCGGGTCATGGCGCGCATGGAGCCTTTCACCCACATGGTGCCGGCATAGATATGAACGATGATGCCGGCAATGATGACGAATGCCGCCACCGCATGCAACAGTACTGCAAGCCGCGCCACAACAATCGGCACCAGGGGCGCGAAGTAAGGTTGCCACATAAGCACGCCGGTGATCAACAGCAAGGGAATGCAGACCACCATGGTCCAGAACAGATATTTCTGGCCGGCATTGTAATGCCCTACCGGCAGCAGTTTTTCGTGACGATTGGCAAGTACGTCGACTATCTGCTTCATCCATTTACGATCATTGTCGGTGATGTAATTGAGCTTCCAGAACCGCAGCATCATGCCGGCAAATCCGGCAAACATGACCACGCCGATGAAAGGATGCAGGATGCGCGTCCAGGTGCCGCCGCCGAGCAAATGGGTGAGAAAGAAAAACGCCGGATGGAACAGCGCGAGGCCGCTCAACGCCAGCAGGATGAAAGTGATTGCGACGAACCAGTGATTAAACCGGTCGGAAGCGGTGTAACGCTTAATCAATACGGATGATGACTTGGCCATGATTGCTCCTGGTCGAAAATTTTTTCAGGAAGACCGCCGGAGCGGAAACACTCGGCGGGAGAATCAAACTTCTTCCTCTTCGTCATGGGTCTCGGTGGGCCCCACGGTTACGAAGTGGAAGAAACCGGCCAGCGCCACCACCCCCAGAGCCAGGGACATGAGCGGCTTGGTGACCCCCTTCCACAGCGACACCATCGGACTGATGGCCGGATCCTTGGGCAAACCGTGGTAGAGCTCCGGCTGGTCGGCGTGTTGCAGCACATACATCACATGGGTGCCGCCCACGCCTTGCGGATCGTACAGACCGGCCTTGCCATAGCCGCGTTCCTTGAGATCGACAACGCGTTCTTCGGCATGCTGGATCATGTCTTCCTTGCTGCCGAACACGATCGCCCCGGTCGGGCAGGTTTTCACGCAGGCCGGCTCCATGCCCACGCCGACGCGATCGGAACAGAGCGTGCACTTGTAGGCCTTGTTATCCTTCTTGGAAATGCGCGGAACGTTGAACGGACAGCCGGCGATGCAGTAGCCGCAGCCGATACAGTGCTCCTGCTGGAAGTCGACGATGCCGTTGCTGTGCTGGATGATCGCGCCGGGCGACGGGCAGGCCTTGAGGCAGCCCGGGTCGGCGCAATGCATGCAGCCGTCCTTGCGGATCAGCCACTCCAGCTTGCCCTGCTCCACTTCCACTTCCGAGTACCGCATCACGGTCCAGGAATTTTCCGTGAGGTCGCGCGGGTTGTCGTAGGTGCCGGCATTGCTGCCGACCTCGTCCCGGATGTCGTTCCACTCCATGCAGGCCGTCTGGCACGCCTTGCAGCCGATGCATTTGGAGATGTCGATCAGCTTGGCCACTTCCGTGGTCTGGCGCACGCTCGGGGAAGGCGTGGTGGTGGCGGAACGGCGCTGGATGTCCAAAGTTTGTAATGCCATGATCCGCCTTCCTTATGCTTTCTCGATGTTGACCAGAAACGACTTGAACTCCGGCGTCTGGGTGTTCGCATCGCCGACGAAAGGCGTCAGGGTGTTGGCCAGGTAGCCGTTCTTGGCCACGCCCTTGAAGCCCCAATGGATCGGGATGCCCACGGTATGGACCTTCCTGCCGTCGACGTCGAGCATCCTGATCCGCTTGGTCACCACCGCCACCGCCACGATATGGCCCCGGTTCGAGCTCACCTTGATCCGGTCGCCGGCGCTGATGCCTTTCGCCTTGGCCAGATCCTCGCCGATCTCGACGAATTGCTCCGGCTGGAGAATCGCATTGAGCTTGGCGTGCTTGGTCCAGTAGTGAAAGTGCTCGGTCAGGCGGTAGGTGGTTCCCACATACGGGAATTCCGCGGCCTTGCCGAAAGCTTCCATATCCCCCTTGAACACCCGCGCAGCCGGATTGCTGACGACCCTGGGATGCAGGGGATTGGTGTCGATCGGCGTTTCGAACGGCTCGTAATGCTCGGGGAACGGGCCCTCCGCCATCTTGTCGACGGCGAACAGGCGCGCCACGCCTTCCGGATTCATGATGAACGGGCCCATGCCTGCCTCCGGCGGCGAATCCAGGCTGAAGTCGGGGATGTCGTTGCCGGCCCACTTGCTGCCGTCCCAGCCGACCACCTTGCGTTTGGGATCCCACGGCTTGCCGGACGGGTCGCAAGAGGCGCGGTTGTATATGATGCGCCGATTCGCCGGCCAGGCGTAAGCCCAGTTAAGAGTGTTGCCCAGGCCGCTCGGGTCGGAATTGTCGCGCCGCTCCATCAGGTTGCCCGCCTGCGACCAGGCGCCGGAGAAAATCCAGCAACCGCTGGCGGTGGAACCGTCGTCGCGCAGCTGGGCGAAGCTCGCCAACTGCTCGCCGGCTTTGACCAGCACCCTGGCCGGATCCTTCGGATCCAGCAGATCGGTCAGCGCCTTGCCGTTCAATTCCTTGGCGAGCTCTTCGGGAGAAGGGTTGTCAGGAATCCTGTAGGGCCAGGCGGTGTTAAGGATCGCATCGGGGAAAGCGCCGCCTTCCTGCTTGTACATCTCGCGCAGCCTGAGGAACAGGCCGGCCATGATCTCGGCATCGTTTCTGGCTTCGCCCGGCGCGTCGGCGCCTTTGTAATGCCATTGCATCACCCGGCTGGAACTGACCAGTGAACCCTCTTCTTCCGCGAAGCAGGTGGAAGGCAGGCGGAACACTTCGGTCTGAATGCCGGAGGGGTCGACGTCGTTGAATTCGCCGAAATTCTTCCAGAACTCGGATGTTTCCGTCGCCAGCGGATCGATCACCACCAGGTATTTCAGCCTGGCCAGCGCCGCGCCGATTTTGGCCTTGTTCGGGAACGACGCCAGCGGATTGAAGCCCTGGGCGAAATAGCCGTTCATCTTGCCCTGGTGCATCATCTCGAACACCTGCAGCACGTCGTAGACCTTGTCCAGCTTGGGCAGCCAGTCATAGCACCAGTTGTTTTCCCTGGTGGCGGCGTCGCCGTACCAGGACTTCATCAGGCTGATGTGGAACTTGGGATAGTTTTGCCAGTAGCTCATCTGGCCGGGACGCAGCGGTTTCAGCGCGCGGCTCGCCAGAAAAGTCCCAAAATCCTGCTCCTTCTCGCCCGCCAGCGTCATGTAACCGGGCAGCGTATTGGAAAGCAGCCCCAGATCGGTCAATCCCTGAATGTTGGAATGGCCGCGCAGCGCATTGATACCGCCGCCCGCCATGCCCATGTTGCCCAGCAGTATCTGGATCATCGCCATAGTCCGGATATTCTGGGAGCCGATGGAGTGCTGCGTCCAGCCCAACGCGTACAGGAACGTGGTGGTCTTGTTGGGCGCTGCGGTTTCCGCGATCATCTCGCAGACATGGAGGAACTGTTCCTTGGGCGTACCGGTAATCCTGGACACCATTTCCGGCGTGTAGCGGGAATAGTGCTGCTTCATCAGATTGAAGACGCAGCGCGGATTCTGCAGGGTTTCATCCGCCAGCACGAATCCGTCCGCGCCCTTCTGGTAGGACCAGGAAGTCTTGTCGTAGCTGCGCGTCTCCTCGTCGTAGCCGGAGAACAGACCGTCGCCGAAATCGTAGTCGCCATGAACCAGGAAGGTCGCGTCGGAATATTTTTTGACGTATTCGTGTTGAATCTTGTCATGGGTCAACAGATAGTTGATCATGCCGCCCAGGAACGCGATATCGCTGCCCGAGCGGATCGGCGCATAGTAGTCGGACACCGCCGCTGAGCGGGTGAAGCGCGGGTCGACCACAATCAGCCTGGCCTTGTTGTGCGCCTTGGCTTCCGTCACCCACTTGAAACCGCATGGGTGCGCTTCAGCGGCATTGCCGCCCATGATCACAATTACATTTGCATTCTTGATATCGACCCAATGATTGGTCATCGCGCCGCGGCCGAACGTAGGGGCAAGACTTGCCACCGTAGGTCCGTGTCAAACGCGCGCTTGGTTGTCGACTGCCAGTATGCCGAGGTTGCGCACCACCTTGTGGGTCAGGTAGCCGGACTCGTTGGAAGCGGCCGAAGCTGCCAGGAAACCGGTGGTCAGCCAGCGGTTGACGGTCAGGCCGTCGTCGGTCCGGGCAACGAAATTCTTGTCGCGGTCGGCTTTCATGTGCCTGGCAATACGCGTCAAGGCAGCATCCCAGGAAATGCGCTTCCATTCATTGGAACCGGCTTCGCGCACTTCCGGATATTTGAGGCGGTTGGGGCTGTGAATGAAATCCAGCAGGCCCGCGCCTTTCGGGCACAGGGTGCCGCGGTTCACCGGGTGGTCCGGATCGCCTTCGATGTGGATGATCTCCGATTTGGCGTTCTTGGACGTGTCGCCCAGGCTGTACATGAGAATGCCGCAGCCTACCGAGCAGTAGGGGCAGGTATTGCGGGTTTCTGTGGCGCGGCTGAGCTTGAATTCCCGCGCCTCCGCCAGCGCCGTGCCGGGCGAAAAGCCCATCACGGCCAGGCTGGAACTGCTGACTCCAGCCGCGCAAATTTTGAAGAATTGCCTTCTGCTGACTTGCATTGTTTTCTCCAGATCAGGTTGACTTGTTGCGATACGAGGACACGCCTGAAGACGTAAGCAAGGGCCATGCCAAGATAAAAACATCCGAATAAACAAATACCAGTTCGGTTTCGCGCCGCCCGGAATGGACAAAATGTCTCACCGCACGGACAATTTGGCGCAAGATGCAAGACGACAGGCGAACCAGAGCAGGCATCACCCTGCACCGAACGATCGCACAGCGCACAGGATAGGGGTTCCGGGCAGCGCGTCCGCCATGAACGCCCGCGCCCAACGCACCCACGCCATCAGGAGACGAACCATGCCCCGCCCCCTTCCTCCCGCGCATTCGCCCGAGGCGCCGACATACGCCGGATTCGATTCCTGGCAGGAATACGCCGTGCTGGTGGTCGACGACGAAAGCGGCATGCGCAACTTCCTCGGCCGCGCGCTCACCAGCCGCTGCGGAACGGTGCGAACCGCCGCCAGCGCCGAGGAGGGCGCGCGACTGGTGGAAGAACAGCACATCGACCTCATCATTCTGGACATTTCCCTGCCCGGAAAATCCGGCATCGAGTGGCTGCACGAACTGCGCCAGACCGGCTTTCACGGCGATGTGATCCTCATCACCGCCTTCGCCGACATGGACACCGCCATTGGCGCCCTGCGCGGCGGCGCCAGCGATTTCATCCTGAAACCGTTCCGCATCGACCAGCTCCTTGCCGCCATGGGCCGCGCGTTCGACCGCGCCCGTCTGGCCCGGGACAATTTCGTGCTGCGGCGCGCGGTCACGGCGTTTTCCGAGGTCACGGAGCTGGTGGGTGACTCGCCCGCCATGCGCGACATCCGCACAATGGTCGGCCGCCTGGCAGGCGTTCCCAGCACGGTATTGATCAGCGGCGAATCCGGCACCGGCAAGGAAGTGGTGGCGCGCGGGCTGCACCGCCACAGCCCGCGCGCCGCGCATCCCTTCGTGCCCATCAACTGCGGCGCCATCGCCCAGGAGCTGATCGAAAGCGAGCTGTTCGGCCACGTGAAGGGCGCCTTCACCGGCTCCGGCGGGGAACGCAAGGGACTGTTCTTCTACGCCCACGGCGGCACCCTGTTTCTGGACGAGGTAGGGGAGTTGCCGCCAGCCATGCAGACCAAGCTGCTGCGCGCGCTGGAGGAAAAAAAGATCCGCCCGGTCGGCGCCGAGCGCGAGCTTCCGGTGGACGTGCGCATCCTCGCCGCCACCAACCGCAACCTCGCGCAGGAAGTCCGGCAGGGGCGCTTCCGCCAGGACCTGTTCTACCGGCTGGACGTGGTCAGCATCCACATCCCCCCGCTGCGCGAGCGGCGCGACGACATCCTGCCCCTGGCCCGGCATTTCATGAACACGCTGTCCGCCCAGCTGGGCGTCGCCCCCCTTGCCATCGACGACGATCCCGCCCTGCTCGGTTACGACTGGCCCGGCAACGCGCGCGAACTCAGGAACCTGATCGAGCGCTCGCTGATCCTGGGCGGTTTCCCGGGCGGCGGCGCGAACCCTGTTCGGGCGCCCGCCGTTTCGGCCCAGGCCAGCGCCACCCTGGAGGACATGGAAAAACAGCACATCCTCCAGGTGCTCGGCAAGGTGGCCGGCAACAAGTCGGAGGCCGCACGCATCCTCGGCATTTCCCGCAAGACCCTGGAACGCAAGTGCAGCCTCTGGCAAGGCCAGTAGCGTGCCCGGCGGGACAGCGCTCGAGACGGCACGCGCCATGCGATCGACGCTGAAATCCCGCCTGCAAACCTCGGTCCGCGCCAAGCTGCTGTTCCTGGTGCTGGCACCCCTTCTGGCGGTGCTGCCCATCCTCGCCCTGCTCACCCTGTACTGGGCCAACACCTACTACGACCGGATGCTGATTTTCAAGGTCAACAGCGATCTGGTGGTGGCCCGCCAGTATTTTCAGAACGTCACCGACCGCTTGGGCCGGGATCTCGACGGCCTGGCCCGTTCCCACGCCCTGGTCGTCCTGCTGGAGCGGCGCGGGCAGGACGCCGTGCGCAACTGGCTGGCGCAGGCGCGGGACGCGCACAAACTGGACTTTCTCTACCTGCTCGACCCCCACGGCAACATCGTGCAGCCCGCCAGCCGCTTCGACGCCTCGGTCTGGCCGATCGTCAAACGGGCGCTGCGCGACGAAGCCGCCACCGCCGTCGACATTTTCGCGCCGGCGCAGCTGGCCGCCATCGACCCCGCGCTGGCGCGGCGCGCCGAACTCGATATCGTCCCCACCGACAACGCCGCACCCTCGTCCCGGCGGACGGAAACCCGCGGCCTGGTGATCCACGCCGCCACTCCGGTGCACGACGCGCACGGGCGGCTGGCGGGGGTACTGCTGGGCGGCACCGTGCTCAACCAGAACCTGGGGTTCGTCGACACCATCAACGACCTGGTATACCGGAAAGGCTCGCTCCAGTTCGGCTCCGAGGGCACCGTCACGCTGTTTCTGGACGACGTGCGCATCGCCACCAACGTGCGCCTGTTCCGCGACCGGCGCGCCCTCGGCACCCGCGTGTCGCAGGAAGTGCGCGACGAGGTGCTGGGGCGCGGCGCCACCTGGCTGCACCGCGCCTTCGTGGTCAACGACTGGTATGTGTCCGCCTACGAGCCCATTGAGGACAGCTTCGGGCGGCGCGTGGGCATGCTCTACGTGGGCTTTCTCGAAGCCCCCTTCAGCGTCGCCAAGTCCGTGGCGCTGGGCGGCATCCTGCTGGTGATCATGCTGAGCGGCACGGCGGGCGGCCTGATCTCGCTCAGATGGGCGCGCAGCGTGTTCCGCCCGCTGGAGCAGATGAACCGGACCATGAGCGCCGTGGAAGCCGGCGAGCTGTCGGCGCGTACCGGCCCGGTCGAGAGCCGCGACGAACTCGGCCAGCTGGCCGGACATTTCGATCAACTGCTGGACAAACTCGAGGCGCAAAACCGGGCGCTCAAGAATTGGGCGGACGAACTCAACCTGAAAGTCGCCGAGCGCACCCGCGAGATCGAATCAGCCAACCAGTTGCTGCGGGACGCCCAGCGACAACTGGTCATGTCGGAAAAGCTGGCCGCCATCGGCGAGCTCACCGCTGGCGTCGCCCACGAGATCAACAACCCCGCCGCCGTGATCCAGGGCAACCTGGACCTGCTGGTCGAGGTGCTGGGTGCCCAGACCGAACCTGTGCGGGAGGAAATCCGCCTGATCAACGAGCAGGTCCAGCGCATCCGGGTGATCGTCACCCATCTCCTGCAATTCGCCCGCCCCGCCGAGTTCGCCGGCTACGTCGAAACCGTGGAGGTAAACCGGCTGCTGTCCGACTGCCTGGTGCTGGTGCGCCACCAGCTCGGCAAGCGCCGCATCGCGGTGACCCAGGACTGCCGGGCCACGCGGGAAGTGGCCATCAACCGCAACGAAGTGCAGCAGGTATTGATCAACCTGATGGCTAACGCCATCCATGCCATGCCCGACGGCGGCGTGCTCACGCTGGAAACCCGGGACTGGGAGGACGAGGGCGTCGCCGTCACCGTGCGCGACACCGGCGTCGGCATCGCGCCGGAGGTGCTGCCGCGGATTTTCGATCCCTTCTTCACCACCCGCAAGCAGCAGGGCACGGGCCTGGGGCTGTCCATCAGTTACGGCCTGCTGGAACGCTACGGCAACCGCATCACGGTGTCGAGCGAACCGGGACGGGGCGCGGCTTTCACGGTCTGGCTGCACGTCGAACCCGTTTACGCGGAAGGCGGGGGGACGCCCTGACCGGCGCGCGACGCCGCGCCGGACGGCGATGCGACCATGGATGGGCGAGCCGCCGCGCCGAGCTTCCCCCTCGACGCGGCGGCTTGCCGCGCTTGCCCCTGCGCTGCACGCCCCCTGCATCTTGAAAACGGCCGCCGCGTCCGCCTCGCTCAGCGTCGCCGACGGCACTTCCGCTGCCCGTGTCTGCGCCCGTGCCAGGCCCAGCGCCGCAAGCCCTGTGAACGCCATGAGTGCCTTCATTATTGTCATCGCCGCACGCCTGCCATGGGGAAACTTCCACCGTAGACGCCGTGGAAACACCGGGGCGAGGCTTGCTGCAGGTTTTCCACGCGTGCCGTTTGCCAGTAGAATCAAGCCTTTGTTTTAGTTGATGTTTTCCACACAGAGACCAAGGTTATGACGGCTTCCTTCATCCCCCCCAAGCGCATCCTCATGGGCCCCGGCCCGTCCGACGTGCCGCAACGTGTGCTCGACGCCATGGCGCGTCCGACCATCGGCCACCTCGACCCCGCTTTCGTCGAGCTGATGGAGCAGATCAAATCGATGCTGCGGATGGCGTTCCAGACCGAGAACGCGCTGACCTTCCCGGTCTCGGCGCCGGGTTCGGCGGGGATGGAAATGTGTTTCGTCAACCTGGTGGAACCGGGCGACAAGGTGATCGTGTGCCGCAACGGCGTGTTCGGCGGGCGCATGCTGGAAAACGTCAAGCGCACCGGCGGCGTGCCCGTGATCGTCGACGACGCCTGGGGCGCAGCGGTCGATCCGCAGAAAGTGCGCGAGGCCTTCAAGGCCAATCCCGACGCGAAAATTCTCGCCTTCGTGCATGCCGAGACCTCGACCGGCGCCCAGTCGGACGCCGAAGCGCTTGCCAAGATCGCGCAGGAAGCGGGCGCCTTGACCATCATGGATTGCGTCACCAGCCTCGGCGGCACGCCGCTGTATATGGATAAGTGGGGCATCGATGCCGCGTACTCCGGCAGCCAGAAATGCCTGTCGTGCACCCCCGGCCTGTCGCCGGTGTCGTTTTCCGATCGCGCCATCGCCCGCATCAAGGCGCGCTCGACCCCGGTGCAGAGCTGGTTCCTCGACCTCACCCTGGTGCTCGGCTACTGGCAGTCCTCAGGCAAACGCACCTACCACCACACCGCGCCGATCAACCCCATGTACGGCCTGCACGAAGCGCTGGTGATCCTCGAAGAAGAAGGCCTGGAAAACGCCTGGGCACGCCACCGCGCGATGCACGAAAAGCTCAAGGCCGGCCTCGAAGACATGGGCCTGCGCTATGTGGTCGAGGCCTCCGCCCGCCTGCCGCAGCTCAACTCGATCTACGTGCCGGAAGGCGTCGACGAGGCCGTAGTGCGCGCCCGCCTGCTGAACGAATTCAACCTCGAAATCGGCGCCGGCCTCGGCGACATGGCGGGCAAGATCTGGCGCATCGGCCTGATGGGCTATTCTGCAAAGCAGGAAAACGTCGACTACTGCTTGAAGGCGCTGAACGCCTGTTTGCCCTGAGTCGCAACCAATACGAGGCCCTGCCATGAAAGCCTATTTGATCGACGCCAACAGCAAAACCGTCATCCCGGTAGAACTGACCGGGGGGCTGCCCGACATCCGCCGCCTGGTCGGCTACGACTCGGTCGATTCCGAAGAAATCGACGCCAGCGGCGACCGCCTGTTCTTCGACGAAGGCTGCTTCCTGCGCGATCAGACCGGCAAGGGCCGCTTCAAGCTCGACAGCCTGGTTCCGGTCGCCGACAAGGCTGTGGTGGTGGGGTCAAGTGACGACGGCACCACGCTCAAAGACGCCGCAGTTGAACTTACGACCCTGCAGGGCCGCATCAGCTGGCTGTAAAGCCTTGATCAAATCAGGCCCATGATCAACAGCACAATCAGGATGATGACAAGCAAACCGAGACCGCCGCTCGGCCCGTAGCCCCAACCCCGGCTATGCGGCCATACCGGGATCGCGCCGATGAGGATCAGGAGCAGCACGATTAAGAGGATGGTTCCAATGCTCATGGTTAATTCCTCGTGACATTGAACACGTTTACCCGAGTACCCTAGCCGCCGAGACCACCGCCCAGATAGCCCAGTTTGTCCAAGTCTTCCTTGGTGCACGCGTCGTTGAGGCACAGGAACTTCACTCCGTGGTCCTCAAGCGAAGCGAGGTTGATATCGGGTTCAACGAACCCCTCGGCCTCCATGAAAATGAAGTGGTAGGTGTTGCCGACCTGCAATTCCAGCACGCCCTCGTTGCTTTCGCCATAGTCATGCCAGCGATCACCCTTCCCGCCCGGGATTTCGGGGGCCGATTTGCCGTTGCTGTCGTCTTTCCAGGCGACGATAACGGGACGAGTGAGTGCTTCGCCGGCTTTATCGACTGCCGCGCGACGTGCCTGTGCAAAATCCCTCACGTTGGTATCCGGTAATTCGATTTTTTCCATGTTGGCCTCCTGATCAATGCCCTTCGCCTCCAGACATTTTCATCGTGGCTGATGGGCGCAGAAAGGCAAGTAGGACTTCGCCGATACCCAGGAAGGCGCCTACTGAAAAATCGGCTGCGAGCGCGGAGCGTCGGGGTAGCAGGACGCGGGTCGTTCCCGCGCAGCCCGCAGATCATCCGACCGGGGAACAAGATGGGAAGCGGCGGCGAGGACCCGGGCCTTGGCGGCCTGGGGAAGACTCAGGCTACAAGCCCAGCCGCTGCCAGATGGTGGTGGTGGGCCCGGCCTGGTTCATGGTGTAGAAGTGCAGCCCCGGCGCGCCGCCGGCGAGCAGGCGGTCGCACAGGTCGGTCACCACATCGAGGCCGAAGGCGCGCAAGGACGGCAGGTCGTCGCCGTAGATCTCCAGCTTTTTCCGCAGCCAGCGCGGGATTTCCGCGCCGCAGGCATCCGAAAACCGCGCCAGCTGCACGTAGTTGCCGATGGGCATGATGCCGGGGACGATGGGGATGGAAACGCCGAGAGCGCGCACATCTTCGACGAAGTTGAAGTAGGCGTCGGCGTTGAAGAAATACTGCGTGATCGCCGCATTGGCGCCGGCGTCGACCTTGCGCTTGAAATTGGCCAGGTCTTCCGTGTAGGAACGCGCCTGCGGGTGGATTTCGGGATAGGCCGCCACCTCGATCTCGAACCAGTCGCCGGTTTCGCGGCGGATGAACTCAACCAGTTCGTTGGCGTAGTTGAATGCGCCGGCGTCCATGCTGCCCGACGGCAGGTCGCCGCGCAGCGCGACCAGGTGACGGATGCCCTGGCTTTTGTATTCGTTGAGGATGTCGCGGATGTTCTCCTCGGTCGAGCCGATGCACGACAGGTGCGGCGCGGCTTCGCTGCCGTCGCCCTGGATGTCGCGCACGGTTTCCAGGGTGCGGTCGCGGGTCGACCCGCCGGCACCGAAGGTGACGGAGAAGAATTTGGGATTGAGCTGCGCCAGTTGCCTGCGGGTGGCGCGCAGTTTCTCGGCGCCTTCCGCCGTCTTGGGCGGGAAGAATTCGAAGCTGAATGTGCGTTCGGTCATGCTTGAACCTTGAAATGGGTTTGGACGCACCCGAAGGTGCGCCCGGGTTTCAACCTTTTTTATTGGGGATGAGCGCGGACAGCGCCCAGGCGATCACGCCGTAGAGGATCGCGCCGACCACCGCCGACACCAGGCCGTGCACCTGGAATCCCGGCAGCAGGGCGCTGGCGAGCCAGAACAACAAGCCGTTCAGCACCAGATAGAAAATTCCCAGCGTGAGCACCGTGATCGGCAAGGTGAGGATCGCCAGCACCGGGCGCACCAGCGTATTGATGAAGCCCAGCACCAGCGCGGCAATGAGCGCCGTGCCAAAGCCCGACACCTGAATGGTGGGCAGCAGCCAGGTCACCGCCAGCAGGGCGATGGCATTCAGTATCCACAGCAGCAACAGACGCATGGCGCGCTCCTTCAGTGAGGCTAATCAATCAATAACGATACTGCTCGGCCTTGTACGGACCGGTCTTGGGCACGCCGATGTAGGCGGCCTGCTGGTCGGTCAGTTCGGACAGCTGCGCATTGAGCTTCTTCAGTTGCAGGCGTGCGACCTTCTCGTCGAGATGCTTGGGCAGGGTGTAGACGCCGACCGGGTACTTGCCGGAATCACGTTCCTGCCACAGCTCGATCTGGGCGATGGTCTGGTTGGCGAAGCTCGAGCTCATCACGTAGCTGGGGTGGCCGGTGGCGCAGCCGAGGTTCACCAGACGGCCCTTGGCCAGCAGAATGATGCGCTTGCCGTCCGGGAAGATGACGTGATCGACCTGCGGCTTGATCTCTTCCCACTGGTAGCCTTCGATGCCGGCGACGTCGATCTCGTTGTCGAAGTGGCCGATGTTGCAGACGATGGCCTGGTCCTTCATCTTCGCCATGTGGTCGTGGGTGATGACATGGAAGTTGCCGGTGGCAGTGACGAAGATGTCGGCCTTGTCGGCAGCGTATTCCATGGTCACCACGCGGTAGCCTTCCATCGCTGCCTGCAGCGCGCAGATCGGGTCGACCTCGGTCACCCACACCTGGGCCGACAGGGCACGCAGCGCCTGAGCGCTCCCCTTGCCGACGTCGCCGTAGCCGGCGACCACGGCGACCTTGCCGGCGATCATCACGTCGGTGGCGCGCTTGATGCCGTCGACCAGCGACTCGCGGCAGCCGTACAGGTTGTCGAACTTGGACTTGGTGACCGAATCGTTGACGTTGATCGCCGGGAACTTGAGTTCGCCGCGCGCGTGCATCTGGTACAGGCGGTGCACGCCGGTGGTGGTTTCCTCGGTGACGCCCTTGACGGCGGCCAGGCGCACCGAATACCAAGCCGGATCCGTTGCCAGCTTGGCCTTGATCGCAGCGTAGAGCACCTCTTCTTCCTCGCTTGCGGGCTTGGCCACCACCGAGAGGTCCTGCTCGGCGCGCGCGCCCAGATGCAGCAGCAGCGTGGCGTCGCCGCCGTCGTCGAGGATCATGTTCGAATAGCCGCCGTCGCTCCATTCGAAGATGCGGTGGGTGTAGTCCCAGTAGTCCGAAAGCGATTCGCCCTTGACCGCGAACACCGGCACGTTGTCGGCGGCAATCGCGGCGGCGGCGTGGTCCTGGGTCGAGAAGATGTTGCACGAGGCCCAGCGCACTTCGGCGCCGAGCGCGGTCAGCGTCTGGATCAGCACCGCGGTCTGGATCGTCATGTGCAGCGAACCGGTGATGCGTGCGCCCTTCAGCGGCTGCGCCGCGGCGAATTCGTCGCGGATGGCCATCAGGCCGGGCATTTCGGTTTCGGCGATGCGGATTTCCTTGCGGCCCCAGTCGGCAAGCGACATATCGGCAACAACGTAATCGGTGAATTGCTTGTCAGCCACAGCGTTCATGTAAAGCTCCGTTGCATGTGGCCGGGAGGGCGGAGGGTCTGGTTAAACTCAGACTGGCGACGGTGTCGCTCACCCAACGTCCCAAACCCGGCAGGGTTGAGAAATAGGTGAGCGCGGTTGTTGCCTTTCCGAGCCTGGGGACAGACGAATCTGCCTCGCAGCGCTCCTCGGAAAACGGATTATAGCCTAGCCGGCAGGGCGCCGCCGCAGGAAACTGACCGCCAGCGTGACCACGGTGAGCGGCATGACATAGCTCAGCATGATGCCGGAATACGCCGGCAGGCTGTCGTGCTGCTGCGCCGCAAGCACCAGATACAGCAAATAGGCAGCATAGTAACCAAGGAATACCACGCCTTCCCAGCGCGCGATCTCACGCCCGGTGAGCAGGATCGGCAGGCAGGCAAAGGCCACCGCCAGCATCACCCACAGGTCGAAATTGCGCGCCGCCTCGGCCACATCGAGGCCGCCGGCCGACACCATCCCGGCCGCGCCCAGCACCGCCAGCAGGTTGAAGATGTTGCTGCCGATGACGTTGCCGACTGCGATGTCGCGCTGGCCGCGCAGCGCCGCGATCAACGACGTGGCGATCTCCGGCATCGAGGTGCCGATGGCCACCACGGTGAGACCGATGACGAGGTCGCTCACCCCAAAGTACTTGGCAAACACCACCGCCGCGCCCACCAGCCAGTCTGCGCCCAGTACCAGCAAGGCCAGGCCGCCGAGCACCAGCGCAGCCTGCACGCTCCAGTGACGGTCCCACTGGCTGGTCGGGATTTCGCCGGCAAATTCAGCCTCGGCATCTTTGGAGGCACGCCGCGACTGCACCACCAGAAACACGGTGTAGGCAATCACCAGGGCGAACAGCAGGCCCGCCTCGATGCGGCCGATGCCGCCGTCCAGCGCCATCACCGCCACCAGCAGGGTCGCGCCGATCATGATCGGCACTTCCTGGCGGATGATCTGCTCGTGCACCAGCAGCGGCGCAATCAGCGCGGATATGCCAAGGATCAGCAGCACGTTGGCGATGTTGCTGCCGACGACGTTGCCGATCGCCAGATCGGACGCGCCGGACAGCGCGGCATCGACCGACACCGCCATTTCCGGCGCGCTGGTGCCGAACGCGACCACGGTGAGACCCACCACCAGCGGCGAGATACCCCACGACACCGCCAGCCGCGAAGCGCCGCGGACCATGGCCTCGGCGCCGATGACCAACGCCGCCAGCCCGAGCACGAACATCAACGCCTGCATCAGCATGGTGTTACAGCCCGGCGGCGGCCTTGAGTTCGGCCGCCTTGTCGGTCACTTCCCAGGTGAAGTCGGGCTCGTCGCGGCCGAAGTGGCCGTAGCTCGCGGTGCGGGTGTAAATCGGCCGCAAGAGGTCGAGCATCTGGATGATGCCTTTGGGGCGCAGGTCGAAATGGCGCTCGATCAGCTCGACGATCTTGGCTTCGGGGATCTTGTTGGTGCCGAAGGTGTCGACCATCATTGAAGTCGGCTTGGCGACGCCGATGGCGTAGGAGACCTGCACCAGGCACTTGTCGGCCAGCCCCGCGGCAACAACGTTTTTCGCCACGTAGCGCCCGGCGTAGGAGGCCGAGCGATCGACCTTGGACGGGTCCTTGCCGGAGAACGCGCCGCCGCCGTGCGGGGCCGCGCCGCCGTAGGTGTCGACGATGATCTTGCGGCCGGTGAGGCCTGCGTCGCCCATCGGCCCGCCCACCACGAAGCGTCCGGTGGGGTTGACCAGATAGCGCGTGTCGGCGGTCAGCATGCCTTTCGGCACCACCGGCTTGATGATTTCCTCGATCACCGCCTCGGTCAGCACGGCGTGCGAGACCTCGGGATGATGCTGGGTCGACAGCACGATGGTGTCGATCGAATGCGGCTTGCCGTCGACGTAGCGGATCGACACCTGCGACTTGGCGTCCGGACGCAGCCACGGCAGGCGGCCGTCCTTGCGCAGTTCGGACTGGCGCTCGGTCAGGCGGTGCGCGAGGTGGATCGGCATCGGCATCAGCACCGCGGTTTCGTTGCAGGCGTAGCCGAACATCAGCCCCTGGTCGCCGGCGCCCTGGTCGAGGAACATGCCCTCGCCCTCGTTCACACCCTGCGCGATGTCGGGCGACTGCTTGCCGATGGTGACCATCACCGCGCAGGTGTTGTAGTCGAAGCCGACCTCGGAAGAGTCGTAGCCGATGCGCTTGATGGTCTGACGCACGACCTGGTTGAAATCGACCACCGCCGAGGTGGTGATTTCGCCGGCGATGACGCACAGACCGGTGGTCAAGAGCGTCTCGCACGCCACGCGCGCATGTTTGTCCTGAGTTAGAATCGCGTCGAGCACTGCGTCCGACACTTGGTCCGCCATCTTGTCGGGATGCCCTTCAGACACCGATTCAGACGTAAAAATGAAATCCTTTTGCATGACTGCTCCTGTTGTCCCGGTTACTGACTGCGCAACCGGCTCGGGGGACAAACAGAGCGGCGACGCTTTAGCTGTATTTGTATCCCGCCCGCAAGTTGTCATGATTAACGCGGCGGCTCAAACCCGGATGTCTGGAACATCCGGTCCGGCATTGTGCCGCGCCACTACCTTGGCCGTCAATCCCGCGTGATGCGCCTCCTGAAACTGCTGGCCCGCCTGCCGCTGCCCGTGCTGCATGGTTTGGGGGTTGGCTTGGGCTGGCTGATCTACTGGGCGCCAGGCCGGCATTCCGGGCGCATGCGCGACAACCTGCTCGACAGCGGCCTGTGCACGGCCGGCGCCGATTGCCGGCGCCTGCTGCGCCAAGCCATCGGCGAGTCCGGCAAGGGCATCATCGAGTTGCTGGCTGTCTGGCTGCGCCCGTACGACAAGGTGCTGAAACTGGTCAAGGGCACGTCTGGCTGGGAACAGATTGACGCCGCGCGCGCCGTCGGCAAGGGGGTGATCGTCATCGCGCCGCATATCGGCTGTTTCGAAATGATCAACCAGTATTACGCCGCGCGGCATCCCTTCACCGCCATGTACAAACCGCCGCGCCAAGCCTTTCTCGACCAATTGATGCTGACCGGCCGCCGGCGCGGTCAGGCCACGCTGGTGCCCACCGACCTGTCGGGTGTGCGCGCCCTGCTCGCCGCGTTGAAGCGCCATGAGGCCATCGGCATCCTGCCCGACCAGGTGGCGACTGGCGGCGACGGCGTATGGGCACCGTTCTTCGGCCGCCCCGCCTACACCCCGACGCTGGTCGCCAGCCTGCAGCGCAAGACCGGGGCGGCGGGTTTCTTCGTCGCCGCCGAGCGGCTGAGCTGGGGGCGCGGTTATCACCTCCACGTGACGCCGCTCGGCGAAACCCTGCCGGAGGACAAGGCTGTGGCGGCCGCGCGCATCAACCAAGGGGTGGAAGACGTGGTGCGCCGCTTCCCGGCGCAATACCTGTGGAACTACAACCGCCACAAGCGCCCCGGCGGGGTCGCGCATCCGGACGATCCGCCGGAAGCATGAAGCCCGCCGACACCGACCCGCTGCTTCATCTCTCGCTGCTGCCGGCCTGGCTCGGCGTGGCCTTCCTGTGGCTGCTGCACTGGCTGCCGCTGCCACTGCAGGCTGCACTGGGCAATGCCGCCGGCTGGCTGCTGGCGATGAAGCCAGGCAAACGGCGCCGCATTGTTGCCACCAATTTGGCCCTGTGTTTTCCCGATGCGCCAGAACCCCTGCGCCGCCGCTGGCTGCGGCAGACCTTCCAGGCCTCGATGCGCGCGGCGCTGGAACACGGCGTGCTGTGGTGGGGGTCGGAAGCGCGCCTGCGCCGCCTGATCCGGATCGACAATCCCGAGGCCGCGCTCGGCGACGGTGTGCGCCCGGTGATCTGGCTGGCGCCGCATTTCGTCTGGCTCGACATGGGGGGGGTGCGATTGAGCATGGATCGCCAGGTTGCCTCGATGTACGCACGCGCCAGGAACCCCGTTTCCGACAAAATGATGCTGCACGGGCGCTCCCGCTTTTCCTCGCCGGCGCTGATTTCCAAGCACGACGGCATCAAACCCGTGCTCAAAGCCTTGAAGGCCCGGTTGCCTTTTTACTACCTGCCGGATCAGGATCAGGGTCGCCACAACGCGGTGTTCGCCCCCTTCTTCGGCATCCCGACTGCCACCGTGTCGGCGCTGCCGCGCCTGGCCAAGCTCACCGGGGCGCAGGTCGTTCCGGTCATCACCCGGCAATTGCCGTGGGGGCGCGGCTATGCGGTGCGCTTCTACCCGCCGTGGGACAACTACCCGAGCGGCGACCTGGAAGCCGACGTGGCCCGCATGAACACCTTCATCGAGGAGCGCATCCGCGAAATGCCGGCGCAGTACCTGTGGCTGCATCGCCGCTTCAAGACCCGTCCGGTGGGCGAAGCCAGCCTCTATGAATGAAGCACCGCCCAGCGTGCAGCCGCTGACGGCGGCCGATGTCGACGCCGTCAGCGCGCTGGCGCGCAGCGTGTGGCAGGCCACCTACCCGGCGCTGATTCCGCAGGCGCAGATCGATGCCATGCTGGCCGACCGCTATGCGCCGCAGCGCATCCGCGAACAGCTGGACGACCCGCGCCAGGCCTGGTGGGTGGCGAAGCAGGACCACGCGCTGGCCGGCTTTGCCCACGCCATCCTCGACGAGTCGGACTGCAAGCTCGACAAGCTCTATGTACACCCCGATCGCCAGCGCCGCGGCATCGGCGCCGCGCTGGAAAAAACGGTCGAGGACTGGGCGCGCCGGCAGCAGGTTCGCCGCCTGTGGCTGCAGGTCAATCGCGGCAACACGCGGGCAATTGCCGCCTATGAAAAATACGGCTTTCGCATCGTCGAATCGCGCGTGTTCGAACTCGGCGGCGGATTCGTGATGGATGACCACGTGATGGAGCGCATGCTGTGACTTTCGCAAACCCGGACGACGACGTCCTGCGCGCCCTGCTGAAAAGCGTCAAGACCATCGCCGTGGTCGGCCTGTCGCCGCAGCCCGCGCGCCCGAGCTACCGGGTGGCGCAGGCGATGCAGCGCTACGGCTATCGGATTGTCCCGGTGCGCCCGCTGGTGGACACGGTGCTGGGCGAAAAGGCCTACGCAAGCCTCGCCGACATCCCCTTTGCGGTCGATCTGGTCGACGTGTTTCGCGCCGCCGAGCACGTGCCGGCTATCGTCGACCAATGCCTGGCGCTACACTTGCCGGCAATCTGGATCCAGGAAGGCATCGTTGTCGACGCCGCCGCGCGCGCGGCGCAGGCCGGCGACATGACGGTGGTGATGGACCGCTGCATCTTGAAGGATTACGTCAGGTTAATGACCGCATGAAATTACGCTTCACCAAAATGCACGGCCTCGGCAACGACTTCGTCGTGTTCGACGGCATCAGCCAGACCGTCGCGCTCACCCCCGAGCAATGCCGCCGCATTACCGACCGCCACTTCGGCGTCGGCTGCGACCAGATCCTGCTGGTCGAGGCGCCCACGCGCGACGACGTCGACTTCCGCTACCGCATCTTCAATGCCGATGGCGGCGAGGTGGAGCAGTGCGGAAACGGCGCGCGCTGCTTCGTGCGCTTCGTGCATGACCATGGCCTCACCGACAAGACGGCGATCCGCGTGGAAACCACCGCCAGCGTGATCGAACCGCACCTGCTCGACAGCGGCCTGGTGCGGGTGAACATGGGGGTGCCGCGCTTTGCACCGGCCGAGATTCCGTTCGCCGCCGAGGCCGAGACCTTGAGCTATCCGCTGAAGGTCGGCCAGCATGTGCTTGAGATCGCGGTGCTGTCGATGGGCAATCCGCACGCGGTGCTACGGGTGAACGACCTCGACAGCGCGCCGGTAGACATCCTCGGGCCCGCCATCGAATCGCATTCGCGCTTCCCGCAGCGGGTCAACGCCGGCTTCATGCAGGTGCTGACCCCACACGACATCCGCCTGCGCGTCTATGAGCGCGGCGCCGGCGAGACGCTGGCCTGCGGCACCGGCGCCTGCGCCGCTGCCGTCGCCGGCATCCGCCAGGGCTGGCTCACCAGCCCGGTCAGCGTGCACACCCGCGGCGGCGACCTCATCATCGAGTGGGCAGGCAAGGACCAGCCGGTTTACATGACCGGGCCGGCTGAAACCGTATTTGAAGGGGAGATCGAACTCTAATGGACATGCAACCCGAACATATCGCCGAGTTTCTGACCCGGCATCCCAATTTCTTCAACGACTTCCCCACCCTGCTGGCGGAGCTGCACATCCCGCATCCGCACGGCACCCACGCGGTGTCGATGAGCGAACGCCAGCTGATCGCGATGCGCGACAAGGTGCGGATGCTGGAAAACAAGCTGGCCGAGCTGATCCAGTTCGGCGAGGAAAACGACGGCATCTCGGAGAAGCTGCACGCGCTGACGCTGGCGCTGCTGGCCGCGCGCACGCCGCTGGACCTCGTCGCGGCGCTGGCGTTCCACCTGCGCGAGGGCTTTGCGGTGCCGCACCACGCGCTGCGGGCCTGGAATCTGCCGGCGGACGCCCCATCCGGCCTGACCGAACCGGTATCGCCGGCCGTACGCGACAGCGTGGCCGCGATGGCGCAGCCGGTGTGCGGCGCGCTCGCGGTGAACGAGGCTGACGACTGGTTCGGCGAAGTGTCGCCGCACCTGCGCGCGTTTGCCTGCATCCCCCTGCGCCCCACGCCCGCCACCGCGCCGATCGGCCTGCTGGTGCTGGCGTCGGAAGAGGACAAGCGCTTCTACCCCAGCATGGGCACGCTGTATCTGGAACGGCTGGGCCAGCTGATCGGCGCCGCGCTGACGCGGATGCAGGCGTAAATGCACCGGTGAGCGCGGTCGTTCAATATCTGCAACACCTCGCCGCCGAACGGCGGCTGTCGCCGCATACGGTCGCGGCCTGCCAGCGCGATCTGGCGAACCTCTCCAGACTGACCGCCGGCAAGGCGCTGGCCGAACTCGAAGTCGGCGACATCCGCGGCGCCATCGTCAAGCTGCGCAGCCAGGGCCTGGCGGCCGCCAGCGTGGCGCGCCAGCTGTCGAGCTGGCGCGGCTTCTACATCTTCGCCTGCCGCCGCCTCGGCTATATCCGCAACCCGTGCACCGGCCTGCGCCCGCCCAAGGCGGTCAAGTCCTTGCCGGACATCCTGTCGCCCGACGCCTGCACCCAGCTGCTCGGCGGCCGCGCCGACGACGACGACGCCCTGGCCGCGCGCGACCGCGCCATGTTCGAATTGTTCTATTCGTCCGGCCTGCGCCTGTCGGAACTGACCGGGCTCGATCTCGACGACCTCAATCTGCAAGCAGGCGAAGCGCAGGTCACCGGCAAGGGCCGCAAAACCCGCATCGTGCCGGTGGGGCGGCAGGCGCTCGACGCCGTCACGGCCTGGCTGCCGCAGCGCCTGGCCCTTATGTCCCGCAGGGACGGTATCCCTGGGGAGGCGCGCGACGACAGCGCCGCGCTGTTCATCAGCCAGCGCGGCGGCCGCCTGACCCCGCGCAGCGTGCAGCTGCGGCTCGACCGCTGGGCGCGACAGGCGGGGCTTGGCCAGCACGTGCACCCGCACATGCTGCGCCACGCGTTCGCCACCCACGTGCTGCAGTCGTCCGGCGACCTGCGCGCGGTGCAGGAAATGCTCGGCCACGCCAGCATCAGCACCACCCAGGTCTACACCCATCTCGACTGGCAGCACCTCGCCAAGGTCTACGACCAGGCGCACCCGCGCGCGCGCAAGAAAGACTGACCGCCCTACCCCGGAAATGTGAGCCATCACTCAAGCTGACGCGCTGGTATTGCGCCCGCTTCAGAAACGGCACGTGCCGCCGATTCATTGCCTATGCGCGATCGTCTTTCTTCCCTGTATACCCGCCTGGTGCCAGGCCTGCGGCTGGCCCATCTGAGCACCCAAGCTCGCGTCATGGGCACGCTCCTGCTCATCCTGATTGCGGTGTTCGTCGTGGCGGGGCAGCAGGCGCTGCACATCGCCCGCCAGAACGCCGACGCCGCATTGCGCGCGCAGGCATCAGCCCAGCTTGCGGTGCTGTCGCAGGCGGTGGCCGACGCGGCGATCGTGGGCGATTTCATCGTCCTGCAGGCGCAGCTGAAAAACCCGATCGCCCAGGGCAACCTGCGCTACGTGGAATACACCGCGCCCAATGGCCATGTCCTGCGCGAGGAGGCGCCTGCGCACCGTGCCGGCCGCCCCGCTTGGTTTGCCGCGCTGACCGACTTGTCGATTCCGGTCATGCAGTCCTCCCTCGTCATCGGCGGCATCTCCTACGGCAGCCTGATGATCCAGCCGTCTGCCCATGCCTATGAAGACTTTCTCTGGTATCTCGGCACCCGCCTGTTCATGCTGCTCGCTGCCGCATTCACCCTGCTCGGCTGGCTGACCCATGTGCTGCTGAAAATCAATTTGCAGGATCTCACCCGGCTGCGCGCCACCGCACGCCGGATCGAAGCTGGGGATTACAGCGCGCGCATCCCCATTCGCGCCAGCAGTCCGCCCGAGTTGCAGCAAACCACGCGCGCATTCAATCACATGAGCTCAGCCCTGGAGCAGGTGCTCACCGACCTCAACGAACAGCAGAAGGCGCTCGACAGCACGGCCGGCGTGACCGAATCCGATGCCGCCGGCAACATCACCTTCGCCAACGATCTGTTTTGCCGCATCAGCGGTTACACACATGAGGAGCTCATCGGCCAGAATCACCGCATCGTCAATTCCGGCGGGCACGATGCCGCGTTTTTCAACGACCTGTGGGGGATCATCTCGAGCGGTCGCACCTGGCGCGGCGAAATCTGCAATCGCGCCAAGGACGGCCGGCTGTTCTGGATGGCCACGACCATCATCCCGATCAAGGGCGACGACGGCCTGCCGCAAAAATACCTGTCGATCCGTTTCGACACCACGCAGCGCAAGCTGGACGAGGCAGCGCTCAGCGACGAGCAGGCGCGCTGGCAGGTCACCTTGCAGTCGATCAACGACGCGGTCATCGTCGCCAACCCGCGCAACCAGGTGACTTATCTCAACCCGGCCGCTGAAAACCTGCTCGGCATCGCCCTCGACGATGCCATGCTGAGTCCGCTGAATGCGGTGATGCAACTCGATCAGCGGAGCAATGACGACGCGCCGGCCTGTTTCCTGTCCCCGGCCTCCGCGCTGCACGGCCAGACCGGCTCGGCCCAGCTGCAGACCCGGTTTGGCCAGCACCTGGCCATCAGCTACAGCTGCGCACCGCTCACCGGCCCCGGCGGTTTGGGCGCCATTTATGTCTTGCGCGACGAAACCGAGAAGAAGCAGTTGCTCGACAGTCTGCGCGAAATGGCTTTCCACGATCCCCTAACCAATCTGCCGAACCGCCGTGCTGTGAAAGGTCGCCTCGAGCGGGCCCAACGTACCGCGCGCGACCAGGCACACCTGCATGCGTTCTGCTACATCGATCTCGACCAGTTCAAGCTGGTCAACGATACCTGCGGCCATTCGGTGGGCGATGCCCTGCTGGTCGACATCGCGCAGACCATGAAGGAAGCCCTGTCCGACCAGGCCTACCTGGGGCGCCTGGGCGGCGACGAATTCGGCCTTATCCTGTTCGATACGCACCCTGCCGAAGCGATTGAGGTCTGCCGGCAACTGGTGCAGCGCATCCGCGACTTCCGTTTCGAGCACAAGGGGCGCCGTTTCACGCTCGGCGCCTGCGCCGGCATCGCGCCCATCACCCAGGTGCCGACCACTGCGGGCGAACTCATGGTGCAGGCCGACATGGCGTGCTATCGCGCCAAATCGGAGGGCAGCGGGCGGGTCATGCTGTACGAGGCGGACGAGGTCGGCTTCCGCCGCCTGGAGGCGGAAATGGGCTGGGCCGCCGATTTCGCCCAAGCACTCGAAGCCAATCAGTTCCTGCCCTATCGCCAGCTGATTCAGCCGACGTCCAGCGGCGGCCAGCCGCATTACGAAGTGCTGATCCGCTGGCAGCGCAATGGCGTGATCGAGGGGCCGGCCAAGCTGCTGCCGGCGCTCGAACGCTACGGCCAGGCGCCCATCCTCGACCGCTGGATGGTGGAGGCCGTAGTGTCCTATCTGGCGGCGCAGCCCGACGATAACGCGATGTACTTCATCAACCTGTCGGGCAAGACCGTGGCCGACGAGTCCTTCCTCGGCACTGTCTGTTATCTGCTCGACCACTATGGGGTGGCGGGCGAGCGGCTGGGATTCGAGGTCACCGAAACTGCCGCCGTGGTCAATCTGGAAGATGCACAGCGTCTGATTCACGGGCTACGCCAGCGCGGCTGCCAGTTTGCGCTGGACGACTTCGGACGCGATGCCTCCTCGTTCTTCTATCTCAAGCATCTGCCGGCCGACTTCCTCAAGATCGACGGCGCCTTCGTGCGCGGCATGCTGGACGATCGCCGCGACCAGGCCATCGTGCGATCGATTGCCAAGCTGGCGAGCGACTTCGGCATGCATTCGGTCGCCGAACAGGTGGAGGACGCCGAGATGGCGGCCCTGCTGCGCGACATGGGGGTAGACTTCCTGCAGGGTTACCATATCCATCGCCCGGAAGCCTTGCCCGACTGGCAGCCCGTTACCGTCACGCAGGCGGCGGCACCGGCGCAGCGCCCGCGTGCCCCTCACCTGGCCCTGGTCAAATAAGCGTCAGACAATCACGGCTTCCGCCGCCTCCTGATAGCTTCCCCATTGCGCCATCAATACGCCCTCGGGGGGATCAGCCGCATCCAGTCGCCCAGCGCCGACTGGATTTCAGCCAGCGTGAGATGGCGCATCAGCGCCCGGTTGCCGGGTGCCATCTGGTCCCAGACGCAGGTCATGCCACGAAGATCCGGCTGCGCGGCATCGCGCAGGCGAAATTCGGTCATGTAATAAAGGAAGGAGGGGCCACCGCCATCGTCGCCAAAAGAAATCCCGATAAGCGAGGGCGCTGCGGCGATGTGACTCACGCTGCGCGTCACCCGCAGCACGTCGAAGCGGCCAGGTTGCAGCGTCTGCGGCTGGGCGCTCACCGTGTTCAACTCCACCACGCAGAATGGATCGTGCTCCTGCACGCCGTTGCGCGGCACGACCCGGCCATATTGCAGGCGCACCGTGGCGTTGCCCGGCTCGATCGTCAGCGGTCGGTTGAGCTGCGCCGTCCAGCCCGATGAGTAGACGTAATAGGGCGACGCCGGGTCCGGCGACCCCAGCCCCGCACACCCGCCCAGCAACAGTAGCAGTCCGATCCCGATGGCTTTCATCGCGTCACCTCTCGAAACATAGGGTTCAATCGCAAGCTTTAAGGCGAGCGAACTTAAATTATGGTTCAATCGGTGACGGAATGGCGCACCCGCGACGCCCGGAAACATCGGTTCCAGGCCCGGGCTTGCGCCTTTGGCGCATGACGTTCAGACTGCGCCCCTTCGCACCGGCACGTCCGGGCGGTAAATCAGCCCTTATTCCGACTCTTGGAGCGTCTCGATGCCCACTTCATCCAAACCCCTCACCGAAGCCGCGCTGCTGAAAATGCCGGCGTCCGCCTACATGAATGCGGACCAGCTGGCATTCTTTCGCAGTCGCCTCGAAGCCATGCGCGACGAGTTGCTCAGCAATGCCGCCAACACCGGTGAGCACCTGAAGGAAAACGAGAACTTTGCCGACCCCAACGACCGCGCCTCGATGGAAGAGGAGCACATGCTGGAGCAGCGCGTGCGCGACCGTGAACGCAAGCAGCTGAAAAAAATCAACGCTGCCCTGAAACGGATCGAAAGCGGCGAGTACGGCTGGTGCGAGGAAACCGGCGACCCCATCGGCCTGCCGCGCCTGCTGGCGCGCCCCACCGCCGAATACTCGATCGAGGCGCAGGAGCGCCACGAGATGCAGGAAAAGCTGCGCGCCTGATATTTGAAGAGATGCCCGGGATGGATGCGCCACTTCCCATCACCCTGCTCACCGGTTTTCTGGGCAGTGGAAAAACCACCGTATTGAACCACCTGGTGCGCACCCTGCCGCGCACCGCGATCCTGATGAACGAGTTCGGCGAAGTCGCGCTCGACCATCAGCTGCTGCAGAAAATGGACGGCCCGCTGGCGCTGCTCTCGGGCGGCTGCGTCTGCTGCACGATTTCCGGCAGCCTGTCGCCGACGCTGAAGAACCTGTGGATGGCGCGCCAGAAGGGCGACATCCCGGCGTTCGAGCGCGTCATCATCGAAACCACCGGCATCGCCGACCCGGCGCCGGTGCTCGACAACCTCCTGCACGACAACTGGGTGCGCGCGCGCTTCCGCCTCGACGGCGTGGTGACCACGGTCGACGCCCTGTTCGGCATGGGCCAGCTGGACGAACACTTCGAAGCGGTGAAGCAGGTGGCGGTGGCCGACCGGCTGCTGCTCACCAAGACCGACCTCGCGCCCGCCGCAACGGTGGCTGCGCTGCGCGAGCGGCTGGCGGCACTCAACCCGGCCGCCGACATCGTGACGGTGACGCACGGCGAGCTTGATCCCGCGGCGATCCAGAACCTGGGGCTGTGGAACGCCGAAACCCGCTCACTGGAGGTGGCGCGCTGGCTGAAGCCGCAGCGCTACCAGCCGGCCCGCGCCGGCACCCTCGGCGGCAAGCCGCAAACGGCCTTGCACGACAGCCGCATTCAGGCCTTCTCGGTGGTGCTCGACGCCCCGCTCGACCGCTACGGCCTGCAATCGGCGCTGTCCATGCTGACCTCGTTCCGCGCCGAAAACCTGCTGCGCTTCAAGGCCATCGTCAATCTGCAGGACGAAGACCTGCCGGTGGTGTTGCACGGCGTGCAGCACGTGCTGTATCCGGAGGTGACGCTCGACGCCTGGCCGGACGACGACCACCGCAGCCGCTTCGTCTTCATCGTGCGCGACCTCGACCCCGCGTTCGTCGCCAAGCTGCTGGCCGACTTTTCCGGCGCCGCCCACAAGCGCCCGGCAGGCGCGGCACCATGAACCTCGCGCAAAAGCTGCTCGTCGGCCTGATCCGCGTCTACCAGCTGGCGCTCTCGCCCTGGCTGGGCCGGCAGTGCCGCTACCTGCCGACCTGCTCGGAATACGGCAAGGAGGCGATCGAAAAACACGGCGCACTCAAGGGCAGCTGGCTCGCCGCCAAGCGCATCGGGCGCTGCCGCCCAGGCTGCGACCACGGCTACGACCCGGTGCCGCCGGTCGAGCCGCGCAAGTAAAATGCGCCCCATGTTCCCGCGCCGTCTGCTCGCCTGGCTGTTTGCGCTGACCCTGCTGTTCGGTCAGGCGGCAGCGTTCGCGCACGCGCTCGGCCACCTGGATACGCACGATGGCGCGCTGCCCGACAAGGTCTGCGAAGTCTGCGTCGCCCAGGCCAACCTCGGCAGCGCCGCGCCGGCGACCGTGTTCAGCCTGCCGATCGAAACCGCCTGCCACAGCGAACTGCCGGCGGCGGCGCTGCCGCTCGTCACCGCCTGCTTCAACCACGCGCAAGCCCGCGCCCCGCCTGCCGCCATCTGAAATCCGGACCTGACGGTTGGAGGCCCGCTGGCCTGCCGACCGCGTTCTCATTTCTGATGGAGCTCAACCATGTTACGACCCGCCCTGCTGGCGGCCGCGCTCGCGGCCGCATTCCCGGTTCACGCCGATGCCGAACTCGACGCCCTGCGCGCCGAGTTGCGGGAACTGAAAATCGCCTACGAAACCCGCATCCAGGCGCTCGAAGAACGTCTCAAAGCCACCGAGGTCGAAGCCGGTGCGGCGCAAATCCGGACCGCCGAACCCCGGGAACAGGCCGCCGCGCGGCCTGCCGATCCCACCCGCAGCAACGCTTTCAACCCCGCCATCTCGCTCATCCTGCAAGGCCAATACGCGCACCTGGACAATCGGGGCGAACGCGGCATCACCGGCTTTTTCCCGGCGGGCGGGCACGCCCACGGCGGCACTGAGCGCGGCTTCTCGATAGGCGGCAGCGAGCTGGTGATCTCGGCCAGCATCGACCCGACTTTCCGCGGCCATCTCATCGCCGTGCTCGCCGACGATGAGGTCGAAATCGAGGAAGCCTGGTTCCAGACCACCCGCCTTGGCCAGGGACTGGCGATCAAGGGCGGCCGCTTCCGTTCCGGCCTCGGCTACCAGAATGAGCGGCACCCGCACGCCTGGGACTTCACCACCAACAACCTGGTCTACGAAGCGCTGTTCGGCGAGGGCTACGGCAACGACGGCCTGCAGCTGAAATGGGTCGCGCCAACCGAACTGTTCATGGAACTCGGCGCTGAAGCCGGACGCGGCGCCAGCTTCCCCGGCACCGACCGCAACACGAACGGCGCCGGCAGTTACGCGCTGTTCGGCCACCTCGGCGGCGACGTCGGGGCCTCCAACAGCTGGCGCGCCGGCCTGTCGTATCTCGCCGCCAAAGCCAGCGAGCGCGAGGGCGAACTCGAAGACCTCAACGACGAACATGCCGAAACCCTGTTCTCTGGAAAGAGCAAAATCTGGGGCGCGGACTTCGTCTGGAAATGGGCGCCCAACGGCAATGCGTCCGAGCAAAATTTCAAGTTCGCCGCCGAGTACTTCCGCCGCAGCGAGCGCGGCAGCCTGTGCGGACATGATGAGGCCAATGAAGGATGCCTCACCGATACCGAGGATGCCTACCGTTCACGCCAGTCCGGCTTCTATACCCAGGGCGTATACCAGTTCATGCCGCGCTGGCGCACCGGCTACCGCTACGACCGCCTGAACCCGGGCTCGGTCGATTTCGGCTCAAACCCACTCGAATTGGCAACGACCGACTACACGCCCACCAGGCATTCGCTGATGCTCGATTACTCGCCGTCCGAGTTCTCGCGCCTGCGCCTGCAGGTTTCGCAGGACAAGTCGATGGAAAGCGTGCGCGAGAACCAGTGGTTCGTGCAGTACATCCACAGCCTGGGCGCGCACGGCGCCCACACGTTCTGAGGGGAATCGCATGAAACGACTGCTGGTCTTGCTCATCCTGTGGCTGCCCGTGTACGCGCATGCCGCCCTCAATGTCTTCGCCTGCGAGCCGGAATGGGCCGCCCTGGCAAAGGAAATCGGCGGCGGCGACGTCAAGGTCTATTCCGCCACCACCGCCATGCAGGATCCGCACCGCATCGAGGCGCGCCCTAGCCTGATCGCGCAGATGCGGCGCGCGAATCTGGTCGTGTGCACCGGCGCCGACCTGGAGGTCGGCTGGCTGCCGGTGCTGCTGCAGAACGCCAACAACGCGGCGGTGCAGCCGGGCCGCCCCGGCTATTTCGAGGCGGCCCGGTTTGTGCCGCTGCTCGACAAGCCGGCGCGGCTCGATCGTGCCGACGGCGACGTCCACGCCGCCGGCAACCCGCACCTCCACACCGACCCGCGCAACATCCTGCGCGTCGCCGAGGCGTTGACGGCGCGGCTGGCCGAGGTCGACCCGGCGAATGCGGCGGCCCATCGCGCGCGCGGCCAGGCGTTTGCCGCACGCTGGCAGGCGGCGATCACGCGTTGGGAAACCCGTGCCGCGCCACTGAAAAACCTGCCGGTGGCGGTGCAGCACAAATCCTTCTCCTACCTGCTGGCCTGGCTGGGGCTGCGCGAAGTCGCCGTCCTGGAACCCAGGCCGGGCGTCGAGCCATCGGTCAGCCATCTGGCACGGGTGGCCGCGCAGTTGCAGGCAACGCCGGCGCGCGCAGTGCTGCGCGCGGCCTACCAAAGCCCGCGCCCGGCCGACTGGCTGGCGAGCCGCACCGGCATCCCGGCGCTGGCGCTGCCGTACACCGTGGGCGGCAACGCTCGCGCGCAGGATCTGTTCGGCCTGTTTGACGACACCCTCGATCAGCTGCTGAAAGCCGCGCCATGAACCTCGCCGCGCTCGATCCCGGCCTGCTGCTGTGGCCGTTCATCGTCGGCCTGCTGGTGCTGGCCACCCACGTCCCGCTGGGGCGCCGGGTGCTGGCGCGCGGCATCATCTTCCTCGACCTCGCGGTGGCGCAGCTGGCCGTGTTCGGCGTGGTCGCGGCGCACGCGCTGGATCTGGCCGCCGACGGCTGGCCCACCCAGCTGGCGGCGGCCGCCGCCGCGCTGGTCGGCGCGGCGGCGCTGGCCGAATGCGAGCGGCGCTGGCCGCAGATCCAGGAAGCCCTGATCGGCTCCACCTTCGTGGTCGCCGCCAGTGCAGCGGTGCTGCTGCTGGCCGGCGACCCGCACGGCGGCGAACGCCTGGCCGAACTGCTGACCGGACAAATCCTGTGGGCCACCTCCGTACAAACCATGCAGATGGCTGCGCTCTACAGCATCCTGCTGGCGTTCATGGCGTGGCGCGGCGAGCGCCTCGGCGGACGCGGGTTCTACCTGGTGTTTGCGCTGGCGATCACCGCGTCGGTGCAGGTGGTGGGGGTGTATCTGGTGTTCGCCAGCCTGATCCTGCCGGCCTTGGCGGTGCGAGGCCTGCCGGCACGCCCCGGCCTGCAGGTCGGCTGGACCGTGGGCGCACTGGCCTATGTGGCGGGGCTGGCTGCGTCCGCGCTGCTCGACTGGCCGGCCGGGCCCGCGATTGTCATCGCGCTCGCCGTCATTGCTCTGCTGGCCGGTCGCACGTTTCGGGTTGCCGCAAGCGGGGGACAACGCTAGTATCCATTACTGAACCCCCTATCCGACGCACGCATATTCAGTGGCTCTTCCGTTTTTCAAAAAAAGCAAGGACAAGGCACCCAGCCCGGCGCGCAAGCAGGCGCCGGCGCCTGCCGCCGAACCACAGCCCGCTGACACCCTGTTGACCATGGACATGGGGGGCGGCGGCATTGTGGTGGAGGAGTCCAGCGGCACGGCGCAGTCGCCGGTGGACGAGGTGGCCATTTTCTATGCCAGCGGTCAGTCCGACATGGCCGAGCGTCTGCTGAAGGATATTCTGGCCACGGGCGATCGCCGCGCCTGGCACATGCTGTTCGACCTCTACTGCATCCAGAATCGCGAAAAGGACTTTGACCAGCTGGCGCTGGATTACGCGATGCGCTTCGAGACCTCGCCTCCGGTCTGGCATTCGATGGCTGGGAACAACGCCGTCAGCAAACCCCAGCCAGACCAGACCGCCAGCCTGGAATTGCCCGGCCTGCTCGACAAGAAAGCGGCCGCCACCCTGCGCGAAGGCGTCGAGGCCACCGCCAAGAACGCCGTGGTGCGAATCGATTTTTCGCGCATCGCAATGATTGATGAAGCCGGTGCAGAAGAATGCGCCAAAATCCTCGCCGCCGCGCGCAAGGCCCGCCGCAAGCTGCAGGTCAGCGGCGTCGACACCCTGACCGCACTGCTGCAGGATCTCAACCGTGCCACCCACAGCCGCGCGGTGCATTGGCTGCTGCTGCTGGAGCTCTACCAGACGCTCGGCCAGGAAGAAAACTTCGAAAACCTGGCGGTCGACTACGCGGTTCGCTTTGAAGTGTCGCCGCCCTCCTGGAGCGAAGTCCAAGCGGCCGAAGTCGTGCAGGCAAAACCCGCAGAACCGCTCGACGATGCGTTGCGGCTGGCCGGCGAAATCACCCCCGCCAACGACAGCGCCTTGCAGCTATGCGGCAGCTATGCCAGCACCCACAACGAGGTGCTGATCGATCTGTCGCAGGTCACCCGCGTCGATTATGGCAGTGTCAGCCAGTTCATCAGCGTGCTGATGCAGTGTCTGGGCAGCGGCAAGACCATCACCCTGCGCGGCCACAACGCGCTCGTCCACGAACTTTTCCGCGTCATGGGAATCGATCAGTTGGCGCATCTCATCCCGCACCACCCGGACTGACCTCGACCGTCCTGATCGATCGGGCTGCGGCATGGCCTGCCCCTTCCGTTTCAGGCGATCGAATTTGCCCGCAAGGCGCGGCAAGACCGCATCAGCCTTCATCTTTGCGCCCTTCGCGGGCCAGCTTTTTTCAGGACAATCCTGCCCATGGAACAGTATCGCGGCACCACCATTCTCTCCGTCCGTCGTGGCAGCGAGGTCGCCCTCGGCGGCGACGGCCAGGTCACGCTGGGCAACATCGTCATCAAGTCCACCGCGCGCAAGATCCGGCGACTGCACCAGGACAAGGTGCTGGCCGGATTCGCCGGCGGCACCGCCGACGCCTTCACCCTGTTCGAGCGCTTCGAAGCCAAGCTCGACAAGCACTCGGGGCATCTGCTGCGGAGCGCGGTCGAACTTGCCAAGGACTGGCGCACCGACCGCATGCTGCGGCGGCTCGAGGCCATGCTGGCGGTGGCTGACCACGAATACTCGCTCATCATCACCGGCAACGGCGACGTGCTGGAGCCCGAACTCGGCATCGCCGCCATTGGCTCCGGCGGCGCCTTCGCCCAATCCGCCGCAGTGGCGCTGCTGCAGAACACCGACCTGCCCCCGCTTGAAATCGTCAAAAAGAGCCTCACCATTGCAGGGGATATCTGCATTTATTCGAACCAGAATCATGTGATTGAAACCCTGTGAGGCACGAAGGGTGAGGGGTGAAGTGCCCCTCCACTTCACCCCTCGCGCCTAACGCCTCATTCCCAATGACTCCCAAAGAAATCGTCCACGAACTCGATAAACACATCGTCGGCCAGGCTGCCGCCAAGCGCGCGGTCGCGGTCGCCCTGCGCAACCGCTGGCGGCGCCAGCAGGTCGACGAACCGCTGCGCCAGGAAATCACGCCGAAGAACATCCTGATGATCGGCCCCACCGGCGTCGGCAAGACCGAGATCGCGCGGCGCCTGGCGCGGCTCGCCAACGCGCCCTTCATCAAGATCGAGGCGACCAAGTTCACCGAAGTCGGCTACGTCGGGCGCGACGTCGACACCATCATCCGCGACCTGATGGAAACCGCGGTCAAGCAGATGCGCGAACAGGCCACGTCCAAGGTGCAGTTTCGCGCCGAGGAAGCCGCCGAGGAGCGCATCCTCGACGCGCTCTTGCCGCCGCCGCGCAGCGTCGGCTTCGGCGAGGCTGAACCGCAGCGCGAGGAAGGCGCGGCCCGCCAGCGCTTCCGCAAGATGCTGCGCGAAGGCGAACTCGACGACAAGGAAATCGAGATCGAGCTCGCCGCGGTCAATCCCAGCATGGAAATCTTCACCCCGCCGGGGATGGAAGACCTGTCGCAGCAGTTGCAGGGCATGTTCCAGAACATGGGGCAAAGCCGCCGGCAGGCCCGCAAGCTGAAAGTGCGTGAAGCGTTCAAGCTGCTGACCGAGGAGGAAGCCGGTCGCCTGGTCAACGACGAGGAAACCAAGCAGCAGGCGCTCGAAGCGGTCGAACAGAACGGGATTGTCTTCCTCGACGAGATCGACAAGGTCGCCAGCCGCAGCGACGCCCACGGCAGCGACGTGTCGCGCCAGGGCGTGCAGCGCGACCTCTTGCCGCTGATTGAGGGCACCACGGTGTCGACCAAGTACGGCATGGTGAAGACCGACCACATCCTGTTCATCGCCAGCGGCGCATTCCATCTGTCGAAGCCGTCCGACCTCATCCCCGAACTGCAGGGGCGCCTACCGATCCGCGTCGAGCTGCAGGCGCTCAACGTGGAAGACTTCGAGCGCATCCTGACCGCCACCGACGCCTGCCTGACGCGCCAGTACGAAGCCCTGCTGGCGACCGAAGGGGTCACGCTCAAGTTTTCCGACGACGGCATCCGCCGCATCGCCGAGATTGCCTTCGAGGTGAACGAGCGCACCGAGAACATCGGTGCGCGCCGCCTGCACACGGTGATGGAAAAGCTGCTGGAGGATATTTCCTTCGATGCCGGCAGCGTCACAGGGGAATGCGTGATCGATGGCGACGTGGTCACCACCCGCCTGGCCGCACTGGCCGCTCGCGAAGACCTCGCGCGCTACGTCCTCTAACCTCTAACCTCTAACCTCTAACCTCTAACCTCTAACCTCTAACCTCTAACCTCTAACCTCTAACCTCTAACCGCTGGCTGCAAGTGCCGTTGTACCTAGGCCTGATCGGCGCGCAGCTGGTCTATGTGGTGCACTTCATGGTCGAGCTGGAGCATCTGGTCGTCGGCACGTTCACGCTCACCGAAGAAGCGATCATGCTGATCGTGCTGGGGCTGATCGACGTCGTGATGATCTCCAACCTGCTGATCATGGTCATCGTCGGCGGCTACGAAACCTTTGTGTCGCGCCTCAACCTCGAAGGCCACCCCGACGAACCCGAATGGCTGTCGCACGTCAACGCCAACGTGCTGAAGGTCAAGCTGGCCACCGCCATCATCGGCATCTCGTCGATCCACCTGCTGAAAACCTTCATCAACGCTCCCAACCTGGATGAAAAAGTCCTGATGTGGCAGACCGTCATCCACATGGCCTTCATCGTGTCGGCGGTGGCGATTGCGTATATCGACAAGCTGATGCCGCATCCGGCGAAGCATTGAACGGCACCCGGCACGCCCCGCGGGCGCTTGACACAGATACGCCGGGCGAGCCGGCCAGTTGCGCGAATGTTCCAAACGGCTTCTAAGGAAAATTACCTAGTGGGATAGAGAATCTACCCACTGGCGGCATGGTCTCGGTGCACTTAACCTGCAAGTGCACGCTTGATAAGGAGTTCGACCATGTCCGACGATACGCTTTTCCAGTCCCGCCGCGCCTTTCTGCAGGCGTTACCGGCGATCACCGCCGGGGTGGCGCTGCCCATGAGCACCGCCCGTGCCGCCGAAGGCAAGCACCATTGGGCGATGCTGGTGGATGTGCGCAAGTGCATCGGCTGCCAGGCCTGCACCGTCAGTTGCATCATGGAAAACGCGGTGCCTGAAAACAGCTTCCGCACCATTGTTTCCACCTACGCCGTGCAGCAGGAGGTGGATGGCCAAATGACGGCCAGCACCTACATGCTGCCGCGCCTCTGCAACCATTGCGACAATCCGCCCTGCGTGCCGGTCTGCCCGGTCGGCGCCACCTTCAAGCGCGATGACGGCATCGTGGTGGTGGACGGCGACCGCTGCGTGGGCTGCGCCTACTGCGTCCAGGCCTGCCCGTACGACGCCCGTTTCATCAACCACGATACGAACAAGGCCGACAAGTGCACCTTCTGCGCGCACCGGGTCGACGCCGGCCTGCTGCCGGCCTGCGTCGAAACCTGCGTCGGCGGCGCACGCATCTTCGGCGACCTGAACGATCCCCAAGGCGAATTGCGGCGCAGGCTGGACGCCGCCAAGAATGCGGATGCCATCAAGGTGCTCAAGCCCGAGTCCGGCACCCGCCCCAACGTTTTTTACATCGGCCTCGATCCCCGTTTCCAGGGGCGCGTCGAGGGCCAGGCGGCCATGTGGCAGCCGAATGCGCACGGAGGTTGATCATGAGCCCATCCATAGTTGAAGTTGTAAACGTGTCCCGCGAAGTCGCGTGGCTGCCCTGGGCCGTTCAGTATTTTTTCCTGATCGGCCTGTCCGTCGGCAGCTTTCTGCTCACTCTGCCCTGGTTCGTGCTGCGCTGGCCCGCCTGGGAACGGGTCAGCCGCATCGCCCTGCTGGGCGCGCTGGCCTGCGGCCTGACCGCACCCGTGGCCCTGCTCGCCGACCTGCACCAGCCCGGCCGCTTCCTCAATTTCTACCTGCATCCCAATCTCGGCTCGTGGATGGCCTGGGGCGCCTTTTTCATCCCGCTCTACCTGGGCGGGCTGGTGCTCTACGCCTGGCTGGTGCTGCGCCCGGACCTGAAGCGCCTGGCCGACGCCGGCGGGCGCTGGGCGGGCGCCTACCGGGCGTTTGCCTACGGCGGCCACGACAGCGTGGGCGCGATCCGCATCGCCGCCGTGCTGGCCCTGGCCGGCGCCGCCCTGGTGGCGCTCTACACCGGCATGGAGGTGATGGTGGTCAGCGCCCGGCCGCTGTGGGACACGCCGTTCCTGCCGGTGCAGTTCTTCATCACCGCGGTGGCCGGCGCCATCGGCCTGGTGCTGGTGCTGGACCGTTTCGTCGGCGACGGCCGCGCGGCGGCGGAGGCGCCGCTGCTGCGCCTGCTGGCGGCGACCCAGGTGCTGGTGCTGGCGGTGGGCGCCGCCTGGCTGCTGCTCGGGATAAGCGGCCTGTCCCCGCGGCACGCGGAAGCGCTGGCGCAAGTGGCGCCCTCGGCTGCCTGGCAAATCACCGCGGTGTGGGCCGCCGGCAGCGCGCTGGTCACGCTCTGGCTCGCCGTCCGGCATCCGGAATGGCGGCTGGCAGCGGGCCTGATCGCCCTGCACAGCGCCTGGATGATGCGCTGGACGGTGTTCATCGGCGGCCAGGAAATCCCCAAAACCGGCGCCGGCTACTACGTCTACCACCTGCCGCTGGGCCACGAAGGCATGCTCGGCATCGTCGGCACCGCCGGCCTGTGGATCGCTGTCCTGATCCTGCTTATCTCAGTACTGCCCTGGGCCGGCCAGCGCCGCGCCCAGGCCTAAGGAGAATGTCATGACCACTAACACCCGTCGCAAAATTATTCTCGCCGCCGGTGGCCTGCTCGCCTTCGGCGCCGGCTTCAGCGCCACCGCCAAGCGGATGTTCAGTCCGCTGCTTGACCGTGATCCGCCTAAAAACCAGTACCATGGCGCCTCACTGGAACCCGAGTTCAACATCGATCCGGCAACCGGGACGCTGAAGGTGAACCCGGCGCAGCAGGTGAGTTACACCATGTGCCTTGGCTGCACCACGATGTGCGGCGTGCGGGTGCGCGTCGACCGCGCCAGCGGCAAGGTGCTGCGCGTCGCCGGCAATCCCTACAGCCCGCTCTCCACCGATCCGCACCTGCCGATGAAGGCGTCGATCCGCGACAGCTTTGTCGCCATTTCCGGCTTCCAGGACAAGGGCCTGGCGGGGCGCTCCACCGCCTGCGGTCGCCGGCCCGCGCAATTCGGGGCAATGGGAACCGATTCCGTTCGAACAGTTGATCCGGGAACTGACCGAAGGCGGCGACCTGTTCGGGGAAGGTCCGGTCGAGGGCCTGAAGGCCCTGCGCGACCTGACCACCCCGATCGACCCGCAGCGCCCGGAACTGGGACCGAAAGTGAACCAGGTGGCCCTCATCACCAGCGTCAACGACGGCCGCCTCGCCTTCGGCAAACGCTTCATGCAGCAGGCCTACGGCACGCTGAACTTCGTCGGCCACGGTTCCTACTGCGGCGGCGCCTACCGTTCCGGCTCCGGCGCCCTGTTCGGCGACATGAAAAAAATGCCTCACGGCAAGCCGGATTTCGCCAATACGGAATTCGCGCTTTTCATCGGCACTGCGCCCGCCAATGCGGGCAACCCGTTCAAACGCCAGGGCGCGCTACTGGCCAAGGCGCGCACCGAAGGCAAACTGAATTACGTGGTGGTCGACCCGGTGCTGACCAACGCCAGCAACATGGCTGTCGGCGAGCGCGGGAACTGGATTCCCATCAAACCCGGTACCGACGGCGCACTGGTAATGGGCATGATGCGCTGGCTGTTCGAGAACGGCGGCTACGACGCGAAATATCTCTCCCACCCCAACCTGGCAGTGGCGAAGGCGGCTGGCGAGCCGTCCTGGAGCAATGCCACCCATCTGGTCGTCGTCGAACCCGGCCATCCGCGTCAGGGCCGCTTCCTGCGCGGCTCCGACCTGGGGCTGACCTTGCCCGAGGAAGAACGCTACAAGGAAAACGATCCCTTCGTGGTGCTCGATGCCGAGGGCCGCACCGTGTTTCACGACCAGGCCGCCGGTCCGGCGCCGCTGTTCGTGGACAGCGCGATCGAGGTCGGCGGCCAGCCGCTCAAGGTCAAATCCTCGCTGCAACTGCTGCGCGAACAGGCGTTCGCCAGCAGCCTGGACGAATACGCCGCCGCCTGCGGCATCCCGGCGCAGACCATCGCCGCCCTGGCGAAAGAGTTCTCCAGCCACGGCAAGCGCGCGGCGGCGATCGCCCACGGC
>NCGX01000043.1 GCA_002256995.1 Hydrogenophilales bacterium 16-64-40
TGAGCATTTATGCTAGTTGCCAGACCAGCCTAAGCCAGCCCAACTACCGCACCAACACCCACACCTATCGGCTGTAAATTGTTAAAGATCAATCTCTTAACGACTTCGCTTTCGTTGCGTTGCCGTCTGGAGAGGTGCGCATTCTACAGAACCTACAGAATGCGTCAACTACTTTTTCAAACTTCAGCACACGTCTTGGAAGACACATACCGCTTAAATCTTTACCGCTTTCTCAATTCGCGTCTTGCGTTGCGCTTCGAAGAGGTGCGCATTCTACAGAGCAAAAACGCTTCGTCAACACTTTAGACGCGCGAATTTTAAATAATTGTGACACGGGCGAATTTTCGCTTGCCGACCTGCGCCACCACGGTCGCCCCTACGGCAACGCTCACACCTTTATCTGCCACGCGCTCGCCATCCAGCCTGACGCCGCCGCCTGCAATCTGGCGAATGGCGTCCGAGGTGCTGGCCACCAGCCCGGCCTGCTTCAACAGCTGCGGCACCAGCAGGATCCCGTCTACACCGGGCAGACTGATTTCCGGCATGTCGTCCGGCAACGCGCCTCGCTGGAAGCGCGCCTCGAATTCGGCCAGCGCACGGGCCGCCGCTGCCGCACCATGAAAGCGCGCCACGATTTCCTGCGCAAACCGCACCTTGATGTCGCGCGGATTGGCGCCTTCGGCCGCATCCCGCTTCCAGCCTTCGATGGCTGCGAGCGATTCGAACGACAACAACTGTATGTAGCGCCACATCAAGTCGTCGGACACCGACATCAGTTTGCCGAAGATTTCCTGGGGCGGCTCGTTGATCCCGATATAGTTGCCAAGCGACTTCGACATCTTGTTGACGCCATCCAGGCCTTCCAGCAACGGCATGGTCAGGATGCACTGCGGGGGTTGGCCGTGATGCTTCTGCAGTTCGCGCCCCATCAGCAGATTGAACTTCTGGTCGGTACCCCCCAGTTCGACATCCGCCTTCAGCACCACTGAATCGTAGCCCTGGATCAGTGGGTACAAAAACTCGTGGATCGCAATCGGCTGCTGGCTGCTGTAGCGCTTGTGAAAGTCGTCGCGCTCCAGCATCCGCGCCACAGTATGCGTTGCCGCCAGGCGGATCATGCCGACCGAACCCAGCTTATCCATCCACTCCGAGTTGAAGCGCACCTCGGTCAGCGCAGGATCGAGGATCTTGAACACCTGCTCCTGATAGGTCTTGGCGTTTTCGGCCACCGCCTCTGGAGTCAGTGGCGGGCGGGTGGTGTTCTTGCCGGTCGGGTCGCCGATCATGCCGGTGAAATCGCCCACCAGAAAGATGACATGATGCCCCAGCGTCTGAAACTGACGCAGCTTGTTCAGCAGCACCGTGTGCCCAAGATGCAGGTCCGGTGCCGTCGGGTCGAACCCGGCCTTGATCCGCAACGGCCGCCCCGTTTTCAGCTTTTCGACCAGCTCGGCCTCGACCAGCAACTCGTCGGCTCCGCGCTTGATTTCCTGCAAAGCATCCTCCCGCATCAACATCCTCTCTGTGGCGGGTCAAGTTTGCCTGGACCGCGCCGTAATATATGAACACCACTTCACCCAACATGCACAAACTGCTGTTTGGATTGAAAAAACCCCGGGGGTCGTTTGTGTTAGACTCCCGGATCGTTTACAGAAGGGAAACGGTCCATGCCGCTCACCAAACTGAGAATCTTAACCGATCGCCTGACCGGAGCGGAACGCCGCTTCCGCCTGCGCACTCTGGTTGCCCTCTCCAGCCTGCCGCTTTTCGGCGTCGTTGCCGCCTTCGGCCTGGCCCCTGACACCAACACCCTCGACATCACCCCGCAAACCGTGATCGAAGCCATCGCGCTGCCGGCTTTGGCTTCCGCGGGCGACGATGGCACGTTTGAACGCGAAAGCGTGATCCAGTCGGGCGACACCCTGGCCAATGCGCTGTCGCGGCTGAAGATCGACGACCTGGAAATTCAGCGTTTGCTCGCGACCGATGCGGTGCGCCAACTGGCGTCCGACATACGCGTCGGCAGACGCATCCAGGCCACGACCACGCTGGACGGCCAACTGCAGGCCATCCAGTTCGAGCGTAGCGGTGCCCCCGCACTGACCGTTCTCCGCCAAGGCGACGGCTTTTCCGCTCAGGAAAGCAGCGACCTGCTCGAAACTCGCGTGGTGATGCGCTCCGGCCGCATCCTGTCATCGCTATATGGCGCCACCGACAGCGCTGGCATCCCCGACAAGATAGCCAACCATATGGCCGAGACCTTCTCGACCAGCCTGGATTTCCGCGAAGATCTGCGCCGGGGCGACACGTTCTCTGTCATCTATACGGTCGACTATCGCAACGGCGAGCCCATTGCCACCGGCAAGCTGCTGGCAGCCGAGTTCGTCAATGCCGGCAAGTCTTACCGGGTCGTCCTGTTCCGCGACGCCTCGGGCCGCGAAGACTATTACACGCCCGAAGGCGAATCGCTCAAAAAAGGCTTCCTGCGTTCGCCGCTCGAATTCTCCCGCGTCACGTCCAGCTTCAGTAACTCGCGCAAGCATCCCATTTACGGCTTCCACCGTGCCCATACCGGTGTCGACTTCGGCGCCCCCACCGGCACCCGGGTCAAGGCCACCGGCGATGCCGTTGTGAAGTTTGCCGGACGCCGGGGCGGCTACGGCAACCTCGTCATCCTGCAGCATCCCAATGGATTCGAAACCTACTACGCCCACCTGAGCGCGTTTGCCTCCGGCATCCGCAAGGGCATCGCGGTCAGCCAGGGGCAGAACATCGCCTATGTCGGCTCGACCGGCGCCTCCAGCGGACCGCACCTGCACTACGAGGTGCGCATTGCCGGCAAGCCGCAGAACCCCATGGCGATCAAACTGCCGGGCGCAGCACCGCTCACCACCGCCCAGCGCGCACAATTCCTGCAGCAGACGAGCAACTGGTCTGAAAAGCTGGCCTTGTTGCGCAATACCAACCTTGCTGCGCTCGATTGAGTGCAGCGCCCACGCATGAGGCGCCGCGCTCCCGTCAGGCAGAGCGCTACGTCGGCCTCATGTCCGGCACCAGCCTCGACGGGGTCGATGCCGTACTCGCCGAAATAGGTCCGGCAGACCAGACCCGGCTCATCCGCAGCCATTACCTGCCCTACGCCGACGGCCTGCGCGCGCAACTGTTGGCGCTGCACACGCCACAACCCGACGAAATCCATCTTGCTGCCGTCGCAGCCAATGAACTCGCTCGCCTGTACGCCGAGGCGACCAGCGCCTTGCTCGATGGCACCGCCCCCGACAGCGTGCGCGCGATCGGCTGCCACGGTCAGACCCTGCGCCACCGCCCCGCCGATGGTTACACCCTGCAAATCGGCAACGCCGCCCTCTTGGCCGAACTCACCGGCGTCGCGGTCGTTGCCGATTTCCGCAGCCGCGACATTGCGGCGGGCGGCCAGGGGGCACCGCTGGTGCCCGCCTTTCACGCCCAGGTTCTGCGGCATCCAGCGATTCACCGCGTCATCGCCAATATCGGCGGCATTGCCAACATCACCGATCTGCCGGTGGATGGCACAGTGCGCGGCTGGGACACCGGCCCCGGCAACATGCTGCTGGACGCGTGGATCAAACGGCACCGTGGCGAGAATTACGACCGCGACGGCGCCTGGGCGGCCAGCGGTGCTGTCCATCCAGGCCTGCTTGCCGCGCTGGCAAGCCATCCCTACCTGAAACTGTCGCCCCCCAAGAGCGCCGGGCGTGAGCAGTTCAATCTGGACTGGCTGGACGCGACGCTAAGCAGCCTCAGCCAAACGATTGCCCCGGCCGATGTGCAGGCCACCCTGCTCGAATTCACTGCCTTGACCCTGTGCGAAGCGGTGAGCCAGGAATGTGGCAGCGCACGGGAGCTCTACGTGTGCGGTGGTGGCGCGCACAATGGCGCGCTGATGCAACGCATCGAGGCGCGCTTGCCGAGCCTTCGGGTGACCACCACCACGGCGCTCGGCATCGACCCGGACTGGGTGGAAGCGCTCGCCTTTGCCTGGCTGGCGCGGCAGACACTGCACCATGCAGCGGGTAACCTTCCGTCGGTGACCGGTGCCCGGGGGGCACGGGTTCTGGGTGCGATTTACCCGGCCTGACCGCTGCCAACTGCAACGTGGCAGCGCTCGTGACGCACCAATAAAAAAAGCGGCCGAAGCCGCTTTTTTTATTGGGACGCAGTGCTTACGCCGAGAACGACGAGCCGCAGCCGCACGTGGTGGTGGCGTTCGGGTTCTTGATCACGAACTGCGCGCCTTCCAGACCTTCCGAATAATCGATTTCAGCGCCCGCCAGATACTGGAAGCTCATCGAATCGACCAGCAGGGTGACGCCGTTTTTCACCATCACGGTGTCGTCAGCATTCTGCGCTTCGTCGAAGGTGAAACCATACTGGAAGCCGGAGCAGCCGCCGCCCGACACGAACACGCGCAGTTTCAGGTCGGGGTTGCCTTCTTCGTCGATCAGGTTTTTGACTTTGCTGGCCGCGCTATCGGTGAAGATCAGCGGGATTTCCATTTCGGTTGCTGCATTCATGGTGATACTCCTTGAAAATGTGTGAGGTGATTATCCGCATCACCTGCCTTGCGTCAAGCAAAGACCCTGTTCAGGCTGCGGAGTTCCCCGTTTCAGGGGCTGCGTTCAACATGCATTAAGCGTGTGGGGCGGAGTCAGGGCAGCATGCCCACGTCAGCCAGCGCGGTGTCCTCCGGCAGGTCAAATAGGATGTTCATGTTCTGCACCGCCTGTCCGGCCGCGCCCTTGACCAGGTTGTCGATCACCGACAGCACCACCACGGTGTCGCCGCCCTGCGGCCGGTGCACCGCGATGCGGCAGACGTTGGCGCCGCGCACCGAGCGGGTTTCCGGGTGGCTGCCTGCGGGCATCACGTCGACAAAAGCCTCGTTTGCGTAGCGCTGCTCGAACAAACTTTGCAAGTCGATGTCGGCACTCACTTTCGCATACAGCGTCGCGTGGATACCGCGGATCAGCGGGGTCAGGTGCGGTACGAAGGTGAAGCCCACCGGCTTGCCGGCAAAAATCTCCAGCCCCTGCTTGATTTCCGGCCAGTGGCGGTGGCCGCCGACGGCATAGGCCTTGAAGTTGTCCGCCGCCTCGGCAAACAGGATGTGGGTTTCCGGCTTGCGCCCGCCGCCTGACACGCCCGACTTGGCATCCGCCACCAGAAACCCGGCATCGACCGCGCCGGCTTCCAGCAACGGCAGGAAGCCCAGCTGCACCGCCGTCGGATAGCAGCCCGGGTTGGCGATCAGGCGCGCGCCCTTGATGGCGGCACGGTTGATCTCCGGCAGGCCGTACACCGCCTCGGCCACCAGGTCCGGGCACGCATGCTCCATCTTGTACCACTGCTCCCACACCGCGATGTCCTTGATACGGAAGTCCGCCGCCAGATCGATCACCTTGACGCCGGCATCGAGCAGCGCGCGGGTCTGCTGCATCGCCACGCCGTTGGGGGTGGCGAAAAACACCACATCACAGTCTTCCAGCCCGGCTTCCTCCGGCGTGGAAAACGCCAGCTTCACCCGTCCGCGCAGGTTGGGGAACATGTCCGCCACTGGCATCCCGGCTTCCTTGCGCGAAGTGATGGCCTTCAATTCCACTTGCGGATGGCGCGTCAGCAGACGCAGCAATTCGACTCCGGTGTAGCCCGTTCCGCCCACAATACCGACTTTGATCATGGTTGCTTTCCTTGCAAAGAATGGCCGCCATTGTAAGGCAGCGCCATGATTGAACCAAAAAGAACGGCGACAAAAAAGCCGCCCAAACGGACGGCTTTTTCGATGCTTCCAGTACGATCAGCGCTTGGAGAACTGCTTGCGGCGACGCGCCTTGTGGAAACCGACTTTTTTCCGTTCGACTTCGCGGGCATCGCGAGTCACCAGGCCCGCCGCTTTCAGCGTGGGCTTCATCTCGGCGTTCAGATCGATCAGCGCGCGGGTGATGCCGTGGCGCACTGCACCGGCCTGGCCGGATTCGCCGCCGCCTGCAACGTTGACCATGATGTCGAACGTGTTCAGGTTGTCGGTCAGCACCAGCGGCTGGCGCACGATCATGCGGCCGGTTTCGCGGGAGAAATACTCGTCCACCGGCTTGTTGTTGACGACGATCTTGCCGCTGCCAGCCTTGAGGAACACACGGGCGACCGACGATTTGCGACGTCCCGTACCGTAATTGTAATCACCGATCATGATGCGGCCTTAACGTTAATGTCGAGGGGCTGGGGCTGCTGAGCCTCGTGCGGATGGTCTGCGCCCGCGTAAATTTTCATCTTCTTGATCATGGCGTAGCCAAGCGGGCCCTTGGGCAGCATGCCCTTGACTGCTTTTTCCAGCGCACGACCCGGGAAACGCTCCTGCATCTTGGCGAAGGTCGTTTCGTAGATGCCGCCGGGGTAACCCGAGTGGCGATAGTAGACCTTGTCGGTATCCTTGTTGCCGGTCACGCGCATCTTGCTCGCGTTGACCACGACAATATAGTCGCCGGTATCGACGTGAGGGGTGAACTCAGGCTTGTGCTTGCCGCGCAGACGGCGGGCAATCTCGGAAGCCAGGCGACCCAGCACTTTGTTATCGGCATCAACCACGAACCAGTCGCGTTTGACTTCATGCCCTTTAGCGGAAAACGTTTTCATGACCCAACCTCTACACAGAGGACAATCTCGGAAAGCCGGGAATTTTAACTGCGCACCCGGGGCAAGTCAAACACTGTATGCGATATTCAAACTCACGCTGACATACAATCCTCGCCATGACCGCCTGGCTTGCCACCAATCTTGTCGCCGCAGCCCTGTTGCCGCCGCTTGTATTGATATTGTTTCTGGCCGGCGGACTGATCCTTCACCGCCGCAGCCCGCGTCTTGCCATGTCGCTGATCCTGCTTGCCACCCTCGCGCTGTACGCCCTGTCCACCCCGTGGGTCGGCGGACTGCTGCAGAAAAGCCTGGAAATCAGCGGGCCGGTCCGCGCCACCGACCTTGAAACCGCCGAGGCCATCGTTCTCCTGGCCGGCGGCAGTTACTACGATGCGACCGAATACGGTGGCGACACCCCGAACGCCATCAGCCTGGAGCGCTTGCGCTACGCCGTCCGGCTGCATCGCGCCAGCGGCCTGCCGATACTCGTCACGGGCGGCATCCCGGGCGGCGGCAACCTCGCCGAGGGCCGCATCCTGCAGCAGGTTCTGCAGGATGAATACGCAATCGCCCCCCGCTGGGTCGAGGACGCCGCACGCACCACCTGGGACAACGCCCAGCTCTCCGCGCCGCTGCTCAAACAGGCCGACGTCCAGCGCATCGCGCTGGTCACCCACGCATGGCACCTGCGCCGTGCCGTCCCGCTGTTCAAGTTGCAGGGCTTCGACGTCGTCCCGGCCGGCACCCGCTTCGCCCGCAGCAGTCTCGATTCCGTCTTCGACCTGCTGCCCACCCCCGCCGGGCTGCGCGACAGCAGCTTTGCCCTGCACGAATGGCTGGGGATAGTGTGGTACAAACTCCGCTCGATTTTTGCTGAAGGAACCCCATGAAAGCCCGCGTCAAACTCATCGAAGGCGTCAGCTTCGTCGGCCAGAGCGAATCCGGCCACAGCGTCGTCATGGACGGCGCCCCCGAATCCGGCGGCAAGAACCTGGGCGTGCGCCCGATGGAAATGCTGCTGCTGGGGCTGGGCGGCTGCTCCGCCTTCGACGTCGTCCTGATCCTGCGCAAAGGTCGCCAGCAGGTCATCGACTGCATCGCCGACCTCACAGCCGAGCGCGCCGACACCGACCCCAAGGTGTTCACCAAAATCCACGTCCACTTCACCGTCACCGGCAAGGCGCTCGACCCCCGGCGCGTCGAGCAGGCCGTCCACCTGTCCGCCGAGAAATACTGCTCGGCGTCCATCATGCTCGGCAAGACGGCCGAAATCACGCACGATTTCGAAGTGGTGGAAGGCTGAAGTAAAAACGGGCTCCCACAGGAGCCCATTTTTGCTTATTCGTGCGCCGAAGCGATTTTCGCGCCCGCGCACTTGTCACCCGATTGGCACCCTACCGGGTGTTGAACCCAGCCGCTCAGCCGCGGCCGAATAATCCGATCAAACCGATAATGATCAAATAGATAGCGACAATATAGTTCAGCAGACGTGGCACGAGCAGAATAAGGATGCCGGCGATCAGCGATACCAGCGGGGCGAGGCTTAAAGTCATGTTCATGTTTATTCCTTGTTCTTTATTGAGCGGGGGTGATCAAACTACGCTTCCAGACATACGGCTAGATGTTCCAGGCCGCAGCTTTTGCAGTATGCGTCATGTCGCCGCGCCCGCCAACAAGCTCATGACAACGAAAAATCGGAGTCAGTCACGATCGCTTGCCTGCTTCCGCGGCCGCCCCACGCCTCTCGACGCGGCCTGCCGCCGCCCCAATGCCTCGATTTCAGCTTGGAAGCGCTGCCCGCCCAGCGCCCAGCCCTTGTGCGTGCAGTCGCGGATTGCTGCAAGATCGCCTTGGTCGATCGCCGCAGCGAATAGCGCCTGGTAGGCCTTTTGCCTGGCCAAATCAGCAAAACCCAACCGTATGTACTCCTCGTGCGGCATCAGCCAGTCCGCATTCGGCCCGCCCTCGCCCAGCGCATTGCGCCGGTAGCTCGACCAGGGATAATCCTGCGGCATGGCAACCATGCCCGCCCTCACCGGGTTGAGTTCGATGTAGCGCATCAAAGTCAGCAGATAGCGCTCGCTGTCCACCACCGTCGCGCGGTAGCGCCCCTCCCACAACGTCCCGCTACGCTTGTACGTGTAATTGAAATACTGCACGTAGCGTCGCCCAACCGACTGAAAGGTCTTGCTGATGCTGTCGTCAAACCCGGGCGTCGCCAGCAGGTGGACGTGATTTGTCATCCACACATACGCATGAATCGCCAACCCGTGCTTGTGTGCCGCCTCGACCAGCGCATCGCGAAAGAACTGGTAATCCGCCTCCGCTGCAAAGATCAGCTGCCGGTTATTGCCGCGCTGGATGATGTGCTGCGGCTGGCCGGGAATCACGTAACGGGGAAGGCGCGCCATGGTCGCTCACCGGAAAATGGATGATTCCAGCATAGGACAAATATCGTGTCTGACCCCATTTATTTCGTGTCTGACCCCATTTATTTAGGATGCGACCGCCCACTCCCCGAGGGCAAGGTAGAAGGTAAATATCGTGTCTGACCCCTTTTTTTCCCTTTTTTTCTCGTGTCTGAGAATCATCTAGCCGACCTCCCACCGCTGTGAGGCGGAGGAGTAAAAAGCGAAGTGCGAACTTTGTTCTTTTACTCAAAGGAGGCCGAGATGAGAT
>NCGX01000064.1 GCA_002256995.1 Hydrogenophilales bacterium 16-64-40
CTATTCGCCGGAAATGGGGACGCGCTTTGCGCTGCATTATTTTGCCGTACGCCGCGAATGCCTGTTGCAGCAATCGGTGCTCGCCCAGCCCTGCGACCGACTGGTCGCCGAACAGGCGCCGGCGGAGATTGCCGCGGACGAGGACTTTTTCCTCATTCCAACCCATCCCTGGCAGGCGCGCCATCTGCTCACCCATCCGGGCCTGGCAGCGGCGATTCGCGGTGGCCATATCCGCGATCTCGGACAACAGGGCGCGCACTTTTACCCGACCTCGTCGATCCGCACGCTGTTCCATCCCGACAATCCCTATTTCTACAAGTGTTCGCTGAACGTCCGCATCACTAACTGCGTGCGCAAAAACGCGATCTACGAGCTCGAGGGCGCGCTGCAGGTCACCCGCATCATGCGCGGTCTGACGCCGCAGTTGCAGCAGCATTTCCCTGGCATGGCGGTCATGGAGGAGCCCGCATTCATCTCCGCGGATATGAAAACGGGCGACGCCCAGTCCGACAGGGCGATCACAGAAGGCTTCGGCCTGATCTTGCGGCGCGGGTTCGACGGCGTGCTGCATCCTGGCGTGACGCCGCTGCTCGCCGGGGCGCTGTTCGGCAACCACGTCTACGGCGAAGCGCGGATGGGCGAGTTGCTGGACGCGATGCCGCGGCGTGGCGGATCGTCGCGCGAAGAGACCGCCGAGGCGTGGTTTTCGCGCTACGTCGGCGAGCTCATGTACCCGGTGCTGTACTGCTATTTCGCGCACGGCGTCATTTTCGAGCCGCATTTGCAGAACGTGGTAATCGGCGTCGCCGAGGGCGAGGTGCGACAGGTCTTCCTGCGCGACTTCGAAGGCGTGAAGCTGGTGCAGGAGCGGTTCGGCGCCAAGCAACTGGACGGTATCAGCCCGCGCGCCCGCGAAGCGCTCTGGTACAGCGCCGACCAGGGCTGGAAACGGATCGCCTACTGCCTCTTCGTCAACAATTTCTGCGAGGCGATCAACCAGATCGGCGCCGGCAGGCCGGCATTGCAAAATCGCCTGTGGGCGGTGGTGCGCCACCACCTGCATGCCTACCAGAGTCAATACGGGGACGACGTCTCGGCACGCTGCATCAACGCCCTGCTTAACGGCGAG
>NCGX01000044.1 GCA_002256995.1 Hydrogenophilales bacterium 16-64-40
GTTCGTCGCCGGCTCCGTCTACACCGACAGCATCACGGTCGAAACCGCCGACGGCTCCACCCAGCTCATCACCGTGACCATGACCGGCACCGATGACGCGCCGTCATTCGGTACTGCCGGCAAGACTGCCAACATCTCGGAAGAAGGGCTCCCCAACGGGGTTCCCGATATGACCGGCACACCGACCGACACGACCAACGCGCTTGTCTCGAGCGGGACGTTTGCCATCGCCGATATCGACGGCCCCGCGCTTTCCGTCACGCTCACGGCGCCTTCGACCGTGCTGACGTCCGGCGGCCAGGCCCTCACCTGGAGCGGCAGCGGCACCTCGACCCTGATCGCAAGCACCGGCGGCGAGGTGATCATGACGATCAGCATCACGAACACCGGTGCCTATACCGTCACGCTCAGCGGGACGATCGATCATGCAACGGCCGGCGCTGAAGACATCGCATCCCTTGGCATCACGGTCACGGCCAGCGATGGCATGCTGACCACCACGGGGACATTGACCGTCAATATCGAGGACGATGCGCCGCTGGCTGTCAATGACTTCGCCACGCTGACGATGGGTAGCAACACGGCCGGCAATGTGTCGACGAACGACCTGGGTGCGGAACTGCCCGGGACGGTCGAAAGCGTGGTCTATCAGGGCACCACCTACACCGCTTCGGCGGGGTCATCACGGTCGATACCGGCAAGGGGATCCTGTCAATGAACCAGGACGGTTCGTACACCTACGAGTCGTCGCTGTTCACCAAGGCCGGTGGCAGCAATGGCCTGGCCGACTGGAGCAACGTCAGCATCACGGCCTTCAATGGCGCCCGCAACGTCGCGAACCAGAATGAGTTCTTCATCGATCCGACGACTTATGTGCCGCTGGCTGCAAATATTCTGTCCATCACGGGAACGGGGGGGTTGACCGTCCTGGACGGCACGCTGGCGGACGGCACGGACGGTCTGGGCATTGCCGGAGGCTCTGGCAGTGCAACCTACCTCAACGGCCATCCCTCCAGTCCGGAAGCGCTGCTGGTCAATCTGGGTAATGAGGTGCTCTCCCTCAACGCCAACTTCTACTCGGGCACCAATTCGGGCGTTCAGTTCTATTGGGCGGCCTATGACGGCAGTGGCAACCTGGTCGGCACCGGCAGCAACACGGTCGCCAAACCCGGCTTCACCCTCGATGTCGATACCGGGAGCACGCCGTTCCAGTATGTCGCGCTCTATGGTGTCGACACCAGTGCCAGCACCAAGATCCTGCTGACGGGCTTCGACAGCATCCAGTATGCCGACACCAGCCCGGACGAATTCACCTACAACCTGGTGGACGCGGACGGCGATTCGAGCTCGGCCCGGCTGGCCATTTCACAGACCGCGCCCAGCAATACCGTTCCGGTGGCAGTGGACGACAGTTACATCACTGCCGAAGATACGGCCATCACGCTGAACGTGCTGAGCAACGACAGTGACTCCGACGGCGATCCGCTCTTGCTCTGGGGCTACACGCAGGCTGCCAACGGCACCGTGACGACCGACGCGGGCGGCAACCTGGTCTATACGCCCAACGCGGACTGGAGCGGGACCGATACCTTCACCTACACCATCCGCGACAGCAATGGCGGGATCGACACCGCAAGCGTGAGCGTCGTGGTGACGCCGGCGGCCGATGCGCCGCAGCTGATCGCGCCGACCGAGCTCAATGCCCTGGTAGCGGGCGCAAGCACGGCCAGCACGACCAGCGGGACCAGCCAGTCCAACCTGGCTGCCGCGATCGGTCTCACCTCGTCGACGCTCGACAGCTTCAATCCGCCGCCCGGACCAGGTACAAGCGATGCCGGCACGGTGGACGTGCAGGACGGAGGGCTGACGAACTACGCCTACACGCTACCAGCCGGAATGTCCGTGGTATTCGACTGGACATTCATCAATGGTGAGGACCTGGCCAGCGAAATCAACAACGGCTTCAACGATATCGTGGTGCTCGTGGTCACCAACCCGAACGGCACGCAAACGAGTACGCTGATCACGTCCGCTGAGCAGGCCGGTCCTTCGACCAACACCTCCGGCGCCTATACGTTTACGGCCCCGACGGCCGGCGGCTACCAGTTCTCGTGGCTCGTGCTCAATGGCCGCGATATAGCCAAGGATTCCTCCCTCGCCATTAGCAACATCTCGTTCCAAGGCGGCGCGACCACCTTTGGCACACCGATTGCCCTGCCGATTTCCACCGCGATGGTGGATGCGGATGGCTCCGAGACGCTATCGGTCACGATTTCCGGCGTGCCGGCCGGCGCGGCCTTCAACGCAGGCACCGACCTTGGGGGCGGCGTCTGGACGTTCAGCCCGGGCCAACTCGACGGGCTCAGCTTCCTGCCCGCGGATGGTTACACCGGAACGGTGAACCTGGCCGTCACGTCGACGACGACGGAGACCAGCAACGGCAGCACGGCCTCCACCACCCAGAACATCGCGGTGACCGTGGCAGAAACCACCAACACGATGACCGGCACGTCCGGCAGCAACACGCTCACCGGCACTGCGAGCAATGACCACATCCAGGGCCTGGCAGGCGACGACACGCTGTCCGGCGGCGACGGCGACGACCTGATTGTCGGCGGCGCGGGCACCGATACGCTCAATGGCGGAAAAGGCAACGACTGGCTGCATGGCGGCGCGGGAACGGATACGCTGAACGGAGGCGCCGGAAGCGACAACCTGATCGGCGGCACCGGCAACGACACGCTGGCCGGCGGTCTTGGCGCCGACGTGTTCCGCTGGGAGCTTGCTGATGCCGGCACGGCGAGCACGCCTGCCATTGATACCGTGACGGACTTCGACACCGTGGACAACAGCGACAAGCTCGATCTGCGCGATTTGCTGCAAGGCGAATCGCACGTCGGAACGGATGCGGGCAACCTGGCGGATTATCTGCACTTCAGCTACGACTCCGCCACCAGCACCACCGTGCTTGAGGTGAAGTCGCAGGGGGCCGCGATGGCGGCACCGGACCAGATCATCAATCTGTCTGGAATCGATCTGGTCGCGGGTTACACCAGCGATCAGCAGATCATTCAGGATCTGCTGAGCAAGGGCAAGTTGATCACCGACTGAGCGTGAGAGAATCGGCGGTCTGGTTTGTTTGTGATGCCGGGCAACAGGAGTAAAGCGTGCCTTATATTAGACGTGACGAGCAGGGGCTGATTGCCGCGATCCAGCTTGAGCCAGGCGATGGCCTTGAGGAATTGCCCTCCAGTTCACAGGAACTGATCGACTTCATGAACCGGATGGGACTGGAGCAAGACACGCTGCAGCAGTCCGACATGCGGCTGGTGCGGGTGCTGGAGGACCTGATCGACCTGCTGATCGACCGTGATGTGATCCGCTTCACCGACCTGCCGTTGCCAGCGCAGGAAAAGCTGATGGAGCGCCGCTCGATGCGTCAGTCGCTGGGCGCGCTCGACCTGCTTGGCGGGGCCAACGAAACCATCTGAATCAGGCTTGCGGACGCAAGCGGGCTATTACCCTCAGGCGAGCACGATGCCCGGTCCCGTCATGCCCTTGAAGCCCAGTTCCTTCAGGCACGCAGCCTCCTGCTGATTGAGCACCCCCTCGGCGATCGTCATCATGCCCATGGTGTGCGCGATCGTGCACAGTCCTCTCAGGAAGGTCTGGTTGCCGATGCTCTGATCGATGTCGCGGATGATGGCGCTGTCGATCTTCAGGTAATCCAGCCCCACGTCATGCAGCTCGCCAATATGGCAGATCTGGTTGCCGACGTGCTCCAGGCCGATTTTGCAGCCCAGCGGCTTGAGGGTGTCGCAGAACACGCGGAACTCTCTGGGATGGCGGTAGGCGACAAACTCGGGAATGTCGATCCAGAGTTTCTGCGCAAGCGTCCGGTTGCCCTTGAGTGCCCGGCAATAGCGCGATGTCAGCACGGGATCGCACACCGTCTGCGGCGACACGTTGATGCACACCGGATCGTCGTTCGTTTCCAGCCAGTCGAGCGCACTGTCGAACACCGCCGTGTCGATGCGTTCGGTGAGGCCCAGCCGGCTGGCCCAGGGCATGAACTCATGGGCCGACATCCACGCGGCGGTCTCGACGTTCTGCATGCGTGCGGGGGCCTCGTAGTGGATCAGCTTGCCCTGCCCGTCCAGCACCGGGTAGGTGACGAACTGGACCCGTTTCTGCCGCAGAGCCGTTTCGATCAGCACCTGCCAGGTGGCAACCAGACCGGGCACCGGCTTCCATTCGACACCCGGTTCGCCCCTCTCGACTGCGCTGCCGCCTTCCTGCCCGGCGCGGCCCAGCGCCACGTCGGCACGCGACAACACCTGCGACGCCGGATCGCCGTGGCGATAAACCGCGGCACCCAGCAGCACGCCATGCTCCGTGGCCGCACTCGGGTCGCTGATCGAAAGCTTGGTCCGGGCGAAGATCTGCTGCGCCAGTTCGTCGACCGAGTCGACGTTGGCCGCGAGCACGGCAAAGTCGGATCCGTTCAGGCGTCCGATCTGGCTGGACTCGTCCGGACAGGATTCATGCAACGCACCCGCCACCCGCTTCAGCAGCGTGTCCGTGGCCTCGCGCCCCAGTTCCCTGTTCAGCTTGATGAGGTCGGGCAGGCGGAAAATGAACAGTGCGCCGGTCGGGGCCGCGCTTTCGTCCGCCAGCGCGTACTGCAGTTTCTTCAGGAAATGTTCACGGTTCAGCAGGCCGGTCAGTGCGTCATGCTGTGCGTCGCGCCGGAGTTTCTCGAGTCGTGCAGTCTCCTCGTCGAGCATGCTGCGCACCTGGCTGGACAGCGCATTCATGGCGCGTACCACGCTGCGAAACTCCAGCGTGCGCGGCTCCCGGGTGGTGATGAAGCGGCGCGCGCCGATCGCTTCGGCCTGATCGACCACCTCCCCCAGCGGACGGGTGATGGAACGCAGGATCAGCGTGCCGATCACGCCGCAAAGCAGCGCGCTGGCCAAAAACCAGCCCAGCAGCCTGCGGTTGCCCTCCCACAGGGACTGGTAGGCGAAGCGGTTGTGGCTGGTCACGCTCAGGGTGCCGTACTGGCGCCAGCCATCCTGCACCTGGGCGATGCCGGGCTCGGTTTGCAACGGGATCAGGCTGACGAACCAGGCGGGCACCTGGTCGATCACGGCATCGCTCAGCTTTTCGATCATCACCTCGCCGGTTGGCGAAGTCAGCTTGATCTGCTTGTAGTGGCCCATGTCGAATTGCGCGGACAGCAGCAATTCGATCAGCACCGGGTCCTTCTCGATCTGCGACATCGACAGGGCCAGCGAGTTGGCATTGTCGCTGTTCTTCAGCCGCAGCTGATCTTCCAGATAGCCTTTTGCCGACCACGCGCTGACCAGAAAACTGATCCCGAACGCCATCGTCAGGATTACCGCGATGGCAAGCCAGAGTTGCTTGGTGAGTGTCATGACATGTCCCTGTGCATGAGGTGGTTCAATCGATTCCTTCTTCCCGCATCCTGGCAAGCACCGACTGCCATTTTGAAAGTCGCTGCGACGGATTGGCCGCACGGGGGCTTGCCCCCCCTACCCACAGCCCTTCGGCATTGAAGCCGAAGATCATGGTGAGGTCGGTGCGGCGGGATGCGGGTCGGATATCGGAAATCAGGCTATCCAGCACCAGCGGCTCGTCGTCTGGCGCAGGATAATAGCTCAGGACCATGTGGGCCTGGACGATACTGCTTTGCGGTCCGCCGATGCGGGCCTTGACGTAAGTCATCCGCAGTTTCTCGGAAGGGATGCCCAGCAGCTTCAGCGTCACGTATTTGGCAATTGCAAAATCCTCGCAGTCGCCCTGCGCACGTCCCAGCGTTTCGAGCGGCGTCGCCCAGTAATCCTGCTTGCCCCAGATATCGATGTCTTCGCCGAAGTAAGTTAGGCGATTGAAAAAATCATTCACCAGACGCAGTTTGGCGGTATCCGGCTGGCTGGCCGCCTTGGCCCGCAAGTCATACCAGGCGCTCACCGAGGCAACCCCTGAGTCGCCGTAGCGTTGGCCCGCCAGCGACAGCATGCGATCCAGATCGACCTCGGCTGAAACCAGGCTTGCGCTGACAGCCAACAAAAATACCAGCAAGCAGGCGTCTAGTTTTCCAACGAGCTGTCGATAAATCTGCATGAAAAAGTCAGGACGCGTGCAGGCCAGGGCAGGAAATCCCACGTTGAGGGCAGAATTGGGCGCGCCCGGAATACACCGGGCGACGTTCCCGGCTGTCGTCAGACGCCAGACAAGTCCATGATTGCAGCGGGAGAGGCAAATAACTTTCCTGGGTCACTAGTGTTTTTGTGAACGGGGCGTGTTTTAAGCCCCCAGTGGCATAAAGATTGCGGACAATCCGCCACTACCTTACACATACGTTATCGGACACGTTCCGGGAGGCTGAAGGAATGCCCAAAAGAAATATTGCGCTGCTGGTGTTGATGACCGGCTTGTATGCCGCGACAGCCGGCGCACAGCCACTCGTCACGCTGCAAGACACGGTCAAAAAAGCCGTGGTGAGCAATCCCGAGGTGCAGGCTCGCTGGCATGCCTTTCTTTCTTCGAAGCATGAGCAGGACGCCGCGCGCGGCGGGTATTACCCGCGGCTGGACCTCACGACAGACATTGGCCGGGAAAAACTGCAACAGCCTGACTCGCCGACGACCAGTCTGAATCGCCGCGGTGCCGCGCTGACGCTGAACCAGATGATTTACGATGGTTTCGCCACCCGCGACGAAGTCGCCCGGTTGGCTTACGCCAAGCTGGTGCGCTACTACGAAGTCCTCGACGCGTCGGAGTCGACCGCGCTGGACGCCGCCCGCGCCTATCTCGACGTGCTGCGCTATCGCGAACTGTTCACGCTGACGCAGGACAATCTCGCCCAGCATGACCAGGTGTTCAAGCAGATCCAGGAGCGCGTCGAGGCCGGGGTTGGACGACGGGTCGACCTCGAACAGGCGGGCGGCCGCCTGGCCCTGGCCCAATCGAACATGCTCACCGAGACCAGCAACCTGCATGACGTCAGCGCGCGTTTCCTGCGCATTGTGGGCGAACTCCCGCCGGACGAAATGCTGGCGCCCGAACTGCTCGAGCAGGGCATCCCGTCGAGCATCGAAGAGACCTTGAAATTGGGCTACCAGGGCAGCCCGGCGTTCAATGCCGCCATCGAGAACGTGCGCGCCGCGCAGGCCGATGCGCGCGGTCGCCAGGCCAATTTCCAGCCGCGGGTCGACCTGCGCGCCAGCCAGGACGTTGCCTACAACGACAGCGGCCTGGCCGGGCGAAGCGACAATCAGGTCATCGAACTCGTGCTGAACTACAACCTGTTCAAGGGCGGCGCCGACCGGGCCCAGCTGCGCCAATACGCCGAACGGCTGGCGCAGTCGAAGGAGTTGCGCGACAAGGCCTGCCGCGACATCCGCCAGAACCTCTCCATCGCATTCAACGACATTCACAACCTGTCGCGCCAGCTGGGCTTTCTGGATCAGCATCAGCTGTCGATCGAAAAAGCCCGTGTCGCCTATCGCGAGCAATTCGACATCGGACAGCGCACCCTGCTCGACCTGCTGGATACCGAAAACGAGTACTTCCAGGCACGGCGCGCTTACGTGAACGCCACCTACGAGCATGCCATCGCCCACGCGCGCACCCTGGCGGGCATGGGCAAGCTGCTGCCGATCCTGCAGGTGGGCCGCGACGGGATGCCCACCGCCCAGGAACTGGGCCAGGATCGTCAGGAAATCGATCCCGCTGACCAGTGTCCTGCCATCGCACCGGTCGTGGCGGCAAACGGCAGGCGGTAAAGGCCCGCAGGACCGCCCCGCCCCGTCACAGCGGGGGCCGCAAGCGGCCGCCATGGGAAGTGACAGGAAATAGCTTAAAATGGCGGTCTGCTTTATATCTGCTCGTCCTCCCGATGGAATCCACTCTGACCGCGCCGGCGCAAACCGGCGATCCCGCCTTGGCGCGCGACGTCAAGAAGCGCCGCACCTTCGCCATCATCTCGCACCCCGACGCCGGTAAAACCACACTGACCGAAAAGCTGCTGCTGTTCGGCGGCGCCATCCAGATGGCCGGCACGGTGAAGGCACGCAAAAGCGGACGCTACGCCACCTCCGACTGGATGGAGGTCGAGCGCGAGCGCGGCATTTCGGTGGCGAGCTCGGTGATGCAGTTCTCCCACGGCGATTGTGTCTTCAACCTGCTCGACACCCCCGGCCACAAGGACTTCTCCGAAGACACCTACCGCGTGCTGACCGCAGTGGACGCCGCCATCATGGTGGTCGACGCCGCCAAGGGCGTGGAGGAACAGACCATCAAGCTGCTGGAGGTGTGCCGCCTGCGCGACACCCCCATCATCACCTTCATCAACAAAATGGACCGCGAGGTGCGCGAGCCGCTGGAACTGCTCGACGAGATCGAGTCGATCCTGAAAATCCACTGCGCGCCGGTGACCTGGCCGATCGGCATGGGCAAGCGCTTTCAGGGCGTGTACCACCTGCTCAACAACGAAATCCTGCGCTTCAAGGCGGGCGAGGAAAACGCCAACCAGCAGTTCGAATCGCTGCAGGGCCTGGGCGAGGCCGCGCTGAAGGAACGCTTCCCGCTCGAAGCCGACACGCTGCTGTCGGAAATCGAGCTGGTGCGCGGCGCCGGCGACAGCTTCGATCTCGATGCGTTCCTGCAAGGCAGGCAATCGCCGGTGTTTTTCGGCTCCGGGATCAACAACTTCGGCGTGCGCGAAGTGCTGCGCGCGCTGGCCGACTGGGCGCCGCCGCCGCAGCCGCGCGAGGCGGTCGAGCGCGTGGTCGACCCCACC
>NCGX01000065.1 GCA_002256995.1 Hydrogenophilales bacterium 16-64-40
CCCCGAATACGCACCGCCGCAGGTGCAGATCCAGACCGAGGTGCCAGGCTATTCCGCCAAGGACGTGGAGACGCTGGTTACCCGGCCGATTGAGGTCGTGCTGCAGGGCGCACCCTACATCGACCAGATCCGTTCCAACTCCTCGGTCGGGCTGTCGCGTATCACCATTGTGTTCAAGTGGGGCGTCGACATTTATCGTGCGCGCCAGATTATCCAGGAGCGCATGCAAACTGTGCAGGGCCAACTGCCCTCCGGGGCGCAGACGCCACAGATGATGCCGGTGACTTCGGCGGTGAGCTGGCTGCTCAAATTCGGGCTGGTGGACTGGTCGGGCAGCAATCGCGAGCACGAACTGCGTACCCTGGTCGACTGGGACATCCGCAACCGCTTGCTGGCGCAACCCGGGGTGGCTTCGGTGGTCGCGGTGGGCGGCGGCGTGAAGCAGTACCAGGTGTTGCTGGATCCTCTGCGCATGCGCAAATACGGTGTATCCACCGACATGGTGACGCAGGCGCTACGCACCGCCAACCTGGTGGCGCCGGGCGGTTTCGTCTATCCCAGTTCCGAAGAGGAATATTTCATCCGTGCCAACGGCAAGGTGGAAAGCCTGCGCGATGTTGCCGAGACCCTGGTCGTGATGCGTGATGGGCAGCCGATCCACATCGACGACATTGCCGAGGTTCGCTTTGGCAGCGAAGTGAAACGGGGCGATGGCCAGATATTCGGCGGTCCGGCTGTGATTGGCACGGTGTCCAAGCTGTGGGGCGCGGACACCATGGAAACCACCCGCAATGTGGAAAAAGTACTGGCCAGCATGGCGGAGAACCTCCCCAAGGATGTGCAGCTGATCCCCAACGTGTTCCGCCAGGCCAGCTTCATCGAAGCCTCGATCGACAACCTGCGCGACGCCCTGCTGCATTCGTCCATCATCGTCGCCCTGATCCTGTTGCTGTTCCTGTTCCACTGGCGGCCGACGGTGATCAGCCTGATCGCTATCCCGACGTCCCTGATGGCCGGCGTTCTGGTGCTGTGGGCGCTGGATATCAGCATCAATGCACTTACTTTGGGGGGGCTGGTGTTCGCCATCGGCGAAGTGGTGGACGATGCCATCATCGACGTC